>JBCCJI010000057.1:0-5606 GCA_039027855.1 Pseudomonadota bacterium | reverse complement strand
GGGGGGGTGGGTGGGGGGGGGGGGCGCCCCACCCCCCCCCTGCGGGGGCTCGCGGCGGGGGTGGGGCCCCCCCCCCCCCCCCACCACGGATCACCGCGGCAACGCCTCGGGATTGATCACATGGACCGGATCGCCGGCGGCAAAGGCCACCACCTGCTCGAAGATGTCGGAGAACTGCAGCTCGAACTCGTCCTCGGTGACATAGCCGACATGGGGCATGGGCAGCACGTTGGGATTGGTCAGCAGCGGGTGGGCCGGGTCGGTCAGCGGCTCGGTATCGTAGACATCGACCGCTGCATGGCCGGGACGGCCGGCCAGCAAGGTTGCCTCCAGCGCGCCCGCCTCGACGAGGCCTGAGCGCGAGGTGTTCACAAAGAGCGCCCGCTCCCCCATCGACGCCAGATCGGCCGCCGTGATGATGCCCCGCGTCTCGGGCTTCAGGCGGACATGGACGCTGACGATGTCCGAGGTCGCGAAGAACGCCTCCCGGCTCTCCGCCACCCGCACGCCATCGGCCAAGGCCCGCGCGCGCCCGGCCTCGGACGACCACCACTGGACCTGCATGCCCAGCGCCTGGGCATAGCCCGCCACCGCGCGCCCGATCCGGCCATAGCCGTACAGCCCGAGCATCCGCCCCCGCATGGTGCGCCCCACGCCCATCTGCCAACCGCCCGCGCGGATCGAGGCCACCTGCTGGGGGATCTGCCGGTAGGAGGCGAGCATCAGCGCCAGCGTCAGCTCGGCCGCGGCATAGGACGGCGTGCCAACATGCATGTTCGAACACAGCACCACGCCCTGCCGGGTCAGCGCGTCGACATCGATATGCGGATAGACGCTGCGCTGGCTGACGAGCTTCAGGTTGGGCAACTGCGCGACCAGATCGGCGGTGATCTTGGTGCGCTCTCGGAACAGCACCAGCACCTCGGCCTCGGCCACCCTCTCGGCCAGCCGGGCGGGATCGGGCTCGTGATCGGTCCAGACGGTCACATCATGCCCGCCCAGCATCGCGAAACAGGGCAGTGTGCGCAGCGTGTCGAACCAGTCGTCGAGGATATGGACCTTCATGACAGCGCGCGGTGTGTCATGGAGAGCGCCTTGACGCCGGCGCCGGTCTGATCACGGCGGTCGCTCATCCGGGCCCCTCCCTAATGGCCTGCCCAGATGCCGCCGGGCACGAAGATGCTGCCCTCGGCAAGCTTGCGGGCGGTGCGGACGACACCGGCGGAGCGCAGTTCGAAACCATTGGCGCCGTTCTCGAAATCCACCAGCACGTCGATCTGGCCGGAGGCATGTTCGAGGGTGATCGTCGCCGGCGTCTCGTTCGGGATCGCGGCCATGCCGCTCGCCACGCTGCCAGGGGTCAACACGCAGCTCGCCAGGCACTGGCTGCCGGTGACGGCCATGGTGGGGTGGCATTTCCACGGCATGAAGTAGCGCGTCGCGATGGTGCCGCCCGACCGCGCCGGGGCCAGCAGGCCGAATTTCGGCGTCACCGACTTCGTGACATCGCCAAGCCCCATGCGGCGCCCGGCCTCGATGCGGATCGGCTCCATCCGGGCGTAGAAGGCTTCGTTGG
Source organism: Pseudomonadota bacterium (assembly GCA_039027855.1). Taxonomy (GTDB): domain Bacteria; phylum Pseudomonadota; class Alphaproteobacteria; order Rhodobacterales; family Rhodobacteraceae; genus Thermohalobaculum. The sequence continues at coordinate 4,030 of JBCCJI010000057.1, read as the reverse complement.
CGTCCAGTTCGTCGCGGCTCTCATGGCCGGTCAGGCCGAAATCCTCGGCCCGGGCGATCACCATGGGCATGGTCACGTCCATGCAGGTGACCTGGATGCCGTCGATCTCGTCGATCAAGTTGCCGGTCGGCAGGAAGGCGCCGGTCACCCCGCCAACGGTGTCCATGAACTGCAAGCCGATGGGTGCTGCGATGCCCGGCACGCCGTCGATCGCCGTCTCGCCGTCGTAGCGCACGCGCCCGCCCGGGGTCTGGATCGTAGCGACGACGCGGGCCCCGGTGTTGACGGCGCGGATGCGGATGGTGGTCTCGCCGTCTTCGGGTTCGATCAGCCCCATCTCGATGGCGGCGGGGCCGACACCCGACAGGATGTTGCCGCAGGTCGGCTTGTAGTCGACCAGCCGCTCATCCACCGCGACCTGGGCGAAGAAATAGTCGATATCGGCCCAGTCGTCCTCGGACCGGCTGAGCATGGCGACCTTGGTCGTCACCGCCACCCCGCCGCCGATGCCGTCGATATTGACCGGATGGCCGGCGCCGACGGCGGCCATCAGCACCTCGGACAGCGTCTCGGTATCATCGGGCAGGTGGTCGCGCCGGAAATACGGGCCCCGCGAGGTGCCGCCGCGCATGAACAGGAAGGGGATCGCCGTCTGATCGGTCATGCGCGCGCTCCGTCGGTCGCGGGGAGGGGGGTCGCGGGGAGGGAGGTCGCGGGGAGGGAGGTCGCGGTGATGGCTTCAATGATCGCGTCGGTCATCGCGTCGGTACCTGCACTCCCGCCGAGGTCACGGGTCCGGGTATCGGCGCGCGTCAGGGCGCTGTCCAGCCCGGCGGTGATCAGATCGGCCGCCCTGCCCTGCCCGAGATGGGCCAACAGCATCGCGGCCGAGGCGATCAGCGAGGCCGGGTTCGCCACCCCCTGCCCCGCGATATCGGGCGCCGAGCCGTGCTGCGCCTGGGCCACCGCATGGGCATCGCCCCGGTTGAGCGAGGCGGCAAGGCCGAGACCGCCCGAAAGCTCAGAAGCCAGATCCGACAGGATGTCGCCGAACATGTTGGTCGCTATCAGCACGCCGAACCGGCCGGGATCACGCACGAGATGCGCGGCGGCGGCATCGACCAGCATCTCGTCGTAGGCGATGTCGGGATAGCGGGCCGCAGCAGCGCGGGTCTCCTCCAGAAACAGCCCGTCGCTTAGCCGCATCACATTGGCCTTGTGGATCGCGGTGACCCGACCCCGCCCCTGCTCCACGGCCAGACGAAAGCCCGCCTCGGCGATGCGGGCCGAGCAATGGCGCGTGATCCGGCGCATGGCGACGGCGACACCGTCGCTCACCATGATCTCGGCAGGGCCCGAAGCCATGTTCCGGTCGGCGTAGAAGCCCTCGGTGTTCTCCCGCATCACGACCAGATCGACCTTGGCGCCCGTCGGCGTCGGCACCGCAGGATGCGAGCGCGCCGGCCGGATATTGGCATAGAGATCGAGCCCGATGCGGAGCTTGCCGGACGGGTTCACGCCCCCCTCCTCGCGGGGTGGATAGGCGTTGTGGCTGACCGGGCCGAGGATCACGCCATCGGCGGCCTTCGCTGCCTCCAGCACGCTGTCGGGGAAGGTCGTGCCGGTCGTCTCGAGCGCCGCGAAGCCGATATCGGCCTGCTCGAAGGCAATGGCGCACCCCGCCTGGTCACAGGCCGCCTGCACCACGCGCCGTGTCGCCGCCGCGATCTCCGGCCCGATGCCGTCGCCATCCAGACAAAGCAGGCGCAGCGCCACGCCTCAGCCCCCGCCGAAGGGCCAGGGCAGATCCACGACATCCTGCAACAGCCCAGGCGGGAAATCGCGGTTCAGAACGCCGGCCATGGTCAGCATCAGTGCCAGCCCCGCGCCCGTCAGGATCAGCACCTGGCGCCACTCGGCCTGCGCACGAACCCTGAGGAAGCCTACCAGGAACGCGGCGAGCGCGAGGATGAAACCGACGAGCGAGGTCAGCACCAAAAGCCCAGCGAACCAGGCGAGCGTGGCCCAGAGCCCGTGGGGCGCATTGGCATCCTCGCCCGAGGCCTCGCGGTCGGCGAAGACCGCATCGCCCGCACCGCCGCGCAGCATCCGCACGAAAAGCGCGAGACAGGCGACGAGGCCAACGATGCTGACGGTAATCGGGAAGATCCGGTCGGTCTGCATCCGGATGCCCCAGGCATCGACCAGGCTGGTCGCCAGATACAGCGTCATCGCACCGAGGAAGACCATGGGCGCGACCTTGCGGCCGATGGGCACATCGCCCTCGGGCAGGATTTGCTTGGCCTGCCGAATGCCGACGATGACCGAGACCACCGTCAGGATGATGATCACGATCACGATGGGCGAGAAGATGTACTCCAGCCCCTGCTCCATCCCGCGGCGAAAGCGCGAGGCGGCGATCTGGTAGGCCTGGAACGAGAAGTTCTCGGCCTGGCTCGACAGCACGAAACCGATCAGGAAGGCCGGGCGTGACCAGTCAAACCGGCGGAGGAAGATGCCGAGCAGCCCGATGGCGAAAAGCGCGATCAGATCGCCGATGGACTGGCGCGACTGGAACGCCGCGAAACTGATCATCATAAAGAGGAACGGCGCGAGCAGCGTGAAGCGGATCGTCGTCAGCTTGGCAATCTGGCCGGACAGCAGGATGCAGAGTCCCGCGCCGAAGACATTGGCGATCGCGAGCGACCAGACGATGGTGTAGGTGACGTCGAGATTGTTCTGGATGAGCTGGGGCCCGGCCTCGTAGCCGAGCAGTGCCAGCCCGCCGATGAACACCGCCATCGAACCCGAGCCCGGGATACCGAAGATCAGCGTCGGCACCAGGCCGCCGCCCTCCTTGGCATTGTTCGAGCTTTCGGGCCCGATCACGCCGCGCACATCGCCCGAGCCGAAGCCCTTCTTGTCCTTGGCCGTCTGCACGGTATGGCCATAGGCGATCCAGTCGACGACCGAGCCGCCAAGGCCCGGGATCACGCCGACCAACACGCCGATCACCGAGCAGCGCACCGAGAGCCACAGGTTCGCGAGCCAGTCGCGGAGCCCGTCGAACCACCCCGCGCCGAGCGCCGCGTCCTTCGCAATGGCCCGGTCTTGGCGGAGCAGCGCGATGATCTCGGGCACGGCGAAGATACCGAGACCCACGATCACCAGCTTCAGCCCGTCAGTCAGATAGGGCACATCATAGGTCGACATGCGCAGCGACCCGCCGGCATCCGCCTCGCCGATGGTGCCGACCATCAGGCCGAGGCAGGCGGCAGCAACCCCTTTCAGCGGCAGCCGCCCGGCGAGGATCGCCACCATCGAGAGGCCGAGCAGCGTGATCATCAGCATCTCGGGCAGGCCGAAAGCCAGCACCAGCGGCCGCGCGATCAGGATGAAGAAGGTCAGCACCGTCGCGCCCAGCAGCCCGCCAAACAGCGACGAGACGAAAGCGGCCGAGAGCGCCCGCGCCGCCTCGCCCTTTTTCGCCATGGGAAAGCCGTCGAGCACCGTGGCCTGGCTGGCCGAGGAGCCCGGGATCCCCATCAGCACGCTGGCGAAAGTGTCGGAGGTCGGAATGACCGCGATCAACCCGACCATCAGCGCGAGGCCCGAGACCGGCTCCATCCCGAAGACGAAAGGCAGCACCAGCGACAGGCCGGCGATGCCGCCGAGGCCCGGGAAGACGCCGACCGAGAGCCCGAGGACGACGCCGAGGACGAGGAACATCAGCTGCTCGGGCTGAAGGATCAGCGCGAAGGCCTGGCCGAGGGCTGGCAGCGCGGTGGCGAGGATGTCCATGAGGGGGCCCTTCGATGCGGTCGCTCTGAGCGTGCCGGCGATGCGGGTGGCGGGCGTGACCGTGGCGGGGTGCACCCCGGCTCAAGGGCGGGGTTAACCAAGGAAAGCGCAGTGGTGGGGGGGTGCCCCCCCCACCCCCCGGCCGCCCACCCCCCCCCGGGCGGTGGGGGTGGAACCCCCCCCCCCATCCGCGGGAAAACCCAAAGCCACACACCCACCACAGCCCCCC
>JBCCJI010000056.1:0-10273 GCA_039027855.1 Pseudomonadota bacterium | reverse complement strand
CTCGGGTTCCTCGGCGGACAGTCCCACCGGGATCCGGGCGAAGACACCCCTGTCGCTCCAGCGCTTCCAACGGGTGTCGAGGGTCTTGTACGGACCGTACTCCCGGGGAACTCCCGGGGCGCATCACACCAGCGCAAGTCATTGCGGTTGGTGAAGATTATCCCGCTCAGTACAGGCCGACCGTCGATCCGAGGCTTGCCGTGGGACCTTGGAAAGCAGGGCTCGAGACACGCCATCCGCGCGTGGCTCAGCCAGAAGAGACTGCTCATGACACCGCTCGTTTTCCAAGCCGTGAAGCACACCTCGGCTACCTGATCCATGGGCCCTGACCTTAGGAAACGGTCTGCCCAAGATGGGCGATGTCGTGCGTAGTCCTGCTACCGCGCAATGCCTCTGATCGGTGCCGTGGCATATATCGGTTGATGGCCGGCGCTTCCTCCGACCAAAAGGGTTTTGCCCCACAGCATCCGTGACCGGTATGCCGGGGCGGTGACGGTCATCCAAGGCGTGGTATTCCATCCGGGCGATCTGGCTGGGTGTTCTGGCTGGGTGTTCTGGCTGGGTGTTCTGGCGGGTCGTTCTGGCGGGTCGTTCTGGCGGGGCGAAGTGACGGCACGGGCGCCGCGTTCAGCGATGGCGTCGTGGCATTCCCGGTCACGGTGGCATCGGACCAGATCGTCAGCGGACCACGGCACTTCAGCGCTTGTTGTAGGTCGACCGATCCCACTGCCCGTAAACCGACGGTGCCGACCGATTTACTGTGCCGTGTACCATGTTGAATTTAAGAGACTATGGCCCAAAAAACTGTGCAGCAGAGCAACGAGTGAGGGTGTCGCTCCACCCGTCAGCCTCGGACCCAAACCACAAGGTTAAAGGAGGGTGCCCGCTAACCGTGCACGCCCTTCATGCCTTCGGGCGTGTAGCGTTCGCCGCTTGCCGCACCGACGGGGACGAGCTGGTCAAGACGGTCGAGGTCGTCGCGCGTGAGCGTCACACCGAGAGCGCCAGTGTTCTCCTCGAGATAGGTCGACCGCTTTGTGCCGGGGATCGGCACGATCGTAACACCGAACCTAACCGCACGGGCCATCACCCAGGCCAGCGCCACTTGCGCCGGCGTGCATGCCTTTTCCGCCGCCAGACCGCGAACCGCCTGGACCAGCCGCAGGTTGCTGGCAATGTTCTCCTCGGCAAAGCGTGGGTTGCTGCGGCGGAAGTCGTCTTCTGCCAGCGCGTCGATCGAGGTCATCGTACCGGTCAGAAAGCCCCGCCCGAGCGGCGAGTAGGGGACGAAACCGATGCCGAGCTCGGCGCAGGTGGGCAGGATCTCGTGCTCGGGTTCCCGTGTCCAAAGCGAGTATTCGCTTTGCAGCGCCGTGATCGGGTGGATCGCATGGGCGCGCCGCAGCGTGGCCGGGCTTGTCTCGCAGACCCCGATATGCCGGACCTTCCCTTCCTCGACGAGGCGGGCCAGCGCCTCCATGGGCTCCTCGATCGGCCGACCGGCCTCGATCCGGTGGATATAGTAAAGGTCGATGTGATCGGTGCCAAGCCGCCGGAGCGATGCCTCGCACGCGGCACGTACGAAGGCCGGATTGTTGTCGATGCCCCGGGCGTAGGAGCCGGGTTCGCGACGGATGCCGAACTTCGTGGCGACCGTCACCGCGTCGCGCCCGCGCTCGACCATGAGGCGGCCGATGAGCTCTTCATTATGGCCAAGCCCATAGGTATCCGCGCTGTCGAGGAAGCCGATGCCGAGATCCAGTGCGCGGTTCAGCGTTGCCATGGACTGGGCATCGTCGCGCGGGCCGTAGAATTCGCTCATCCCCATGCAGCCGAGGCCGAGCGCAGAGACGGCCAAGCCGCCGCCGCGGGTCCCCAGCTTACGAACCGGAAGGGTCTCTGGGCGGGTATCGATCATGCTGGCCTCCGCGTCGCTCATCGACGTGATACGCCCCTATGAAGCGCGCTTGAACCGGCAGGTCTGCAGCGCGATCCTGCAAAAATGCAAAACCTGGACGTGAACGCTGTCTTTGACTTCCTGTCCGTCGCGCGAACGGGCAGCCTGAACCGTGGGGCGCGGCAGCGCGGCGTGAACGCCTCGACCATCGGCCGCCGGATCGAGGGGTTGGAGCGTTCGCTCGGCCTGCGTCTCTTTCAGCGCGCACAGACTGGCTATGCGCTCACGGATGAGGGCAGGGGCCTTCTCGAGGCTGCTGAGCGGATCGAGGCCGCGGCGCTCGATTTCGACCTCGGCGCCAAATCGGCGGCGGTGGTGCGTGGCCGGGTGCGCCTCGCGACGGCGGAGAACCTGGCGACGGCCCTGCTGATCCCGGCGCTGCCCGATCTTCTTGCGCGCCATGGCGAGCTGACGGTCGAGATCGCGACGGACATCCGCTCGACCAACCTCAACCGCCGCGAGGCCGACCTCGCGCTCCGCCTCATGCGTCCGAGGCATGGCAACGTCACCGTCAAGCGCCTCGGCGTGATGCGGTACGGGCTCTTCGGCTCGGTGGGCTACTGTGAGCGTCGCGCAGGGGACGGACAGTCGGTGGATCTCGGTCGGGCCGAGCAGGATAGCTTCATCGCCTGGGCCGAGGATTATGCGGATCTGCCCGCTGCCGCCTGGATCGATCGCGCCCTGAGCGGTCGCCAGCCGGCCGTCATCGTAACCAGCCTGCAGGGCCACATCGCCGCTGCCAAGGCCGGGCTTGGGCTCGCCGCTCTGCCAGTCTTCCTCGCCGCGGGCGACCCGAGCCTGCGCCATGTCCCCTCCGAGGCGGATGCCATGACGCAGGACCTCTGGCTTGTCATCCACAGCGACCTGGTCGCGTCGGCCCGTGTCCGGGCGGTCGCCGATTTCGTCGAGGAGGTCGTCGCGCGCAACCACGCCCGGCTGATGGGCCGCTGACACGCTGCAATCCCGGATCGAAGGCGCACCACGCTCGGCGCCGGGATTGGCGGGCCTGTAGGCCCATCGACGCGCCGTCTTGAGGCTAAATCGGCACCTGTCGCAAAGAATTGGGGCATGCTCCGGCGCCGTCGCGCCGTTGTGGCGTGCCCGTCGGGCGCGCGGGTTCGTGAAGGTCAGCGGAAGGGGGACGCCTGATGCGCCCGCCGCCGCACGGTGGTCGCCTCGGCGGCGCTTGATCCATGTCATCGCTGCACCCGGCATTTCGATCTCTTACTGAAACAGTCGGACAAGGGGCGCGGTATGTTGACGATCCACAACCTATGCGTTGCCGTCGACGGCAAGCAGATCCTGAATGGCGTCGATCTCGATTTGCCTGATGGCGAACTTCACGTCCTGCTGGGCGCCAATGGTTCGGGCAAGTCCAGCCTGTTGGCCGCGATCATGGGACTGCCGCCATACCGGGTCGTTCGCGGCGAGATCCGCTTTGACGGCGCGCCGATACAGGATCTCGATCTGCACCAGCGCGCCCGCCTTGGCATCGGCCTTGGTTACCAGCGCCCACCAAGCATCGAGGGCGTGAGCCTGCAGAGTTTCGCGGCGGCCCTCGGTGCCGAGGAGACGCTCGCCCGTGAGGCAGCCGCTTTGGATCTCGACGCCTTTCTGAGCCGCGACATGAATGTCGGCTTCTCCGGCGGCGAGATCAAACGCTGGGAGGTGCTGAAGCTCATGCTGCAGGACCCGAGGCTGCTCATGTTCGACGAGCCCGAGAGCGGCGTCGATCTGGAGCATGTCTCGGCGGTCGGCGAAGCCATCCGACGCATCGTCGCCGCGCCGGACCGTGCGGGCCGCCGCTGCTCAGGCCTCGTGATCACGCATACCGGGCTGATCCTGAACCACGTGGTCGCCGACCGGGCGCATATCATGAAGGACGGCCGGATCCTGCATTCGGGCGATGCCGACGCCCTCTTCGCCCATGTTCGAAAGCACGGATACACCATCCCCGAAGCTGCCTGAGCCACGCGGGACCAATCGCAGGGAGTACACCATGCAGGCGGCCCTTACCCGCGATGTCGCGCGCGCGCTTTCCAACGAGGAGCGCGACATCCTTCACCATCTCGGCTTTGACGACATGACGGCCCGCGCCGCCACCAGCGTGCTGGTGGACCACGATATGCGCATCGCCACCTCGAACGATCCGGGCGTCGAGATCCTGCCGCTGGCCGAGGCGCTGCAGACCTATGATTTTGTGCAGGATCTGATGTTCGGTCTCGTCTCGCCCGATGACAACGAGCATGTGGCGACGGTGGCGGAGCACATGCACGCGCCGCTGGGCCATTTCGTTTGGGTCAAACCCGGTGCCAAGGTTCGACTGCCCGTCCAGAGCTTCACGCTGCTGGAGACGCCGCAGGCACGTCAGTTCACCCATGACATCACGCTGATCGACCAAGGGGCCGAGGTCGAGATGGTGAGCGGCTCGGCCGTGCCCGGCTCGGTGCACCGCGGGCGTCACATCTCGATCTCCGAATGCTATCAGCGGCCGGGATCGGTGTGCCGGACGGTCTCGATCGACCGCTGGGGCGGGGAGATGGAGGTCTTTTCCTACGGCTGGTCCCGCCTGGAGGCGGGCGCCCGCAGCACGAGCACGGCGATCATGCTTGCGCCGATCCGCCGAAGCGTCAGCCGCGCCACCTCGATCCTTGAGGCCGATGCGCGCGCCATCAGCCAGGCGATTGTTTTTGCCCCGGAAGGCACCGACCGAGAAATCCGCACCGAGACGCGGCTTCAAGGCGCCGGTGCCACCTCAGAGGACATGGCGCGCATGGTGTCTGCGGGCGGTCGCATCGTGAATGACGCGCTGCTGATCGGCGAGGCCGCCGGCACGAGCGGTTTTCTCGGCTGCGATGGCCTGAAGCTCAGGGATATCGGAGAGATTATGGCCGTGCCCGCGCTCAGCGCTCGGGTGGAGGGTGCACAGCTCAGCCATGAGGCCTCGGTCGGGATGATCGACGGCGAGAAGCTCACCTACCTGATGGCCGCGGGGATCGAGGAGGACGCAGCCCGGAACCTGATCGTGCAGGGTTTCTTGTCGCTCGACGACGCTCGCCTGCCGCCCGGCTTGCGCGAAAGCGTGGTCGAGATGATCAGCCAGGCGAAGTCGGGCGGCATGTAGAGCTGTGCCATGCGATCGGTATGATCTGTCCCCTGGCTCAGGATCGTCTGGGTGATAATCAGTGCGACGGATGTCTGGCCTGCTTCAAAGACTTCGCCAGCATAGGCGTGCGTCGTAGCCGAGACTATTTCGAATGGATCGGCGTCGCCACGCCTCAAAGCCCAGTCAGGCAGTGGGGCGTCCAACCCAGTCAAGGTCGCCGAGCCCGATCTCGCGTACTCCGGCAGCGAGCCTCAACACCCGAAAGCGCCGATGGGTGGCCATCGCCAGCGGTAATGCCTGCGCCGCGACCGCTGTCCATGCGGGCAGCTTGGCCACGCGGTTCAGCGGATTGGCGAGCGGTAGCCGGGTGGTTTGACCGTCACGACAGCACATCCGACGGCATTCAGGATGTCCTCGGCCGTGTTGCCGATGATCAGGCCAGGGACCCCGGTCCGCCCGACCGTCCCCATGACGAGGAGATCGGCACCGAGGGACTGGACGAAACCAGACACCGCCTCATCAGCGGGGCCGTGGACAGGCTCGGCATGGGCCGCGACGCCGGCCTTTTCAATGGCATCGCCGAGCGCCGCCTCGTGGTTGAGGCGCACACTACTGGTGTATCTGCGGGCGGCTGCAGGCCCGTCGTCGCGGTCTGTCCAGCGGCGGACCAGCGCCTCGCCCGGCGCATCCCAGGCATGGACTGCGTGGACAGTGGCGTCTGAGAGGGCCGCGATGCGCGCGGCGGTCTGCAGGATGCGGGTGTTGAGCGCTTCCTCATCGGCATCGGCCGCATCGATGGCCGCCACCACCCGGCGAACCGGTTGGGTGTCGCCTTTGCGACGTAGCCAGACGGTGCTCGGGCATTTGCGCAGCAGGTGCTGATCGGTGCTCGCCAGCCCGCGGCCACCCGCGCGCGGCGGCTCGATTGTCTTGACGATAAAGGCCGTGTCATGGGCCATCGCATGGCGCACGATTTCCAGGAACGGCCGGCCGAGCAGCACGGGGATCTCAGCGGGCGATACGGGCAGGTCGGCCGACGCGCGGGCCAGCCTCGCCCTGACGTCCGCGATGAGCCGCTCCATGGTGCGGTCTTCCGAGAGGCCCAGGGCCGCGGCGAGCTGTTCAAGCTCGGAGGGCGGCTCGACCGCTGCAATGGCCTCAAGCGAGAGACCGAGACCATTTGCCAGCAGGGAAGCAGCACCGAGCGTGCCGGCGATGTCGTCGCCCGGGGTGCAGACGGCGATCACGCCACCCGGGCGGTTCATGCCGCGAAGCCACGTTGACCGTCGGCATCCGAAAGCTCGGGCCCCGGCGTCTCAAGCGCGCCGCCAAGCACGAGTTCCGCCGCCCGCGCGGCGCCGTCTCGATAGGGCATCAGCACAAGATCGACCCCTGCGCCGGTGATCGCCTCGGCCGAGCGGTCATCATGCGCGGCCATGGCGACGCGCCCCTCAAAGCCCGCTGCGGCCAGCGCCGCCAGCAGGGTGCGGCCCGGGTCTTCTTGTGAAATGCCGGTGTCATGCGTCGGCACAGCCGAAACAGCCCAAGAGGCCCGGCCAAGCGGCAGATGGGTGACGTAGTCGGCATCGGTCGCATCGCCAAAGACGGCATCGATCCCCTGGGCTCGGGCATGGTGCACCGCCGTGGGGCTGAAATCGACGCCGAGCACCGTATGGCCGGCATCGCTCAGCGCGCGTGCCACGGCGAGGCCGTAGCGGCCGAGGCCGAAGACCACGATATCGGGCGCGCGGGGGCCGAGCGTTGCATTGGTCTCGGCCCGGGTATTCTGTCGCTCAAAGACACGCAGCATCGGGTCGACCAGGGCAAAAAGCGTGTGCGAATACGTGATCATGTAGGTGGAGGCCGCAATCGTCACGAGCCCGACGAGCGTCACGAGCCCCAACGCCCTCTCGTCCACATGCCCCAAGGCCACGCCAAGCCCCATGAAGACGAGCGAGAACTCGCTGATCTGCGCGACCGTCAGGCCCGCCAGAAACCCGGTGCGGCGCGTGTAGCCCATGGCCCCCATGATCGCGAGGACGATCAGCGGATTGCCGATCAGCACGAAGAGCGCCAGCACCATCGCCTCGGCGACGGCATCGCCGAGCACGGCGAGATCGAGCGAGGCGCCGAGGGCCACGAAGAAGAACAGCAGCAGAAAGTCACGGAGGCCCGAGAGCCGGGCTGCAATCGCCTCGCGATAGGGGGTCGAGGCAAGACAGACACCGGCGAGCAGGCCGCCCAACTCCTTGCCAAAACCGAGGCCATGGCCAACCGCTGCGAGCAACGCCGCCCAGCCGATCGCGAAAGAGACCAGGAGTTCAGGCGCCGAGGCGAGCCGCTCGACCAGGGGGGTGGCGATCAGTCGGATGAAGACGACAACGCCTGCCACCAGGCCGACACCGGCCCCGATGGTGTTGAGCGCACCATCGATGCCCTCCTGCTCGGCGGCCCCGCTGCCGGCGCCGATGGCCGAGAGGACGAGCATGGCAAACACCACGACAAGGTCTTGGACAATCAGGAACCCAAGTGCGATCCGGCCATGCAGGGCATCGATCTCGCGTTTGTCCGAGAGCAGCTTCACGATGATGATGGTGGAGGAGAAGGTAAGTGCCACCGCCACATAAAGCGCTGTCGTGGTATCGAGGCCGAGCGCCAGACCGATCAGGAAGCCAAAGGCGGTGGTAAAGGCGACCTGGCCGAGTCCTGTCACCAGCGCCACCGTACCGACGCTGCGGATCATCCCGAGATCGAGCTTCAGACCGACGAGAAACAGCAGCACCGCTATCCCAAGCTCGGCGAGCAGGTCGATGGGTTCCATGGCCCGGACCAGATCGAGCGCGCCGGGCCCCGCCAGGATGCCGGTGGCAATGAAGCTGACGATCAGCGGTTGCTTCAGCAGGAGGCCGACGAGCCCGACTGTCGCCGCGAGCGTGAGAAGGGCGGCGATTTCATAGAAGAGGTAGCCCCCGAGCACGGCGGTCATGGCGCGATCCCGGTCGTGGCGTTGGTCGCCCGAGTGTTAAGGTTCCCGCGCAAGACACCCTCCCGCCATCGGGCAGACCACACCAGTGCCAGGCCGCCTTCCGCTGCGGCGCCTTCGGCGTTGCTCCACCCACCGACCCCGCCAGAAGACCCAGAAAGTCTTGGGGCCGGCGTTGGTTTCCGGGCGTTGGTTGGCGTCGCGTGACCGGCGTCTCCTCACCGGCGTTGTCTTGCGGCCGTCTTCGGGCCAGCGTGCTCGGGTGGTCGTCGCAAACATCGGTCGCCGATCGGCCTTGGCGTTGACCTCACCGCTCATCAATCATCTTGCGTTCGTATTGGTAGGATCTCGCCACCAAATTGGCGATACCAAAGCCGGCACCGCTGCCAAGCGGCTCCCCCATCTCGCGTGAACGTGAACCCTGCCGAGAGCAGCGGCGACGTGGCGCCGTCGAGGAGGGAGGCCATGCGCGTTGAACTCTCGCTACTGGCTACTGGCTACTGGCTACTGGCTACTGTCGACTGGCAGGGGGTAGACCGTCTTGCACCCGCGCCTGCCTTTGCACAGTCTTCTTCATGGGAGTCGCGTGAGCATCGCTGAAAGGGCTTTCTGTCTTGTCTATCGCGAGGGCATCGCGGTGGTCGGTTGCCGCTGAGCAACGCCGGCGGACAGCACCGCATGCGCCACTTGCCGACTGTCCTCCGCGACGCGTTTAGCTCGCCACTCTTGAGGCCGGCAGGATCAACGGCTCGGGCATTGGAGCGACCGCAGTGGTGCTCCAGGGTAAGTTTTCAGGTGGCTGCAAGGGCAGGTGACGCGTGACTGGTTCTCACCCCGAGTTTCGCGTTGCCGCAGACCGCGATCGCGAGGCGCTGGCGACGATCCTTCTGGAAGCCAACCAGCACTACTGGGGCTCGGACACGCAAGCCTCTGAGATGACTGCCAGGGCGGCAGAGGCGCTCCTCAGCGGAGGTTCAGGCTGCCAGGCCATCCTGGCTTTCCGCGCCGGAGCCGCCCTGGGGTTCGCGACGGTCAGCATCCTGCATCCGGCACCAAGCGAGCATGGCACGCTTTTCATGAAGGATCTTTTCATCTCCGCCGATGCGCGCGGTCAGGGCTTGGGCACCCTCTTCATGCGGTTCCTTGCTCAGCATGCGATTGAGCTTGGCTGCCATCGCTTTGACTGGACCGCGGAAAGCGACAACCCACGCGCCATCGCCTTCTACGATGACCTGGCGGCGTCGCGCGTGAGGGAGAAAGTCTACTTCCGCTTCAGTGGCGCGGACCTACGCGCGTTCGCAGAACACGGCGTGCCCGATGGCCCTGCGTCATCCTGAACGCCGGCTGGCGAGGGCGGTCTCAGTTGCAATAAAGGCGGTCGAGATGCAGACGGCGTGACCTTTCTCAGCGCGGGTGATCGATGTCCGCTTTCTTCAGTCATGGCCACCACAGCAGTTATTGATGATGCTGATCACGCGAAGGCCACTCCTTTTCTTGCCCAAACGTTCCAGGACCTTCTGTGGATCAGCGGCAACGTTGCAGTCGGGCTAAATGATTGCCCGAGCTTTCGTGGTATCATTGACCCTGTCCCGGTTGAGTGGACGGGGTCGGGCCGCCATGCGCTCCGTGTTGGCCGATGAACGTTAGCCTATCCCGGAGTGCAGCCTCCGGGAATTGTAGAAGCCCTCGATGTAGGCGAACAGATCGCGGCGCGCGTCGTCCCGGGTGGCGTAGACGCGGTGATGGATGCGCTCGATTTCGAGGGTGTGGAAGAAGCTTTCCATCGGGGCGTTCTGCGCCCTCGAAAACTCCACTGGAGGGTTTGATCCGCTGACGCGGACCGGCTTGAACTCCAGGCAGTTGCCTTTCCGGCTCATCGACGGGGTTGTCCCAGCGGCGGCGAGGGCCTGGCGATACGCGTCGGCGGCGTACTGGGCGGTCTCGGCCGGTCGTCGCGACGCTTCGGTGATGGAGGGTTGCGGTGGCGGGACGGAAGAGGGCTTCGGATCGGAGGTTGAGGGCGCCGCTTCGATCGCCAGGGAGGACCGGCGTCGCGAAGCGGGAGGACCGTCGACAATTCTGGCGTGCGATCGCGCCGGGCTGCTGGAGCGCGGACGCGGCGGTTGATTTCGGGATATCCCATCCGGTGGGATCGCGGTGGTTCCGGGAGGCCGGCGGCATGGCGCCAACAGATCTGGCGCCTCGCGCGCCATCGCCATCGCTATCG
>JBCCJI010000055.1:0-11220 GCA_039027855.1 Pseudomonadota bacterium | reverse complement strand
CGGGGCCACGCGTCCCAAGCACCTGTTCAGGCCGAGAGCGATGCGGCAGGCGCCCTTGCTCCCGCACGGGCCGCCACCCAAAGGGGCGACACGCTCCCTGCCGCAACCTCGACACTACAACTTCGCCAACAGACGGGGGGGATCACCCCTTCCTCTGCGCCAGACTGTTGGCCAACACCCAATTTGTACGATCGTCAGGGTCGTCGAGGAAGTGCGTGATCAGGTCGATCCAAGACATCCCGACAGTCAAGCTTCGCAGCGCGCCGGGGGCCTGTGCCGACAGCGCCCCATATAGCGACGGCTCCTCAACGATCCGCCGAACGGTGCTGGCCAGCGATGTCGGGTCGGCTGCCCGGAAGACCAGGCAATCCTGGCCGTCTCTCAGCCGCCCGGCAAAGGCTGGATGATCGGAGATAATCAGCGCCGAGCGCGACGCGAGCGCTTCGTAGATCGTGTTCGGCAATCCTTCGGCATAGTCGTGCCGCGACGGGACAAGCACGATGTCATGGGAGGCCATCTGCTCACGCACGGTTGTGAGAGGCAGGGTTCCGAGCAGGTCCACAGCGTCTTCCACGCCGAGGTCGGCCGCCCTGTCGCGCCACGGGGCGAGGTTACCGGCACCCGCAACGGAAAATGTCGCGCCGATGCCGTCTCGGCGTAACAGGGCGAGGGCTTCGATGACATCACCGAGCCCCTTTGATGGGGTCAGATTGCCGGCAAAAAACAGGCGGGGGCGCTTGGCATCGGCCATGGCGGTCTTTGCGGTGGGATCGGGGGTCAGCATCTCCCAGTCCCAGGGCACCACACGCTCGGCCGGGAAGCCAAGGGCTGCGACGGCCGAACGTGAGGCGTTCAGGCTGTGGTTGCTGATGCAGGGAGCCCGCAGCCGTCGCATGTTCCGCGATAGCCGCCAGAGCCTCACTCTGTCGCGCAGAGTACGGGCCCCGAAGATATCGGCGAAGTTGGGCAGGACGCGAATGCCGCGGGCCGCGCAGGAGCCGATCAGCGCCGAATAGGGCGTGCGGCAGACAATGGCGTCGGGGGCGATACTGTCGATCAAGCCATCGAGGGTGCGGCGTGTCGGGTGACCCGGCAGCCCGATGGAGCGCAGGCCCGGGCGCAACACCTCGTCATGGGCATCGGCCGAGAGGGCCACCGTGATGACCTCACGGTCATCAGCCAGGCTGTCGACGAAGCTCACCGATGAGAATTGGTCGCGATAGGTCTCAGGCTCGCCGTTCTGAACGCGGTGCCAGGCTTCGGCATAGTTGCCGTACTGGACGATGAGCAGCCGTCCGATGGGTCCGGCGTCCTTCTTGCCGACCGTCTTGCCGACCATAGGTTTGCCCCTCGCAATCGCCGCTTTGCGCCGGCTCTGGGGCATTCGCACAGCAACGCACGCTTGGAAAGCCGGGCGTTTCCCGGGTCTGTCGACAAGCGGTTGACACGGCCGGTATTCCAGCTTGGGTGAGCCCTGAAAGCCGCAATGCCTGTCGGGAGATCGCGATGCGCTCGCTTCATGTCGGCTCGGCGATGATCGACATCATCTCGATCATCGAGGCCGAGAATATCGAGCGGATGACGTTCTCGAACGACACCCGCGCCTTTCTGATGCTGGAGGCGGGCCGCAAGGTGCCGGCCCAGTCGATCACCACGCATGTGGGCGGAGGTGCCTGCAACACCGCCGTCGCGCTGGCGCGGCGGGGCTGGGATGCCGGCGTGATCGTGCGCGTGGGGCGCGATCTGAACGCAGGTGCTGTGCGGGAGCATCTGGACCGCGAGGCGGTCTCGCGCGACTGGCTGGTGGAGACCGATCAGGCCGCCACGGGCACCGCCGTGATGGTGGCGAGCCATGACCGCAACGCCTCGATATTCGTGCACCGCGGTGCGAACGAGGGGATCGGCATGGAATGCCTGCCCGATGCCGCCTTCGCGGGGCGCGATCTGGTCTATATCGCCGCACTCTCCTCGCATTCGGCAGACGCCTTCGGGACCATCGCCGCCAAGGGGCGCGCGGCCGGTGCCATGGTCGCGGCGAACCCCGGTATCAGGCAGTTGACGCTGCGGACCGAGGCGGTGCTGCAAGCACTCGGCGATATCGATCTCATCTCGATCAACCGGGTCGAGGCGGAGGCGCTGGTCCCGGTGATGGCGGCCCGAACAAGCGGCGCGATCGCGAGCGCCATTGCCGACGCACCGGACGAGGCACCCGCGCTCTGGTCGCAGGGACTGACCGGGGGTGGGGTGCATCTTGGCCTGATGCGGTTTCTCGACGGGATGCGCGCCGCCGGGCCACGCTATGTGGTGATCACCGACGGGACCGAAGGGGCCTGGCTCGCGGGGCCCGAAGGCGTGATCTGGCATCCCTCGCTGCCCGCCAAAGTGGCCGGGACCGCAGGCGCGGGCGATGCCTATTGCGCCACGCTCACGGCGGCGCTGGCCGAAGGCGCGGCACCCGCGCGCGCCATGCACGAGGCTGCGATCAATGCCGCCTCGGTCGTGTCGGTGGTCGATACCACAGCGGGGCTCCTAGACCGGGCCGAGATCGACCGCCGCGCCAGCGCCCCCTCGCAGGCGATGTTGTTTCAGGCAGCGTGAGCCGAGGCACATGGCGCTGGAGGCCTGGCACACTAAGGGGGCGCCAGACCGACTGGTGCACGCCCAGCAGGTTCTGGAGCGCCACGCAACTCGAGCATAAATCGATTGAAACTGTCTGTTCCTCACAGATGCCACAGGCGGCGCGCTGCGGGCGTTTCGCTGGGTTCTTGCGCGCTGAAGCGGTCGAAAGGGCCCTCAGACGGTGCGGAGATAGGCATCATATTCGATGTCGGGGACATGGGCCATCAGGGTGGCACGCTCCTGGCGCTTCATCGCGCCATAGACGCGGGCGAACTCGACGCCGAGCCAGTCGGTGACGAAGCGGCTCTCACCAAAGCGCTGCTCGGCCATGGCCCATGAGAGGGGAAGCGCCGCGCCATCGCCCGGCCCGGCCTCGGCCGCGACGGGGGCGGGCGGTGTGGCGCCGGCCTCGATCCCCGCCAAGGCACCGGCCAAAACGGCGGCGGCGAGGAGATAGGGGTTGGCATCGGCGCCAGCCAGCCGTGCCTCAAGCCGGGCGGCAGAGCCGGTACTTTCGGGCAGGCGCACCGCGACACCGCGATTGTCGAGACCCCAGGCCGCGACCAGCGGCGCATAAGAGCCGGGGGCAAAGCGGCGATAGCTGTTGAGATGCGGCGCCTGCACGAGCATCGCGTCACCCAAACTGGCGAGCACGCCTGCAACCGCCGCGCGCAGCATCGCATTCGGGCCACCGGCGGGGTCGGGCTCGGCAAAGATCGGGCGCCCGGCCGCATCGAGCATCGAGAGATGGAGATGCTGTCCACTGCCCGCCATGTCGCCGAAGGGCTTGGCCATGAAGCTGGCATCGAGACCGTGGCGCCGGGCCACGCCGCGCACCGCCCGGCGGAGCGCCACGATATGGTCGCAGGCGCTGAGCGCTGAGCCGGTATGAGCGAGATTGATCTCGAACTGCCCGGGCCCAAACTCGCAGATCGCCGTGTCAGCCGGCGCTCCCAGTGCCCGGGCTGCGGCGCTGATGCCGTCGATGACGGGCGCAAAGGCGCGCATTACCTCGAGATCATAGACCTGTGCGCGCCGGAGGCGCCCGCCCGCTTGCGGGTTCTTCGGTGGCAGCGGCTTCTCGGCGTCGATCAGGTAGAACTCAAGCTCCAGCGCCATCACCGGCGTCAGGCCCATCGCGGCCGCACGGTCGACCACGCGCATCAGCACGCCGCGGGGGTCGATCTCGGCGATGGTGCCGTCAGGCTCGGCCAGCATGCATTGCACCTGCAGGGTCGGCCGTTCGGTCCAGAGCATAGGCGCGATGCTCTCGGTGATCGGCACCATGATGCCGTCGGGGTCGCCGCGCTCCAGCGCGATCGCCGCCTCGGCCACGTCGGTCGAGAAGATGTCGAGGGCGAGCGAGGAGATCGGCAGGCGCATCCGGCCCTGGCCGAGCTTGGCCAGCATCTCGATCGGCATCAGCTTGCCGCGGGCGGTGCCGTTGAGGTCGGTGACGTAGATCTCGGCCGCCTCGGCATCGGGGTTGGCGGCACGCACCTCGCCCAAGCGGGTGTCGAAATCGCTGCCGTCCTTCATGCGTCCCCCCGCGCGGCCTGCGCCTCGGCGTAAAGGCAGGTGAGCGCCAGCGCCATGGTGGCGCCCGCCAGCGCGGTGATCTCGGCGTGGTCGTAGGGGGGTGAGACCTCGACGACGTCCATGCCGATCAGGTTGATGGGCCGGCCGCCGGCACTGCCGAGGCGGCGGATGATCTCGCGCGCCTGCCATGTCGTCAGCCCGCCGCAGACCGGCGTGCCCGTGCCGGGGGCATAGGCCGGGTCGAGGCCGTCGATGTCGAAGGTGAAGTAGCACGGGTTCTCACCCACGACCTCGCGAATGCGGGCGACGGTGGCGTCGATCCCCTGTTCCTGGACGGCATTGGCGTCGTGGACCACGAAGTCCGATGGGTCGGTATAGGTGGTGCGGATCCCCACCTGGATCGAGCGTCGGGGGTCGACCAGCCCCTGCTTGGCCGCATGGTAGAACATCGTGCCGTGGTCGATGCGCCGCCCGTCGTCGATGGCGGTGTCGCAATGGGCGTCGATCTGAATGAGCGACAGGCCCTGGCCGTGGACGGCGGCATGCGCTTTCAGCGCGGGATAGGTCGTGAAATGATCGCCGCCGAGGGCGAGGACCGCTGCGCCCTGCCCCAGCACATGGGAAAGCGCGGCCTCGATCTGGTCGGGCACCGTCTCGGGATGGCCGAAGTCGAAATCGATATCGCCCCAATCGCCCACCGCCAGCCGCGCGAACGGATCGAAGGGCGAGGGCCAGGCGTGGGACCAGGCAAGTTGCGCCGAGGCCTGACGGATGGCGCGCGGTCCAAAGCGCGTGCCGGGACGGTTGGAGACGGCGGTGTCGAAGGGCACGCCGACCACGGCGAGATCGATGCCGGTGAGGTCGCGGACATAGCGGCGCCGACAGAAGCTGGTCGCACCGGCATACATCTGCTCGTCATGGGTCACCGCCTTGGCGTCCTCGGCAGTGAAGGCATAGTCCTTGCGCATCGGCGGTTCCCCTTGGACCCAGCATGTCCCTTGTCGCGACCGACTGTGATCACCGATGATGCGGTGTGACAAGCGGGAGGCCGCCGATGGGCGCCGATGGCAGCGAAGCGGCAACGGCGACCGCGCATGAGCGGGTCTATCGCCAGCTGCAGGGCGATATCCTAGCCGGGCTGCTGGCGCCGGGGACGAGCCTGACACTGCGGGGGTTGGCGGGCGCCATGGGCGTCTCGATGACGCCCGCGCGCGAGGCGGTGCGTCGGCTGGTGGCCGAGCGGGCGCTGATGCTGACCGGGAGCGGGCGTGTGCTGGTGCCGAGCCCGGATGCGGCGGCGCTGTCGGAGCTGTTCGAGGCCCGGCAGCTAATCGAACCGGCGCTCGCGGCGCGGGCGGCGCGGGCAGCCGCGGGGGATCGGGCCCTGTTGCGCGCCTTGCACGGGCATGACGATCGTATCGGCCGCGCGGTCGCGGCGGGGGACGCTGCGGCCTATGTCGCGGCCAATCACGATTTTCACCAGGCGCTGTCGCTGGCGGCCGAGGCACCGGCGATGCTGGCGCTGGCCACCAGCATCTGGCTGCAGACCGCCCCGACCATGCGCCGGGTCTATGGCCTGATCGGCACCCGGGCGCTGGAGGATCACCATGCGGCCGCGCTGTCAGCGCTGGCGGCGGGCGATGCCGACGCCGTCGCGGCGGCAATCGCGGCGGACATCGCACAGGGCGCGGCCCTTGCGGCCGAGGCGCTGCTTGACCCGACCGTTTTGTGATCACAAAAAGGGCAGCGATGATTTGCCCGGGAGATCCCCTGTGAACCAGCCCGTCCTGCCCGCCGCCAACCTGCGACCGACGGCCGATTATCAGGCGATGGATGCGGCGCATCACTGGCATCCCTTCACCGACACGGCCGAGCTCAATGCCAAAGGCAGCCGGGTGATCGTCTCGGCCGATGGCTGCTGGTTGAGCGATAGCGAGGGCAACCGGATCCTCGACGGGATGGCGGGGCTTTGGTGCGTGGCGGTGGGCTATGGGCGCGACGAGATCGTGGATGCGGTGGCGCGCCAGATGCGCCAGCTCGCCTATTACAACACCTTCTTCCAGTGCACCCATCCGATGGCGGCCGAGTTTGCCGAGGCGCTGACGGCGGTGGCGCCGGAGGGCTTCAACCGCGTGTTCTTCGCCAATTCGGGGTCGGAGGCGAACGACACGGTCTTTCGCCTCGCCCGGGTCTACTGGGACTGTCTCGGCGAGCCCGGGCGCAAGAAATTCATCGCGCGCACCAACGCCTATCACGGTTCGACGGTGATCGGCGCCTCGCTGGGCGGCATGGGGGTGATGCACGCGCAATCGGGCCTGCCGATCCCCGAGATCGTGCACATCCCGCAGCCCTACTGGTTCGGCGAAGGGCGCGAGAGCGGCATGACACCCGAAGAGTTCGGCATCGCTCGCGCCGAGGAGCTGCGCGCCGCGATCGAGCGGGAGGGGCCCGAGACCATCGCCGCCTTTATCGGCGAGCCGATCCAGGGCGCGGGCGGCGTGGTGATCCCGCCCGACAGCTATTGGCCGCGCATCCGCGAGATCTGCGATCACTACGGCATCCTGCTGGTGGCCGACGAGGTGATCTGCGGCTTTGGCCGCACGGGCACTTGGTGGGGCAGCGAGACCTATGCCATCCGCCCCGACCTGATGACCATCGCGAAGGGCATGACGTCGGGCTATCTGCCAATGGGCGGGGTGCTGATCTCGGACCGGGTGGCCGGGCCCGTGATGGATGAGGCTGGCGAGTTCTTCCACGGCTATACGTACAGCGGCCATCCGGCGGCCTGCGCGGCCGGGCTCGCCAACCTCGCCATCCTGCGCGAGGAGCAGTTGGTGGAGCGGGTGCGCGACGATATCGGGCCCTATCTGCAGGCCGCCTGGCGGCGGCTCGAAGAGCATCCGCTGGTGGGCGAGGCGCGTATGACAGGCCTGATCGGCGCGGCGGAGATCGTGGCAGACAAGGCGAGCATGGCGCGTTTCCCGGCTGGGCTGAACGCAGGCAGCCGCTGCCGCGATCTGAGCGTGGCCAACGGTCTGGTGATGCGGGCGGTCGGCGACAGCATGATCATCTCGCCCCCACTGGTGATCAGCCGCGAGGAATGCGACCTGCTGGTCGAGCGGGCTTGGGCGAGCTTCGATGCCCTGGCCGATGCGATGACGCGGGAAGGCGCGCTGACCGCCTGATCGCGGCGCCACCCTTCGCGCAGTCCTCCGCCGATACGGCGCGCCGGCTATGCCTGCGCTGCGCATCAGCAGCCGCCTGCACCTTCACCACGTCACAGGCACGTATCGGCTTCGGCCGATTGCGCCTTGGCCAAGCGGGGCGCAACCGATAGGGCGGAGCGACGCCAGACACTCAGGAGGAACCCATGGCTGACAAACCGGTACTCTACGGCTTTGACGGCTCGACCTATGTGCGCACGCTCCGCATCACCCTCGCCATGAAGGGCGTCGAGTACGATCAGGTACCGGTCAACGTCATGGAGGGCGCGCAGCGCGAGCCCGAGCATCTGGCGCGTCATCCCTTCGGCAAGGTGCCGGTGCTGGACATCGACGGCATGCGCCTGCGCGAGACCGATGCCATCTGCCGCTACATCGAGGCGACGCGCCAGGGGCCAAGCGCCATCCCGCGCCTGCCGAAGAACCGCGCGCGCATGAACATGATCATCACCATGATCAACAGCTATGGCTACAGCGCGCTGATCGGCGTGGTCGCCTATCATCTTTTCCCCGAATTCGTCGGTGGCAAGGACGACGCGGCCTATGCGGCGGCCATGGCGGACAGCAAGACACTGCTGAGCCTCTTCATCGAGATCCAGGGCAACAGCCCATGGCTCGCGAGCGAACAGAACCCGAGCCTCGCCGACTACTTCCTGGGCCCGATCATCTACTATGTCGCGATGACGCCCGCCGCCGAGGAGCTGATGGCGATCCCCGGGGTGCAGGCCTGGTGGGACAAGATCTCGGCCGACGCGCGCTTCAAGGCCACTGAGCCCGCAACGGGCTGAGGACAGACCGTCCGATGTTTGGCCGCGCGCGATACCTGACGGCGAATGATGTGCAGGGCCGGCACGCGCCGTCGTGGTATGCGGAGACGGCGGGCCCGGCCCCCGACTACCCGGCGCTGAGCGGTGATACCGCGGCCGATGTCTGTATCATCGGCGGCGGCTATGCCGGACTGTCCGCGGCGCTGCATCTCGCTCAGGCCGGCGTGGACGTTGTGCTGCTGGAGGCCAATCGCGTCGGTTGGGGCGCCTCGGGGCGCAATGGCGGCCAGCTGGGTGTCGGCACCCGTGCCGATATCCGCGCCTATGTCCGCGCCGTCGGGCGCGAGGATGCGCAAAAGGTCTGGGAGATCGGGGTTGAGGCCACGCGGCTGGTACGCCGCCTGATCGCCGAGCATGCCATCGACTGCGATCTGGTGGACGGCGCGCTGGAGGTCGCCTGGCGGCGCGGGGATGCCCGCGAAATGCAGGACTATGCCGTCTATCTCGACAAGGCGCTCGGCTATGCGGGGGCCGAGCCGCTGACCAGGGCCGAGCTTGCCCGGTCGCTGGAGACGGGGCGCTATCACGGAGCGATACGCTGGGCCGAGGGGGGTGCGCTGCATCCGCTGCGCTATGCGCTCGGTCTCGCCCGCGCTGCCTCTAGCGCTGGCGCAAGGCTGCGCGAGGGGACGCGGGTCACCGATATCGCAGCCGGGCGGGTCAAGACGCAGTCGGGCTCGGTCAGGGCAGCGCAGGTGATCGTGGCCTGCAACGGTTACCTCGACGGGCTGGTGCCCGAGATCGCGCGCCGCTCGATGCCGATCAACAATTACATCGCCACCACCGCGCCGCTCGAGGATCCGCATGCGCTCATCAAGGGGCGCTTCTCGGTCTCGGACAGCAAGTATGTGCTCGACTATTACCGTATCACCGATGACGGGCGCCTGCTCTGGGGCGGGGGCGAGAGCTATGGGCCACGGTTTCCAAAGGACATCCGGCGGATCGTGCGGCGGCGGATCGCGGCGGTGTATCCCGTGCTGGGAGATGTCGAACTGACCCATGCCTGGGGCGGTACGCTGGCGATCACGGTGCCGCGTTTTCCGGCCTTCCAGCGGATCGGCCCGGGGCTTCTCGGTATCTCGGGCTGGTCTGGCTCGGGGGTGCATATGGCCACCATGGGGGGTCGGCTGGCGGCCGAGGCCGTGATGGGCGAGGCGGCTGGTTTCGACGTGATGGCCCGTCTCCCGGTGCCGCCCTTTCCCGGTGGCGACTGGTTCCGCCGCCCGGCGCTGGTCGCCGCGATGAGCTGGTACGCGCTTCGCGACCGGCTCTGACCAAGCGGCATCACGGCTGGTCGCCGCGATGAGTCGTGCGTTGGTACCTGGGGTCGCAACCGGAAAGACCCTGTGCGCCGGGTCAGGCTGCCTGATGGCGGGTTTGGTGCGAAGGAGGCGGTCGACCCTGCCGCCGCTTCAAGCGTTCGGCGGTGGCCGGCCCGCGCCACGATCAGGCGCAATACCCGGGCACTTCGGGGTCGGCTACGCCGCGAGAGCAAGCCGAACGCGCCGAGGTCAGGTGCGCGGAGCTGCAGGTTCAACGTCCATCGGCCCGGCGCGTCTCCGGTAGAGCTATCAGCTCGCCGGCGCAGTCTCGTAGGCGAAGACAGCGGCGTTGGAGAGGCTCAGCACCACGTTGTTGGCCCAAGCGACGCTGGCGATCTGGTCCTCGCTCGGTGTCGCCCCGCCGGCCACCGCAAGCATCGCAGGTCGGATCTCGCTCCATGCATCGCGCACGGCGTCAAGACGGGCAAGACGGGTCGGCTCGGTCTCCGCCTGCAGGCCGAAGCTCTCGAAACCGTCGATGAGCGCGCCGAGCGAGGTATCGAACAGCGTCACGGCCTCGGCGAGTTCATCGCGGTAGTGATCGGCGCGGTAACCCTTGGCGACCAAGCAGAAGCTTTTGGCCATCGACTGGCTCAGCAGGCGCTGGCGCGCTGCGAGATCGATACGCAGCGTCTGTGCGAGCGGCACACCGTTGTTGGCGCCATAGGTGCGGCCTGCGCGCTCGCCCAACGCCTGGGTCAGCGGCAGCAGGCGGTCGCCCTGCTCGACGAGGGTGATCATTGCCTGATCGGACACGACCCCACGACTACGCGCGGCGGCAGTCGCCTGCGCGGTCCAGCGGGCGCCGTCACGCGCGACCTCGTCCAGCGCCTGGATCATGTTGGGATGCTGCTCTTCCACGAGCCCCAGCGCGGCGTTGCCGTTACGCAGACCCTGGTTTGTCCGACTGTAGAGATCGAAGGCGCCGGCCAGATAGCGCATCTGCGCAGAAGCGTTGACGCCGAGGGTCGCGAAGCACGCGGATTTGGCGATCTGCTGCACCAACATGGACTGCTGCTTGGCCAGGTTGGTGTGCCGGTTCGCGACCTCGGGGTCGATGGCACCGGGGCCGGATGCGAAGGCCACACCCGCAAACAGGCCGGCGAGCGAAACGGCAAGGGACGTGGCGGTGGGCAGCCTGCGCAGCATGATCTTTTCTCCATCCAAAACCATCGATGGGGATGCAACTACAGCCCATCAAGGCGGCATTGCGGCATGACAGGCCGGGTTGCAGCACGCACAAGCCAGCCATGCGTTAACAAGCGGAGGATGGGGCGTAATCGCGTCGGCAGGCGTCGCAGTCCGGCCGAAATCGGGCAGCGGATGCCGCAATGGCACAACCCTGCCAGTGGCGCATCCGCCGAGCCGTGTCGGGGTGGAATAGATCCGGGAATCAGTGGCTTGCACTTTGACTGCGATGGGCAGCACGGGTCGCGCTCGGGCAGAGCCGAGCCGAGGCAGCCCAGGACCATCCCGGGACCATCCCGGGACTGCTCTGGGACTGCTCTGGGACTGCTCTTGGACTGCTCTTGGACTGCTCTGGGCCGCCATCTGAACGGCGCCGGGTCTGCCGGAGGCTCCAACTCCTGAGTGGGGTGGAGCGCCATGAGCAAGACGACGAACAAGTTCTCTCCTGAGGTGCGTGAGCGCGCGGTGCGGTTGGTGCTGACCAATGAGGGCGGGCATGGCTCG
>JBCCJI010000054.1:0-11232 GCA_039027855.1 Pseudomonadota bacterium | reverse complement strand
GCTTACGCGAGATTTTCGGCCTCTTGAAGAGCGAACCCGATATCCGCTCAAGCCGTTGTTAAATCGGTTCCTTTTTCCAGCACCATACAGCATCGCCAGACTTGACATCCGCCTTCGGAGGGCAGCGCTTAATCCAGCTCGGCTATGGGTACTCAAGGTTAGCGGTACACGCAGTGGGCACGGGGTGCAACCGCAGGGGACGGTGCTCGTAGGATGAGAGCGGGCGGCTTGTTTGCGGTGCCGCAGTGCGTTGCTTCGCTGGATGCTATGCGCTGTTGTCGTTGGGTTGGAGCCGGGGTGGATGGCTGCGCTGTGGTGCTTTGGCACCTACAGGGCGACGGGCGGTTGGTCGTGATGGTGCCGTGCGGTCTAGTTTTAGAGGGCCGCGAGCGCTCTGATGTGTTTGAGAAGCGGGACGCCGGTGGGCAAATCGGCGGCGCACTGGAAACAACTGATAAGGCTGCGCACCTTGACGAGCTTCTGCGGCGGCGAAGAGATGCAGGCCTCGGCGGTCCATGATTGGTCGTTCCACCCTGAGCTGTTTGGCCCGATGTTGGTAGACTAGGCGACAAGGCAATGTTGTTTCGGCGAGCCTCGCTGTGGCCCGATGACTTGCCTCCTCGACCCCTGCCCAAGAAACTGCGCAAGCGACTTGGGCGTTATGCGAGGCTGCCTTTGGCGTTCAGCCTCGCAGTGGGGTCGACATCCAGCCGCCAGACGTCCTCGCCGCCCTCGGCCGCTGGGAAAAGTTGGCGGATCAGCGGATCGTGGCCCGGGATCACGTGCTCGGGGCGGGCTGCGAGGCCCCGGATGGTCCGGAAGCCCTGCAGCATGGCTTCCATGTCGACGACGATGGGGAAGGGTTTGGCGCGCAGGAAGTTCTCGTAGTAATGCGCCGCGTCCGAGGCGAGGCAGAGCCAGCCGACCCTCGTCTTGACGCGCACCGATTGCAGCCCCCGGGAATGCCCGCCGATGGGCTCGACCAGGACGCCGGGCGCGATTTCGGCCGTGCCATCATGGAAGACCACGCGGCCGGAATAGATCTTGCGCAACATCTCTGAGACATGATCGGCGGTGAAGGGCGCGCGCAGGTGGCCGTGGCACATGCAGGGGCCGGTGGCATAGGCCATCTCATCGGCCTGGAGATGGAAGCGCGCCGCCAGAAACCGGTCGAGCGAGCCGGCATGGTCGTAGTGCAGATGCGTGATGATAACGGTGTCGACGGTCGCAGGGTCGGTGCCGAAGGCGCCAAGCTGGGTGGCCGGGTCGCGCAGGATCGGCCGGCCGCGACGGCGGCCCTCGGCCTCGTCATAGCCGGTGTCGACCACGATGGTCCGCGTGCCGTTTCGGAGCGCCCAGACGAAATAGTCCATCGGATGCGGGCTCGCGTGGTCGTCGTCCAGCAGGAAGCTGTCCTGGCGCGTGCGAGTGTTCCGCTCGGCATAGCGGAGGGCATAGACCTCCCAGATGTCACTCACCGTTTTCTCCTGTGATGCGGCCGCGATAGGGATAGCGCGGGTCGTGCCATTGGCCGATCACCGATCCGGCCGGGCAGATCGCGTCGACGGCCGCTTCGTCCTCGGCATCGGCGGTGACGGCGGTGCTTCCCAGATACCCGTCCAACTGCTCCATGTTGCGCGGTCCGATCAGTACGGATGACACGGCGCGATTTGCCGTGACCCAGGCCAGCGCAAGATCGGCCGGCGCCACGCCGCGGGTCTCGGCATGCGCGGCAAAGCGGGCGGCAGCGGCGAGCAGGTCGGGGCGCATCTCGGTCTCGGCGATGCGCTTGTCTCCGCGGGCGGCGCGCGAGCCTTCGGGGATGCCGCTGGCGTATTTTCCGGTCAGCACCCCCCGCGCCAGGGGCGAATACGGCACGACGCCGAGCCCGAAATGCGCACAGGCCGGCAGGTAGTCGATTTCTGCCAGGCGGTTGAGCGCGTGGTAGTAGGGCTGGCCCGCGATCGGGCGCGCGACACCGAGCGTATCGGCGACGCGCATGAGCTCGACCACGCGCCAGCCGCGGAAGTTGGAGACGCCCCAGGCCCGGATCTTGCCATCGGTGAGCGCCTGGCCAAGCGCCGCGACGGTGTCCTCAAGCGGGGTTTCCTCGTCATCGAGATGCAGCCAGTAGAGGTCAATCCAATCCGTTGCGAGCCGGTCGAGACTGGCATCGAGCGCCCTGCCGATCCAACCGGCGGAGAGCCCGCCGCTGCCGGCCACGCCGGGCACCGGGTTGCCGACCTTGGTGGCGAGCACGATCTCGTCGCGACATCCCTCGGTGGCGCGGCCGGTGATCCGCTCCGCCGCACCGCCCGAGTAACTATCTGCCGTATCGATGAAATTTCCGCCCGCACCGATGTAGCGGGCAATCATGGCGCTCGCCTCATCGGCGCCGGTGCGGTCGCCGAACATCATCGTCCCGAGGCAGAGTTCCGCCACGTCGGGTCCTGACCGGCCAAGGCGTCTGCGCGTCAGGGGCCTAGCCATGAGGATCGATCCTCTCGGAGAAGGTCACGACCCGCTTGGCGGCCACCATCTCGGCAGTCTTACGATCGAAGCTGCGGAAATGCGGCGTGGCCAGATGCGCCTCGAAGGCCGCCCGGTCGTCATAGACCTCGTAGAGCCAGATCTCATGGGTGCGCGCCGGATCGCGCCAGATGTCGAAGACCCGGCAGCCCGGCTCGGTCAGGGAGGCCGCGGCTTGCGCTACCATCAGCGGCAGGAAGGCGTCGGCCGCATCATCCTGCAACCGGAAGAACACCGTCACGCAGTAATCAGGCATTGTCTTTCTCACCATGCGCCGCGGGCCCGCCCTGGGTGAGCCTGCGCCTGACAATCGGGGTTTGCGACAGGACCAGCAGGATGGTCGCCGCCAGCAGAATGGCAGAGGCGGGGCGGGTGATGAAAACACTCAGGTCGCCGTTTGAGACGAGAAGCGCCCGGCGGAGGCTCTCGTCGAAGAGCCCGCCGAGGATCACGCCGATCACCAGAGGGGCGATGGGGTACTTCATCTCGATCATCGCCCAGGCGACGAAACCCACGCCCAGCATCAGGAAGAGGTCATTGATCCCGCCTCCCACGGAGAACGAGCCGATGGTGGTCAGCACCAGAACGACCGGCAGGAAGACGGCCCGCGGTAGTTTGAGGATGCGGATGAAGACCCGCGCGGTCAGCAGGCCCATCAGCGCCATGGTGATCGACGCCATGACGAGGATCGCCACGATATGGGTGACGATGGCGGGGTCGATGGCGGGCCCCGGCGTGACGTTGTTGATGCGGAGCGCGCCGAGCAGCGCGGCCGCTGGCGGCGAGCCGGGGATGCCGAGGACCAGAAGCGGGATCAGCGCCCCGCCGATGGCCGCGTTGTTGGCGGTCTCGGCCGAGATCAGCCCGTTCAGCGAGCCCTTACCGAAGCGCTCGCCGTCCTCGCAGACGTTCTTGCCGACACCGTAGGAGACCCAGCCGGCCACGTCCTCGCCGACACCGGGCAGCGCGCCGATGCCCACACCGATCATCGCGGATCGGACGATATGGACGATCTTGTCGCGGAGGAGCTTTAGCTCGGGCACGATGCGGCCGACGATAGGGGGTTTCGCGGTGATAGATCCCGTCCTCAGGCCGTCGATGATTTGCGGGATCGCGAAAGCGCCCATCAGCACGGGGACCACCTGAAAGCCGCTCAGCAGATAGGACCAGCCGAAGGTGAAGCGCGCCTCGCTCAGGATCGGGTCGAGACCCACCATCGCCATGGCGAGACCCAGAAAGCCCGAGATCCAGCCCTTGATCACCAGATCCTCGCTCATCAGCGTGCCGCAGATCAGGATACCGAAAAGCGCCAGCAGCGCCTTTTCCGGCGATGCGATGGAGCGTGAGATGATGAGCAGGAGGCCCACGAAGAGCAGCAGACAGATCGTGCCGACCAGCGTGCCGATGAACGAGGCGAGTGTTGTAAGCCCCAGCGCCCGGTCGCCATGGCCCTGTTTGGTCAGGGGATAGCCGTCCATCGCCGTCGCGGCTGAGGCCGCGGTCCCGGGGATGTTGAGCAGGATCGAGGGGTAAGAGCCCCCGTAGATCGCGCCGACATAGGCCCCGATCAGCGCGATCAGCGATTGCTCGACCGGGAACTTGTTGCCAAAGAAACCGGTCAGGATCGTCACGGCCAGCGTCGCGGTCAGGCCCGGCAAAGCGCCGAAGACGATGCCCAGAAAGACCGAGGCGAAGAGGTAGAGATAGGTCACCGGGTCTGTCGCCAGGGTCGCGAAGCTCGTCGCGAAACCGGCCAGTTGGGTCAGGACCGCATCCATCAACCCTGCTCCCCCCGCAGCCAGGGGCGGAGCGTGACGTAGTAGTGGTATTCGACCTGGGAGAAGATCAGCCCACCCCGGTTCGGCACGTTCTGGCGGAACCCGAAGGCCATGGCCGAGACCAGCAACAGCGGCACGACGACCCCGATCACCGGCGCCGCCGCGGTGATGGGGCCGACACGGCCCACCGCCTGCCGACGCTCGAGGATCAGGGCAAGGGTCAGGACGACGAAGAGCCCGAGCGTCACCCAATCATCGTCATGGGGCGCGTTCCATTCCGCCCGCGGGAAATGCACGATGAGCGCATAAAGCCCCGCCGCGGCGACTGCGGTGGCGCCGATCAGTGCGGGTCTGAGGCGCGCCTCGTGAAAGCCCGCGATCATCGCGGTCAGGATCAGCGCGCTCGACACGACGAAATCGACCCGCGGCACCAATGCGAAGATGTAGCTGAGCAGGATCACCGCAATCGCCCCGACGCGGACGACCGTTGGCCCCGGGATGCCGGGCAAGGCCACCGTCCCCGCCAGCGGAGAGCCGCCCTCGCGGATCGCGATGGCCAGCAGGGTGAGGCCCAGGAGAAAGAGCACCGCGAAGACGAAATAGGGAACGAGTGCTGCAGAGCTGAACCATTCCGCCTGGACCCCTGCGGCACTTGCCTGGAAGAACGGCAACAGGGACGTGCGCCAGAGAAAGAACAGCGCCAGTCCGATGATCACCAAACCAGCCCAGAAATCCCTGCGCCGAAGGCTGGCCTTCTCGGTATCGGTCATGAGCTTCGAGCTTTCCCGCGTTGCAGCCCCGCGCACCGGCCCAGCGGGACCGACGCGCGGGACAGGGAGATCACGGCTGCGGGATGCCGAGAGTGCCCGGGTCGATCTCCGTCGCGCCGAGCTCATGCAGGGTCCAGGCGAAATTGCTCTCGAGCGTGGCGAAGATTGCGCTCGCCTCGGCCCCATGGGCGCCGGAGAGGTCATAGAAGTTGTCGGCGGCCCAGGAGGCGACGGTGTCCGAGGCCATGGCCTGCTCGAACGCGGCGCCCAGGACTTCTTTCACCTGATCGGGCGCATCGGCGCGGACCGCGAAGCCGATCGCCTGCTGCAGCGGCAGATAGTCAGCGAGCGATGGATAGCTGTCGAAGGCCGATGGGATCGTAATCCCGGCGATCTCGCGCGGTTCCGCGATCAGCATGGCGAGGGGGCGCAACTCGCCACCGTCGATCAGCGGCTGCTGCTCGGCGAGCGAGGTGACGATGACCTCGACCTCGCCCGCAAGCGCCGCCTCCTGCGCCGGTCCCGAGCCGCCATAGGGGATGAAGCGGAACGTCGCCCCCGTACCGTTCTCCAGGGCGAGCAGGTTCAGATGGTGGATCGAGCCCGAGCCCGAGGCTGCGGCCGGGATCTCACCCGGGGCAGCCTTCGCGGCCTTGATGAGATCGTCAAGCGTCTGATGCGCGGAACTGACGGGCACCGAGATCAGATCGGGCGAGCCGCCCACGATGAACGGGTGCCAGACGTCGAACTTGCTGTCCCAACCGCCCTGCACCGCAGCGGTGACGTTGGATTCCGAAATGCCCGCCAGCGTGTAGCCGTCGGCCGGCTGGTTCATCACATAGACCATCCCGTTCGATCCCGCGACGCCGCCTGTCTGGTTGATGACGCTGATCGAGACCGGCAGGTGCGGCTCCATCTCGGCCATGATCATGCGGTTGATCGTGTCGGTACCGCCCCCGGCCCCCCAAACGACCGCCGCAGTGATGTCGCGGAACGGATACTCCTGGGCGGGGGCAGAGACCCCAAAGCCCGCCGCGATGCCGGCAGCGGCCAGCAGAGTCAGTCGTTTCATCGGAGACCTCCCATTGAGCCTGTCGGATGCCAAGTATCCGCTTCTGCATTGACTTACGTATGCGTTAAAGTATGAGTCGTCAAGCGATGACAGGTGGGGTCGTCGGAAGCGCGGCATGAGGAAGACATCGATGAGTGCATTCGATCGGGCCCCACCCAGCAACGCGCCGGTGCTGAACATCGCTGTCTTCGAGGGTGACGGCATCGGGCCGGAGGTGATGGCCCCGACCGTGACGCTGGTCACCAAGGCTGCGGCCCGCGCGGGTGTGACGCTCGATCTCGAAAGCCTGCCCGCAGGCGCTGCCCATTACGCGCGCCACGGCGAGGCGCTGCCGCCGAGTGCCCTGAAATCCGCCGAGGCGGCGGACGCGATCCTGCTCTCGGCCATGGGGTTGCCCGATGTGCGCTATGCTGATGGTACCGAGATCTCGCCCCAGATCGAACTGCGGTTCGCGATGGGGCTTTATGCCGGTGTCAGACCCGTCATGACCTTCCCGGGTCAGCCCTGCCCGCTCGCCGATGCGCGGGCGCGCGCGCTGGATTTCGTGCTGATCCGCGAGTCGACCGAGGGGCTGTTCCACTCCCATGCCCGCGGCACGGTCACCGAGGACCGAGAAGCGCGCGAGATCTTGCTCATTACGCGCGACACCTCGGAACGGCTGTTTGATTTCGCCTTCGCGCTGGCCCGCAGCCGAAAGGACGAAGGGCGCGGCCCGGGCACGGTCACCTGTGTGGACAAGGCCAATGTCTTCAAAGCTTTCGCCTTCTTCCGCCGCATCTTCCGCGAGCGCGCGGCGCTGCACCCCGACCTCGCGGCCGAGGTGGCTTATGTCGATGCGACCGCGCTATCGATGGTGCAGCGGCCCTGGGAGTTCGACGTGCTGGTGACCGAGAACATGTTTGGCGATATCCTCTCTGACCTCGGCGCAGGCTTGATGGGTGGGCTCGGCTTTGCGCCCTCGGCCGATATCGGCGATGACAGTGCGGTGTTTCAGCCCTGCCATGGCAGCGCGCCGGATATCGCGGGGCAAGGCATCGCGAACCCGGCGGCGATGATCCTCTCTGGTGCGATGATGCTCGACTGGCTGGGCCGGCAACGCGACCACGACGCCCTGGTCGCGGCCGGCCAGGCACTGCGGCAGGCGGTTGGGGCGGCCATCGCGTCCGGTAGCGTCAAGACCCGCGACATGGGCGGCCGCGCCGGCACCGAAGACTTCGCCCGCGCGGTGGAGGATCACCTTGGCTGAACGCCAGCCCACCCGCATCGCCTGTGTCGGTGCGGGCTATTTCGCGGCCTTCCACCATGCGGCCTGGGCAGCGCTCGACGGGGCCGATCTGGTCGCCATCGCCGATCGCGACATCGACAGGGCGCGACAGGCGGCAGAGACCGCGGGCGCCGGGCAGGCGGTGGGCTCGCTCGCCGAAGCGCTCGCCCTTGGCGTCGATCTTGTGGATATCGCCACGCCGCCCGAGACCCATCTCGACCTGATTGACGAGGCCAGCGCGGCAGGCTGTGCCATCATCTGCCAGAAGCCGCTTTGCGGCGGGCTGGCCGGGGCGCGGCGCGCGGTCGAGATAGCCGAGGCCCGTGGCACGACGCTGATCGTGCACGAGAATTTCCGGTTTCAGCCCTGGTGGCGGCAGATGAAGGCTGAGCTTGATGCGGGCCGGCTCGGCGCGCTCTACGGCCTCCGCTTCGACCTGCGCCCTGGCGATGGGCAGGGGCCGCGCGCCTATCTCGATCGACAGCCCTATTTTCAGACGATGCCGCGGCTTTTGGTGCATGAGACGGCGGTGCATTTCATCGACACCTTTCGCTTTCTCATGGGCGATCCTGACTGGGTGATGGCCGATCTTCGCCGTCTGAACCCCGCGATCGCCGGCGAGGACGCCGGGCTCATCGTGCTGGGCTATGACGATGGGCGCCGCGCGATCTTCGATGGCAACCGCCTGGCGGGGTTCGTGGCCGAGAACCGCCGCCTGACCATGGGCGAAGGCCTTGCCGAAGGGGAACTCGGCAGCCTGCGCCTGTCAGGCGACGGCGCGCTCGCCTTCCGCGCGCATGACAGCAACGCCTGGCAGCCGGTGCCGGTAGAGATCGCACCGAACGAGTTCGGTGGCGGCTGTGTGCGCACGCTTCAGGCGCATGCGCTGGATGCCCTCGCCGCCGGGAGCCTTCCCGAGAACCACGCGAGGGCGTATCTTGCCAACTTGATGATTGTGGAAGCCGTCTATGAGGCGAATGCGCGTCACACGCGCGTCGCACTGAACATGAGCAGTGAGGCCCGCGATGGGGCTTGATCAGCCAGCGGGCGAGCGGCCTGCCTCACGGGCTGTGCAGGTGGCCGAGACCCTTCGGCAGATGATCTGCAACAACGATCTGGCGCCGGGCTCCAGCTTTCTCGAAACCGAACTGGGCGAAATGCTCGGCGTCTCACGCACGCCCATTCGCGAGGCCGCCGTGATCCTGGAGGGTCGGGGCCTTGTCGAGATCGTCCCGCGTCGCGGCATCCGGATCGCGACGCTGACGATCACCGACATGGAAGAGATTTACGATATCCTGATCGAGCTGGAACCGTTCGCGGCAGCACGCGCGGCAGCGCTTGGCCACGGTGACGAGGAGCTTGCCCCGGTCCGCCGGTGTCTGACGGAGATGGAGGACGCCCTGGAGCAGGGCGATCGGGCGCGCTGGGCCGAATGGGATGGCCGGTTTCACAGCGGCCTCGTGGCGCTGTCGGGCAATGGCCGGCTGGTGGAGATCGTGTCGATGTACAGCGATCAAGTTCACCGGGCGCGGCTCTTGACGCTGCATATGCGCCCTGAACCCCATGCCTCGAACCGCTGCCACCGCGCACTGGTCGATGCCATCGCCCGCGGCGCGGTCGATGAGGCCCGCACCCTCCACCGCGACCACCGTGTCGAGGCCCGCAGCGTGCTCATCGAGCTTTTGAAACGGCACAGCCTGACGCGAATTTAGCCAGGCTGAAGGGTACGGCAGTGACGGTGTGCCGAGTGTCATGGCGCCCCGCGGCGGCGCGCTCAGGACCCTTGATCCCCGCCCGACCGGATCGTTTCAAGCGAGACTTGCCGGCGCCTGCGAGCGGCCGAGCGAAGCGCTGCCGCGCCACCGGCGAGCGATCATCAAGGAGTTGCAGGGTGCTGGTGAGCCAATACAGTCATGTTGACCTGCTGCCCGTTTTCTGGACCGCCCGGAGCTAGAGTTTCAGCGGCCCGATCCCTTGGCCGGGAGGAGCGGAGACGATGCGAGCGAGCAAGTTCACGGACGCGCAGAAAGCGTTCATCCTGAAGCAGGCCGAGGACGGTCTGCCGGTTGCCGAGGTTTGCCGGAAGGCCGGGATCAGTTCGGCGACCTTCTTCAACTGGAAGAAGAAGTATGGCGGGCTCCTTCCGAGCGATATGCGGCGGCTCAAGCAACTCGAAGACGAGAACGCAAAGCTGAAGAAGCTCTTCGCGGATCTCAGCCTCGACCGCGAGATGCTGTGAGGCATGTCATCCGCCGAAAGCTCTGAAGCCTGCCCGGAAGCGCAAGCTGGTGGACGCGGTCCGCTGTGAGTGGGGCGTGTCGATCCGCAGGGCCTGCAAGGTGCTGCGCGTCGATACCTCGACCTACCACTACCGGTCGCGCCGCCCCGGGCAGGCCGCTTTGGCGGAGAAGATTAAGGAGATCTGCGCGACGCACCTCCGGTACGGCTACCGGCGCGTTCACATGGCTCTGCGCCGGGAGGGCTGGATGGTCAACCACAAGAAAGTTCATCGCATCTACAACGAGTTGGGCCTGCAGCTGAGGAACAAGGCGCCGAAGCGCAGGGTGAAGGCAAAGCTCCGCGAGGACCGGCGCGAGGCCGAGGCCGCGAACGAGACCTGGGCCATGGATTTCGTCCACGACCAACTCGCCAAAGGCCGCAAGCTTCATGTCCTGACTGTCGTCGACACGTACTCGCGGTTCTCACCTGCGGTGGATGCGCGGTTCAGTTACCGGGCCGAGGATGTGGTCGCGACGCTCGACCGGGTCTGCGCCGAGGTCGGGTTTCCGGGTACCATCCGCGTCGGTCGCCGCGGTTGCGCCACCGGTTCGAGCGACCGTCGGCGACGGGCAGCGAGTTCATCTCACGCGATCTCGATCTCTGGGCCTATCGCCACGGCGTCGTGCTCGACTTCTCAAGACCAGGCAAGCCGACCGACAACGCTTTCATCGAGGCGTTCAACGGGCGGCTCCGGGCGGAGTGCCTCAACACCCACTGGTTCCTCAGCCTTGCGGACGTCCGTGAAAAACTGGAGGCTTGGCGCAAGTACTACAGCGAGGACCGACCCCACGGCGCGATCGGCTACAAGGCCCCAATCGCACTCATGAACCCCGACGGCACAGCCGGCCAGCCGTCGAGATGAAGCCCGGAAACTCCACCCGGGGACGATCCAAGGAAGGGGTTCGGATCAAGTGAAGCGCCGGCTCCGGTTTCAGCTGGATGATCATCGGGGGTCACAGCACGACAAGGACGAGCACAGCGGCGACGTCCGGATGAGCTACCTCGGCGGTACCGGCCAATTCGGGGCCGTGATGTACGACGACAAGTTCCTCTATTCGCATCACGGGACCGACCCCGCGGGCGACACGCTGTGCAACGCCTGGGATCTCGTGAGGATCCACAAATTCTGCGACAAAGACTTCAAGATTCCTGACGACGAGGACGTGCGCGAACTGCCTTCGCAGAAGGCTATCGCCGAATTTGCTAACAAGCTTCGACCGGTCATGTCTGAACTCATGACAGAGAACCTCGATCTCGAAGCAATGTTCGACGACCTCGAAGATGACGTCGACCCCATCTACGACGAGCGCAAAGACGATCCTGATGACGAGGAGGAAGACCTTCTCGGGGTTGTAGAGGAAACGAGCCAAACCGACGATGAAGATCGATGGGCCTGGCTGTATCGACCCACGTGTGGATGCCTCCTCGGGGTCGAGGTGCTTTCAGGCGTCGGAGCGGAGAGATCGCTGCGGTCATGTGTCAGGCCTGTTGTGCGGTGCCCGAGTGGATCATGACCGCTGCGAGGTCATGGTGGTACGC
>JBCCJI010000053.1:0-11372 GCA_039027855.1 Pseudomonadota bacterium | reverse complement strand
GGATGCCCGCGAGACGATGGAGGCTTGGCGCAGGTTCTACAACGAGGACCGACCCCACAGCGCGATCGGGTACACCGTCCCGATATCGCTCACCCAACACGGCGGTGCATCCGGCCCGCTGCCGTGAAAGAGCCCGGAAATTATTGCTCCGGGTGGTCCAAGGTTCGGGAACACAGCAGAAGCCCGGAGGTTCCGGCGTCGGGTGGCCCAAGCCTCGGGGACAGCGCAACATCGCGGAGTGTCTTGGGCGCCTTGGCCTTGTCTTGGCACGGAGACGGTCGCGCATCGCGTTGTGGAACGGCATGCCACGCGAGGCGCGGAGGCATGCGATGTAGAGCGCCTCGCGCAACGTCGGGCACCCGCCCCAGATCCACCGAGGCCCACTCCACGTCTCACTCTCTCCGGCATCTGCGGCTAGGGCTGCGATGTGCTGGCGGCCGCGCGTCGCGAGTTCCGGAAGTTCCCCGAGCCGCGTGGCGCGGCTCGAAGGGCCGATAACGGGCACGGCCCGGAGCAGACTGGCCTGTGCAGCGACATCCGCGGCGGCGACGATCAGGGCGGCGATCCGCCTCTCGAGTTGTTCGACCTGGGCGCCCAGGACCGCGATCATGGCGTCCATGACCACGGCGATCTCGTCCTGGCCCGCGCTATGGCCATGCAGCCTCTCAGCCTTGTGCATCTCGACCAACGGCCCACGCCGGCGGAGGGCGTGAGCGAGGCGCAGGCGCGCGGGCGATGCGCTGGTTCCGGCCGTCGGGCATGCAGTGGATGGCGGCGAAGTCACGCGCGAGACCGCACCCGATGACGGTTTCTGGCTTGGTGAGGCTTCCTGTCCCTGTCATGCGGGATCACGCGTCCCAAGCAGCTGTTCAGGCTCAGAGCGATGCAGCAGGGCCCCTTGCTCCCTCACGGGCTGCCAACCAAGGGGGGGGGGGGTAGAGACGGCGCCCGAAGGACGCGGCGGGTCAAGGATCGCGCAGCGACGGGCGGAGCCCGCCTGTCCTTGAGGCGTCGCGTCCTTCGGATCACGCTGGTCGAGAAGCCCTCGCGGCTTCTCCAAAGCCACAGCGCCGCTGCCTCAACCTTGCCAGATGCCGCCGCTTTCCGCGCACACCCTGCCCTCGGGCGCCAACGCAACCCGCATCGCGGCGACCAGCCGCGATTCCGTCTGGTCCGCAGGCTATTGCAGCGTGCTGATCTGCTGGGTGGTGAGGTAGCCGGTCACGGGGGCGCCCTCGGCGCGCTGGAAGGCCTCGATCGCGGCGCGGGTCTGGGCGCCGAAGATCCCGTCGATGAAACCCGCATAATGGCCCCGGTCGCGCAGGCCGAGCTGCAGCCGGCGCTTGGCCGCGCGCGAGATCGAGGCCTCGATGATCGCCAGCGTCTCGATATCCTGCGGCGCGGGCTCGATTGGCGCGACTGCGCCGTCGCCGGTGCCGGTTTCCACCGCGGCCTGCACGGGCGCCACGATGATCGGTGCGGCCTCCGCCTCCACGGCCTCCGCCTCCGGCGGGGCGGGCCGGCGCAGGAAGACATCGACCGGTGGGAGGGCCGAAGCGCTCACCCCGTCGCCTGCGGCCATCGCCGCGATCAGCGCGCCGAGTTCCACGGTGTCGGCCCGCGCGGCCGAGGAGAGGGTGGAGAGCAGCGGATCGGTCTGGCCGCGGGCCGCGAGCACCACGGGGCTGACGCCGGGCAGTGCCTCGGGCGCGCTGTCGGTGATCGTCACGCCCGCAGGCAGCGCCTCGGCCGGCGCGCCCACCGCCACCAGCACCGCGCCGCCACTGCCCGCAGCCGCCGATGCGCGCGCGAAGGCCGAGAGCGGCAGGGCTCGG
Organism: Pseudomonadota bacterium; assembly: GCA_039027855.1. Classification (GTDB taxonomy): domain Bacteria; phylum Pseudomonadota; class Alphaproteobacteria; order Rhodobacterales; family Rhodobacteraceae; genus Thermohalobaculum. Next base: position 9,537 of record JBCCJI010000053.1, on the reverse strand, counting down.
GTCAACAGATCGCTCGACCGGCGCAGGACCGTGCGCGCGGGCAGCACAAAGCGCCGCTCCTCAAGCGACAGGACCGGCGCGTCGATATAGACGATCGCGACGTCGGTATCGGCGGCGGCATCGGCAAAGCGGCGGAGCAGTGAACGCAGTTCGGCATTGTTGGGGTCGATGGCGCGGAGTGTCTGCGCTCCCAGGACCTGCAGGCTCGCCTGGATCGCGTCGGCCCGCGCACCGCCTTGTCCGACCGACATGACGAGGGCGACGACGCGGGCCGTCTCGATACCCTGGGTCTCGCCCGCACCCTGAGCGGCGGCGGGGAGGGGCAAAACCGAGACGAGGGCAGCCGGCACCCCAGTGCCGAGGGCGATGCCCAACCCGACTACCGTGATCCCACGGCGGATCTGATGGCGCATCGCCGACCATGGCCGAGGGCAACACCCGTCTCGGATCATCCCCATCGCATCGCTCACCCGCATCGCTCGCCCTTCCGCTTGCAGCAGTCTCAGCGCCCTGCCTCTGCGCTCGCTCCGACACTGACCACAACAGCGCCCGAGACGCCCGCCAGATCATGCGCCGTTCAGCCAGCGTCGCCCCGGAATGTGACAGAACACCACAGCTCGCCGGCATACGATGAGGCGGCCGCTGAATTAAGGAGGAACGGTCAAGCTTTTGCCACGAGAACGGACACTAACGGGATGAAGAAGATTGTGAGGGGCGCGGAACGGGTTGCGGCGCCGGATCTCCGACGGGCTTGGCAGGGAGCGTATCCATGGGTTTGAGGGCAAAGTTCAACCTGGTGCTGATCCTCGCCTGCCTGATCGGCATGGGGGCGGCGACGGCGCTGACCTACCGGGTCGCGCAGGACAACGCCCTGACCGAGATCGAGCAGGAGATCGCGCTCTTGCGGGCCAAGGCGCTAGCCGTGCGGCATTACACCGTCACCGGCGTGGCACCGCTGATGCAGGAGGACCAGGACATCCTGTTCCTGCCCCATACGGTGCCCTCCTTCGCGGCGCAGACGGTGTTCGCCCGCTTCCGCGAGAGCTATCCGAACTACGACTACAAGGAAGCGGCGCTGAACCCGACCAATCCCGACGACCTGGCAGAACCCTGGGAAGAGGCCCTGATCCGCGATCTGCGCGCCAATCCGGACCTCGACCGCATCGCGACGGTACGAGAGACCGATCAAGGCCGGTTCTACAGCATCGCCTTCCCCTTCCGCATTCAGAACGAGGGCTGCCTGGTCTGCCACTCGACGCCCGAGGTAGCGCCGGCTGCGATGATCGACCTCTACGGCCCGGACAACGGCTTTGGCTGGGAGCTGAACGAGATCATCGGCGCGCAGATCATTTCCGCACCGATGACGCTCGCGGACGAGCGGGCGTTCGGGCAGGTGACGGTGCTGCTGGCGGCGCTGGTCTCGGCCTTCCTGCTGGTGCTGATGATCACCAATATTCTGCTTAGCCGGATCGTCATCCGTCCAGTGGTGGCGATGTCCGAGATCGCCGAGAAAGTTAGCCTCGGCGACTTCTCGCTGCCGGAATACGTCAAGCCGGGCTCGGACGAGATCAGCTCGCTGTCCAAGTCGTTCAACCGGATGCGGCGCAGTCTCGACAGCGCCATGAAAATCCTTGACGAGTAACGCCTAAACAACGGGGAGCCGGTGCCGCCAGAACGGGGTTGCACCGGCCAAGGGGAGGCCAGGGCCATGACGGGCCAGGCACCGGAGCGCATCGGAAAGTACCATGTCGACGGCGTCCTCGGCCGGGGTGCAATGGGCGTGGTCTATCGCGGTCACGACCCCGATATCGAGCGGGTGGTGGCGATCAAGACCGTCCATGCCGAGCTGGTCGAGGAGTGCCGTGCCGAGAATGCCGACTGGCTGGAGCGGTTCTCGCGCGAGGCCAAGGCCGCCGGCAGGGTGATGCATACCAACCTCGTGACGGTGTTCGACTACCTCGTGCAGGACGGCGCGCCCTATCTGGTGATGGAGTACATCGAGGCCGAGACGCTGCAGGACCGCATCCGCCGCGGACCGCTCCCGAGCCTGTCGGAAATCGCCTCGATCCTGCGCCAGATGCTGGAAGGGCTCGCCGCGGTGCATGGCGAGGGGATCGTGCACCGCGATGTGAAGCCCGCCAACGTGATGCTGCTGCCCGATGGCCGGGTGAAGATGACCGATTTCGGCGTGGCGCGGGTCGAGTCGCTGGCCAGCACGCAGGCCGGTATGGTCGGTACGCCGTCTTACATGGCGCCCGAGCAGTTCAAGGGTCTGCCCTGCGACGAGCGGGCGGATATCTTTGCCTGCGGCGTCATCCTGTTCGAACTTGTCACCGGGCAGAAACCCTACCCGGCCAAGGCGCTGGCCGAGCTGTCGCAACAGGTGATCGCCGGCAAGTTCCAGCGGCTCGCGCCCCTCGTTCCCAACCTCCCTCAGGGCATCGACGCGCTGCTGGAGAGATCGCTCGCCCCCGAGCCGGCAGACCGCTTTGCCAATGCGACCGAGTTCGCCGAGGCGGTCACCCGGACCTTGCGAGCGCCGTCAGCACAGGCGGCGGATCTGGCCGATGACCGCACCGTCATCGCGCCTCCGCCCGGTGGCCGGCTTGCTCAGGGCACAGGCTCAGGCACCGGCCTCAGCCAGACCATGCTAGACCAGATCCCTGCCTCGGTGTTCGGCAAGATCGAGCGGACACTAATCGAGCAATTTGGCCCCATTGGTCGTGTCTGGCTGCGTCGCGCGGCGGCCTCGACCCATGATGTGGACCGGATGATCGAGCGGGTGGCCGAGCAGATCGCCGATCCCACCGACCGCGACACGTTCCGCGCGGAACTTCGACGCCAGCTTGAAGGCGGTACCGGTACGGGCACAGGCGCCGGCGGCGGCATCCGCGAGGAGCTGTTGCGCGAGATGGCGTCTTTGCTGTCGCCCCATGTCGGCCCGATCGCTGCCGTCCTGGTCAAACGTACGGCGGCCAAGGTGTCGAGCGAGGAAGAGCTGCGCACCACGCTGGCCGGCCACATCTCAGATGAAACCGAGCGCGCGGCGTTCCTGAGAAGCGTCGCCTGACCCTCGGCTGCGCGCCGGCCCTTCGACCCTACCGGCGCCGGAGGCGCGCTCCGTTTATCGTCCATCAAGGTCGCGGCTTTATCCCAGTGTCGAAGGACCGAAACTGGACGGGGGCGCCGCATGACCGACGCCAAGTTGACGGCGCCTCGCGCACTGCCGCGGGCCCGCCCTTACCGGCTGAGATCGACCGGATGAGCGCAGGACAGCTGCGCCAGAAGCCTCGGCGTCGGTGGCGCTTTCGCCCGGGGCTTGCCTTCCGGGTCACGGTGCCTCTGCTCGTCGCCTCGGCGACAGCATTTCTGCTGGTCGTCTTCATCATCACGCCCCGGCTGCAGGAGCGGATGATCGATCAGGCGGTCAATGACACCCAGGTGACGCTCGATTCGCTCTCCGCCGCCCTCGTGCGGCCCATGGCGCTTGGCCGCGAAGAACGGATCTTCGGCATTCTGGACCGCGTTGCCGCGAAGCAAGAGAGATGGGTGGCCATCCGCGCTGTCACGCCGGCCGGTGAGCAAATCTACCCCCGGAACGCGATCGTCCTGCCGGCCACCGGACCGCGGCTGTCGCTCCACGAAGGCGTGGTCAGAGCCGGCAGGGTCGAGATCGGGCGCATACAGGTGGCCAAGGATCTTGGCCCGTTGATAGATGGCGCGGCGGAGGAAGCACTGATCCTCATGGTTGTCCTCGCCGGCACGCTTGGGATGGTGGTGTTTTGGTCGTCGTTCAGCCTTAGCAACGGGGTGATCGAGCCGACGCTACAGCTCCAAGAGGCCGCCGAAGCATTGGCCAGGCGGGAATACACCGCCGCGTTGCCTCGGCCGCCACGCCACGAGATCGGCGATCTGATCGAGAGCTTCACCTGGATGCGCGAGGCGCTGGCAAAAAGCGAGGGATCAGCCCTCGCCCAACGCAACGGCGAATTGGCGCGCCTGCTTGAGCGCGAACAGGAACTGCGTCGCAATGCTCAGCTGCTGGAGCAGGTTGTGCGCAACACCAATGCCGGTATCGCGATCCTCGAATGCAGCGGTTCTGCCCGCATCATCCGGCGCGTAAACGCCGCCTTCAGCCAGCTCACCTCGCTCGGCCCGCGTGAGACTTTGGGCCTCGACATGCTCACCATGCTCGCCTTCGAAAGCGAGACCGATCTCGCGCGCTTGCGCGCACGGCAGGGTGGGGGCAGCCATGGTCATGTCGGCGAGGCGGAGCTGCTGGACACGCAGGGGAAACCGACGGGCATCTGGGTCGAAATGGCCACTGCGCGCGTCGACGATCCGCGCGAGAAGGTCGAGCTGATCGCCCTCATGATACGCGACGTGACGCGCCGCCGTGCCGCGGAACGGGACCTACGCGCCGAGCGCGACCGCGCGCGCGCCGAGAGCGAGGAGAAATCGCGCTTCGTGGCCGCGGTGAGCCATGAGCTGCGCACCCCCATGACCGCCATCACGGGCATTGCCGACCTCTTGATGGAAACCCCGCTCAGCGGAGAGCAGCGACGTCAGATCGACACCATCCTCACCGCCTCGACCGCGCTCGTGGAGGTGGTCAACGATGTGCTGGACTTCTCCAAGCTGGAGGCCGGGCGGCTGCAACCCCGCCGCGAGGTCATCGATCCGACCGCAGTGCTCGACGCGGTGGTCCGGTTGCTCACACCCCTGGCACAGGCGAAGGGCATCGGGCTGCAACACCGGGTCGCGGAGGGTGTCCCGCCGCAGATCCTCGGCGATGAAGGGCGCCTCCGGCAGTGCCTCCTGAACCTGGCAGGCAATGCGATCAAGTTCACCGACAGTGGCCATGTGCGCGTCGACGCCGGCGTTGAGGACGGTGCCCTGCGCATCGCGGTGACGGACACCGGCCCCGGTATCGCGCCCGAGGATCAGGCGCGCGTCTTCGAGCCATTCCGGCAGATCGGCGCCGGCAACGTCGTGGGTACCGGGCTTGGCCTCGCGATCACCGCCGCGCTGGTCGCCGCGATGCAGGGCAGCATCGGCGTGGAAAGTACGCCCGGCGAGGGCAGTACCTTCAACATGACGCTGCCCATCACCCCGGCGCCAGGCGAGAGCGCGGAGGGCATGTCGGGCGCCGATCCAATCCGCGCCGCAAAACCTGCGGCAGACCGCGACATCGCCGATGCGCTGCTGCGACAGGCGCCCGGAGCGATGTCGCCGGCAGCGGCAGGTGCGGCGGTAGGCAGAGCGGCGGCCGGCGCAACCGCGAGTACCGATCTGACGGGACAGCGCGTCCTCGTCGTCGACGATACCGAGACCAACCGCGTGGTCTTCCGGCAGATGCTGCGCCTCGGCGGCGCCGAGGTCGGTCTTGCGGTCGATGGCCAGGACGCGATCGAGCAGGTAATCGCGTCACGCCCGGATCTCGTGCTGATGGACATCACCATGCCGCGGCTGGACGGCATCGCCGCAACGAGGGCGCTGCGTCAGGCCGAGGCGACGGGCGGTATGCCGCCGGTCCCAATCCTCGGCCTGAGCGCAGGCAGCGCGGAAGAGGAGCGCAAGCGGTGTCTGGAGGCCGGTATGAACGGCTTCATCTCGAAGCCGGTGCGCAAGGTCGACCTGCTCAGGCAATGCGCGACCGCGCTGGCCGAGGCGCCGTTGCAGCAGGCATCATGACGGGCTTTCACCAGTTTTCACCCAGTGGCTTTCACGGGCGGCCGAGCGCATTTCGCCGGGCTGCCTGTCGCTCAACTGTCAACGGGCCGAGGTGAGGACAGGCAGCGTCGCCACCGATCCATCGCCAAGGGCGGACAGGACCTCGACCACCTTGGTGGCATCGAGCATCTGACCCTGCATCGGCTCCAGCGTCTGCGACAGCAGCGCGACCGAATGGCCGACGACGAGGATCAGGTGATCCTCACCGAATGTCGGGCTCACCTTGAGGCTGATATCGGTCCGCCAACCAGGCGAGACGGTGATCGGCGTGCGCAGCTTGTAAATCCGACCGACGGCGTCCAGCGCCATGACAACGGCGCTGCCGCGCCGCGCACTCTCGAACACGGCGGTAAGGACCTCGCCCTCGACAAAGCGGCGCTGACCGTTGGCGGTGCGCACCGTAACGCGACCATCCGCGCGCGCGCCCATCGCCTCCAGCAGGTTGTATTTGAGAGACACCGCGTCGATCTGGGCATGGGTCCAGTCAGGTCCGATCTCTGCGACCATCTCGCCGCGCGTATCGACCAGCCGGCCTGAAGGGCGATGCATGGTGAGCCCAGGCCCCGCGATGAAGGTATCCGCCGCACCCGCGCCTAGCCCCTGACCCCTACCCTGGCCAACGCTTCCCGTGGTACTGTTTGCGTTTCCGCCGCCAGATGCGCCATCCAACGCGCCACCGCGCGTCGTGAACCCGTCGCGGCCGGTGATGCCGGCCAGTCGTTCTGCGTCGGTGGCCACGGCCTGATCGCCGGGGGGGTCCCACCCGCCGCGCTCCGACGCAAGTGGCGATGTGGGCAGCATGCAACCGATGCAGAGCGCTGCCGCTGCGATCAGTCGGGCCGATCGGTCCTCTAGCGTCATGGCCTGTCTCCCTGACCGGCGCACAGTCGGCTGGCGATGCGACGCCATCACCCATGATTCCATAAAAGAGACACCATGTGGCGGGAGCAGGGCAATGGCTGCAGTTTCCCCTACGCCATGCGCGGCTCGCGCCCGAGCCATGGACGACGGCGCCACTGAAACCCAGCGACCCGCCGGTCAACCGCGGCCCGGCGACCCACGCGCCTGCAGAAAGAGCGGGGGAGCATCGCCGTCCAGCACGGCCGCCGTCAGGCATCCATTGGACGTGGCGCCTGTATCGACACAGATCCGGTTGGGCCGAACGATCGGCGCGTCGCCTGGGGTATGGCCATGCACCACGATGTGCCGGTGGTCCGCGTCACTGTCGAGGAACCGCGATCTGATCCAAAGGAGGTCCTTGGCCCGCTGCTCTGCGATCGGTCGTCCCGGGACGATGCCGGCATGAACGAACAGGTACCGCCCAATCACGCGCCAAAGCGGCAGTGCCCGCAGCCAGGCGACCCGTCGGGGGCCTGCGCCTCGGCCAATGCGGTGGGGTCATATCCACCGAAGCGAAGCGTGAGCCCAAGCGCCGCCATCGTGTCCTCTCCCCCGTTCGACAGCCAAGTGTACCAGGCCTGCCGATTGTCGCTCGCCAGGCAGTCGAGTAGCATCGCCTCGTGATTGCCCATCAGACAGGTGGTAGAGACTCCGTCGCAGCCCGCGAAGAGACGGTCGATGACGGCGACACTCTCCGCGCCCCCGTCGATGTAGTCGCCGAGATGCACGATCTCCGCCGGCCGCGCGGCATGCAGCAATCGGTGATGCTCGCGGATCGAGGCATGCAGATCGCCCAGCAGGTCATCGCGGCCATGACTATCGCCAATGGCATAGATGACCGGGTAGCGCATGCGCACCTCACTCTTTTGGTTTCGCCATGAGGTGCCCCAAGGATCGCCTCCGGATTCAGCGCGTGCTCGAGCGGCCCAGGACGCGTCGGCCGGCGGCGCGCGAGCGGGATCGGGGTCGCGCGACACGCGTTGTCTTTGAGATAGCCCTGCTAAAGCTCGCGCAACATCGCGCGGCGCACGACGGAAGGCACGCGAGAGAGCTGTTAGACACAGGGCCCTTGAAGATCGACCGGGTTATCGCCCTCAGCGCCCACCTCAGATCACGACGGGCCAAACCGCGGCACCCGGCTCTGCGAACAGCGCATGGCAGCTGCAGGCCGGCGTCCGGGGAACCGCTGATGCACCCAAGCCTGAGGCCGCTGGAAGCGCCTGCGCATAGGTCTCGCGCCTAATCGTCATCACGATGATGGCGCTGAGGGATGCCGGCATGACCGTTATGCTGCAAAACCAGAGCGTCCGCCGCGCCCAGGCACGGGCGCGGCGGACCAACATGACCGGGCGGTGCCGATCGCTTTGGAACGGGTGACCCACGGCATTCGGCAATGACACAGGCTCGCGGGCTCTGCTGCTACGGCGCGTCGCGCGCCTCCGCCTGCACGGTCGTCAGCCATGCCAGCGCTTCGCGTCGATGCAGAAAGGGGCGCAAGGTCGTCGGGTTGATCAAGGCGCTGACACCGACGAAGGCTGTGAGGAGCAGGCGATCAATCTCGCTTCCGACCAGCATCGCCGTCTTGGCACCTGGCCCGCGCAAGGGCGCGATGCGCGCGCCTGCCGAGGCCACGATCTCGAAATCGTCGTAGACGAAAGAGTGCAGGGCCACGCGCCGAAGATCCCAGAGCGCGTTTGGCAGCCGCCGGCGGGCATGCTCAGCCATCATGGTGTCGATGACCATGGCCGGATCATAGAGGCCCGAGCAGAGGAAGTAGACGACCGGCCCGGCGGCCGAGACCTCCACCTGCATCGCCATAGTCGCACTACGCAGTTGCTGCCCCACGAGGCATCCTCGACAGTCTTCCCTACCGCCAAAGTAACATAATTTCGCGACGGAACCACGACGCAGTGCGGAAGTACCTGCCACAGCCCGGACAGCGGTTCACCTAGGTTTGACGCGATGGTCGCACCACTTGCTAGAGTGATGTCAGGGAGACCTTCGTCGCGACGTGACTCTGGCGCCGAAAAAACACGCAGAACACTGCGTAGGATGGCAGAGGCCCTCTCGCGAGTGGTCGGCCTGATCGCGTCGCGGGTAGCGATGTCATTCGAGTTGCGGGCTTCTGGCCCCGTGTCCGCCCCACCGCAACGCTGATCGCCATCCTGATCGGTATGACGCTGGGTGCCCTGCTCGCCATCTCGCGGTACCGCGGGCGTTGGATAGCGGTGATCGGGGTGAGCGCGGTCATGGGCCTGCCGCCCGTTGTTCTGGGTCCCGTTGTCCAGCTGGTGCTCTCGCGCTCGGACCGGTTCGGTGTGTTCGAACGACTTTCCAGACCAACGGCGATGATCATCAGGCAGGCCATCCTGATCACGCCCATCGTCACCGCCCCGTCGCACGAGGTGCTGGAAGACCTGCATGGCGACCATGCCGAACGGTTCCGCGCTCTGCTTGGCACGCCGGCAGATCATCGGCGCTTTGCTGGTCGATGGCGGTTTCGCGCTGGCGAAGGTGGCGCTGGCAGGCTTCGGCCGGGCGGTGGCAGAAGTCGGTGCGGTGATCGTGGTCGGCGGCAACATCGATCATCTGACCCGGGTCATGACGACGGCGCTCACGCTCGGGACGTCGAGGGACGACGATCTTACCCTCGCAGAACCCTCGCGCTGGTGTTCGGGATGGTGCCGGGGCCGGACCTGATGGTCCTGATGGTGATTGCGCTCGGCGTGAATGCTCTGGTGCTCTTCGCGCGGCAGGGGGAAAGGGGGCAACTGTGTTGTGTCCCAGGCTTTGAGGGGAGTGCCTGAACGCATCATGGCGTTGAGGATGACGAGGCGCTGTCGGGCGATTGCGATGAGGATGGTCTTCGGTGCCTTGGCCTTTGCCCGGAGGCAGTCGGCGGCG
>JBCCJI010000052.1:0-11844 GCA_039027855.1 Pseudomonadota bacterium | reverse complement strand
TTCCTCGAGGCCTACAACTTCGCCAAGCGCCTCAAGACGCTCAAAGGGAAAACCCCCTTCGAGTTCATCGTTGAGAAGTGGGCATCAGAGACACGCCGCTTCTCAACAAATCCCAGCCACCTCATCCCGGGACTGAACACCTAGTCGGCATTCGCGTTGGCCCGGGCCGTCTCGCGCGGCTCGCCGGTCGAGGGGTTGAAACCCGCGAGGTATCCGCCGACCAAAAGCCCAAGGACGGTGATCGCCTTCAGGATGAGGGTCGCAGTCTGCCAGCGCCACTCTCGGTTGCGCGCGATGCGGCTTGACGAGGAATGACCAGGGCCGAAACCGAAGATCATCACATTACTCCGCCACAGCCGCCGGCGTCTCGGCGCCACGCTCGCCACCCAGATCTCCTGTAAATGGATTGGCGCCGAGCAAGAACACGGTCGCAAAGAAGCCGGTCATCGCAAGCAGCTTGATCCACAGAAATAGCGTTGCACCGCGTGCCTCGCGCTTCCGCCTTATCACCGATGACATTGCATCCTCCGCCGCAAATCACGCCGCGCCCAGGCGGCGATGGCATGACGATAGCTGACTACCGCCGCGCTGCTGTATCGTGCGGCACGGCTGATGGTCGCTATGCGGTCAAGCGGCCTCGCTCACGCTGTCCGAGACGACCGCTACGATATCGGTCATGATCCGGTTCAGCTCGAAGTCCTTCGGCGTGTAGACGCGGGCCACGCCCATGGCGAGCAGCGTCCTCTCGTCATCCTCGGGGATGATGCCGCCGGCGACGACGGGGATATCACCCAGTCCCGCGGCGCGCATCTCGTCCATCACGTTGCCGATTAGCGCCATGTGGCTGCCCGACAGTACGCTGAGGCCGACGACATGGACGCTCTCCTCCAGCGCCGCGTTCACGATCTGCTTCGGCGTCAGGCGGATGCCCTCGTAGACGACCTCCATGCCGCAGTCGCGGGCGCGCACGGCAATCTGCTCGGCACCGTTGGAATGCCCGTCGAGACCGGGCTTGCCCACCAGGAACTTCAGCCGTCGGCCAAGGCGCGCCGAAACCGCCTCCACCTGCTGACGGATCGGCGCGAGGCTGGCGGCTTCCGCCGGTGCCGCGCGGCCAACGCCGGTCGGCGCGCGGTACTCACCGAAGGCATCGCGCATCACCCGGCCCCATTCGCCGGTCGTCGCGCCTGCTTTCGCCGCGGCGACCGAGGGGCCCATGATGTTCGTGCCGTCGCGCGCCGCGGCTGCCAGTACCTCCAGCGCCTTGGTCACCGCGCCCTCGTCGCGCGCCGCGCGCCAGGCCTGCAGCCGCCCCACTTGATCGGCCTCGACCGAGGGGTCGACGACCAGGATGCCGCCCTCTTCGGTGGCAAGCGGCGAGGGCTCGGCCTCGGTGTAGCGGTTCACGCCGACCACCGTCGTCTCGCCGGATTCGATGCGGGCGAGCCGGGCGCCATTGGCCTCGACCAACGCACCTTTCATGTAGTCGATGGCCGCGACCGCCCCGCCCATTGCGTCGATCTTGGCAAGCTCATCGCGCGCCATCGCCTTCAGACTTTCGACCTTGGCATCCACCGCCGGGTTGCCGTCGAACAGGTCGCCATATTCCAGGAGATCGGTCTCCAGCGCGAGGATCTGCTGCATCCTCAGCGACCACTGCTGATCCCAGGGCCGCGGCAGGCCGAGCGCTTCGTTCCAGGCGGGCAACTGCACGGCGCGGGCGCGGGCTTTCTTGGACAGCGTGACGGCCAGCATCTCGATGACGATGCGCACGACGTTGTTCTCGGGCTGCTGCTCGGTCAGGCCGAGGCTGTTGACCTGCACGCCATAGCGAAAGCGCCGCAGCTTGGGGTCCTCGACGCCATAACGCTCGACGCAGATCTCGTCCCAAAGATCGACGAAGGCGCGCATCTTGCACATCTCGGTCACAAACCGGATGCCGGCATTCACGAAGAACGAGATGCGCGCGACGACCTTGGGGAAGTCCTCCTCACTGACGCGCGGGCGCACGCCGTCCAGCACCGCCGTGGCGGTGGCCAGCGCATAGGCAAGCTCCTGCTCGGGCGTCGCGCCGGCCTCCTGCAGGTGGTAGCTGCAGACATTCATCGGGTTCCATTTCGGAACCGCGCGATAGCAGTACTCGGCCACGTCGCCGATCAGCTTCAGGCTGGGTTCCGGCGGGAAGACATAGGTGCCGCGCGACAGGTATTCCTTGATGATGTCGTTCTGCACCGTGCCCTGCAGCGTCGCGGGATCGGCGCCCTGCTCCTCCGCGACGGCGATGTAAAGCGCAAGCAGCCAGGGCGCGGTGGCGTTGATCGTCATCGAGGTGTTCATCTCGGCCAGCGGGATCTGGTCAAACAGCGTGCGCATGTCACCCAGATGCGCGACCGGCACACCGACCTTGCCGACCTCACCCGCCGCGCGAGGATCGTCGCTGTCATAGCCGGTCTGCGTCGGCAGATCGAAAGCGACGCTGAGGCCCGTCTGCCCCTTGGCGAGGTTGGTGCGGTAAAGCGCATTGGATGCCGCGGCCGTCGAATGGCCGGCATAAGTACGGAAGATCCACGGGCGGTCGCGCTTCGTCTCGGTCATCGGGTGTCATCCCTGTGCAATGTTGCGGCGCAACCTAGCGATCCTGCGCGTTTGCGCAAGATGATTTCGCCTCGGATCGCTATGACGCAATAGGATTAGGCAGAGCTTTCAACAAGGCGCCTCGCGCAGCCACGCGGCCGTGTCACCCCGGACCAGATCGGCTGGCCTCGTAAACCCAGCTGCTGCCAGATGTGCCTCAAGCGTCGCCAGCGCTGCCGCGCCCGTGACGGCTGCATGGGTCTCCATCACGATCGCGCGCACCGGGCCGAAATCGTTGAGGCCGCTCAACAGGTCCACTTCGAAGCCCTCGATATCGATGCTGAGGACGCTGGGGCGAAACTCGGCCAGGAGCGGCGGCAGCGGGACGGTCGGCAGCGCGATCTCCCGCATAGCCCCCGGCCGGTCGGCGCGAGCCGTCGAACTGATGAACCGTGGATGCAGGTGAAAGGGCAGCGTGGCCGGGGCATCCGGGTCCGAAACGAGGAGGGCGTTTCGGAACTCGATCGCGCAGCCATTGGCCTCGGCCTGCGCGCGCGCCAGCGCCAACGCCTCGGGATTGGCCTCGAAACCGAGTACCGCGCCCGAGGGGCCGACGGCGCGCGCGGCAAACATCGCCGTCAGACCGATCCCCGAGCCGATGTCGATCACCCGGTCGCCGGGCCGCAAGACGGCCGACAACAGTGCCACCTCGCCGCGCTCATAGGTCTCCTTGTAGAATGACTTTGCCATGTCACGGATCAGCGGATGATCGACCCTGATCGTGAGGCCGTGAAGACGCACCGTCGGCGGCTTCGTCAGCCGCCGCCACCGGTAGCGCAGGCGCCGTGCGAGATCGTCCAGCATCTTTCCCGATCTCCCGCGCTGGGTTTCAGTCAGCCCGCCGATAACCCCAGTCGGCGCCGCCTTGCAGGGCACGACGGGGCGCCTGTAAGCACATAAGCGAACGAACGCCGCAGAAATCGCCCTGACACGGGGCGTCGCGTCAAGGTTTCTCGCATGACCCACGCCATTCTCACCGGTGCCGACGCGGGCTTCTTCTCGTTTCTGTTCGATACTGTCGCCTCGGTCCGCCATGCCTGCACGCGCCCCGATATCCGGATCTGCGTGTTCGATTTGGGCCTGACCGACGAACAGCGCGCCACGCTGTCGCCCCTGATCGACGCGATCGAGACGCCGGCCTGGGACATCGATTTCGGCTTTTCGACGCCGGCCGAGGATTGGCGCAAATACGTCACCGCGGGGCCCTTTGCCCGACAGTACTTCCCAGGCCACGACAGCTATGTGTGGATCGACGCCGATGCCTGGGTTCAGACGGGCGAGGCGGTGGATCTGTTGATCGCAGGCGCCATGAAAGGCCGGCTAGCCATCTGCCAGTTCGCCGACCGAGCCTATCCGACGGCGGTCTCCGGCGCGCGGGTCAAGCTGTGGGGGGGCCTGCCAGGTCTTGCCGGGCGCAGGCGCGCGGCACGCACCTGGATGCACCAGAAGTTCAGCAAGTACTACGGCCGGCGGCTCGCCAACGAGACCTTTTTCACCCCTTCGCTGAACGCCGGGATCTGGGCGCTGCCAGCCGAGGCGCCCCATTGGCAGGCCTGGATCGACAGCCTGAACGCCGCCGATTTCCGGACCCCGCGCAACCTGTCGGACCAAGTGGCACTGAACCATGCCGTGCTGACGCAGGGCCTGCCCCTCGAACTGCTGCCGGCCTGGTGCAACTGGATCTGCGTCGCCGCCGCGCCCGCCTATGACCGCGAGCGCGGTCTCTTCGTCGAGCCGTCGTTGCCCCATCATCCCATCGGCATCCTGCATCTTGTGGATCGCTCAAAACGCGAGACCTACGAAATCGCGACCCTCGATGGCGACAGGATCACCCGGACCTTGCGCCCGACGCCGGCCGAGATCGGGCTGGATGCGGCGCCTCAATAAAGGCCGTGCGCCCCTGGCGGAGGAGGACGTTGATCAGGCTCATCCGGGTCGATCGGCGTGGCTGAGGGCGCGGGTATCGGGAACTTGAGAGCCGTGGGCTGATAGAGGTTCCAGGCATCCAGCATTATGGCGTTGGAGAGACCGATGCCACCGATCACCGCAGTGCGGGCGCTCGCGGCGAGATCGGCGGGCAGCGGCCCCATCGCCTCGGGCGCGACGGGGCCAAGCGCCTCGATGCCCATCTTGCGCACCTGCGCTTTGGTCAGCGTGCCGCAGCGCAGATCGGCGCGCGCGCAGTGGATGGCAAGATCGGCCGACGGGCGCGCATTGCGGCGCCATTTGAGCGGCCAGAGCGCGTGATAAGCGAGCACGTGAAACAGATGGCCCGCGGCCCCGATCACGCCGAAACCCCAGCCATTGGGCGCAAAGCCCGCCACTTCAGGATCGGCTGTCGGGGAATACGGGTTGATCGCCTCACCATCGCGGGTTGGCCAGCAGATCGCCGTACCCACCTCGAAAAGCAGGGGCTGTGGCTTCTTGACGACCCGCCTTGGCCGGGCCGGCCGCGGGTTTTCGAGACGCGCGCGGAGTTTCGCGGCATCGCGGCGCCGCGCGGCCAGTGTGTCGTCCTCGGCGCCCAGATCGCTCAGTTCCGCGATATCCCGCTCCTCGGCGATGATGGCGAGGGCACGCTCGGCCACGGCGTCGCGGAAAAGGCCCCGACGCTCGAACTCGGATGCCAGCACCAGCCAGTAATCCATGGCCTCCAGATCCTCAGCGCCGTCGCCATGGGTGGCCCAAAGCTCATCCAGCATGGCGTCATCGCTGATCGGCGCCCTCACGATCCCCTCGATCGTGGCCTTCAGGTCCACCGCGTGGTCACTGTCGTAGATCCCGCCGCCCCAGCTGCCCATGGCATCCCCCCGCTCATCCTCAGGAACGATAGTGCATCGCACAAAAGCGCTTGCGCAAAATCCAGCGCAATGTAAGTAACGATTCAGCCGTGCTGACGCACGATCATTGCGCAACCATGCCGCATCAGGAGGCATCGATGGACGCCCAAACCGCGACCGCCCCGGCCGAGGCCGCTCCGGCCCTCGATCTCTACCCCGTGGGCCAGATCCCGCCGCTTGGCCATGTACCGGCGCAGATGCATGCCTGGGCCATCCGGCGCGAGCGTCACGGCGAGCCCGACACTGCCATGCAACTCGAAGTCGTGGACACGCCCAAACCCGACAGCAACGAGGTGCTCATCCTCGTGATGGCCGCGGGCGTCAACTACAATGGCGTCTGGGCGGCGCTGGGTCAGCCCATCAGCCCCTTTGACGGGCACAAGCAGCCCTACCACATCGCGGGGTCCGACGCGTCAGGCATCGTCTATGCTGTCGGCGACAAGGTCACCCGCTGGAAGGTCGGCGACGAAGTGGTGATCCACTGCAATCAGGACGACGGCGACGACGAGCACTGCAATGGCGGGGACCCGATGTATTCGCCGAGCCAGCGGATCTGGGGCTACGAAACGCCCGACGGCAGCTTTGCTCAGTTTACCTGCGTGCAGGCGCAGCAGCTCATGCCGCGGCCCCAGCATCTCACCTGGGAACAGGCAGCCTGCTACACGCTGACCCTCGCCACCGCCTATCGCATGCTGTTTGGCCATGAGCCGCACGACCTGAAGCCCGGGCAAAACGTGCTGGTCTGGGGCGCCTCGG
Source organism: Pseudomonadota bacterium (assembly GCA_039027855.1). Lineage (GTDB taxonomy): Bacteria > Pseudomonadota > Alphaproteobacteria > Rhodobacterales > Rhodobacteraceae > Thermohalobaculum. Next base: position 5,614 of record JBCCJI010000052.1, on the reverse strand, counting down.
GCGGTCTTGGTTCCTACGCGATCCAGCTCATCAACACCGCCGGGGCCAATGCCATTGGCGTGATCTCCGATGAGGAGAAGCGCGACTTCGTGATGGGGCTCGGCGCGAAGGGTGTGATCAACCGCAAGGACTTTAACTGCTGGGGTCAGCTGCCGACGGTGAACACCCCGGAATACGCCGATTGGTTCAAGGAAGCGCGCAAGTTCGGCAAGGCCATCTGGGACATCACCGGCAAGGGCGTGAATGTCGACATGGTGTTCGAGCATCCGGGCGAGAGCACCTTCCCGGTGTCGACTTTCGTGGTGAAGAAAGGCGGCATGGTGGTGATCTGCGCGGGTACCACCGGCTTCAACTGCACCTTCGACGTGCGCTACATGTGGATGCATCAAAAGCGCCTGCAGGGCAGCCACTTCGCGCATCTGAAGCAGGCCTCGGCCGCCAATCAGCTGATGATCGAGCGGCGGCTCGATCCCTGTCTGTCGGAGGTCTATGATTGGGCGTCACTGCCCGAGGCGCATATGAAAATGATGCGGAACGAGCACAAGCCGGGGAACATGGCGGTCCTCGTCTCCAGCCCGCACACCGGGCTGCGCACGATCGCGGATGCCCGCGAGGCCTGATCGCTCTCTTCGAACCGCGCCTCGGTCGGTGTGACAGGAGATCATGCGCCCCAGCCCTTGCATCGAGGGCTGGGGTTTTCTTATCAGTTGGTCAGTTCAGCCGGCGAGGTATAGCGCTGGTACACCGCGGGAAGCTGGTATGGGTTCTCACCTTGCTCGCGCATACGCCGCGTCTCGGTGATGTTCATCGCGGCGTGGACCACCCCACCGACAAGTTTGAATGCCGCCAGGCCGAAGACGTAATCGACAATCATAGCCTATCTCCTTCTGGTTCAGGTGAGCGGTGAAGTAGAAGCGGCTGCCGCGATTTCTTTTACTTGCGACAGACTGCCGCTTTTTCGGCCGAAGGACGTGGAATGATTGAGCGCCACAAGCAAAATCAACAACTGAAATGGACGATAGTGTCGCACCCTTAGCGTAGACTGTGCTAGACTGTCACAGTCGATGGGTTTGCGGCGGGCGTGGCGTTTGCACTGCAGCGCGGATTGCGTTGAAAAGAGGGACCCGCGGCCCGAGACAGGACGCCTGCCCACATGCTCGACCCGACACCCTGCGTGGAGACGCTCGATCTCTCCGCCGACCAGGCCTCCGCCTGGGAGACGCTGTCGGCGCGGCTTGGGGCGCATGGGATCGATCTCTCCAGCGACGGCGACCACCCCGTGCCCGAGGCTGACGGCAATGCCGAGGTCCTGGCGGTGATCGGCAAGGCGGGCTCGGGCAAGACGGTGCTTTTGGCCCAGCTCGCCCGGGCGCTCCGCGCCGCCGGGATCGACCCTGTAACGGCCGAGGACGCCTACCGGCGCCGCCACGAGAAACGCTCCTTCGCCGTCCTCGCGCCGACCAATAAGGCCGTTTCGGTCTTGCGCGGTCGGGGGGTGCCAGCCTCGACCCTGCACCGGATCATGTATACCCCCGTCTACGATCCCGAATATCAGAAGGTCGCGGACTGGCTTGAGGGTGAGCGCAAATCCCGGCCCGAGGTCGAAGGACTGACGGCCGAGGCGATGGACAAGGCCAAGGCGGCCTTCGACACCCACGGCTCGGTCGCGGGCGCCCTGGCCGCGGCGGGGCTGCGCGGCTCGGATTTCATCACCGGTTGGAAGCGGCGCGAAGACCCGCTCGACATCGCGCTGGTCGATGAGGCCTCGATGGTCGACAGCAAGCAACTGGAGGATCTGGCGGAGATCTTCCGGCTGATCGTGCTGTTCGGCGACCCGGCACAGTTGGCGCCGGTGGGCGAGCGCGGCGCCATGGTGTTCGAGACGCTGCCAGCTGGGCGGCAATTTCATCTAAGCCGCATCCACCGCCAGGCGGCCGACAACCCGATCCTCGACCTTGCCCACGCGCTGGCGGACCCGGATCTGGAGTTCCATGCCTTTGAGCGCATGATCGACGAGGCCGCGGCGCGCGACGAACGCGTTGTGGTCGCCCCCCGCGCCGATCCCGACCTGATGACCACAAGCCCCATGCTGGTCTGGCGCAACAAGACCCGCATTCGCCTGATCGCGGGCTTTCGCCATGCGCACAACGTGCCACCGGGCACCTTGGTCACCGGAGAGCCGCTGGTCTGCGACGGGCTGGAACTGCCGCTGAAACAGCGCAAACACCGCGCCGAGTTGGAGAGCCACGGCCTCGTCAAGGGCGCCCATGCCCGCTATCGCGGCCCGGGCCGGAAGCCAAACTATGCGAGGGTGGACGTGGTGAGCACCGAGGAGGGTCCGATCTCGGTCGCGGCGATCATCCAGGTGGAGCAGCCAGAGGGCGAGGCGCTGATGCCTGCCGCGGCGCGCATGGGTGCGATGTTCCTGCACGGTGCAGCGGTCACGATCCACAAGGCGCAGGGATCGCAATGGCCGCGGGTCCAGGTCTTTGCCCCCGACCTTTTCGCCGCCGCCCGTGCCGGGCAAAGCGAGGCGGGGATCGCGCTGTGGAAGCGACTGGCCTATGTCGCGATTACGCGCGCCGAGGAGCAACTGATCTGGGTGCGCCGCGCGGCCCTTGCGCGGCCCGAGGCGCCGCTGGCGGCAGAGATCGCGACGCCTGCCGCAGCGGCGATGACGGCCGGGGCCACAGCCGTCGACAACGCCCTAGACGGCGCCACAGCAGGCGGTAAAGCGGTGGCCGGCGTCCGAGCCGGCGGTGAAGACGGGGGACAGGCGGTCTCGCCGACCGGGGGTGCGGGATGAAGCGGCTCTACTACAGCGTGGGCGGTATCGCCCTGGTGATCGCGGGATGGTCCTATGCCTGGTGGACCGGTCGCGAAGCGATGGAGGCGGGAATGATCGCCGAGATTGCGCGCCAGGCCACGGCGGGCATCGAGATCTCGTATGACGGCATCTGGATCGACGGTTATCCGTTTCAGCACAAGGCCCTGATCGGCGATGTGGTCGTGAGCGGGGCGACAATCGGCACGCTGGATCTCGGCGCCATGACGCTTGAGCGCAGCTTTCCAGGCACCGGGGACATCGCGCTGTTTTTGCCCGAAACAGCACTGCTGACACTGCCGCAGGACGTCCCTGATGAGGGCGCAGGGGCCCAGACCGACCCCGACACCGACACCGACGGTGAGCGTGCCGAGCAGATCACGCTGAGCATCGCCATGCCCGGTGGGCGGATCACCGTGGACCCTGGCGAAGGCGCTCAGCTCATCGTCGTCGATCTCCCGCAACTCACCATCGGCGCCATGCCCGACGAGGCGGGCCTCGACGCGTCGCTGGCCCTCACCGCCCTCACCGGCCGGGCCATTCTGCCCGACAGCACGTTCGCCGACATGGCCGATCAGGAGCGGCGGCTGGTGCTCGACGTCGCCGAGGCGAGGCTGAACGCACGCGCCGGTGTGCCAGGGCCTGCGGTGGCAGGCGCGCTGGGCGCGACCACGCTGTCGGTGGCCATGGCACGGCCTCAGATCACGGCGCGCTGGACCGGGCCTCAACCCCTGTCAGGGCCGCTGACATCGACACTGACCGCGGGTGCCGTAACGCTGGAGGGCGCGGGGCCCGCACTCGGTGGTACGGTCAGCATCGGGCTCGGCACGCTCGGCGGCACCGTCGATATCGAAGGCGTGCTGGGCACCATCAGGGCGACGCTCGATGAGCTGACCATGGCGCAGACGCCCTCGGCAGCATCGCCGCGGGCGATCTCCATCGATCGGATCGACATCGCCTACAACAACCCCATCGCGGCAGTGGCGGAACCAGTGGATCTGCAGTTCCGCCTCTCCGCCGGAGAGATCGTGCCGGACGAGGCAGGGTGGGACTGGCTCGACCCGGACAATGTGCTGCCGCGCGAGACCGGGCAAATCCACGTGACGCTGTCGGGCCGCGCCATCCCCTCCACCCTGCCCGACCCCTATCTGCCGCTCGGCGGACGGATCGCGTCGGTCGGCATCGATGTCGACATGCGGGGCCTCGGCGCCGCCGCCGCCGGCACGGTCGAGGTACAGGTCGCGCCCGATGGGGCGACGCGCGGCGGGGGGCGCATCACGCTAGACGGGTCGATGGGCCTCGTGCGCGATCTCATCGCCGCCTCCGTGCTCGAGATCTCGACCGCGCAGTTCCTGCTCGACCTCGCCGCGCGCTATGCCCGCCCGGGCGCCCTGCCCGAAGATCTCATCGTCGATGTCGAGAGCCAAGACGGGCAGCTGATCATCGGCGGCGAGCCGGTGACGCTGTTCAGCCCGTTGCTGAGCCCGGAAGACGTGACCATCGAGTGACCGGGCGAGTGAGCGGGCAAGCACGCGGGCGAGTACGCAGGCTCTGGGGCTCTACCGGTCGCTCCAGGGGTCACGGTCGGGCCGCTGCTCATCCATCAGTCGCTCGCGGGCGCCGCGGAGCTCCTCGATCCCTGGCATCGGCGGCGGCGTGGACTGGCTGGATTTCCCGGTGATCCCCCACCAGAGAAACAGGGCACCCGCGATGGTAAAGGGGGTGCCGACCAGCAGAAAGAACAGGAACCCAAACCAGGGCGACGTCGCGTGGCCGGCGAGATACATCACCGAGGGATCGCGCGGATCATAGGCAATCGCCACCCTATCCCCGGCCTCGAAATCAGGCGCTCTCGGCTGGGTCAGGGATCGCAGCACATGTGCCTCACCGCTGCTGTCCTCAAAGGCGATGGTCGGGATATAGCTGCCCCGGTTGTCCTCGGTCTCCATCACCACGCGGCCGTCGCGCATCGGGGGACGATAATCGAGCGAGACGACTTCGCCCGTGGTCCGCTCGGCCACCGCGTCGAATTCCAGCGAGGCTTTCAACAGGAGATAGCCGCCCGCGATGGCGCCAAGCCCCATCAGACCGGTCACCGCGCCAATGATCAGATTGCTGTTCATGCCGCCTAGCCCGTCCTCACCGCCACCGCGCACGAGCAGAACCCTGCCCGAACTCGCGCGCTTTCGCGAGCAGTCTGTAGGACGGAGGGCAGCGATGGTGCAGATGAGCGGACCAACCTAGGCTCCAGACCCATTGATCGTCATAACCAGAAGATGACGGCCGCGGCGAGTGCGATGGCGGAAAGGAAGACCTGGGGGCATCGGTCATCGCGGGTTGCGACGCGGCGCCGATCCTTCACCCGGCCGGACATGATCTCGATGCGGTTTCGCCGTTTGTAACGGCGCCTTTGGTGCCGGATAACCTTGCCACGGGGTGTTCTGCCCAGGGTTCAGGGAGTTATCCCTCTGTCCTGCAACGCGTCGCGGAACCAATCGGCGTCAGAGCCGCGGTCGGCGATCGACCAGTCGACCGAAGGCAGGGACTCGCATAACGCCCGTGCGCCGATCGCGCGCCGATCGCACAACGCCCGCGCGCCGCCCGCGCGCCGCCCGCGCGCCGATGTCGTCGCTGACCTGACCTGCGGTGATGACGAAGCGGATCGGCATTGGCAATCGGACGCCCGACGCGGTCCGTGACGGCATGCAGCCTGGTATTCATGCAGCCTTTGGTCCGGCCGGTCAGGCGCAATTCGCCCTTGTGCTTGAACCAAGGGCGCACCAGGGCCCA
>JBCCJI010000051.1:0-11975 GCA_039027855.1 Pseudomonadota bacterium | reverse complement strand
CGCCGCCGACTGCCTTCGGGCAAAGGCCAAGGCACCGAAGACCATCCTCATCGCAATCGCCCGACGGCGCCTCGTCATCCTCAACGCCATGATGCGTTCAGGCACTCCCCTCAAAGCCTGGGACACAACACAGTTGCCCCCTTTCCCCCTTGCGCGACAGCCTTCGCAAGTCTGGCTGTCGCCTACGCCCACAAATCTCAATCACCCGTGACGCCTGTCGCCGAGGAAGCGAACTCGCGGTCGGATCGTGCTGTCGCAGCAGACGGGCTGCCATTGGTCTTGGCACCAGAAAGTTCTGGTCTCGGCGATGGGCGGGGTGCTTGGCGGGTCATTCGCCCGTTGGCTCGCCCTCTGATCCCTCGGTTGGCAGGGCGTCGATGGTGGCCTCGATGATCTCTGGCCAGGCGGAGGTCCGGGCGGTGAGTTGCCGAGCCGCCGTTAGCTCGGCCGTCCGCTCGCGCGCCTCATTCAGCAGCGCGGGCCGCTCATCCATGGGGGCGGCTTCTGCGAGGCTCACAAGGGCGGCGATTACACCAAACGCCGCATCGGGCGCGTCAGCGCTCACCTGCAGGCGGCGGTTGATCTCGAGGCTGTCCCCAAGCGCGAGGCGCGCGCCCTCGGTCTCGCCGAGCGCGAGGCGTGCCCTCCCGAGGGTCGAGAGCGCGTTGGCGAGGCGTCGAGCCGAGAGGCGATCGTTAGGGTTAGCGGCGGAGAGAGCCCGGAGCATCGTAGCGGCCTCTGCTGCGCCCTCGACCGCGGCTGCCGTGCGCCCGAGGGCGCTTAACCGGCGCGCATCCGCATTAAGCGCCGCCGCCAGGGCGGACTGAGCGCTCGGGCTGCCCGGTGCGCTGAGCGCAAGCCTGCGTCGCAGCATCAGTGCCTCGCCATGGGCGGTCTCGGCCGCTTCCTGATCCCCCGCCAAGGCAGCGTGATCTGCGGCGATCTCAAGCGTCTCGGAGAGCCGCTGCAGGGCGACGGTATCCGGCTCATCGTCAGCGCGAAGGCGCGATGGTGCCAGCGCCCGTGCTGCACTCAGCGCTTCGGCGATACGCTCTCGGGTGTCGTCGCTCCCGCTTGCGCTGGCGGCGCGCGCAATCCGCGCCAGGATCAGGACCCGGTCGGCCGGCACCGGGGCATCGATCCGGTCAGCGACCGAGACCTCGTCTGCGCTGTCGAGCGCTGCTAGGGCACGGCGATAGGCCTCGCGCGCCCGATCTGGGCGGCCGAGGCCCAGCAGACGGTCGCCCGAGGCCAGCAGGGAGGCCGCCGGTTCTGGCGCGTTGACGGCCCCGTCGCCGATCCCGGCCGACAGGGTTTGGCGGAGCGCACGCATCCCGTCGAGCAGGCCGTCGCGGTCGAGGCCAGCCGCTGCCGCCGCCTCCGGTGCCGTCAGGATGGTATCGAGCAACGGTGCGGTGGCCGCCATGGCACGGCGTAGGGCGCCAATCGCGCGGTCGCGTTCGCCGCGGGCATCGGAAAGGCGTGCCTCTGCCTGCTGCCGGGCGGCGCGCGCGACTTGCAGGGATCGTATGGCCGCGACGCGGGCCTCGAGTGCTGCCATCTCCCCAGACAGCGCCGTATCGCGGTCGGCCTCGGTCGAGGCGAGCGCGGTCAGCGCCGCTTGCTCCGCATCCTCGGCACGGCGACGGGCGTTCTCGGCCGCCTGCAGCCGCGCCTGCGCATCGGCCAGCGCGACCTGCAGTTGCGCGGTGTCGGTCGAGAGAGCCCTCGGCTGCGTGACGAGATCGGGTGCCGTCGCGCCGGATGGCTCGGGAGGCGCCGTCGCGCGAAGGCGCGTGTCGATCTCACCGGGGAGCGGCGCGTCCACCGGGGTTTCCGCCAAAACGCCGGCCAAGGGCTGAGCGGGCGCCGTGGGCTGCGGCGGCGAAGGCTGAGGCTGTGCCGCGCCCGCGCGATCCGGTGCGGTCCCACGCTCGTCCTCGATAGTGGGCGAGCGATCCTCGGTACGCCCGGATGGTGGCGTGATCCTGAGGCGCGGCGGTAACAGCGAAGACGGCTCGTTGTCCGAAGGTGCAGGAGACGTGACCTCCTCGCGAGTGTCGACGCCGCTGTCGCTCACCCGGTCGACCGTGGCCACCGCCCTCGGTGCTGCTGCCCGGTCCCCGCCGAAGATGAGCGTCGCGATCATCGCGGCGGCGGTAACGGCGACGATGGCGATGGCTGCCATGCCAAGCTGTCGGTGCCGGCGCCGCTCGTCGGCCCGGATGATGAAGCTGCGGGCGGTCGCCGAGAGGGCATCGGGATCGGCGGCCACGGCGCGCATGCTGGCCCGGAGCAGGCGGCCGGCGGGCAGCAACCGCCCACGCTCGCGCCCCGATGCTGCCCAGGCCTCGGCCAGAGGCTCGATCGTGGCACGCGTTGCCAGTAGCGATGTATCAGCCGTCAGGATCGCCCGACCACGCGGCCAGTCGCGCAGCATCGACGGCAGCGCAAGGCGCACCAGCCGGCCATCGCGCACCAACACGCGGGCACCGACAAGCGCCTCCACCAGGCGCATCGCGTCGGCGTCCGGGGCGATCTCGGTGAGATCGGCGGTTTTCGCCGCCAGCGTCGCATCGGGGCCATCGTCGATGTTGCCGGTCATCTCCACGAGGCAAAGCACGATCCGGCGGAGCGCCGCCTCGACCTCGCCGCCATGCGCCATGATCGCGCGCTCTGCCTGCCCGGCGGCGAGGCCGTTTAGCCCGCCCAGCGCCTCGTAGGCCGCGATTTCGAGGTTGTCCGATGGTGCCCGCCGCGCAAGCGATTGCAGTGCCAGGGCAACGAGCGGCAGCGCATCGGATCCGCCCGCATCGTCCAGCAGGATCTGATCGAGGCGGCGGCCATCCGAGGCCCGCCGGCCGAAGCGGAGCCCGACCTTCGCGGCCGGCGTCCGAACCGCCGCCTCCAGTCCCGCGCGCGACAGTGGCGCCAGTCGCATCTCCGCGCCGGCTTCGAGGAGGGTTGCGAGCGGGGCGCGTCGCTGCAGCCGCGCCTGCTCGTCGCCCCGCGCCGTGGCGATCACGGTGCCTCCAGGCGTGCGGGCGATCGCATCGACCGTGGCGATCAGGGCGTCGCGCTGCAACGGCTCTGCTGCCTGCAACACGCGCTCCAGCCGGTCGATCAGCAGCACCACACCGCGGCTGTCGTCGCCGGCAGAGAGCGCGCGCGACAAGGCATCGGCCGGCTTGGCCGCAGGCGTGATGGCGACGACGGCCGGTGTCGGCGCGCCGCTTTCCTCAAGCACGCGGGGCAGGAGACCGGCTGCGGCAAAGGAGGTCGCACCGCTCCCGCTCGGCCCGTGGACGATCAGGAAGGCCGCGCCTGCCGCCCGGGCCAGGGCAAGCGCGTCGAGTGCCTCCTCCAAGGCCTGCTCGCGCCCGGCGAAATACGGCGCCTGCGGCATTGAGAACGGCGCCAGCCCGGGAAAGGGCGTGACGGGATGCTTTGCGTCAGTCGATGGCACGAGCGCCTGCGGTGCGCTGGCCGCGGGTCGTGAGGGTGCCGGGACGGGTGCAGTAGCCGGGTGCACTATCTCGGCTGCCGGGGGAGATGGCTTCGGGTTATCTTCCGCTGCCTGATCCGCGCTCGCAACCGGGGCGGTGTCGAAGACGGTGCGCTCAGATCCTGCATCATCGATCTCGCGCAGCGCTTGCGTGGAGGCTTCAGTCTCGACCGCCACCGGGGCCGGCGTTTCCGCCGGTGTCATCGGATCCGCCGGCCTCGAAGGCACTGCAACGGGGTCAGTCGTGCCGTTGTCGGGCGCGGGCCGATCAGCCGCCGTCGACAAGGCCCCGGGCGGCGCGTCCGGCGGGGCGAGGTCACCGGTCTCAAGCCACGTCAGAAGCAGCCGCTCCAGTGCTGTCTCAAGCCCATCGAGGTCGCGGAAATCGGCAACGCCCACGGGGATGGCGCCAAAGGTGTCGAGCCCCGAAGCCTCGAGGGCCTTCAACACGCTGTCGAGGCGTTGGATCGACGGCTCGCTCGGGGCTCGCGTGCTTTGGCGCATGAGCAGGATATCGGCACCGCTGGCTGTCGCATCGGCGCCAGTGCGGGGCATCCTGCCGGGTAGCGCATAGGAGAGGCCCTGCGGCAGGCTCCGCGGGCCCACCCCGGCGAGGACGCCGATGATCAGGTCGAAATCGCCAAAGGCCGGGATGCGCGCCGATGGCGTCGCAGGGACGGGCTGGTAGCTCGCGCCCTCCAGGCACCAGAACTCCAGTGGCGCGCACCCGGGCTCGGCCATGATCCGCGCGCTCAGCCGGTCGATCCGTTCAGTGACGTCGCCGATATCGCCCGAGACCGAGAGGAAGATCTGGCGCACCGCGCCACGGCCGCCGCCGGTCGGGCCTTCGGTCCCGCCGGTGCCATTGTCGATATCGAGCGGTGGACCCATGCTTCAGGAGGCCACTGGGAAGGCGTCGCGAATGCCGAGGACACGCAGGCGGCGATCCGCGGCGCGACGCGCTTCCAGCGTATCGAAGGGCCCCAAACGCACGCGGATTGCCGCGCTGCCGCGAAAGCGGATCTGCAGCGCTTCGGCAGGGAGGCCCTCGGACGTCAGTTGCTCGACCAGCCGCCGCCCGGCGCTGAGTGCCGTGAACACACCGGCTTGCAGGAACGGGCCCCCGGCGATGGCGTCATCGGGCTGTGCCGGTGCGGGCGAGGCGATGACGGGGACCTGGGGCCGCTGATCGGCATCCGTATCGGGGGCCGGCGCATCGCCGGCGGCCGGGGCGCGCAGGGTGCCCGGGACCGCCCCGCTCGCCGGGCGCCAGATGCCCAAGGCCGCGCCTTCGGTGTCTCCCGCAACGGTCGGGCCGGCCGTGCCTCCTGCGATGAGGGTCGAGGGTGCCGCCCCGGGCATGGTGTCCGGAAGGTCATCTCTGCCCTCGATCACAGGTGCCGCATTGCCATTGGCGACATCGACAACCGCCCCGCCGCGGAGGGCCGTGAAACCCAGCCCGGCCGAACAGGCGCCCTCAGATGCGGGCGCAGAAGCGTTTGGCCGCGCCGCATCCTCAAAGACGTCTCGACCGCGCCATGCGGCGGCGGGGGTGACGCGAAGCCCCGGGATCCCTGCGATCTCGTGCAGGGCAAACCAGGCGAGGGCGGCGTGCCGGTCGTCTTCGGCAAAAAGCGTGATCGCCGCCTCGCTCCATGGCAGGTCGAGCGTCATCAGGCGAAGCGCTGCATCAAGCGCCTGGGCACCCGTGCCACTTGCAGCATCCGCCTCGGCACAGCTGCCGGCCTCATCCACGACGACATGGAGCGCCGTTGCCGGCGGCAGGGGCGGCTCGGCAGCGGCGGTTCCGGATATCGGCGGAGCGGGCATGTCGTCGGCATCGATCCGGCCCATGCAGCGCATGGTCTGACGCCCCTCGGCGCGCCAGGCGCCATCTCCGCCATCGAGCAGGGCCACCGCCCGCAACCCCGCATCATGCAACAGCCATTGGACCAGCGCCGCATCGCCGAGACCTTCGCCGCCACGATGGACCAGCAGGATCGGGTGATCAGGGCGCAGGCCCGCGCGCCCGATCAGCGTGCCGATGCCGATCGCACCGCCTTGTCGTGCCGCCGATCGCCAGGCGCCGGTCTCGATGCAGGCCGCACCCGCGACGACACCGGCCTCCCAGCTGTCTGCGGGGCCCAGATCGATCACCTGCAGCGCGTCGCCGCGCTCGATTAGTCTCGCCGCGATGGCGGGCGGGATGAGCGCGAGCACGTCGGGGCCGAGTGCGACGCTTTCTTCACCCTCGATCGCCTGCCAGGACGGGCTTGGCAGCGGGCGCTGCGGCGGGCGGTCGAACGGATCAATGGCCAGCGCCGAGCCGCCCACCTCGGCCGTCGTTGCCTCACGTTCGGCACCCGGTGTGCCGCAGGGCACGGACAGCACTGTGCCGACCTCTAGGATCCAGGGATCGCCACCGACGGCGTTGCGGTTCTCGTTGTACAGCCGACGCCAGTCGGTCACCGCGCCAAAAGCGCGCTCGGCGATCAGGCCGAGCGTTTCGCCGCGCGCCACCCGGTATGGCACCCGACATGGCGCATCACCGTCTGCCTGTGGCGCCGGTGCCCCAGGCGGCGTCTGCGCAATGGCCTGCGCCATGGCCTGCGACTGGGGTATTGCCACGACCAGCGCAACGGCCGCCAGGGTGGTCGCGCGGCGCATAAGCGCCGTGAGGCCAGAGCACGCATGGAGCGCCGCCGCTAAAGCTGCCCGAACGCCCCTATCGCTCTCTAAACTCAGACGCATACGCTTCACCCGGCAGCCTGACAAACCCAGCCAACGAACCCTTTGGCCCCACGCCCACGACCAACAGTGGCTTATGTTAAACCATGTTGGAAACGCGGCGGAATTTGGCGTGCAGCGTATCGTGAGGCGACAGGTTTTCGCGCCTTGCGCGAGATTATGCACGGCAATCGCGAACATTGCCGCCCCAGATCGCAACGGCTGCCACAATCTCTGAGTCGCCCTGCAGGGTGACAGCATGGGTGCCATGACGATCTGCCGCCTTAATCCGCAGGCACGCTCGTGCGGCGTCGGCGTTCGTTGGCGCAGCCGCAGGCGTAGCGTCGCATGATTCGCATGCGCCTGCGCGGTCCCGATGCGCGGAGGGCGCCAAGTCGAGATGGGCAAGCGCGCGTGACAGCCGGCCATCATGGGGTAGGGTAAGGCGCGCTTTGGTCGGTGTTGGCCAGGCGTTCCCGCCTCAACCGCCGTGGAGCCTGTCGTGTCTGCCCTGTCCCGCCACTTTCTCGTGGCTCTGCTCGGTCTCTGCGTGATCGCCGCGCTGCCCGGTACGGCGCCTGGGCAGGGGCTTGCCGGCGTGATCGCAGACGATGCCGCGCCGCTGCCCGAGATTAACACCGAGAGCCCTGAGGCCGTGCGTGAGATGGTCTCGACACTCACCGACGAACAGGTACGCGCGATCCTGCTCGAGCGGCTCGATGCTGTGGCCGAAGCCAATGCCACCGCGTCCGAAGACGGGCTGGGAACCGTGCTACAGAACGCGGCCGAGAGTTTCGTGAGCTCGATCAGCGGTGCCGTCACGCGGGCGGTGAATATCCCGGCCGGCGTGGCGCAGGGTCTCGGGCGGTTCTACGAGCCGCGCGGGCTGACTGGGACGCTGCATCTCATCGCGATCCTCGTGCTCTCACTCGCTGTCGGTTACGCCGCGCAATGGCTTGTCTGGCGCCTGACGCCCGAAGCCGTGCCGCCACCGGCCGAGGCGAACGGCCGTGCGCCCCTTGGCGCGGCGCTCGACTTCCTGCTCCGCCGCTTCGTGTTCGAGGGGTTGGGGCTCGCCGCCTTTATCGGGGCTGCCTGGGCGGTGATGGCGCTCGCCCACCCGCCCGAGCGCATCAGCTACCTGATCCTGACCTTCTTCCTGTTCGGCCCGGTGCTGTTCACGCGCCTCGCAGTCGCGATAGGGCGTTTCGTGGTCGCGCCCTCACAGCCCCAGTCGCGGCTGATGCGCCTCGATGACGGATCGGCGCGCTTCCTGTTCTACGCGATGGCCATCTTCGCCGGGCTTGTCGGTCTCAGGATGTATACCCTAAGCTTCTTCGGCGGGCATGGCGTCGATCTCGCCGCCATGCGTCTCGGCTTTTGGCTGAGCCTAATGGTCTATGGCTGGCTGATCTACGTCTCCTGGCGCGCCCGCGCGGCCCTGAGCGGGATGCTGCTGTCGGACGAGATGCCCTCACCGCTGGAGAGGCGGGTTGCGAGCGCCTATCCGATCTTCACCATGCTGCTGATCGCGGGCTTCTGGGTGCTGGCCGAGATCTTCGTGGCACAGGGGCTCTGGCGGCTGCTCGATGGGCGCCTGCCGCTGACGCTCGCGATCCTCCTCTCTGCCCCCATCGTCGATGTGGCGGTGCGAAACCTGGCCGCCTACGCGGCGCCCAACCCCGTCGAGCTCCAGCGTGAACCTCGCCGGACGCTCGCGCTGAGGACGCGGCGTGGGCTGGTGCGGATGGGACGCGTCGGGGTGTTCCTCGGGCTCATGCTCATCCTCGCCGATATCTGGAATGTCAGCGTGACCGAGACGGCGATGGGCCCGTTGCCGGCGCGCGCCGCCCTTGGGTTGGTCGAGGCGCTTGGTATCGTCGCCGTGGGCTACTTCGTCCTGGAGGCTACCACGCTCTGGTTCCTGCGCCGGATCGTCGATGAGACGCCCGAAGCGCCGGCAGAGGATCTCGACGCAGGCGGGGAGGGCGGCGGGGCCGGTGGCTCGCGCCTCTCGACCGTGCTGCCGCTGATGATGCGTGCGGTGCAGCTGATCATCATCGTGATAACGGTCTTCGAGGGGTTGTCAGCGCTCGGCATCTCCATCGCGCCGCTCCTCGCGGGTCTCGGTATTCTGGGCCTTGCGATCGGTTTCGGGGCGCAGAAGCTGGTCGCCGACATCGTGTCAGGCGTCTTCTTCCTGATCGACGACGCGTTCCGTGTGGGCGAGTATGTCGAGATCGAGGGCACCTTCGGCACGGTCGAACGGATCAGCGTCCGCTCGCTCATCCTGCGCCATCACCTGGGCAAGGTGCACACCATTCCCTTCGGTGAGATCCCCAAGCTCACCAACTACTCGCGCGACTGGGTGATCATGAAGCTGCGCTTCACCGTGCCCTTCGATACCGACCTGATGAAGGTGAAGAAGCTCTTCAAGAAGATCGGCCAGGAGATGATGGCCGACCCCGCCTTTGCCGAGGATTTCCTGCAGCCCTTCAAAAGCCAGGGCGTGCTGGAGGTCGATGACGTGGGCATCGTGATCCGCGGCAAGTTCATGGCCCGGCCCGGCCGGCAATGGGTGCTGCGCAAGGAGATCTACCAGCGCGTGCAGCGGGTCTTTGAGCAGAACGGGATCGAGTTCGCGCGTCGCGAAGTGCGCGTGAAGATCGACGGCAAGGACGTCGATGACGACACCATCCGCCGTCAGGCCGCCGCTGCCGCGGCCGAGCTCTCGACCGGTCAGGCCACAGGCGATGCGCCAGACATGCGAGACGACCACGCCCATGACGGCCCTGGCGCATGAGCATGCGGCCGGCGGGCGGTGTCGGTGGCTGCCTCAGCCGCGGCTGACATTGGCAGCGATGGCGTCGGCTTCCTCGGCCGAAAGGCGCGGGGGCTGCCAACCCTTGCCGGGTGCCGCATCCAACAGGCGCTGGGTGTAGTCGTGCTTGGCGGAGTTAAAGACCTCGTCAGCGGTCCCAAACTCAACCATCACGCCCTTTTGCATGACGACGATGTAATCGCTGATCTGGGCGGCCACCCGCAGGTCATGGGTGATGAAGATGATCGCGATGTTCAGCCGGTGCTGCAGATCGTTCATCAGGCGCAGCACCTGCTTTTGCACCGAGAGATCGAGCGCCGAGACGCTTTCATCGGCGATCACCACCTCGGGCTCCATGGCCAGCGCGCGGGCCACGCCGATGCGCTGGCGCTGCCCGCCGGAGAAGTTGCGCGGCCGCCGGTCATAGGCCTCGGGCCCGAGACCCACCAGCGAGAGGAGTTCCAGCGTGCGTTCCTTGGACTGCTCCAGCGAAAGCCCTCTCAGCTCAGCACAGCGGCTGATCATCGAGCCGACCGACTGCATCGGGTTGAGCGAGCCATAGGGGTCCTGGAAGATCATCTGGATGTGGCGCCGTGCCTCGACCAGGTTCTTGCCCTGCAGGGCGAGGAAATCCTCCTCGCCGAGGAAGATCGCGCCGCTTGTGGGCTCGATCAGCCGGATCAGCGCCTTGGCCAGTGTCGACTTGCCCGATCCAGATTCGCCGACCACCCCGATGGTCTCACCGGCACGCAGGGTGAAGTTGGCGTCGTTCAGCGCCTTCACCGCCGAGGTGCCCGAGCCATAGACCATATGCAGGCTCTCGCAGCGCACCACCGGCGGGTCGTTACGGGTCTGGTCTGGCGTGCGCGTCGTCTCGAGCAGCGGCATCGCGTCGACCAACAGGCGAGTATAGTCCTGCTGCGGGCGCATCAGGATGTCCTCCTTGCTGCCCTCCTCGATCAACCGGCCCCAGCACATCACGGCCACGCGGTCCGCCACCTCGGCCACCACGCCGAAGTCGTGGGTGATCAGGATGATCGCGTTGCCGTAGATGTCCTTTAGCTCGTTGAAGAGGGCGAGAATCTCTTTCTGCGTCGTCACGTCGAGCGCGGTCGTGGGCTCGTCGGCGATCAGGATATCGGGCTTACAGGCCAGCGCCATGGCGATGACGATCCGCTGCGCCTGACCGCCCGATACCTCGTAGGGGTAGCTCGCATAGATGCGCTCGGGCGTCGGCAACTTCATCTGCTCGAAGAGCTTCAGCGTCTCGACCCGGCGCTCGTCCTTGGTGAACTCAGGCCGGTGAAGCGCGAACACCTCGTCCACCTGCTCGCCAATGCGGATCGCGGGGTTCAGCGCCGCCATTGGCTCCTGGTAGATCATCGAAATGCGCGCGCCGCGCAGTTCGTTCAACTCCGCTTGCGAGAACTTCAGCACGTCGCGCCCGTCGAAGATCACCTCGCCGCTTTCGACCGAGAGGCGCGGCGCGATGTCGTTCATGATCGCGCTGGTCATCACCGATTTGCCAGAACCGGACTCGCCCACGATGCAGAGCAGTTCGCCGCGCTTCAGCGTGATCGAGACATCCTCGACCGCGTATTTCCGGTCGGACCCCTTGGGGAGCGCGATCGATAGGTTGTTGATCGTAAGCAGGTTGCCGGATCCATCGGTGTTCATGCGCGCCCTTCCCGTTTGGCGGGGGTGACGCTGACCGAATGCGTGGCTGGAGGCGTCGTGGCTCGGTCAGCGATCGAGAACCGTCCGCACTATGGCGACGGCGAGGCTGGTTCTCCGCAGCCTCAGACAGAAGCCGCGATGCCCAGCGCCTGTTGCTCATACTGAGTAAAAAGACGGCTCCGCACAAGGAAACGCCGCTCCGTCCCGTTGTCGAGGCTGAACATGCCGCCCCGTCCCGGCACCACGTCGAGGATCAGCTGCGTGTGCTTCCAGGCCTCGAACTGCTTGCCGGAGATGTAGAACTCCGCGCCGTCGATCTCGCCGAGGCGCACATCCTTGGAGCCGAGCGGGAACTCGCCCTTGGGATAGCACATGGGCGACGAGCCATCGCAGCAGCCGCCCGACTGGTGAAACATCACCTCGCCATGGTTCCCGCGGATCTCGGCCAGCAGGCCGCGCGCCGCATCGGTTGCGGTGACACGCGCGAGCGGATCGGTCCCCGGCACGGCGGTATCGTCGGTGACGCAAGTGATTGTCGTGTCCGACATCGGTCAGCCTCCCTTTGCTTGTCGCTTTTCTCTCAGTCTAGTCGGTGGGTCTCTGCCAGACCAGCATTTGGCTCAGGCTCTCTTCTTCCGGGCGTCGATGAAGCTCTTCACGAAGAAGACCAGCGCCACCAGCGTGGTGATCTGCATCAGCCCGACCCGGACAGTGGCCGCCATGTCGCCGCGCCCGATGGCGCCCTGCAGCGGCATGAACAGCGCGATGAACACGATCAGGGTCAGCGTGACCGCGATATGCGCGACCATTTTGTTCTCGGCCTTTACGCCCTGATAGCAGGCAATCAGCCCGATGCCGAAGGCGGCCGGGATCAGCGGCGTGAAGGATTCGGCCCCGATAGCGACGAAACCCCAGGCGGCGCAGGCAAGCAGCGTGACGGCGTTGACGAGTGATGCGGTATGCGCGGTCATCTTGGTCCCTCCAGACAGCTATGACACCGCCTGACCTGTGCGCTGGGGCCGGGCGATCAAGCCCATTGCCCTTCAAAACAAAGGGAAAGGGGCCCGCCGATGACGGGCCCCTCGCAGTCGGTCTCGTGACGCCTGGCGTCAGAAGAAGCCGAGTTTGTTTGGGTTGTAGCTGACCAGCATGTTTTTGGTCTGCTGGTAGTGGTTTAGCATCATCTTGTGGTTCTCGCGGCCGATGCCGGACTGCTTGTAGCCGCCGAAGGCCGCATGGGCCGGG
>JBCCJI010000050.1:0-12136 GCA_039027855.1 Pseudomonadota bacterium | reverse complement strand
GCTCACCCAACACGGCGGTGCATCCGGCCCGCTGCCGTGAAAGAGCCCGGAAATCATTGCTCCGGGTGGTCCAAGGTTCGGGAACACAGCACCACCCGGAGAATTACAGGTCAGCGCGGCCCTGATCCAGGGAGAAGGTCAGGATCAGGCGGCTTGATTGCCGCCCAAGCCCTTCCTGTCCGTCGTCAAGTGCGCGCGCCAGCGCGGGGCTCTTGTGGCGGCGGCGGTCAGGGGCGAACCGTGTTTTTCTCGGGCGACGACGGTGCGCCCCACAGCGACGAGACGGAGCTTTCAGCCTGTTGTTGTGCGGGCTGTTTCATGGCCACGGTCTCGTCGCCGGTGTTGGCCTGTGGGCTGGGGGCGGAGGGCGCGCTTGACTGGCTGGGGAAGTTCGCCGCGGACAACTGGGCCCTGTTCTTGCGGCACGCCGCGGCCTGGGCAGGCGTGCGGATGACGCGGGGCGTTACCCGGACCCAGTCGGCCGCGATAGAGAGCGCCATCGAAACAGCGGTCCGACCGGTCATGAGGTTCAATCCGGGCTTTGACCTGCCTTGGCGCATCGCAGAGAACGGTGTCCACGAGAACCATCTGGAGAGTGCGTCATGAAGGGTTTTGCCGCGTTCGACGCCGAGGCCGCCGGCCGGGCCATCGCGCGCATGCTGCTCGATATCGGCGCCATCGATATCCGGCCCGATCAGCCCTTCACCCTGACCTCGGGCCTGGTCAGCCCCTGCTATATCGACTGTCGACAGGTCATCAGCCATCCCCGGGGGCGGGCCATGGCGATGGATCTGGCCTGTGCGCAGCTGGTCGCCGATGCGGGGGCCGAGCGCTTCGACGCCGTGGCGGGTGGCGAGACGGCGGGCATCCCCTTTGCCGCCTGGATTGCCGAGCGGCTGGCGCTGCCGATGCTCTATGTGCGCAAGAAGCCCAAGGGATTTGGGCGCAACGCCCGGATCGAGGGGCGGTTTGCCGAGGGCGCGCGCGTGTTGCTGGTCGAGGACCTGACGACCGATGGCGGCTCGAAGCTGAACTTCGTGAATGCGCTGCGCGAGGCCGGGGCGGAATGCGGCCATACCTCGGTGCTGTTTTACTACGATATCTTTCCCGAGGTGCCCGAGGGCCTGGCGGCGCATGGCATCACGCTGCACCGCCTCGCCACCTGGCGCCATGTGCTGGCCGAGGCCGACGCGCGCGGTCATTTCGATGCAGCGGCGCTGACGGGGCTGGCGGCCTTCCTCGACGCACCGCTCGCCTGGTCGGCGGCCCATGGCGGCACGGACAGCCAGGCGCTGTCGCTGTAATCGGTCGAAACGGAATCGCGGCTGGTCGCCGCGATGCTGACCGCATGGGTGCAGGATGCGGCCGCAGTCGCGGTCTTCGGGGGCCGGTTCATGCCCGCGGCAAGGGTGCTTGGGCTGGGGAGAAGCCGCGAGGGCTTCTGGTCGAGCATCTGCGGGTGTCAGGCCGCGTCAAGGTCAAGCGGGCCTTGCCCGTCGCTGGCGCGAACCTTGACCCGGCCTGACACCCGCGCATCGCGCTACAGCGTGCTGTCGGTGAAGGGTCGGTTGCTGTGCGCCGCGGCCGGCGTGGCATTGCCGGGTGCCCGTTTCGTTCCCATATCATGATGACGCGGTGCCGCCTCGCGGGCTGCTTGAACGAATGTCGCTTGGCAACGAGGACAGGACCCATGTCACGACTGACTTTCGCCTCCTATCCCAACCTGCTCGGCTTTGAGCAGCTGGAGCAGCTGCTCGAGCGCTCGGCCAAGGGGTCGGAGGGGTATCCCCCCTTCAATATCGAGCTGACCGGCGAGAACGCCTATCGCGTGACCCTCGCGGTTGCGGGCTTCAGCGAGGATGAGTTGCAGATCACCCTGCAGGACGGGCAGTTGGTGATCCGCGGCAAGCAGGACGAAAGGCCGGAGCGCCAATACCTTCATCGGGGTATCGCCGCGCGGCAGTTTCAGCGCAGCTTTGTCCTAGCGGAGCATGTGGAGGTGACCGGCGCCACGCTGGAGCATGGCCTCTTGCACATCGACCTCAGCCGCCACGTTCCCGAGAGTGTGGTGCAGACGATCACGATCGGAACACCAGGGACGGTCCGAGCCGAGGCTGCGGAGTGATGGGGGCGCGTGCGTTATGACCGATACACCCAAGATCGACACCATGCCCGATGTGCCGGCCGAGGCGCGCATCGTCTATGTGCGCGAGGCCGAGCCGGAGATGCTGCCCGAGGCGCTGAAGGACGCGCCGGGGCCGTTCTACTCGCTGCATGACGAGGCGGGGAATATGCTGGCCGTGGCCCCTAATCGGCCGGTCGCCTTTGCCCTGGCGAAGCGAAACGAGCTGCGCGCGGTCAGCGTGCACTGAGGCGCGCCGACGTGTACTGACCAATTGGTCGAGCGAACAGAACCAGAAAACGAAAAGAGCTGCACGATGTCGTGCGGCTCTTTTTTGTCACCGAGGGTATGACCCCTTGTCAGGCGGCCCGTTTCAGGCGGCCCGCGTTGCGGTCGTCGGTTCGGTGAGGAGTGCGTGGAGCGCCTTGGCGTCGCCGGTCTGGCGGAGCTTGGCGCGAAGCTCGCCGTCGCGCATCAGGCGCGAGACGCGGGCCAGGGCGCGGAGATGGTCGGCGCCCGCTTCCTCGGGCGCCAGGAGCACGAACATCAGGTCTACGCCGATGCCGTCGGCCGCGTCGAAAGCGATGGGCTGGTTCAGCCGGGCAAAGAGCCCGCAGATCCGGTCGAGCCCCTCGATTCGGGCATGCGGGATCGCGACGCCATGGCCCATGCCGGTCGAGCCCAGATGCTCGCGGGCGATCAGGCCCTCGCAGATCCGGCGGGGCTGGAGCCCGTTCAGATCGCCAAGCCGCGCAGCAACGTCTTGGAAGACATGCTTCTTTCCCGTGCCCTTCAGGGCGGGCAGCACGGCCTCGGGCCGCAGGATATCGCTGAGGTCCATCAGAACCAACCGTCCATCTCTGTTATCGTTCGCCCCGCTCGGCGCCTGTCAGGCGCTGACCGTCTCCCGGGCGAGGTCGGGATCTACCCAACCCACATGACCATCGTCACGTTGAAAGACGACATTAAGGCGCCCGTTCGCGGTATTGCGGAAAAGCAGGAAGGGTGCATGGCGCAACTCCATCTGCATGACCGCATCGCCGACCGAGAGCGTCTGAATGTCCGTCTTCGTCTCCGCGATGATGGTCGGCGCTTCATCTCCCGCCGGCAGCGACTCGTCTTCCTCATCCGAGTCTGCGCCGGCTGGCAGCACGTAAGCAGCCGCGGGGATCACGTCAATCGGTTGCGCGTGGCGCTGATGGTGGTTCTTCAGGCGGCGCTTGTAGCGGCGAACCTGTTTCTCGATCCGTTCGGCCGCCTGATCGAAGGCGGCATAGACGTCATGGGCACTGCCTTCGGCGCGGGCCTGCAAACCGGTGCTGAGCGCGACCAGCACTTCGCATTTGAAAAAGCTCTTCACATCCCGCGAGAACACGACACTCGCGCTCACCGGTCGTTCGAAATACTTGGTGACGGCCTCTTCGAGACGCGCCTCGACATGGCCCGTGAGCGCCTCGCCCACGTCCATATGCTTCCCGGAAACCTTGATTTTCATTGTTCTCCGCCCTTTGCC
Source organism: Pseudomonadota bacterium (assembly GCA_039027855.1). Classification (GTDB taxonomy): domain Bacteria; phylum Pseudomonadota; class Alphaproteobacteria; order Rhodobacterales; family Rhodobacteraceae; genus Thermohalobaculum. Next base: position 8,501 of record JBCCJI010000050.1, on the reverse strand, counting down.
TTTGGCGCCGCCGCGGATGATACCGTCGGAGCGCGGGCCGACCGACACCGGGCCCTGAGGCAGCGATGTCGAGTCGTCGCCTGCCACCCTATGACAGCCATCCCATCGGATGGAATGACTGATCGTTCTGTTCAGGGGTGAAGCAAAGGGCTCTCAGGCGAAGGCCTTGAGGCGACGACGCTCTACCGACGACGGAATACCGAGCATCTTCCGGTACTTGGCCACGGTGCGCCGGGCCACGGCCATGCCCTCCTCCGCCAAGGCCGAGACGAGGTCGTCATCGGACAGGATGGCCTCCGGGGGCTCCTCATCCACCAAGCGGCGCAGGCGCAGGCGGACGCTTTCGGCCGAGATATCCTGATCACCGACGGCGTTGGTGAAGAAGTATTTGAAATCGAACAGGCCGCGGGGCGTGGCCATCAGCTTGCCCGAGGCGACACGGCTGATCGTGCTCTCGTGCAGCCCCGTGGCTTCGGCAACCTGGCGGAGTGTCATCGGCTTCAGGGCACTGGCGCCCTGTTCGAAGAAATCGGCCTGCGTCTTCACGATCTCGCGGCTGACCGAGAGGATGGTGTCGGCGCGCTTGGCCATCGAGCGCATGAGCCACTGCGCCTCGGCCCGGCGTTCGGCCACCCAGCGGTCGCATTCGCGCCCCGCACCATCCAGGCGGAGCGCATAGGTCTGATCCATGGCGACCCGGGGCAGCGTCGCCTCGTTCAGGCTGATGTCCCAGCCGGGGCCGGTATCGCGATCGGTGCGGGCGGTGACGATGACATCGGCGATGCGCGGTCGCGGCTCCTCGGGCTGAAAGCGGTGGCCCGGGCGGGGGTCGAGGCGGCGGAGATCGGCGAGCATGTCGGCGATATCCTCGGGCTGCGCGCCACAGGCGAGGCAGAGACGGTGCCTCTCGCCCCGCTGCAGAAGCGGCAGGTTGTCGAGCAGGCGGCGCATCATCGGGTCGAGGCGGTCACGCTCGGCCAGTTGCAGCGCCAGGCATTCGGCCAGATCGCGCGCGGCGATCCCGACAGGCTCGCAACGCTGCAATGCCGCAAGCGCGGTCTCGACGGTCTCGATGGGGCAGGAGAGACGCTGGGCGATGCCCGAGAGCGGCTCGCGGAGGTAGCCGTCTTCCTCCAGCGCCTCGATCAGAGCGAGGGCGACGGCCGCGGTGTCGGCGTCGAGGCGGGCCATGCGGATCTGGCGGGCAAGATGCTCGCGGATGTCGGGGGTGCTGGCGGTGCCCTCGAAGCTCGGCAGCGCCTCGCCCGATGCGCCACCGCCCGAGAAGGACGGCAACGGCACCTGGGGTACCGGACCCTCGCCGCCGCCGGCCGCGGCGCCCGTGGCGGGGTTTTCGGGGGCGTCGTAGACGTTCTGCGCGAGATCGGCGTCGAAACCCTCGCCGATGCGCCCTGGATCCTCGCTCACGATATCCTGGCTCGCGACCGGCTCGGACGGGGTGTTGGCCGCCTCGGCAGCCGGGTCGGCAGCGGGGGTGTCGCTGTCGAGCCCATCATCGGCGACGATCAGGGGATTGCTTTCCAGAAGCGAGGCGACATGGGCATCGAGCTCGAGATTGGACATCTGCAGCAGTTTGATCGCCTGCTGCAGCTGCGGCGTCATCACCAGCTGCTGGGACTGCCTGATCTCCAGGCGGAGGCCGTGCATCATCGATTTCGCCCCAACCCGGCCTCAACCACGCGACGCCCCAGGCGCCGGTGGCGACCCATGGGCTGTCAGATGCGGAAACCCTCGCCGAGATAGACGCGACGGACATTCTCGTCGCGGACCACATCCTCGGGCGAACCGCTCATGAGGACGTGACCATCATGCAAGATATATGCCCGGTCAATGATCCCGAGGGTTTCGCGGACGTTGTGGTCAGTAATCAATACCCCGATACCCCGGTCCTTGAGGTGACCGACAAGGTCGCGGATGTCGCCCACGGCAATCGGGTCGACGCCAGCAAAGGGTTCATCAAGAAGGACATAGCTGGGATTCGATGCGAGACATCGGGCAATCTCGACGCGTCGACGTTCGCCGCCCGAGAGGGCAAGGGCCGGGGCGCGCCGGAGATGGGTGATCGAGAATTCGCCGAGCAGTGATTCGAGGCTCCGCCGGCGAAGGTCGCGATCCGAGACCGTCAGCTCCAGCACCGACAGGATGTTTTCCTCCACCGTCATGCCGCGGAAGATCGACGCCTCCTGCGGCAGGTAGCCAAGGCCGAGGCGGGCGCGGCGATGCATCGGCAGGCCGCCGACCTCCAGCCCGTCGATCTCGATCTCGCCGGTGTCGGCGGGCACGAGGCCGATGACCATGTAGAAGCAGGTGGTCTTGCCCGCACCGTTGGGGCCGAGCAGGCCCACGACCTCGCCGCGCTGCAGGCTGAAGGAGACATCGCGCACCACCGGCCGGCGGCGATAGGCCTTGCCGAGGCTTCGGATATGCAGCCCTTCGCTGACCGCGCGGAGTGTCATGCCCGGCCTCAGTTCCCGGTCGACTGATCGGCGGCGTCGCCGTTCGACTGGCTGGGTGTAAAGACCGACCGGACGCGGCCGCCCTGGATCCGGCCGACGCCGGAATTGAGGTTGATCACGAGGCTCTCGCCCGAGATGGCGTTGTCGCCCTGGCTGAGCACCACGCTGCCGCCCATGCGCACGGTGCCGCCATTCACGTCATACTCGCCCCAGGTGCCCGATGCCGTCTCGGCGCCGTTCGACAGCAGCACGTTGCCATCCGCACGCAGCCGCTGGATCGCTCCGGTGTCGCCGCCCGATTGCTCGGTGTCGTAATAGACCTCGATCCGGTCCGCATTCAGGCGGAGGGTGCCCTGCCCGGCGATCACATCGCCCGAGAAGATCGCGAGGTTGTTGGCCTGCTGCACCTCCAGCGCGTCGGAGGTGATCTCGATCGGCTGCGTGTTGTCGTGTTTGAACCCGCCGAACGGGCTGCCCTCTTGCGCGCTTGCGATGCCAGTGACGGCAAGGGCGAGTGCCGCCCCCGCGCCAAGCAGTGCTGCGAAGGCCAGCGGTCGGGGGGTGGTGGCGAGGCGGGTCATGGGCGCATCCCTCGTGGCTGGCGATCAGGCGTGATGGCTACCTAATCCGTTTGGGCTGGCGTGAACAGGACGCGCACGCCCCCTTGGAACAGGATGACCGCATCGGCCGGGTCGTCCGAGCCCTTGGCCGTGTCACCCGACGTGGCACCCGATGTAGCACCGGGCGTTGATCCCGCTGCGGATGCGGGTCGCAGGATGGTCATGCGGCCGGCCTCTAGCAGGGCGTCGTCGGGGCCTCGCAGCGTCACCGGGCCGGGGGCTTCAGCGCCGCGCTCGGCGATGTCGACGGTCAGGCTGTCGGTCTCGAAGCGATAGCCATCGTCAGTCTCGACCGCGACATCGCCGGTCAGCGTCAGCGTCTCGGCCGAGCGGCGCATCATGCCGCCTTCGGACTGACCGTTGACGACGCGACCGTCGTTCAGGGTGAGCGTCCCCTCGGGCCGGATCAGCACGATCTCATCGGCCAGCACGCTGTCGGGCTCGGCCGCCTCGGCGCTGATGACAAAGGGTTGGCCCCCCGGCGTGCGCCCGGCGAAACGCGGGCTCTCGAGGCGCAGGCCCGCACCGAGGCGGGCAATCTCCTCGGCCGAGAGCATGTCCTCGATGCCGCCACGCTCGCTACCGCTGAGAAAGATGCTGGTCAGGACGGCGAAGGCGCCGATCGGGAGCAGCCATTTCGCCCAGCGCATCATCCGGTAGTAGCGCCGCGTCGAGGCCTGTCTCTCCCTGAGCGCCGCACCCGACGGCTCGGGCGCGGGGAAGCCGAGCTCCAGCCCGCCGCCACGCCGACTGCGGTCGGGGGGTGTCTTGGCCGTGTTCGCTGCCGGGTGTGCCGGATCCGGCCCGGCAAGCTGGTCGGTTGGTGGGCCCATCGCGGGCCTCAACCGGGTGCCAGCGCGTCCACCCCGGCGCGCAGGCAGTCATGGACATGGACAAGGCCGAGCGGGCGGCGCTCATCTGCGGCATCGGTGACAAAGAGGCAGGTGATCTTGCGCTGGTTCATCAGGCCGAGCGCCTCCTGCGCCAACCGGTCCGGACGGATGGTCATCGGCGAGGCGGTGGCGACCTCGCCTGCGTGACGGTCCATCAACCCGTCGAGATGGCGGCGGAGATCGCCGTCGGTGATGATGCCGGTCAGCCTGCCCGACGCGTCGATCACGCCGGCCACGCCGAAGCCCTTGGCGGTGATGGCGAGCAGCGTCTCGCTCATCGGCGTCTCGGCGGTGACGAGCGGCAGACGCTCGCCGGTCGCCATCAGGTCGCCGACGCTGACGAGCTGCGCGCCCAATTTGCCGCCGGGGTGGAACTGCCGAAACGTCTCGACCGTAAAGCCGCGCCGTTCCATCAGCGCCACGGCCAGCGCATCGCCAAGCGCGATGGTCAGCGTGGTCGAGGTCGTCGGCGCGATGGCGCCGGGCCCGGCCTCGGGCACCTGGGGCAGGGCGAGCGCCACGTCGGCCGCGCGCATCAGGGTGCTGTCGGGGCGCGAGGCGACGCCGATCAGTGGGATCGAGAAGCGCCGGGTATGGGCGATCACATCGGCCAGCTCGCGCGTCTCGCCCGAGTTTGAGAGAACCAGCGCCACGTCATCGGTGGTGATCATGCCGAGATCGCCATGGCTGGCCTCGGCCGGGTGCACGAAATGGGCCGGTGTGCCGGTCGAGGCCATGGTGGCGGCGATCTTGCGGCCCACATGGCCCGACTTGCCCATGCCCGAGACGATGACGCGCCCGCGGGCCTGCATGATGGTCTCGACCGCCCCGGTAAAGGGTGCGGCGAGCGAGCGTGAAAAGGCGGCCAGGGCCTCGGCCTCGGCAGCAAGGACGCGGCGCCCGACGGCCAGATCGGTGGCGGCCCGGTCCTCGGCCGGCGGGGCGCCCGCGATCATCGCGCTGGCGGTGCGATCCACGATGCTGGCCTCCAGGTCATCGGCGCTGGGTCAGGACGGCAAGCCCCACAAACGCCCGGCGGTCGATTTCCCGGCGTTGACCAGGATATAGGGCCGCGGCTTCGCGTCCTCACCCCTCCTAATGGGTGAAGACGTCGTTCTCTTCCCAGCCATTGAGATCGAGCAGCGCCCGGTCGGGCAGGAAGTTGAAACAGGCCTCGGCAAGCGCCGTGCGACCCTCACGCTCCAGGCGGGCATCCAGCACTTCGCGCAGCTTGTGCAAATGCAGGACGTCAGAGGCCGCGTATTCCTTTTGCGCGTCGGTCAGTTCCTCCGCCCCCCAATAGCTCGACTGCTGCTGTTTCGAAAGCTCGACGCCGATCAGCTCGGAGCAGAGTACCTTGAGGCCGTGGCGGTCGGTGAAGGTGCGGACGAGCTTGGACGCGATCTTAGTGCAGTAAACCGGGCGCGTGACCGTGCCATAGGCATGGGCCAGCACCGCGATGTCGAAGCGGCCATAGTGGAACAGCTTGGTCACGGCGGGGTCGGCGAGCATGCGTGTCAGGTTGGGCGCGGGCTTGATGCTGCGCGCCACCTTGACGAGATGCACGGTGCCATCGCCCGAGGAGAGCTGGACGAGGCAGAGCCGGTCGCGGTGCGGCTGCAGGCCCATCGTCTCGGTGTCGATCGCAACCGCCGGTCCGAGGTCGAGGCCGTCGGGTAGATCGTCATGGTGCAGGGTGATCGTCATGCGTCTCTCCGCCACGCGGCCTTGGGGCGTCGCGCGCCCGCCGGGGTGTTCTGTTCTCGTCAGAGGTGTCGGCCAATCGTCCAACCTCGACGTTAGCAGCGGCCTACCACAGGGCGGTTGGCGGTCAACGTCCACGGCGCAGCGTTGCATCCATGTGAGTGGCCGTCGCCCGTCGGGCGCGGGAGAGAGGTCGCCCGCTGGATCTGGTCTGGTCCAAGGCAAACGGGTCTACCCGGCGGTGCGGATCGACGCCGCGCCGAGGTCGAGAGACCGGCGCGCCCGCCGAAGCGGTCGTGCGAGCCGGTTGTTGGCTGGCGGCGCGTCTCGTTCCGATCGGTCGTCAATGGGCGGTGTAGAAGGCGACGAGACCGACGACGATCAGGCTGAGCGCCCAGACGATGTCGAGGTTGAACCAGCTCTTCGAGAGAAAGCGCAGCCCCAGCCAGCGGTAGACGCCGACAGCGACCCCGCCACCGGTCAGCATCATCGCCATCGTATGGGCCAGCGCCACCAGCATGGCGATGAAGGGCGCCCCGGTCATCAGCGCCGAGACATCCGCGCCACCGTCATCGCCGCTGAGTGTCGCGCAAATCCCGAGATAGACCGGCAGCAGCATGAGGCCCGCGCCATGGGCCATCGCCGAGAGAAACGACCAAAGCGCCAGGCGCGTTGGTGGCACCCGGGCCAGAAAACGGGGATGGCGGCGGTTGGCCAGCAGATACACGCCCAATGCGATGACCAGACCGGCCGCGCCGACCTCGATCTCGTTCTGCCACTCCACAAGAAAAAGGAGCGCAGAGAACGGCAGAAGGATCGCGATCATCGCAAGCACATGGCCCACGGCGAGCGCGCCCACGGCCCGATACAGGCTGTTCGCACTCCGATCCATCAGGGCGGCCGAAACGGCGAGCGGCCAACCCATGCCCGGATTGACCCCGTGATAGATCCCCGAGGCGACAACGGCCCACCAAAGGGCCGTTGTCGTGGTGAGCTCCTCCACGCCCTAAACGGAGGGGTAGCAGAAACTGTCGGTCGAGCAGTCGCCGCCTTCCAGCCGGATCTGGTGGCTGCGATAGCCCTCGGGGAAGCTAAGATAGAAGTCCTTATCCAGCTCGATCCCGCCGTTCTCCCCGACATTGGCCATGACCATCTGGCCCCCTTCGTCGCCGGGATAGAACTGATCATCCCAGGTCGAATACAGCGAGTTGGTCCAATACACGCGCTTTCCGTCGCGGCTGATCTCCACCATTTGCGGGCCGAAGACGAAGGGCTTGCCATTGGGATGCTTCGTGGCGCGCGCGATGCCGCCGATCTCGACCTTGCCGGCAAGCGTGGGGTTCATGGGATCCGAGACATCGTATTGGTGCATCTCGCCGAGACCCCAGCAGGCGACGTAGAGGTATTTGTCATCGAGGCTGAGATCGATGTCGGTGACCAGCGGTGGCACCGCCTCGAAGCCCTGCAGCAGCGGCGGCAGGTTCTCGGCCTTCTCGGGGCGCGGGTCGATCGTGATCGTCTTCTTGGCGGCGAAGGTGCCGTCCTCCTGCTGCCACCAGGTGAAGATCGAGCCTTGCAGGTTGGTGGTGTCGACCACGACACCGCAGAACCCGTAATCCTTGGCGGGATCATGGGCGGGGCGGATCTCCAGCGCCATCTGATGATGCGCGCCGAGATCGATGGTCTGCACGTTCTTGCGCTGGCGCAGGTTCCAGAAATGGATCTTGTGGCCGTATTTGTTCGACAACAGATCCTCGGCGACGAGCCCGTTCTCGAACTGCGGCGGCAGGCCCCATTCCGAGCTGACCATGTAGTCACGCGGCAGGTTCCACCAGAAATCATAGTGCTTGTCCTGCTCGCCCCGGTCCATCTCGTAGCGGCCAAGGATCTCGAAGGTCTCGCAATCCATGATGAAGATGCCCGGCGGGCCATCGGTCCCGTCCTCGCCGCCACCGCCGAGCGTCGAGACATAGATGCCCTCGGGCCCGCAGTGGATGGTGTGCGGGCGGGAATACCCGGTGCGGGCAAAGACCTCCTCTGGCTCGATGATCTTGTGGATCTTGGCCTTCAGCGGCTCTTTCACGTCGATGACGTAGATGCGCGAGGAACGGATGCCCGGAATGATCAGATAGCGGCGTTCCAGAAAGGCGTGGCCCGAGAGCGGCGAGAGGGACGCCGAGCAGGCGTTCCAGCCGAAATGGTGAAACTCATCGCCCTTGTTCGGCATGATCACCTGATGGACGATCTGGCCGAAGGTCTTGGAATTCCGGTCGACATCGACCACCGCCAGACCGTCGGGCTGCGCACCATCGGGGCTCAGCATCAGGGTGAAGGCGAGCGTCTCCGCCGGGGCCTCCATCGCAATTCGCGGCGTCGCATAAAAGGTCGGATCGGGCCTGAGGTTCATGGGGGTTCCCTTCCTGAATGCGGACGCGATGCTGTTTGTTATGTCGAGGCGTCCTGATGGAAGCGTGCCACGAAGCGGACGCCGGGGAAAATGATTTAGGGTCCAGACTCGTTAATGGTTAAAGCCAGAAGATGACGGCTGCGGCGAGGGCGAGGGCGGACAGGAAGACCGTAGGTCATGTTGACAAATGGCGCATCCAAAGGCGGATCGATGTGATGTCGATGAAGCCGAGGGAGCTTTCCGCCGTTTTGTCGTATCGGGTGGCGACCCTGCGAGCGTTCTTGAGCTTGTTGAAGCAGCGCTCTACCAGGTTGCGCAGCCGGTAGAGTGATCGGTCGACACCGGCGCGCGTTTTGCGGGACTTGCGCATCGGGATCACCGGCAGGACATCACGTTTCTC
>JBCCJI010000049.1:0-13486 GCA_039027855.1 Pseudomonadota bacterium | reverse complement strand
CCGCCGTCATCGCCGCCGTCATCGCCGCCGTCATCGCCGCCGTCATCGCCGCCGTCATCGCCGCCGTCATCGCCGCCGTCATCGCCGCCGTCATCGCCGCCGTCATCGCCGCCGTCATCGCCGCCGTCATCGCCGCCGTCGTCACCGCCGTCGTCGCCCCCATCGTCACCGCCGTCATCACCGCCGTTATCGCCGCCGTCGTCGCCGCCGTCGTCGCCGTCGTCGCCGCCATCATCGCCGCCGTCATCGTCGGCGAGTGCGATGGGGGCTGCGAAAAACGGCAGCGGGTCACCTGGGCGCAGTGGCAGCATCAGGCACAGAATGACGAGCAGGACGACCAGCGGTCTCATGGGGTGTCTCCGAGGGCGTGCGGGCAGCCTTGGCAGGCGTGGCGGCAACCCGCGATCTGACCTGACAACGTCATGGCGCAAGCTTTTCTTCCCGGCCGCGGGAATAATCCCCGGAATGCGTCGTTCTCTCGGACAAGATCTGTCGCTGGAGCGTCTATGAACGGATCCATCACGAGCGAGATGGCTGCCCTCGTGCCGCGTCTGCGACGCTTCGCCTATGCCCTCGCAGCCGATCGCGAGGAAGGAGACGATATCGTGCAAACGGCCTGCATGAAGGCGTTGTCGCGTCTCGATCAGTTCGAGCCCGGGACCCGCCTCGATAGCTGGATGTTCCGGATCGTGCAGACGACGTTTCTCGATCACCGCCGCCAGCAGGGGCGGCGTTCTATTGTGGCGTTGGACGCGGAGGATGCCGCGTTTTCCGATGGAGGTTATGCCATGCGCCGTGCCGAAAACCGTGCCGAGCTTGACCGGGTGCGCGCCGCGATGGCTTCGCTGGCCGAAGATCAACGGAGCGTGCTGACCCTGGTGGCGATCGAGGGCTTCTCCTACCGCGAGACCGCGGAGATCCTGAGCCTGCCGGTGGGCACGGTCATGAGCCGCTTGTCGCGCGCCCGCCAGCGGCTTCTGGCGTTGATGGCTGAGGGCGCGGCATGAGCACCCTTGATCACCCGGAAGCGGAGCGGATTGCCGCTTTGGTGGACGGTGCGCTGGACGATCCGGCCGAGCGGGCGCGCGTGGCGCAACTGGTCGAGGACGATCCCGCCGCCGCCCGTTTCGCCGAGGAACTGCGGCGGAGCAATGCCCTGCTTCAGGCAGCCTTCGAGGCGCCGATGCAGGAGCCGATGCCGCCGGCCATGGCGGCGCTCTTCACCGCGCCTGAAAGCATTACGGTCACCGGAAGCGCGGCCACCAGCGCCTTGCCGCGAGGTGACAGGCGACGGCCGCGGCCCGCTCAACGTGGTGCGAGGCTGGGTGGTGGCGAGGTCGCGACGAAGCCGGGCCTCATGGCGCTGGCGGCGAGCCTGCTGCTCGGTGTCTTCCTCGGTGCTCAGCTCGACGGGTCGTCGGCGCCGGACGGCTCCGAGGCGGAGCGCCTGCTCGTTCTCGGTCCGGGCGACGGGACACGGCCGGTCGATAGGGCACTCGAACGGCTGGTCAGTGGCGAGACCTCCGAGGAGGGGATCAGGCCGCTCCTGAGCTTTCGCGCAGGCGATGGCCGCTACTGCCGCGAGTTCGAAGTTGTCGGCGCCCTGCCGCACGACTTGGAGATCGGTATCGCCTGCCGTCGACCCTCGGGTGGCTGGGACGTGACCATCCTGGTCGCGGCGCCCCCGGCGGGGGATCGTCAGGCCGGCGCCATCGTCCTGGCATCGGGGCCGTCTTTCGAGGCGCTTGAGGCGATGCTGGATGCGCTCGATGCGGGGCCAAGCCTCACCCCTTCGGAGGAGGCAGCGAGCCTCGCCGCGGGCTGGCGGCGCGATCCCTGATCGCTCGCCGGCGGTCCTGCCGCGATCCTTTCTAATAGCCGAGCATTCAGTCCCGAGCGCATATGCCCCGGTGCCGGTTGCGCCTGTCGCTGCCGTCTGCGCTGCCGTTTCCCGCGGTGCTGCCTCTTCGGATTGCCGACGAAGACGGCCCGCCGATTGCGGCATCTTCATCTCGCGGCCGGGAATAAGCGCAGGCAGGCGGGCGTTGTTCCGACATGCCCCACACGAGAGGGCATCGGCCCGCGCCACCAGGGCCGCCAGGCATCCGAGGAAGGGCTGGCAATGATACCCACCACCTCTGTCACCGCAGGCAACCCTGCCGCCACCCAGCCATGTTATGGGGCCGAGCCGGCATACACCCTCTGCCGATGGCCCGCCGGCGCGGACGGTGCGCTCGGCGCCTGGATCGCGGTGCCGTCTCAGCGCCTGCCGGAGGCGCCACCGCTGATCGCGGTGCATGGCATCAAGCGTTCTGCCATGGCGATGGCATCGGGGTTCGCGGCGGCCGCAGCGGCGCGCGGCCGGGTCGTCGTCGCGCCGGAATTCACAAAGGAGGCATGGCCGCAGTATCAGCAGGTCGTCCGCCAGGGCCGGGCCGACAAGGCGCTGCTGTCACTCCTCGCCGCCTGCCGTGCGGCGGGTTTCTGGCACGGCGGCCGGCTCGATCTGGTGGGCTATTCCGGCGGTGCGCAGTTCGCCCATCGCTTTGCCATGCTCTACCCGCACCTGGTCGGTCGACTGACGCTTGTGGCGGCCGGATGGTACACCTTCCCGGATGGCGCAGCCTTCCCCTACGGCCTCGCCACCAGGTCGGATGCCGCCGGTCGCAGCGCCGGGTTCAGCGCCGAGTTCCGCGCCGGGTTCCGCACTGGGCACAGCGCCGGGTGCAGCGAGTGGGGCGCGCGGATGGCCGAGGGGCTGGAGGCCTACCTCGCGCGGCCGATCAGGATCGTCGTCGGCCAGTCCGACACCCAAAGCGACGAATACCTGCGCCGCGGCGGCGACTTAGACGCCCAGCAGGGGTGCTCGCGCCTGCAGCGCGCCATCACTTACGCAGCGGCACTCCGCCGGGCGGCCGATGCGCGGGGCATCATCCCCGACATCGCCTGCGCCGTCCTGCCGGGTGCCGGCCATGACCTGCAGCAATGCCTGGGCGGCCACCGCCTTGCCCGTCTCGCGCTGGGGGTGGCGACGCGCCTGCCGTGCGGCGTGACCAATCAGGCTATCCCCACCCACGCGCCTTTCACAACGACATCAAAGACCGAGGTGACGCCATGACCGTGATCGATCTCCCCATGATCCCGACGCTCTCGCGCGGCGTGAAATGGTCCTTTGTCACCCGTCGCGTGGCCCGGGCCGACGCGCTGGGTCTGCGCGCAGACCTGACCGCCGCCAAGGCCGGCGATCTGGTGCTGGCCCGCGTGATGCAGATCGGCTCGCACAAGCGGGTGCAGCTCTCCTCCGGTCGACCATCGACCCTGTACGAGGGGGATCTGCTCATGCTCGCCGCAGGAGCGCGCTATGCCGCCGATCAGTTCGAGGGCGTGGCCGAGCTTGATGCGACGGGTGCCGACATGCTGGCGGGTGGCGGCATTGTCGGGCGCATGCGCCACCGCAACGCCCGGATCAGCGGGCCGACGCGGGTGATGCCACTAGGGCTGATCTGCGACCGCGATGGCGCGGTGCTGAACCTCGCGCGCTATGCCCTCGCCTCGCCCCGCCCTGAGGTAATGCTGCCGGCTGCCTCGATGCCGGTCATCGCGGCGCTAGGCGCGTCGATGAATGCGGGCAAGACGACCGCCGTCGCCGCGCTTGCGAATGGCCTGGTGGGCGCGGGTCACCGCGTGGCCGCGATCAAGGTGACGGGCACCGGTGCCTTTGGCGATGTGAACGCCTATCACGACGCCGGCGCGCATGTCGTGGCCGATTTCGTCGATGCCGGGATGGCTACGACCTACCGCGAACCGCTTGCGCGGATCGAGGCCGCAACGCGCCTGCTGCTCGGCCGGGCGGGGGCCGCTGGTGCCGATGTGGCGGTGATCGAGTATGCCGACGGTATCTTCCAGGCAGAGACCGCGGCCCTGATCCGTCGGCCTGAGAACCGCGCTTTGATCGACGCGATAATCTTTGCCGCACCCGATGCCGCATCCGTGGTGGGCGGGCTCGGCGTGCTGGAGAACCTCGGTGTTCTGCCGCTGGTCGTGACCGGTCTTGTCAGCCGCTCGCCCCTCGCCTGCAGCGAAGCCGAGACGATGACGGGCATACCCGTGACGGCCACCCAGGCGCTGAGCGATCCTGCGCTTGCCACGGCGCTTCGCCGACGGGCGCTTGCTGCAAGGACGGCTCACGAGGCCGAAGCCGGTGGCGTCACGGCAGGCGAGGCGGTCCCGGCCGATCCACCCCTTTGCCCCGGCAGCGGGCTCGCCGCATGAACGGGCTGCCGCGACTGGCCGGAGGAGGGCGCCTCCGGCTGATCGCCTGCGTCGCCGCGCTCTCGGCCGCACAGGCCGCCGTGGCGGGTGCAGCAGCCTTTGCCATGCGCGACGTCTTCGCTGCCTTGGCCCTCGGCGGTGATGACATCCCGGCCCTGCCGATTGCCGTCATCGCCCTCGCCGGGGTCGCCCTTGCCGGCCTTCGGGTGGCAGAGCGCGTCTCGGCGGAGCGGCTTGGTCACGATTACGCCGCCGCGCTCCGCCTCTGTCTGTTCGACCGCGTGTCGCGACTGCCTGCCAGCGCCCTGGCCGGACGACGGCGGGGTGGTCTGGCGCTGCGCTTCGTCGGCGATCTGTCGGCCGCGCGGAACTGGGTCAGCCTCGGCATTGCGCGTCTTGTCTCTGCGGCGATTGTCCTGCCCGCGGCCCTGATGGTCTTGGCCCTGCTGGACAGAACCCTCGCGCTGGGTGTGGCGGCGATCTTCATGCTGGGCCTGATGGCCATGGCGCTGATCGCGAAAGGTCTTCGCCCGCGTCATCGCCGTCTCAGAGATCGGCGTGCAGCCCTTGCCGCGCGGGTCAGCGAGCGTCTGCCCCATGCCCCGCAGCTGCGCATGATGGGCCAGCTGAAGCATGAGCGTCGTGCCATCGCCCGGCAGTCGGCGCGCCTCGCCGAGGCTGCTGTCGATCAAACCCTGACCGCCGCGGTGCTGAGGATGCTGCCCGACATCGTGTCGGCCTTCGCGGCCGCCATGATCCTGTGGCAGACGCTGGCAGCGGGGGCGCCGGCGGCGCTGGCGGCGGCAGCCCTTGCGGCCCTCGCCATCGCCGTGCAGCCGATGCGCGATCTTGCCACCATTGCCGACCGTCAGCGCGCCTGGTCCGTCGCGCGCGACAAGTGCGAGGCTCTGCTCAACGGCCCGGCCCTGCCCGGAAGGCGGCGCGCTGCACAGTCCCGGTCAGCCTCTGACGCCCCGCTCCTTGCTTTCCAGCGGGTGTCTCACGGCCCTCTGCGGCGCGTCGCCGCGTCGCTACGGCCCGGGGAGCGCATTGCCGTAACCGGCGCCAACGGGGCGGGGAAATCCACGCTGCTGAGCCTCGCCGCCGGGCTGGAGCGCCCCACGAGCGGGCGCGTGCGCCTTGCCGGCTGTGATCCGGCGCGCCTGCCCTCGGCCGCCAACCCGGCATTCTATGCCGGACAGGATCCCGCGATCCTCGCCGGTAGCCTGCGACGGGCCCTCACGCTCGGTACCCGGTCGCGACCCGATGATGAGACCATCCTTGCCATGGCCGAGCAGTTCGGTCTCGGTCGGATGATCCGTGCGCGCGGTGGGCTCGGCGCACGGCTGGCCGAGGGCGGGCGCGACCTTTCGGCCGGAGAGCGGCGGCGCGTCGGTCTTATCCGCGCTGCGCTGTCGGGAGCGGCGCTTCTGCTGCTGGATGAGCCGGACGATGCCTTGGACAGGGACGCCCCCGCCCTGATCCGCACCCTCTTCTCGGTCACGCCGGCCGCGGTTCTGTTCGTCACGCACAACCCCGCCGTCGCGGCGGAAGCCGATGTCGTCTGGCAGATCGACGCCGGGCGCGTCACGACGCAGACTGACACCACCCGCAGCGCCGAAGCGGCGCAGGCAGCCTGATCTCATCCCTAGCGTCAGAGCGCGGCGCCAAGGTCAGTCACGCAGCCACGCCTCGCGCGGGCCTCTCTTCAGATGTACCTCGCGATAGGCGATCGGGCCGCGCTCTGGCGCGTACCATGTCGTGCGTTCCAGCCGGCCGTCATTGCAGACCGCCACCAGCGCCGGGGTGTCTTGCCCATTGGCGCCGCGCAGCGCGACCGCCTCGGTCACCCGGCATTCGGTCGTGCGCGTCGAGAGGCGGTCGGTGTGGGAGATCGCGCGCCGCTCATAGCGTCCCGTGGCGCCAAGCTGCAGTGGAAAGATCGGGTCGAGCACGCGTACCTGGGCGCGGGCCGTGTGCCAGTTGCGCGAAGTACCGCAACCGGCCCAGCTGTCGGAAGGCGCGAACCAGTCTGAGATCCGGGTCCAGGTGCAGCCATCCGCTTCGCGAACCCGGATGCCATTGCCAAACCGCGTCACACGCCACGCGTCCGGCTCGCCCGTCTTGAGGTTGCGGAGCGCCATGCTGCTGAGCGGTACCGGTTCCTCGACCCGCAGCGCCCTCGCTTCCTCTGGCGCCAGAGCCAGGGTCTGCATGCCCGGCATGTCGGTCGGTTCCACGATCCGCGGGCCCGATTGGATGGCCGCGCAGCCCAACAATAGCGACGACAGCGCCGCACTACGGAGTACCCTGAACATCAGCGCCTTCCCGGTTGACCGGCACCCATCGCGGTGCCGCGGAAACAACGCCGGCGGGCGCGGGCTTATTCCCTTGGGCCGGTCGCGCCCCGCATCACTGCCGCCCGATCGCCCGGAAGGGGCCGAGCCAGCCAAGCGTCGCGTCGGTCCCCTCCGGTCCCGGCCGATACTCCGCGCCAATGGGCTTCTGCCAGCCAAGACGGGCGAGATGGGCCAGCAGATGGGGATAGTTGAGCTCGCCATGGTCGGGCGGGCCGCGGTCGGGCACGGCGGCGATCTGGATATGCCCGGTGAGCGGCAGCAGCCGGGTTAGCCGCCGGCTGACATCGCCCTCCATGATCTGCAGGTGATAGCAATCGACCATGATCCTGAGGTTCGGTCGCCCGAGCTCGCGGATGATCGCCGCGGCCCCGGTGCAGGTCGAGAGGAAGTAGCCCGGCGCGTCGTAGTGATTGAGCGGCTCGATCAGGATGGTGACGCTCTCGGGCGCCTGATCGCAGGCATGGGCCAGGTTGGCGAGGAACGCGTCATGCGCCCGCGGCCCGCCCGAAAACCCCGCCATCACATGCACGGCACCCGCGCCCGCCGCGTCGGCATAGCCGAGCGCTTCGTCGATGGCGGCCCGGGCATCGCCCTCGCGCCCGGGCAGGGCCGACAGGCCGTTCTCCCCTCGCCCCACATCGCCCCGCCGGGTGTTCAGCCCCATCAGCCGGAGCCCGGTATCGGCCAGCGCGTCGCGCACCTCGACGGCCGAGGTGGCATAGGGCCAGTGCAGCTCGACCGCCTTGAAGCCCGCGGCATGGGCCAGGCGGATCGCCTCGGGCAGGGGGCGGTCGGCCCAGAGAAACCCGAGATTGGCCGAGAACTCCGTCACGTGTCCCACTCGACATCGAAGGTCGTCACCAGCCGCTGCACCTCATCGGGGCTCAGCATTCGAGGGTTCAGACCGCGTGTCATCATGGCAATGCGCGCTGTGTCTTCGAACTCCTCGATCGCGTCGCAGGCGGCCTGGACATCGCTGCCGGCGACCACCGGTCCGTGATTGGCGAGCATCACGGCTGAGCGGCGCCCGGCGAGCGCCCGTACCGCGTCGCCCATGGCCGGATCGCCGGGCAGGAAGAAGGGCAGCAGCTTGACCCGGCCAAGCCGCATGATCGCATAGGGCGTCAGCGGCGGCAGGAAGTTGTCGGGATCCACATCCGGCATCATCGACAGCGCCACCGAGTGGCACGAGTGCAGATGCACCACCGCGCCGGCCGTGGGCCGTGTGTCGTAGAACGCGGTATGGAGCGGCATCTCCTTGGTGGGCTTGTCGCCGTCGATCAGCCGGCCCCCGGCGTCGAACCGGCTGAGCCGCGCGGGATCGAGCCGCCCGAAGCTGGTGCCCGTCGGCGAGACCAACAGCCCCCCATCCGGTGTGTGCGCCGAGATATTGCCGGTCGAGCCGCCGGTCAGCCCGCGCTCGAACAGCGATCTGGAGAGCGTGCACATAAGCTCCCGCAGGGTTGCCTCGGCACTCATGCGGAAAGCCTTGCCAGAGCGTCCGCGAAAAAGGTCTCTGCGCCGAAATTGCCTGACTTTAGCGCGATGGCCACGCGCGCCCCGTCGCTTTCGGCAAAGCACCAGGGCACTCCCGGCGCGATCTCGGGCCCGATCTCAAGGCGCGTAATCCCGAGCGCCCGGGTCACCGCGCCCGAGCTTTCGCCCCCCGCGACGACGATCTGTCGCCGGCCGAGATCGCGGGCGCGAACAGCGATTTCGCCAAGAGCCTGCTCGACGATCTCACCCGCCGCCCCGATGCCGAGACGCGCCTGCGCCGCGCGCACCAAGGCTGGCTCGGCGGTGGCGTAGAGGATTGGCGCAGCGTCGGCCGGTTGTTCGGCCAACCAATCGAGCGCTACTGCCGGGCCGTTCTCAGCAAGGTGCAGCGGGTCGAGCTTGAAGGCTGGATTGGTGGGGCTGAACGCCGCCACCTGCCGGTTGGTCATCGCCGAACAACTGCCGGACAGGACGATGGCGCCCGCCCGCGGTGCGACCGGCCGGTCGGCGGGGTCGGGGGCTGGCAGCAGACCGTCAGCCTGCCAAAGCGCCGGCAGCGGCATGGCGAGCGCGCTGCCCCCGGTGATGAGCGGCATATGCCGGCAGGCCGCCGCAATCGTCGTCAGATCACCGTCGGCGACGGCATCCACGATCACATGGCCCACACCCTCCGCCGCCAAGGCGCCGAGACGCGCCGAGAGCGCCTCGGCCCCCGCGGCGACGGTCAGGCGATTGGCGAGGCCGACTGGGCGGGTGGTCTGGGCGCCAAGCAGGCGCATCAGGTTGCTGTCGCGCATCGGCGTCAGCGGGTGATCCTTCATCGGGCTTTCGGCCAGCGACTCATCGCCGACGAACAGGTTGCCCATGAAGATCGTGCGCCCGTTCTCGGGGAAGGCTGGGCAATAGATGGTCTGCGTCGCGTCGAGATCGGCCATCAGCGCCTCGGCAACGGGGCCGATATTGCCCTCGGCCGTGCTGTCGAAGGTCGAGCAGTACTTCCAAAAGAACCGCTCTGCCCCGGCCTGGCGCAGCCAGGCGAGTGCCCGGCGTGCATCGCCGACTGCTTCGTCGACCGGCGCCGTGCGGGATTTGAGCGCGATCACCTCGAACGGTGCGGTCGCCGCCGGCGGTTCGTCAGGCACCCCGATCCTGAGGGCGACACGGTGACCCGAACGGGCGATCAGCCCGGCGAGATCGGTCGCGCCGGTGAAATCGTCGGCGATGGCACCCATGATCACGGCCACGCGCTAGTCCTCGCTCGGCAGGGTCAGACCGGCATTGCGGGCGTAGACCTTGGCGACGGCCGCGTCGTCCTCGCCCCCCAGCCCCGAGCCCGAGGCCGCGAGATACTGCTGCAGCGCCGCGGCGGTGAGCGGTGCGCCGAAGCGGGCGCCCTTGGCGATGTCGAGCACGATGCCGAGGTCCTTCAGCCAGATATCGACGGCTGAGCGGGGGGTATAGTCACCGTCCACGACATGGGGCGCACGGTTCTCCAGCATCCAGGAGGTCCCGGCGCATTGACTGATCACCTCGAGGAACCGCGCAGGGGGAATGCCCTGCGTCATGCCGAAGGTCACCGCCTCGGCCATGGCGGCGATATGAACGCCGGCCAGCATCTGGTTGACCGCCTTCATCGCCGACCCGGCACCGGGCTCGTGGCCCATCTCGAACACCGTCTCGGCCGTGGCCTCCAACACAGGGCGCGCGGCGGTGAAGGCCTCGGCGCTGCCCGAGGCCATGACCGACAACCGGCCCGCGGCGGATTTCGCAGCACCGCCCGAGATCGGCGCATCGAGGTAATGGAGGCCAAGCGCCGCGGCGCTGCTGGCGAGGTAGCGCGCGATCTCGGGCGCCATGGTCGCGCAGGACAGGATGACCGCGCCCTTGCGCAAGCGCGGTGCGATGCCGTTCTCGCCGAACAGCACTGCTTCGGTCTGCTTGGCGTTCAGCACCACGACGACCACGGCGTCGAGGTCAGGCGCGGCGTCGTGCACCGCGCCGGGCGCGCCACCCTCGGCGACAAAGGCCTCGACCCGCTCGGCCACCACGTCGACGCCCCAGGTGGTATGCCCCGCGCGCAGGATGGATGACGCCATCCCGTGCCCCATGGAGCCGAGGCCGAAGACGGCGACGTTGAGCGGCATGGCGGTCTCCAGGTTGTAAGGCGCGGGGCGCGCGAGCGCCCGCTGCGGGTCAGAGGCGGGTCGCGGTTTCCTCGGCGATGATGCGGGCGATCAGCGCGCAGTCATCGGGCGAGAAGGTGAGCGGCAGGCGGAGGTCGATGGTGGTCGAGAGCGCCGCCAGCGTCTTCGGCAGCGCGGGCTGCTCGCCCAGATACCGCCAGCTGTCATAGCGGCTGGTGAAGCCCATGGGCCGGTCGGCGCCGAACCACTTGAGCTCGACACCCCGCGCTCCGCAGGCGGCGACGATCTCGGGTATCTGCGCCGGGTCGGTCTTGATGTGGAACTGGAAGGACGAGCCGACATAGGCCTCGTGCTGGGGCCGCGCGCGCGTCTCGATGCCCGCGGCGCCGGCCAGCCCAGCCTCCATCGCGCGATACAGCGTGTTCCAACGCTCTATGCGCCGGTCGAGCGCCGGCAGTTCGGCGCGCAGGATCGCCGCGCGCAGATTGTCCATCCGGCAGGACAGGTTCGGCATGTCGAGCTTCACACGCTCGAACGCATCCGGCCCCGGCGCCGCGCCGTGGCGGTCATGCAGCATGTAGCTGCCGGACATGATCACCATGCGTGCCGCCAGATCCGGATCGTCGGTGGTGGCGAAGCCGCCCTCGCCCGAATTCAAGTGCTTGTAGGTCTGGGTCGAGAAACAACCGATGGCGCCGAAGTTGCCGGAGCGCGTGCCCTGCCAGCGCGCGCCCATCGTATGGGCGCAGTCCTCGATCAGGCGGATGCCGTGGCGCGCGCAGATCTCGCCGATCCGGCTCATATCCGCGATGTGGCCGCGCATATGGCTCAGCATCAACACCTTAGCGCCGCTGGCGGCGGCCTTGGCGTCGAGGTCGTCGAGGTCGATCAGCCAGTCATGCCCGATCTCGACCAGCACCACCTTGGCCCCCACGGCGTGCAGCGCGCCCGGCACCGGGGCGAGGGTGAAGGCATTGGCCAGCACCCTGTCGCCCGGCCTTACGCCGACTGCCCTCAGTGCCAGTTGCATCGCCTGCCCACCCGAGGTCGTGGCGACGCAGTACCGCGCGCCCTGCCAGGCGGCATAGGCTTCCTCCAGCAGGGTCGCCTCGGCGGTCTCTCCGGCCAAGGTGTTGTAGCGGTGCAGCCGGCCGCCCTGCATCACGCGGGTCGCCGCCGCGATAGCGGCATCGGACAGCGGCTCTTGCTGTGTGAAGGGCTTTTCGAACACCTCGGCTGGGATCGCGGTCGCCGTCTCGGCCATGGGCTTGCCTCAGCTGGTGGCGAGGACCACCTTCGCCGGTGCCACGCCGCTGTCGATATCGCGGAACGACCGTGCGCCATCGGCAAGCGGTCTTGTCTCGCTCCACCCTGACGTGCTGACCGCGCCGGATGCAAGCAGCGACAGCGCCGCGTCAAAGTCGGCATGCGTGTAGCAATAGGCGCCGACGAAGGTGATCTCCTGCAGCGTCAGCCGCCGGGTATCGAGGCCCGCGTCGCCGTTCTGCAGGCCGACATGCACGATGGTGCCGCCGGGGATGACCATGGCCGAGGCCGCGGCCCGGGTTTGCCCCGATCCAACGGCGTCGATCACCACCTCGGCTCGGCCATCGGCGATGGGCGCGCCCTCGCGCGGGTCATAGGCCGTGCCCGCGCCCAGCAGACGGTCGAGCGCGGCACGACGGCCGGGTGCCGTCTCGGCGATGGCTATCCGCGCGACACCCAGATGGCGGACGACCAGCGCGGTCAACAACCCGATGGCCCCGCCGCCAAGGATGACGGTGTTGGTGGCGCCCGCTGCGATGGCCGGGGCAAGGCGTGCGGCGTGGACGGCGACGGCGAGCGGCTCGGCCACGACGGCGGCGCAATCGGGCAGATGGTCGGGCAGGGGCTTCAGGTTCGCCTCGGCGATCACCACCGCTTCGGCAAAGGCGCCGGGCACGCGCATCCCGAGCATTTCGCGGTTGGGGCAAAGATGCTCGCGCCCGTTCCGGCAGGCGGCGCAGCGCCCACAGGTCATCAGCGGGTTGATCGCCACCCGCTTGCCCGCGTGCTCGCCGGTCTCGGCCACGCCGACAGCCTCGTGGCCCAGCACTAGCGGCGGGATGCGCCGCTCGTCATGGCCATGCCAAGCATGCATGTCCGAGCCGCAGATCCCGCAATGGCTGACGCGCACGCACGCCTGTCCCGGCCCGGGCTGGGGTAGGGGTACATCGCGCATCTCCAGCGTCTCAGTTGCCGTGTAGACAAGGGCGCGCATCTATTCACCTACTGATCATACAGATGTTTTGGGAGCCCCAATTGCGCTCGCCGGGACGCTGAAGATCGGCACCAAGCCCTTGAGCTGCATCACCATCAACCGTTTCATGCCGAAGATAGACATCCTCCAGATCCCACGCCGGTCAGTCGCCTTGCAGGAGCTAGGCCGACAGCGCCACCGGTGGACTTCGCTAGGGTGTCGGCAAGTCCACCGCCGCCAGGATGGCGTGTCATTGCATCGTTGCCGTCATCTGCACCAGCACCACGATGGACACGATCGGCGACCTTTCCAAGGGCGAGCTCACCAGGAATGTCAGTGCCATGTCGATCAGCGCTTTGGTCGTGGACATGTCCGACGACTGCCGGAACTCGGTCGGTACGCTCGGCGTGGCGCGGCGAGGCGCGAGAAGCAGGTGCCGAAGCAGTTCGACGCCGCCACCGAGAACGTCATGAGGACGGTGATCTCCATCGGCGTCAGCCCATGACAGACAATGTCGTTCATGTAGCCGCCAGCGTTGACGACAAACTAGGCTCCAGACCCATTGATCATCATAGCCAGAAGATGACGGCCGCGGCGCGTGCGATGGCGGAATGGAAGACCTTGGGGCATCGGTCATCGCGGGTTGCGACGCGGCGCCGATCCTTCAACCGGCCGAACATGATCTCGATGCGGTTTCGCCGTTTGTAACGGCGCCTGTGGTGCCGGATAGACTTGCCACGGGGTGTTCTGCCCAGGGTTCAGGGAGTTATCCCTTTGTCCTGCAAAGCGTCGCGGAACCAATCGGCGTCAGAGCCGCGGTCGGCGATCGACCAGTCGGCCGAAGGCAGTGACCCGCGCGCCGCCCGCACAACGCCCGCGCGCCGATGTCGTCGCTGACCTGGCCTGCGGTGATGACGAGGCGGATCGGCATTGGCAATCGGACGCCCGACGCGGTCCGTGACGGCATGCAGCCT
>JBCCJI010000048.1:0-13497 GCA_039027855.1 Pseudomonadota bacterium | reverse complement strand
GGCGACCCGGCCGCCGGGCAGGATCTCGGTGGCCAAGGTAACGGTCTCGGTCCCCTCCGCATGGACCATGGCATTGTCGAGCAGGTTCAGTACCGCCTCGAGGAAGTAGGTGGGATCGACATGGACAAACCGCTTGTCGTTGCCGATCCGTAGCGAAAGCTCCGCCGTGCGCCGGCGGTTGCCGAGCGTGATCTCCGCCGCCTGCAGCAGCGCCTCGCCGAGCTCGACCAGTTCGGGCTGGGGTGCCGCTTTGTCGCTTGTGACCTCTGCCGCCTGAAGCGCGCGTTCGGTCAGCTTGAGAATATGCGAGCCCGACGTGCGGATCGCGCTGGCATAGCGCGTGGTATCGGCCTCGGACGGGTGCCGAGCACCGGTGCGGCTTAACAGGTCTGAAAAGCCCAGCACCGCATTCAGCGGTGTGCGTAGGTCATGATGCATCTCGCGCAGAAACCGAGTCTTCGCATCGTTCGCCGCTTCGGCGGCCTCGGTGCGCGACTGCAATTCGCCCACGAGCTGGCCGCGCTGCTCCCACAAGACAGCGGCGCGCAGGCCCGCGACGCCCACGACGAAGAGCGTCCACAACAGGACCGGCAGGGCGGCATCGACGACGAGCCCGTTGCTCGCCCGCGCGATCGCGGCCATGGACACCCAGCCGACCGCGAGCAGGACCGTACCGGATGTGGCGATCCAGGGCACCGCGATCAGCCACAGCGCCGACAGCCCGGCCATGCCGACCACCAAGGCGATGACCTCGATCGAGACCAGGATACGCGGCCGGGTCAGCGTCGACCCCTTCTCCAGCGCGTCACCGATGGCCGCGATGACCTTGGGCGCGCTCGCGAGGGTGCCGTCGGCCAGCCTTACCGGCTGACTAAGGCCCGCGACGTTCAGCCCGAGCACGACGATCCGCCCGTCGATGGCGGTCATCGGCCCGTCCTCCAGTGCTGCCGCCTCGATCACGGGCACCTGGGCACGGCGACCGAAATCCAGCCATACGGCTCCGGTTGCATCGGTGTGCCGCGCCGCGCCGTCGATCCAAAGACTGGGCGGCGCCCCGGGCTCGCCGCGCAGAACGACATCGCGCCCCGCACCGATCAGCGCGGCCACGGGCAGCGCCGGATGCACCAGATCCCCGGCCACGAAGAACAGCGGTGCCCGGCGCACGACCATGTCTTCTTCGGGCAGCAGGTTGATCGCCCCTTCGGCCGCCGCCGCCGCGCGCAGGGGCGTGATCGCGGTCTGGACGCCGCCGAAGCGCGGGACCTGCGGCGGGATCACCGCCTCGGTCCGGAGAGAGGGCAACCCCGCCGGATCGTCCCAGGTCTCATCGCGGCTGATGGCGGTGGCCAAGACGCTCGGGCCCTGCCTGAGGGCAGCCGACAGGGTCCGGTCGGGATGCTCCAGCCCCGCCAAGACGCTCGACAGCGTCGCGCTGCCCTGCCGGTCCAGATCGCCGATCACCTCCTCGATGATCCCCTCGGCGGAATAACGGTCGGGCGTATCCAGCAACAGGTCGACCACGACGACCCGCGCCCCGGCGTCCCAAAGCCTGCTGATCAGCGCGCCGAGGCGATCGCGCCGCCAGGGCCACGGGCCGTTTCTCTCGAGACTTGCCGCGCCGATCTCCACGACGGCGAAGGCGCTCTCACCACCGTCGCCGGGGGCGATCCCCTGCATCAGATCGAAGCCGAGCGCCTGCACCTCGCGCACCGGCTTGGTGTCCACCAGTCTGACCGCAAGCAGCACCACGGCGAGGCAGAGCAGCACCAGCAGTGACCGGCGATTGAGGCTCAGCAGCATCGCTCACGATCCAAGACGCAACACTCCGGAAACGGCGCGCTTCAGCGCACCGCAATCTCGACCCGGCGGTTCAGGGGCTCAGCCACACCGTCGGCTGTGGGTACGACAGGCTGGCTTTCGCCGAAACTGTCAACCGCAACCAGATCGGACGGCAGGCCGGCCGCAATGAGCGCCTCGGCAATCTCGGCCGCGCGGGCGCGAGCGAGACGCACGTTCAGGCCGGCGTCGCCGACCCGGTCGGCATGGCCGAAAACCGTCACGCGCGCAGCCTCGGTGGCAACCGCGTCCTCGATCGCCGCCTGGAAGGCCGCGCGGCTCTGCTCGGTGAGATCCTCGGGCGTGGCGCCGCCGGTGTTGAAATAGAGCAGGTAGATCCGCTGTGCCTCGGGCTCGGCGGCCAGCAGATTGGCGAGGACGTCGCTGACATCGGTCGCGTCGAACGGTGTCGGTGCAGCTGTCGGTGACGGGGCCGGTGACGGGGCCGGTGACGGGGCCAGTGACGGGGCCAGTGACGGCGAAGGTGCCGGTGTCGCTTCCGGTGAGGACACGGTGTCAACACGACCGACGACGCCGGCAAACGGCGTATCGACGGCGGTCTCGACCCCGCCTTCGTCGACCGTAATGGCGCCGCCGTCCTCCGAGGGGAGCAAGACGACAAGGGCCGCGGTGGCGCTCTGCTCGGCGGCGGCCACCTGCGCCAGGAAGTCTGACCGACAGGCGGCGATTTCGTCGGGCTGCAGCTGTTCCTCGGCCTCCTGCGCCCAGCAGTCATAGGCGCTCTGCGCCTTGGCAAGTTCCGAGGGCGCGGCGATCACGGCCGTGCTGTCCAGCACCGCGAGAAGCCGAGGTCGCGCGGTGTCGAGGCTCTCACGCTGCGCCGCGCTGAGCGCGCGGTCGGCGAGGTCATCGGGCAGAGGTCTGACGCCAGCCAGCGCCGCGTCGCGCTTCAGGCGGAAACGCCGCGCATCGGCGAAGTCACGCTCTTCGAACTCCGCGGCGCGGCGCATCTCGTACGCCACCGCGAGCAGCCGGTCGAAGCTGCCGAGATCTGGCGCTGGCTCGGGCGGTGGGCTCGCACAGGCGGCCAGCAGTGCCAGCGCCCCAAGTGGCGGCGCCCACTTCATTGCGCGCCCTCCGGCACGACGACGGCAAAGCGCGTGCCCCGACTGCCGATCACCAGTTGCGGCGTCTCGATGCGCACCTTGTCAGGTCGGGCCTCGCCGATCTTGCCCGAGCCATAGACCAGCCGACCGCTCAGCATGCGGATGATCAGCTCGAACAGGCCCTGTCCCGGATCGAAGACGTAGCTTGAGACAACCACGTCGGACGGCCCGCTGACCGCAAGGGTCGTCCCGTCTGCCAAGATCGCGCCGACCGAGCCATCCGCGGGTGCGATGATGCGGTCGTCGATCTGAAGCGAGCGGCCAACGAGGGCAGGCAGCTCCGCTTCGGCGCGGAGAATGATGACGGCGCCCTCGACCGTCTTGACCACGCCGATCTCCTGAGCCGGGGCGCGGTTCGGGGACAGCGCTAAAAAGATCGACGCCAGCAGGGTGCCTGCGATCAAAGCGGCGACCCGCCTATGCGAAGAAAACCTCAAAGGTACATCCGTCTCGCCGATCGGTCGGAAAAGCAGCAAACACACGACGCGACACGTGCCACTCGCCACGCAGTACGGGCGCTTTCGACGGTCGGCACAAGTCTGTGTGGTACGGTATTGCGTAGCGAATGGATACTGATTTCGGCAATCGGCAAGTCTCATACCGCAGGGTGCAAGCCGTCCTTTACGCGCTGAGCAGAGATCTTCGCGGCAAGCGCTGGAGCAACCCTCGCACCAAAGGCGCATGATGCCGCAAAACCGTCTCGGCAGGATCGACGGCGGCAGTAAGGTCATGGCTACCGTCGGCGAGTTAGAGAGACCGCCGGCGCCGCTCCACGGCTTAGCCGACCGACCCAGCGCGGCTCTCATGCAGATCACTTCGATCAGGCCGATGTCCGCCATGATCAACGTCAGGATCGCCAGTGCCGTCATCGCAACCAGCATGATAGCGAAATGGCCAAGGTGGCCATGGCCGATCAAGCGCTGGTCTGTGGACCGCGGGCAGTCCACGACGCCCGGCGGACGCTGGCCGACAGGTCGTGTCAGAAGTGGTTGTCATAGTGAGACTGCGTCGCCACCGGCTGGGCACCGGGAGCCCGCAAGGCTCACCGGCGCCGCTGACCTGCTAGGCGCCGTGTCGCCGCCTACCCGGCGCGCCTGTGCAGCGCAGGCTCAGACCGCGGCTTTCAGGTCGGCGGCCAGGTCGGTGCGTTCCCAGCTGAAGCCGCCGTCATCCTCCGGCTCGCGGCCGAAATGGCCGTAGGCCGCCGTGCGGCGATAGATCGGGCGATTGAGACCCAGACGTGTGCGAATGCCCCGGGGCGTCAACGACATCGTCTCACGGATCGCGTTCTCGATCTTGGCAGGATCCACCTGCTCAGTCCCATGGCCGTCGACATAGATGGCGAGCGGTTCGGCCACCCCGATGGCATAGGCGAGCTGGATGGTGCAGCGCTGGGCGAGCCCTGCGGCCACCACGTTCTTGGCGACGTAGCGCGCGGCATAGGCGGCCGATCGGTCGACCTTGGTCGGATCTTTGCCCGAGAAGGCGCCGCCGCCATGCGGTGCCGCGCCGCCGTAAGTGTCAACGATGATCTTGCGCCCCGTGAGCCCGGCGTCGCCGTCCGGTCCGCCGATGACAAAGCGCCCGGTCGGATTGACGTGCCAGATGGTCTCCTCGTCCAGGAACCCCTCGGGCAGGGCGTCGCGCGCGAAGGGCTGGACGATGTCGCGCACCATCTCGGCGGTGACCGGCGCACCCGACGCGTCGCTGTTGCTGTGCTGGGTCGAGACGACGACGGTGTCGATGCGGGCGGGCTTGCCGCCGCGATACTCGACCGTCACCTGGCTCTTGGCGTCCGGGCCCAGTAAAGGGGCGGCACCGCTGTGGCGCGCCTCGCTCATCAGGCGCAGGATGCGGTGGCTGTAAAGGATGGGCGCCGGCATCAACTCGGGCGTCTCGTTCGTCGCAAAGCCGAACATGATGCCCTGATCGCCCGCGCCCTCATCCTTGTTATCGGCCGCGTCGACGCCCTGGGCGATATCGGCCGACTGCTCGTGCACATAGCAGTCGATCGAGGCTGTCTTGAAGTGGAAGCCCTTCTGCATGTAGCCGATCTCGCGGATCGTGCGGCGAGCGGTCTCGACCATCTCCTCGTCCGAGAACGCGTTGTCGGGGCTGATCTTCACCTCGCCCATGAGCACGACCTTGTTGGTCGTCGCTGCTGTCTCCACCGCGATCCGAGCCTCGGGCTCGCGGGCGATGATCATGTCGACAATGGAGTCCGAGATCTGGTCGCACACCTTGTCCGGATGACCTTCGGAAACGCTCTCGGAAGTCAGCAGGTAGTTCTCGCGCGCCATGTCGTCCCCTCGGTCATGCAGATCTGGGCCTCGCCATCCCGAGGCGCTGTTGCCAGTCGGGATTGGTGACGTCAACGGGCCGCTTGGCAAAGACCGACCGCCGTGCCGTGGCGGACGCAGTGAGGGCGTCGGCGCTGTCTGGGCAGTCGGGCGAGTTCAGCCGTTGAGGGGCGCTGGGCTCGCCTCGATGCGGCGCGAAAGCCTCAGCGCCTGCCGGGTTCGCGCATCACTGAGACGACGCCGGTGCGCCCATGTGGGGCGGCGACGGGCGCTGCTGGCGCGATGCTCTCGCTCTCGGCGATGGTGCGGACAAGTTCGATCAGGCGCGTGCGGGTATGACCATTGTCGATGCGGCTGAAAGCGCGCGCGAGCGTTCGGCCCTCGCTCGACGAGAAGAACCGCACCAGATCGCTTTCCGAGCCATCGCTCGGCTGGCTGCGCCGGGTCAGTCCCTCGTAGAAGTAGCCGACATCGACGCCCAGCACCTCGGCAATATGAAACAGGCGGCCCGCGCCGATGCGATTGAGGCCCTTTTCGTATTTCTGGACCTGTTGGAAGGTCAGGCCGATTTCATGGCCGAGCTGCTCCTGGCTCATCCCCTTCGCCTGGCGACGCATCTTGAGCCTTGCGCCGATATAGGCGTCGATCTCGTCCGGTGCCTTCGTCATTCGTCTTGCCCCTGTCCGGCATGAAGCCGCAACCGCCGGCCCCTCGCCGGCTGTCCAACACAGCGCCACATCGTGAACGAAACGCGTCGCAACCGCGGGGTTCAGACCTGTGAACCGGTGTGATCCCCACCACCCTTGCGTGCACTTATCCGGAAGAAACTGGCGAAAAAAAGAACAGCTGCGCCCAAGATCGCCATTCCATCCCCGTTCCGTGCATAAAACGGAGGGTGGATCGCCGCTGGTAGTCCCAAATCGAGAATCCCGTGCTGGCCGAGGGGAATCGCGCCTACGACCTGTCCGTGTGCATCGATGATCGCTGAAACGCCGGTGTTGGCCGCGCGCACCATCGGCAGGCCCTGCTCAATCGCCCTGAGCCGGGCCTGGGCCAGATGCTGCTGCGGGCCACCGAGCTCTCCGAACCAGGCATCGTTGGTGATCTGCAGGATCATGCTTGGCCGCTCGATCCCGATCTCTGCCCCGGCCGCGATCGCGGCGCTGACGTCGTGCGGGAAGATCGCCTCGTAGCAGATCAGCGCGGCAAAGGACGGCACGCCCTCGATAGCGATACTGGCGGGTGCAGGGCCGGCCGCGAAACTGCCGCGCCCTGCGATCAGGCTGAGGCCGATGGTCTCGAACAGCCAGCGCATCGGCACGTATTCGCCGAAGGGGACGAGATGCGCCTTGGGATAGCGCGCCGCGATCTCGGCATCGGGGGTCACGATCATCAGCGCGTTGACCACGCCCTCGCCGATATCGCCTGGGCCGGCTCGGTCGAGCGCGCCGAGCACCAGCGGCGCGCCCGCCGCCAGCGCCATGTCCTGCCGCGCGTCCGGGAAGTCGGCGGGCAGGAACGCCACCGCGGTTTCCGGCCAGACGACCAGGTCGGGCGGGCCGAGGTCGGGGTGGGGCGGGGACGCCGAGAGGTCGAGCAGACGGCGATAGAAGCGCGGCGCCCAGTCCCGCTGCCATTTGAGATGCTGTGGCGCGTTCGGCTGCACCAATCGAATGACAGGAGCAGTCGTTTCTTCGGACCGCGGCGGTGTCGCAGCCGCCTCGATGCGCGCTGCACCGGCCATCCAGAGCCCTGCAAAGGCGGCGAGCGTAGCGACGGCACCCGAGGCGTACACAAGGCGCCGGGTGCCGTGGCGCTCGGCCGCCGCATGGCCCAGCACGCCGGGGAGTGTCGTCAGCAGCAGCGTCACGAGCGTCAGGCCATAGGGGCCGATCCAGGCCGTAAGCTGCGCGAGCGGCGTCTCGGCCCACAGATAGCCGGGCATGGCCCAGGGAAAGCCGGTGAAGAGATGGGCGCGCAGATACTCGATCAGGGTCAGCCCGGCCACGAGGACCAGAGCAGAACGGGCCATGCTCTCCCGCCCAACAAGCCCCGCCGCGCCGCCCGCCACCGCCCAGAGCAAGGCAAGCCCGCCGGGCAGGATGGTGAGAACCAGCGGGATCGCCCAGGCAAAGGCCTCGGCATCCACGAGGAAGGCGTGGCCGATCCAATGGAGCGAGACCATGAAGTAACCAGTGCCGGCGCACCAGGTCAGAAAGGCGCCACGCCGCCAGCCGCTGCCGGCGACGAGCCAGGCGAGAGCCGGCAGGGCGATGAAGGCGGTGAAGGGCAGGCCAATGGGCGCGTGGCCCGCCGACAGGAGGAGGCCCGCAAGGAAGGCCAGGCCGCCACCACGCCAGCCATCCGGCGCTCTTATCGAGCGAGGGGCTGGGGCATCGCCCGGCCGCTCCGCCCCGCCTCTCTCTGGATGCGCTCGTCTGGCTGTGCTCACGCGGTCGCGTTCAGCCCGCTCATGCCGTCCGCCCCAGGCTGGGCGGACCCAACCCAGCGCTGCTGACCGAGCCGGACGACGCGCCGGCAGCGGTGAGGCGCAAGCGCTTGATGCGACGCGGGTCGGCGTCAATGACCTGGAACTCGTGCCCGTCGGGATGCTCGATCACTTCGGCGCGCACGGGCACCCGGCCGGTCAGCGTGAAGACCAGACCGCCGAGCGTGTCCGCATCCTCGGCCAGGTCCCCGGGGCGAAGCGGCAAGCCCGTCGCTTCCTCGAATTCCGCGATGTCGGCGCGGGCCGAGACGTTCCAGACGCCGGGCGCTTCCTCGCGCCAGAGCGCGGCCTCGTCTTCGTCGTGCTCGTCCTCGATATCGCCGACGATCTGCTCGACCAGGTCCTCGATCGTCACAACGCCGTCGACGCCGCCAAACTCGTCGATCACCAGCGCCATATGGACCCGGCTGCCCTGCATCTTCTGCAGAAGCGCCGCGATCCGCATCGAAGGCGGCACGAACAGCGCGTCTCGGATATGCGGGGCGAGCGAGAAATTCGGCGTGTCCGCGGCGCAGCCGACGCCGTAGGTCAGCGCGAGGTCCTTGAGATGGACAAAGCCGATCGGGTCGTCGAGCGTCTCGCGGTAGACCGGCAGGCGCGACAAGAACCCGCCGGTGAAGGCCGCCATGACCGTGTCGAGATCGGCATCCTCGGCCACCGAGACGATATCGGCGCGAGGCGTCATCACATCGATGACCCGCAGATCGCGCAGGCGGAGGATGTTGCCCACCATGCGCCGCTCGGCATCGGTGCTTTCGGCGAATGCCGGGCCGAGCTGCTCCAGCTCGGTCGTCTCATCGCTGCCGGCGAGGCGCTCGGCGGCGCGCCCTGACCCCCCGGTGCCGAGCCGCCACAACCGCGCGAACCCCGAGCCCATCAAGATCCGGTGGAAGAACGATCGCCGAGCATCGCTACCCTGCTGGGCTTGCGGGACAAGCGGCGCCCCGGTCTCTGGCGCCCCGGTCTCTGGCGCCCCAGTCTGCGGTGCCAGCTCGCCGGGGGTGCCGGCCGCCGCCGGCTCGGCGACAGGCAGGTGTCTCCCCGCCGCCTGCTCCGGTTGCGGGTCGGGCTCATCACCCTCCCCGGTTTCCGCGCCCGGCTGGGTCAGCCGGCTGTCAGGGCGGGCATCGGCCCTACCGCGCCTGCGGCTGTCGCCGTTCGGCGATGTCGCCTCCCCGTCCCGGTGCGTCTCGCGTGGTGCCTGGCGTCCGGCCGTCAGGGCCGATGCCGCGGCGCGCGCCGGGGCGGGGGTGCTACTAGAGCCTGCGTCCATCAATCCCGGCGGGTCGGCCCCGCCGCTCCTTTTCCGTAGGGATCGCGCATGCCGAGCCCCGTCACGGCCGCACGCTCGATACCTTCCATCAGTGCCGCATCATCGTTGGTCTCGTGATCATACCCGATCAGATGCAACGTGCCGTGCAAAATCAGGTGTATCACGTGATCTTTCAAGCCGATGCCGGCTTTTTCCGCTTCGCTGCGTGTCGTCTCCAGCGCAATCGCGATGTCGCCGAGGGGGCCATGGGCCCGTGACGGTGCAGGCGGTCGCTGGCCGGGTGCCGGTGGGGCGAGGTCTTCTGCGGGCCAGGAAAGCACATTGGTCGGCGTCGGCTTGCCCCGGAAATCGGCGTTCAGCGCGGCGATCCGGGTGTTATCGCAGGCGAGGATCGCGATCTCGCGTCCGGTGGCATTGACACCCGCCCGGACAAGCGCGAGGCGCGCCGCCAGCCCGGCGTGGTCGATCAGGTCCGGGAGGGCCGCCAGCCATCCCGGATGCTCGACGACGAGCTCCACAAGACCGTCGGACAGCGTCTCATCCTGCCCTGGGGCCTCTGCCTGCGGCGTCGGCCCTGCCCCTACGGCACCATCGAGCCCGCTGCCGATCGTCGTCTCGCTTGGCGGGATGGTGTCGCACGCCGCCGAGGTCGCAGACCGAAGCGTATCACCGGGGTTCGAGGATCGCGCCTGGTTCACCGGCCGGCCCTGTCATAGGCCTCGATCACCCGGCCGACGATGGGATGGCGCACCACGTCGCTGGCCGAAAAGCGGGTGAAGCCGATCCCCTCGATCCCGTCCAGCACGCGCAGCGCCTCGACCAGGCCCGAGGTCTCGCGCGGCGGCAAGTCCACCTGGCTCGGATCGCCGGTGATGACCATGCGGCTGTCCTCGCCAAGGCGGGTGAGGAACATCTTCATCTGCATCGAGGTCGCATTCTGCGCCTCATCGAGCACCACGAAGGCCCGCGACAGGGTGCGCCCGCGCATGAAGGCGAGCGGCGCGATCTCGATCTTGCCCTCCTCCATCAGCTTCGGCAGCTGCTTCGGCGGCAGCATGTCCCCCAGCGCGTCGTAGAGCGGGCGCATATAGGGGTCCATCTTCTCCTTTTCGGTGCCGGGCAGGAAGCCAAGGCGCTCACCCGCCTCGACCGCGGGGCGCGAGAGGATGATCTTCTCCACCGCACCCTCGACGAACATCGACACGCCCGCCGCGACCGCCAGATAGGTTTTGCCGGTGCCCGCGGGGCCGATCCCGAAACTCATGTCATGGGTGAACAGCGTCTGGCAGTACTGCGCCTGGGTGCGGGTGCGCGGCTGGATCAGCTTGCGCCGGGTGCGGATCTCGATGCGCCCGCCGGGAAACAGATCGCGCTGATCGAGCGCGCTGTCATCGCCGCCGCCCGGGGGCGGCACGACCTCTGCCGCCGCCGGTGCCATGGCGGGGCTGTCGGGCAGGCGGCCCATGCGGATGAAGGCCTCCACATCGGCGCGTTCCACCGGCCGGCCGGTCTCCAGCCGCTCATAAAGCTGATCGAGCCCCACGGCCGCCTGTTCGCGCGCCTCAGCACTGCCGAGCACGACGATCGTGTTGCCGCGGCGCATGATGGAGACGTCGAGACCGTTCTCCATGATCGTGAGATTGCGGTCGGCCGGGCCCACAAGCTCGATCAGCAGACGGTTATCGGGGAATTCCAGCACGCTCTCTCCCGGGTCGATCTGAGGATCGGTCGCGGGATCGGCGAAGGGCATGGTCGTTTTGGCCAAGCGGGCGGCTCTCCGTTCAATGCGGCTCTGCAACGATCAGTTAGGTCAGCGCGCGCGACAAGCGAAATGATTGCGACACCGTGCATCCAAGACGGCGGGGTCGAGTGGTGAGGGGGCGCGTTTTGTCATTGGGCACCCGGGCAGCATTCTGTCGCTCGTGTTCCTGCGGGACCGGCCACGCATCGCGCGGTTCGAGGCTTGCCTTCCTGCCTGATCTGGCCGGTACCGCTAGCGCGCCGGCGCCGCAGGCGGAGGCCCTCGAGGAAGATCGAGGCGCCAAAACAGCGGCACGCCCCGACTGCAGGTTTGGCTAAGCCGCTTCCTCGCCGCCGCCGACAGGAACCACGGCGCCTCCTGTAACTGGGTGAAACAGAAACGGCGCGGCAGGTCGGTGTAGAGCGAGCGCGGCGGCAGCACATCGGTGATCCGCTTCAGCGCCGCGCCCGTCTCGGGCCGATGCATCCAGAGCCGCTCTGCACCCAGTTCGCGGCGCGCGAAGTCGATGACGGCGCTCAGCATCGTCGCGGGCCAGCTATTGACGAAGGGCGCCAGGACCGTGCGATAGGCCTGCAGCGCCGCCTCGCGCCGGGCGCAGCACTTGCAAAGGCTCCGCCGCGCCTTCGCCATGTCGAGATCGCGGGCGATATACCGACACCAGTCGGACTGCACCTCCTCGATCAGCACCTCGGGCGGGCCGGGCACGCTGAAAGCGTTCATGTCGAGCCGCGCCCAGGCGAGCGTGATCGGCCCCGTGCTGCGCACCGGATGCCAGCCGCACTCGTAGCGATATCGATGGCCGATGAGCTCGCGGAAGGCCGCGTCATGCTCTTTCGGAAAGCCAAGCTGTAGAACGAGGTTTGGCGCGCGCTGCGTGGTCTGCATCCCGCCGACGCCCCGCCGGTTCCAGACCGTGAGGCTGACCCGGTAGCGCTGCCATGGCGCTCTGGCGACGATCCGCGCGGCCTGCTCTGCCATGGGCCCGGTCGCGCCCCGGTGCGCCGGGTCGGCGAGGAGCGCGATGTCGCCCGGATGCAGCGCCCCGCCACCTGCCGCCGCAACGAGATCGGCGAGCGGACGCCGGTGCAGCAACCGACCGAAAGGCGCCGAACGGAGATTTGCAATCGGCATTGGCGCCATTGGGCCGGGGCCAAGCGACGCCGACAGCAGCTGCGGCGCATCGCGCCCCTCATAGTGGTCAAAGCCCGAGATTTCGGGGAGCGCCTCCTTCAGGAAGGCGTAGTCTTGGATGAGCATAGAACGGCTCCGGGGCGTCGCCCGGGGTGCCGGGCGCGGTCAGGACAGGGGTCGTTTGGACGCTGATGGTCCCGGGTTGTGCCGCACAGACATTATGCTCTCCGTTCGCTGCCAAAACTGGATCACCGAATCAGGGGGCTCGGGTCAAGTCACTTGATCAGTGGCAGCAGCGCCTTGAAGGCGGGTGTGCCCGCTTTGCCGAGCCATTCGAACATCACCATCTCGGTGGTGACGATGCCGGCGCCCGCGGCCTGCAGCCGGTCCAGGCAGGCTTTCTCGCTCTCCAGCGTGCGTGAGGACGTGGCATCGGTGACGACGAAGACCTCGATCCCGCCCTTCATCATCGCGACGGCGGTTTGCAGCACGCAAATATGCGCCTCCATGCCGGAGATCACGGCCTGACGGCGCCCGGTGGCGGTGAAAGCGTCGGGGAAGCCGGGCTCGGCCCAGCTGGAGAAATGGGTCTTTTCGATCACCCGGGCCGATGCGGCCTCGCCGGCCCTGGCGATGTCGGGCACGGTCGCGCCGAGGCCCCTGGGATACTGCTCGGTCATCAGGACCGGCACGTCCAGCTCGCCCGCGGCGATGACCAGTGTCCGGGCGTTGCGGATGGTGCGGGCAGGGGCCTGCATGGCGGGCACCAGCTTCTCCTGCATGTCGATGACGATCAGGGCCGAGGTGGCGGCGTCGATGAGCATGGCGTGCGTCTCCAGGATGCTCTGCAATCTGGTATACCAGTGTAGAGCCGCCGAGACTCGGTCAAGCCGGGCAGGCGGAATCGATGCTGGTCTGACCTTCTCCCGCTATCCGGCCCTTGCGAGCAGGAATTCTCCACCATTGAACGGACGATGGTGGATGTCCCACGAAGCGCAAAGCCGTGGTCTTCCTGATAATCGAACTTGGCCCGAGCGAGCGGCGTAGTTGCCGGATCGTCAGTCTCGCCCGATCTGTGCAACAGGATCGGCCGGCTGAGCGCGACGACGCGGCCGTGCTGGAGAAGATGCGCGCTGGGATCGGAGAACCGCCGCTACGGCTATCTCCGGTTCCACGCATTGCCCAGGCGCGAGGGTTTGGTCGTCAACCGCGAGCGCGCCTTCGGCTTCACCGCGCCGGAGGCCTGCGGGTTCGTACGAAGAGGCGACGCATGCTGCCACGCCGAGACCAGATCGCACCGCAGATGCCGAAGCGGCCGAGGCAGCACTGGTTCCTCGACTTCATGAGCGCGACGTTCGCCGACGA
Source organism: Pseudomonadota bacterium (assembly GCA_039027855.1). GTDB lineage: Bacteria > Pseudomonadota > Alphaproteobacteria > Rhodobacterales > Rhodobacteraceae > Thermohalobaculum. The sequence goes on along the minus strand of JBCCJI010000048.1, from coordinate 194 downwards.
TCGGCCTTTCCGGGTCCTCAACATCGTCGACGACCACAGTCGGTTCTGCCCGGGCGCTCGCCATCGGGCTCGGACCGTATATGGATGGTCCCGCGGTGCGGGCTTTGTTCGTTTTTCTGGCTTTTGGTCGGTCGCGGCCCTGTGAGCGCCGTCTCGTCTGCGGGATTGTAGGCCGCGCGCCTTGAGGACGTCCG
>JBCCJI010000047.1:0-13908 GCA_039027855.1 Pseudomonadota bacterium | reverse complement strand
TGTGCGGGTCCCTGCCTTCGGCCGACTGGTTGATCGCCGACCGCGGCTCTGACGCCGATTGGTTCCGCGACGCGTTGCAGGACAAAGGGATAAAACTCTGCACCCTGAGCAGAACACCCCGTGGCAAGGTTATCCGGCACCACAGGCACCGTTACAAACGGCGAAACCGCATCGAGATCATGTTCGGCAGGGTGAAGGATCGGCGCCGCGTCGCAACCTGCGATGACCGATGCCCCAAGGTCTTCCTTTCCGCCATCGCACGCGCCGCCACCGTCATCTTCCGGCTATGACGATCAATGAGGCTGGAGACTAGGTCACAGCGCTTCAGGTACTCGCCGACCGTCGATCGGCCGACGCCGAGACTGGCAGCGATCTCGCGCAATGCGAGGCTGCCGGCCCGCCGGCGCAACGCATCGCCAATCTTCCGGTTGGGCAATCTTTTCACTACCGGCTCCCTGCTCGTTTCTCAAATGAGGCGCAGGCTAGCCCGCTGCACGATCGCCCAGCAGTAGCGTCAGAGGATCGGGAGCTTGTCCGGATACCCCGGCATCCCCGTCTGGATGACATCAGAATGAGTGTCCAAATCTCATCGGAACGCCCGTCCGGATGACCCCGGAACACGCAGCCAGCCGGTCCCGGGTGACGGATTGAGGCGGCGGGCGGGTGACGAGGATGAGGCGATGCCATGAACTCTCCGGCTATCAGTCCTGCGCGGTGGTGTTACTTGCCGGGCAATACGGCTCATGCACGATACGGCCCGGCGGGCCCGCAGCTCAGACTTTTGCGGTGCGATCCGTCGCGCTGCTGGAGCGATCGGGCGCGCCATTCAGCAGGCTCATGCAGCGGCGCGGCGGGCAATCCGACGGGCTCAGAGCAGCAGGAGACGCGCGAGTTCTTGGGCCGCCTCGCGGAGACGCGCGACATGGGTGCGTGCTTGCTCGAGGCTGAGGCGCAGGGTCGGCGCGTGGAAGGAAACGGTGGACAGCAGGCGGTTCTGATCATCGAGGATCGGGACGGCGATGGCGATCATCCCCTCCATGAACTCCTCGCCATCCTCTGCATGGCCGCGCACCCGGATGGCTGCCATCTCATCGCGAAGGAGCGGGATGCTGCTGATCGTTTTCGGGGTGTGCGCTTCGAACTTCGCCGCGCGCAGATAGCGCTCCAGATGCGCCTCCTTGAGCGTCGAGAGATACATCTTGCCGCTTGCCGTGCTGTAGAACGGGACGCGGGTGCCGATGGGAAGCTGGATCCTGAGCGGCCACTTCGTCTCGACGCGGTCGAGATAGACCATCGCCTCGCGATCCGGCACCGCGATATTGCAGGTCTCGCCGATCTCGTCGGCGAGACGGCCGAGGACTGCCAGGCGTGCGGTTCGGATGCGGAGCGAGGAGAGGACGTGCATCGACATGCTGCGCAGCCTGCGGCCCGGCGTGTAGGACCGCCCGTCGAGCTCTCGCATGAGAAAGCCCTCCGCCTCGAGCGTGGCGAAGAGCCTGTGGATCGTGGGTTTCGGCAGGCCGAGCGTCTGGTTGACGTCGGTCGGCGTGCCAGGCACGCCGACCCGGCCGATCTCTTCGAGGATCAGGAGCATGCGGAGGTTGGTGGGGATCGTGGCGCCGGCCGGCGTGTCCTCGGTCCCGTCCATGCTCCCCTCCTCCTTAGCGATCCGGCAACAGCACGGACGTCAGCTCGGGCACAAGTGCGACGACGATCCAGACCGTGAGCAGGGCCCCGAGATAGGCGAGCGTATATCGCAGAAGCCTAAAGTAGGGAACGCCGGTCACACCGCTGGCCACGTAGAGGTTGAGCCCGTAGGGCGGTGTAATGAAGCCGATCGAGGCGCCGACGAGGAAGATCACGGCGAAGTGGACCGGATCGACCCCGACCGACGCGGCGATGGGGGCGAGGATCGGTGCCAGGATGATCGTCACCGGCAGGCTCTCGAGGATCATGCCGGACACGAAGACGATCGCCATCGCGGTGAACAGCACCGCGTGATAGCCGCCCATCGAGGTCACGAAGTTGCCGATCACCTCCTGCGCTCCGAGGAGTGACAGGATTTGCTGCATCACCACCGAGATCGCGATCAGCGGCGCCAGGATGCCCGTGATCTGTGCCGAACGCATGGTGATCGACGGGAGCTCGCTGAGCTTGAAGCCCTCGACCACCAGCATCTCGCCGACGCCCTTCTCCGAGACCGGCCGATCCGCATCGGGCGAGCCCATGAGCCGGAACATCGGCAGCGACAAAAGCCCCACGATCACGCAGAAGCCCACCGTCACGCCGGCCGCCTCGGTGGGCGAGAACTTGCCGGTGTAGATCCCCCAGAGCACGAGACCGATCGCGAAGAAGCCGAGCCACGCGCCGAGCGCGGTCTTGCCGATGCGCGAGAGCTCGAGTGGGATCAGATGGCCCCAGCCGTTCAACACGCAGAGGATCCAACACGCCAGCATCATGCCGCCGACCATCATGGTGCCGGGAATGATGCCTGCGACGAACAGATCCGAGATCGGCAGGTTCATCAGGAAGCCGTAGACGATGAAGATGATCGAGGGCGGGATGATGATGCCCACCGTCCCGCCGGCCGCTGCAGTGGCGGCCGAGAAGCGCTCGTCATAGCCGCCCTTCACCATCTCGGGGTGCAGCATCGAGCCGATCGTGGCCGTGGTCGCGGAGTTCGATCCGGAGATCGCCGCAAAGAGACCGCAGGCCCCGAGCGACGCCATCGCGAGCCCGCCACGCAGCCAGCCGAGACAGGAATAGGCAAAGTCCGAAAGCCTTCGTGCGATGCCCGATTTGTTGATCAGGTCCCCGGTCAGGATGAACAGCGGCATGGCCAGCAGTGCGAAGCCATCGGTGAAGACGTCGGAAAGCGCGGCGCCGATATTGTCGAGCGTCATGCCGAGCACGAAGCTGCAGCCGAGCACCCAATAGGCGATCACCAGAAACACCGGCACGCCCAGCATGAAGAGCATGGTGACGCCGAGCGAGATGAGGGTGATCAAGGTTCCGTCGGTCATGGTGGCCTCCCTCAATCGCCGCCGATGACGGCCTGCTGGATCAGCGGGCTGCCAGAGCGATAGTTGCGGAAATCGTCGATCAGGTTCTCGATCACCCGCGTGGCCATCATCGTGAAGGCGAGCGGGACAGTGATCAGGAACCACCACTGCAGCACGTTGTCGGTGCCGAGCATGATCTGGAAGTTCGACGCCGAGTTCGCGGCGACGCGCGAGGAGGTGACGACCACCACCCAACAGAAGGTCAACCAAAGCGCCGCATCGAGCGAGAGGCAGATGATCTGCCCCCGCCGCCCCATATTGGTGCGGAACTCGCTGAAGGCCAGATGAGTGCGCAGGCGGATGTTATAGGCGCAGCCGAACCAGGTCATGATCAGGAAGAGGAAGGGCGGCAGCGTCGTCGACCAAGGCGCCTGCTCGTTCAGTACGAAGCGGCGGAACACCTCGACGAAGATGATCCCGGCGATGATCAGGTAGGTCCACACCATCACGGTGCGCTCGAGGTGGCGATCGATGAACGGCACCAGCTTGTAGAGTGTGAGCAGCAGCATCGCGGCGCCCAGCATTGCAAGCAGCCCGACTGGCCAGGCACCGGCGGTGCGGAGGGCCTCGCTCATCTCCCAAGCGTCGTCGGACAGCAATGCGGTCACCACCGAGACAGCCTCGGTGAGCAAGGATTCCATGCGTTTCCTCCAGGCGAGCCGGTTGATCCGGTCTCTTTGTCAGCGTGTGCGGACGCCGTGCACCGGCGCCCGCTGCTCTATAATTCTTCTGGGGTCTGTCTGGGGTCGCGTGGCCTCAGGCCGGCGAGCGCCACCAGCGCCGCGGCTCGACGTTCTCTGGCAGCGTATCGACCGGGATCTCGCGGGCGACCCGGTGGATCTCGGTGTAGGTGTCGATCCCGCCGGCCCATTTGTTGATGCGCTCGCGCCACTGCTCCCAGGGGCCCGGGTTGAATTCGGGCGAGCACATCTCCTCGGCCATCTTGATCTCGGAGTCGGGCAGGAAGACAGGCTTCACGTTCTCCTTCATGAAGATCGTGTTCGGCAGCTGCGGCTCGGAGAAGCCGACCGTCTTCACCAGCGCCGCCTCGTTGGCCGCCTGGACGTGCACCTGCGCGAGATAGGAGGATTCCATGATCGCGTCCTGCAGGTGCGGCTCCATCGCGTCGAACACCTTGGCGGACATGGAGGTGTGCTCGGTGCCGCAGAAGAAGCGGAGATCGACGCACTGGCTGACCACGGGCGACATGTTTGCGTAGGCCACGGCCGAGGCCCAGGTCTCGGCGCCGTCGATCAGGCCCTGCTTCAGACCGTCGAGCGTCTCTTCCCAGGCGACCGGGACCGGGTTGAGGTTGAGAAGCTGCATCGCGATGCGGCCGAGCTGCGTGCCGGTGACGCGGTTCTTGGTGCCGAAGATGTCTTCGAGCTTGGTCACCGTGGGCTTGTCCTGCCAGCCGAGGCCAAGCTGAATCCCGCGTAGCTCGGCATGCGAGAACAGGAACTTCAGGCCATGGCGCTTCTCCAGCGGCTCGCGGAGGATGCGCTGGCTCTCGGGGCTGTAGAGGAAGTAGTACTGCGCCGCGCGGCTCGGGAACATGTAGGCGTAGTCGAGCACGTTGAGATAGGGCGCGCCGCCGGCGGAGTTCTGGGTGGAGGCCGCGTAGATATCGACGATGCCGAGCTGGGTCTTCTCGACGCAGGAGAGCTGGCCGCAGATCTGGTTGTCGCCGATGAACTCGACCCGGATCTCGCCTTCGGTGCGCTCTTCGAGATCGCGGGCGAACTCGAGACAACCGGCGCGCTCGATCAGAAGGTTACGGGCGTTGAAGCCGGATGCGCCGAACTTGAGCGTATGCTTCGCCTCCTTCGCAAAGCGCTTTTCATAGGTCGATTCCGCTGCGCGCGCGAGCGACGCGAGGCTGACCGTGCCGGCGAGCCCACCGGCCGCCATCAGCGTCGATGTCAGGCCGAACTGCCCCGAAAGTCGGAACAGGTCACGGCGCGAGATCCCGCTCAGCTTATCTGAGATCGTCATTCTTCTTCCTCCCTTTATGTCTCAAAAAATGAGACTTGTAGTATCAAAATTACAGAGTATGTTGCCGATGGCAAGCAAGAATGCGCCCGAAACTGGGCCACGCGGGGAGGCGACTGAAATGGAAGCGGATTTCGTTGTGGTGGGTGCGGGCTCGGCAGGGTGCGTCCTGGCGAATCGCCTGAGCGCCGACCCCGCGATCCGTGTGGTGCTCCTCGAAGCGGGCGGGCGAGATTGGAATCCGTGGATTCATATCCCTGTCGGCTACTTCAAGACACTGCATAATCCAGCGACCGACTGGTGCTACACGGCCGAGCCCGATCCCGGGCTCAACGGGCGCGCGATCGATTGGCCGCGAGGCAAGGGGCTCGGCGGCTCGAGCTCGATCAACGGCCTGCTCTACGTGCGTGGGCAAAAGGAAGACTACGACCAGTGGGCTCAGCTCGGGAACCGAGGCTGGGGTTGGGACGAGGTCCTGCCGCTCTTCAAGCGTTCGGAGCAGCACGAGGACGGCGATACGCCGCTGCACGGCGGTGAGGGCGGTCTCTCGGTCTCGCGCATTCGGGCAAAGAGCGAGATCGCCGAGGCCTTTATCGACGCGGCGGGCGAAATGGGCGTCCCGCGCACCGAGGACTATAACGGCGAGGTGCAGGAAGGGGCGGGCTACTTCCACCAGACGGCCAGGGGCGGGTTCCGCTGCTCGAGCGCGCGGGCGTTTCTGAACCCGGTGCGCGGGCGCTCCAATCTTGAGATCGTAACGCGCGCGCACACCGAGGGCCTGGTTTTCGCGGACGACGATCCGAGCCGCGTGATCGGCGTGCGCTACCGGCGGGCGGGTGTCGCACAGACCGTCTCGCTGCGCCCGGGCGGCGAGGTGATCCTGAGCGCAGGGGCGATCGGGTCGCCGCAGTTACTGGAGCTGTCTGGGATCGGCCGACCCGAGGTGTTGTCCGGCGCCGGCATCGAGACGCGGCATGCGCTGATGGGTGTGGGCGAATGCCTGCAGGACCATCTCCAGATCCGGCTTGTCTACGAGGTGAATGTCCCGACGCTGAACGACGCCATCAACCGCTTCCTGCCGCGCATGGGGATCGGTCTGAGCTATGTGCTGTTCCGCAAGGGGCCGATGAGCCTCGGCGCAAGCCAGGTCGCGGTGTTCGCGAAGTCGATGGACGGGTTGGAGACGCCTGACATCCAGTTCCACTTCCAGCCCCTCTCGGCCGACAAGCCGGGGATTGAGATGCACCCGTATTCGGGCATCACCTCCTCGGTCTGTCAGCTGCGCCCGGAAAGCCGCGGGCATATCCATATCGCCAGTCCAAAACCGGGCGAGCACCCGAAGATCGTCCCGAACTATCTGTCGGCGACCGCCGATCAGCTCTGCGCCATCCGCGCCGTGAGGTTTGCCCGTGCGATGACGAAGACGGCCGCGCTCAGCCCCTACATTCTGCGCGAGCACGTGCCCGCCGGCGATCCGCAGACCGATGACGAGATCCTGGATGCGGCGCGCAGCATCAGCCAGACGATCTACCACCCCACCAGCACCTGTCGCATGGGATCGGACGATTTGGCCGTGGTGGACGACCGGTTGCGCGTGCACGGGGTGAGGGGGCTGCGCGTGGCCGATGCCTCGATTATGCCGAGCATTGTCAGCGGTAACACCAACGCGCCGACGATCATGATCGGCGAGAAGGCGAGCGACATGATCCTCGCCGATCGCCGCGCCTGAGAAACACTTCAAAAAAACGCTGAGATCGAAAGGGAACGTCATGAAGATGACCACGGAAGAGGCCTTCGTCAAAGTCCTTCAGATGCACGGGATCGAGCACGCCTTCGGCATCATCGGGTCGGCCATGATGCCCATCTCGGATCTGTTCCCGGCGGCGGGCATCAAGTTCTGGGACTGCGCGCACGAGGTGAATGCCGGCATGTCCGCCGATGGCTACACCCGGGCGACCGGCAAGATGTCGATGGCGATCGCCCAGAACGGTCCTGGCATCACCAATATCGTGACCCCGATCATCACCGCCTACTGGAACCACACGCCGCTGCTGCTGGTCACGCCACAGGCCGCCAACAAGACGATCGGCCAGGGTGGCTTCCAGGAAGTCAAGCAGATGGCGATGTTCGAGGACTGCGTCTGCTATCAGGAGGAGGTCCGCGACCCGGCCCGCATCGCCGAGGTCCTGAATCGCGTGATCACCAAGGCGCATCGCGGCTCGGCCCCGGCGCAGATCAACGTGCCGCGCGATATGTGGACCCAGGTGATCGACATCGAGCTGCCGCAGATCGTGGATCTCGGCCATCCGCCGGGGTCGGCCGACGGGATCAAGGAGGCCGCCCGCCTGCTGGCCAGCGCGAAGCACCCGGTCATCCTGAACGGCGCGGGTGTCGTCCTCTCGGGCGCGATCCCGGCCTCAGCCGCGCTCGCCGAGCGCCTCGGTGCGCCGGTCTGCTGCAACTATCAGCACAACGACGCCTTCCCGGGCAGCCACCCGCTCGCCTGCGGACCGCTCGGCTACAACGGCTCGAAGGCGGGGATGGAGATGATGGCCAAGGCCGATGTCATCCTGGCCCTCGGCACGCGCTTGAACCCGTTCTCGTCCCTGCCGGCCTATCAGACCGAGTACTGGCCGAAAGACGCCAAGATCATTCAGGTCGACATCAACGCTGACCGCATCGGCCTGACGAAGCGGGTGGCTGTGGGCATCCAGGGCGATGCGCGAACGGTGGCCGAGAGCATCCTCGCCACCCTGCCCGACAGCATCGACGAGGCCGCCCGCAAGGCGCGCATCGACATGGCCGCCGATGCCCGTTCGCGCTGGGCGCAGGAGCTGACCTCGATGGACCACGAGGACGACAGCGACGAGGGCGTTACCTGGAACCAGCGCGCGCGTGACCGCGAGCCCGATCGCATGTCGCCCCGCCAAGCCTGGCGCGCGATCATGTCGGGCATGCCCGACGGGGCGATCGTCTCGACCGACATCGGCAACAACTGCGCCATCGGCAACGCCTACCCGATGTTCGAGAAGGGTCGGAAATACCTGGCGCCGGGCCTGTTCGGACCCTGCGGTTATGGCCTGCCGTCGATCCTCGGTGCTAAGATTGGCTGCCCGGATGTCCCCTGCATCGGCTTTGCCGGCGATGGGGCCTTCGGCATTTCGATGAACGAGCTCACGGCATGCGGTCGCGGGGATTGGCCGGCGATTACCATGGTCGTCTTCCGGAACTATCAGTGGGGCGCCGAGAAGCGTAACTCGACCCTATGGTTCGAAGACAACTTCGTGGGCACCGAGCTGAACCTCGGGGTCGATTACGCGAAGGTCGCCGATGCCTGTGGTCTGCGCGGCGTCCAAGTCCGCACGATGGACGAGACCACGGAAGCGATGCGGGAAGCGGTGCGCGCGCAGATGGAGGATAACGTGACCACGCTCATCGAGGTCGTCCTCAACCAGGAGCTCGGCGAGCCCTTCCGGCGCGATGCGATGAAGAAACCGGTTGAGATCGCCGGCATCAGCGCCGCGGACATGCGCCCGCAGCAGCCGAGGCTCTGACCGGCGCCACGGTCATTGCACCACCGACGGGCCGCGACCGCGGCCCGTCTTAACGCGAGGACGTCACCTCTCTCCGTCGGCGGGCAGGTGCCATCCGACATCCCGGGAGAGAGCACAGTGACCCTCGCATTGCTGCGCAGCATGCGCGATCTGGAAGGATTGAAGGCGCGTGCCTTCTCGCTCGGCCCGGGCATCTTGGTCTCGGTGGTGGTGGGGATCGCCGCGCAGTTCCTATTCGAGCACTACGGCGCGCCGGCGATGCTGATGGCGCTGCTGCTCGGCATCGCCTTTCACTTCCTCGCCGAGGAAGGGCGCTGCGTCGCGGGTATCGAGTTCACGGCCAAGACGGTGCTGCGCATGGGCGTGGCGCTTCTGGGCGTCCGCATCAGCGTCGAGCTCCTGCTGGGGCTCGGGGTCGAACTCATCGCCCTCGTCGTGGCGAGCGTGGCGCTGACGATCCTGTTCGGGCTGGTCGGCGCGCGGCTGTTGGGCCGCGGCTGGCGTCTGGCGCTCCTCACCGGCGGGTCGGTCGCGATCTGCGGCGCGTCGGCGGCGATGGCGATTGCCGCGGTCCTCCCGAAGAACGAGCATTCCGAGCGCAACCTGATCTTCACGGTGCTGAGCGTCACGGTGCTCTCAACGCTCGCGATGATCGTCTATCCGATGCTGGCGCAGGTCTTCGACCTTGACCAGCAGGCCATCGGCGTCTTCCTCGGCGGCACGATCCACGATGTGGCGCAGGTGGTGGGGGCAGGTTTCTCGGTCAGCGAGGAGACCGGCGACACGGCGACCCTGGTCAAGCTCATTCGCGTGACGATGCTGGCGCCGGTGGTGCTGTTCTTCGCGCTCGCGATCCGCGCGAGCGGCGCCGAGACCGAAGGGCCCGCCAAGCGACCGCCTCTCATCCCAGGCTTCGTGGTCGCCTTCCTTGCCTTCGCGTCGCTCAACTCCGTCGGCTTCGTGCCGTCGGTCGTTGCCGATGTGCTCGGCAGCCTGTCGCGCTGGGCGCTCCTCATTGCGATCGCGGCCGTGGGCATGAAGACCTCGCTCCGCAGCATCACCGAGGTGGGTGGACCCGCTGTCGTCCTCATCGTCGGCGAAACGCTCTTTATCGCCGGCATCATCCTCGCCGGCATCCTGTGGCTGAGCTGAGCCACCCCGAACGGAGTGCCCCCAAATGGCCGACCGCGAGACGCCGCCGCTCCTGACCGTCAATGCGGGGTCTTCAAGCATCAAGCTGGCGGTCTTCGATGCCGGAAAGGTCGCCCCCCGGCTGACCGCGCTCATCGAGCGGATCGGCTCGTCCGAGGCCGCTGCGGAAATCCGCGTACCCGGCGGCGAACGCAGCAACTTTGCGCTGGCGGGCGACACCGGTGCCGACCACGAGACGGCGCTCGCAACCCTCCTGCCACGGATCGCCGAGGCCGCCGGGGGACGTTTCGCCGCTGCCGGCCACCGTATCGTGCATGGCGGAGACGCCTTTGCCGCACCGGTTCCGGTCGACGATGACGTACTGGCTGCCCTCGAACGCCTCGTTCCCCTCGCACGGACCCATCAGCCCCACGGCATCGCCGCAATCCGCGCCGTGGAGCGTCTCGGGCTCCAGATCCCTCAGATCGCCTGCTTCGACACCGCCTTCCATGCGACGATCCCCGAGGCCGCGCGCACCATGGCGCTGCCCGAGGAGGTCCGGCGCGCGGGGGTCCGGCGCTACGGCTTCCACGGGCTCTCCTACCAATGGATCGCCGGACAGCTGCCGGATCTCCTCGGTCCCGTGGGCGAGGGCCGCGTCGTCGCCGCGCATCTGGGCAATGGCGCGAGCCTCTGCGGGATGATTGGCCGCGAGAGCCGGGCCACCACCATGGGCTTCACGCCACTCGACGGGCTGGTGATGGGCGAGCGTCCGGGGCTGACGGATCCCGGCGCTGTTCTCTTCATGCTCGAGGAGATGGGCATGACGGTCTCCGAACTTCGCGACACGCTTTTCAAGCGGAGCGGGCTCCTCGGCCTGTCGGGCGTCTCCAACGACATGCGGACGCTCGCCGCCTCCGATGTGCCCGAGGCGCGTCTTGCGCTCGATGTCTACGTGCACCGAGCGGCGCGGGAGATCGCCGCCATCGCGGGCGAGATCGGGGGCCTCGACGCGCTCGTCTTCACCGGCGGCATCGGCGAGAACGCAGCACCCATCCGCGCTGCGATCGTCGAGCGGCTCGGCTGGATCGGGCTTCGTCTCGACACGGCAGCAAACAGCAAGAACGCGCCCCGCCTCTCGCCACCGGGGGCGCCCCCAATCCTCATCGTGCCCGCCAACGAGGAGGCCGTGATTGCGAGCGACACGCTCCATCACCTCCAGCCGACCCAGTGTTAGACCCAGGGACTGACCCGCTAGGTGTCGCAGCGCAACACTTGGCATCGCTCCGTCATCCAGGACCGCGAGACCAAGGTCGCGGAGGACTAAGCATCAAGGATCAGCAGGTAACGACGTCGGTGCCCTGCTGCCAGTTCCATGGACACGACGATAAAATCGTGACCATGGAACTGGCGAGCTAGGGTGGCGACACGGAAGTTCTGCCGCGAGCTCAAAATCGAGACCGCGACGCGGGTGCCCGCGCGAGGCGTGACGGCGGCTCAGGCATGCCGATGTCGGGACCTGAACCTGGCAGAGAGTGTCATTCGGCGGTGGATGCGTGAAGCGATGGTGGCGCCGGCCACAGCTTTCCCCGGCAATGGCCGGCATCGCCCCGAACCGGCTGAGATCGCGGCTCTGAAGAAAGAGGTCGCCAAACTCAAGGCGCCTGGCCCTAGGCGGAGCATGACGTCCTGAAAAAGGCTGCAGTGTTCTTCGGGCGGGGTGAGGGCGTGCCCGCCACCGGTTCGATGTCAGGCCCGAACACATGACGTTCGCGTCCGTTGCGAAGCACCGGCATGTCTGGCCGATCAGATGTCGATCAGTCGGACGTGCGAAACGTTGGGCGTCTATCGGTCGGGCCTTCACGCCGGCTAAGACGATCCATCAGCGCCCGATCAGCGCATCCGCCCACGAGGACGCGAAGCTCGTCATGGAGAGCGCCATGAGCTTCAAGACCAGTCAGCGCACCTATGGCGCTCGCCGGGTCTGGCGCGATGTGCTCAAGAACGGCCTGGGCTGGGGTCTCAACCGGTCGTCGCAACGCCTGCTGCTCGACAATGGCATCACCTGCTCGATGAGCCGGGCCCCGGCAAAGTCTGGGACAACTCGGCGATGGAGCGCTTCTTTTCATCGCCGAAGACCCAGCGGACGGCGCGCAAGGTTCACCTCACCCGCGACGTAGCACCTACCGATCTCTTCGACGGCGTGTGCGCGTCGAAAACCCGAGACGACGCCACGCCAAGCCGGATCATATCAGCCCCGTCGCGTTGGAGGAGCGCGCTCTGCAACCCTAACCCTGCTGCCACGCAATCGGCAGCAGGCCAGTGGAGTCCTTCGTGGCGCCCGAACCCGCGCTGCATCCTCCAGCCATGCTCGAGGTAGAGTTCACGCGCAACCGGCTGCAGCTTGGGCCTGTCGAAAGACATCTGCACCGCCCTCATGCGGTCGGCATCGATCCGGCACCAGACCGCATGGGCGTGGCGACGCCGCTGACAATCAGTGCCGCACTTCTCATGGAATACGACAGCGCGTGGCTGGCCCGTCGGCTTGAGCGGTTGCTCGGCGCGATCCGCGGCATCGATAACGAACGTCGGGGTCGCCTCCGCCTCGATCGGCGGATTGAGGCTCAAGAAATAGAAGTGTTGCTTCCAGTGCGTCCCCCGGTTGATCGCGTCGGACGACTGAAACGACCCGGCGAGATCGGTCGACACGAAGCCGCGCACCTCGCGCACGACGACGCGCTCGTTCTCCGCCTTCATCAGGTGGCGCGCGAAATCCGCACCACCGCCGCGCGGGTTCCCGACGAGAGACACGGCGAGCGCGCCTGCGGGCCGAGCGCCTTGATCCGGTCGCCGCGCATGGCTGCGATATCTGTGCAGGTCTCGCGAAGACACCGAACACTCTCTGCATCGAGGACCAGGGTCCCGTCGCGCTCGGCCCCCGGAGAGCGGCCGGTGGTCTCGTGCGAGGCCGGATCGACCAAGCGCGCGCCGGACCTTGGACAGCGCCGCGCGATCCTCGACGGGAAACCTACCCCGTGTCCTTCGCCGCCTCGCCTCCTGACCAAAGAGCCGATTGCGGACATAGTCGGTGAGCGACAGTGCCGCTGCGTCCTTCTCAAGGGGCGCCTTTTCCTACCCCGTCACGCGCAAGGAGACATACAGCGGTTTCGACTTCGCGCTGTGAGCCCGGATGATCATGTACCTGAAACCGGAGCTGGCGCGTGACGGTGGCGCTGATGCGCTGATAGAGCAACGAGCGGCTGGTGGAGCGCTTGCGTTCCGCGCCGCCCGCCGCCCATTGCGGTGAGCCGGGCGGTATAGGTCTGCGGCATCTAGTAGCCGATCGCGGAGTGCGGCCGACGTTGGTTGTCATCAACGACCCACTGGGCAGGGTTCTAGTGGGCGGCGTCGAGGCAGAAGAACAGCGTCTCGTTGAGCAGCTCTTCCCGCATCCGGGCGTTGAACGCCTGCGCCAGATCCCGTTTCGCTGAGGCTTGCCAGGCGCGATGAAGTGCGAGGCGATGCCGGCCGACTGAGCCCCGGCGAGCATGGCATTCGAGGTGAACTCGGTGCGCTGATCGGAGACGATCAGCTCTGGCTTACCGCGCCTCGCGGCGATGGCCTAGGGTTCCCGCGCGACGTGCCGACCGGAGATCGAGGTGTCGATGATGGCCGCCAGGCACTCCTTCGTGACGTCATCGATCACGTTAAGGGTGAGGCGCCACAACCGGCAGGCGAGTTGCGGCGCGGCAGGCCGAACACAGGCACGGCTCGCTAACGATTTGGTCGTGCATGACGTCGACGCGCCAGCGCGCGTTCGGCCTTGCCTTGACGAGGATCGGCGCCTGTGCCCCTGGCTCCTTGCTTCACGCCTGCGCCGGCGATGCTTGGTGAGCCGTTACTCGCAGTAGAGCCGCTCGGTCTTCTTGCCGTTCAACACGAGCCCTCCCTGGTGCAGCAACACATGCAACCGCCTAGAGCCGAACCGCCGCCGCTTGCCAGCCGGAACCCGCATGCGCTCCCGCAGAGCGCTCGCCATCGGGCTCGGACCGTATATGGATGGTCCCGCGGTGCGGGCTTTGTTCGTTTTTCTGGCTTTTGGTCGGTCGCGGCCCTGTGAGCGCCGTCTCGTCTGCGGGATTGTAGGCCGCGCGCCTTGAGGACGTCCG
>JBCCJI010000046.1:0-16900 GCA_039027855.1 Pseudomonadota bacterium | reverse complement strand
CCCGGCCCATGCGGCCTTCGGCGGCTACAAGCAGTCCGGCATCGGCCGCGAGAACCACAAGATGATGCTAAACCACTACCAGCAGACCAAAAACATGCTGGTCAGCTACAACCCAAACAAACTCGGCTTCTTCTGACGCCACGGCCGCCCCGTGCCGCGGGGCGGCCTTCTCCTTACCCTTCGCCGGAGAGGTCGATGACCGACTGCGCCCGCTCAGAACGCGTCACCGCAACGCCCGCCGCCCTCGACTTTCTGGACGAGTTGCGTGCGGCGCATGGTGCTGTGGTGTTCCATCAGCCGGGCACGTCCTTCGACGGTTTCTCACCGATCTGCAGCCTGCAGGATGACTATCTCGTCGATGATAACGACGTGCTGCTCGGGTTCGTGGACGGCTCGCCCTTCTATGTCGGCGCCGACCAGTATCCGATCTGGGCCCATACGCAATTCGTGATCGATGCGGTGCCGGGCGGCGGCGGGATCTTCTCGCTCGACAGCGGCACCGGGCGGCGGTTTCTCACCCGTTCGCGCGTGCTGCCCCCCGAAGAGATGACGGTGGGGCCTGTGTCATGAGCGCGCTCTCAGTCCTCTGGCCCGAAGGGTTCGGGCATGATCTCGGCCGAGGGGCGATCTTCGGCGAGCCATTCGTCGGCGCCACCGGGAAACCAGTGGACATCTGCGTAGCCAAGCGCCGCGATGCGCTGCGCCGCGTTCCAGCTCATCCAGCAATCGACGTTGCAGAACACCACGAGCGCCCGGGATTTATCGCCGGCACTGAGACGCAGCAGGGTCTCGTCGAGATAGGTCTCAACCAGCGGATCGATCGTCCCGCGACCGACCTCGGGCAACCAGTGGGCGCCCGCGATCGTTGTGCGGGGCACCCCGGCCAGCCAACGCGGCCAGGTTGGGTCGAGCGTCGCGCGGGGGCCGACATCGATCAGCACAGCGCCTTCGGTGCGGAGTGTCGCCACCTCGGAGACGCCGACCGTCTCGGCGCCTGGGGCTTCGGCCGGCGTGGGGGCGCGGTAGTGCTCCACCCGGTAGCCGGTCACGGGATCGAACAGCGTGCCGGCGCGCACCGGCAGGCCCGCCATAAGCATGGCCAGCGCGACGCCGCACAGCACCAACCGACCCCTCACCCTCGCTCTCCCACAAGCCATGCCGCCAACCGTCTGGGGCAGAGCGAGCAGCGCGGCGCCCATCCCGTCACCCAGTGGAGGACCACATGACCGACCTCAAGGCAATCGCCCCGGGCATCGCCGCCGCACTCGCCGCCACACTGGCCGCCACGGTCGCCTTCGGGCATGGCGACATGACCCCGCAGGCCGTCGACACGCGCGGTCTGCCGGCCTTCGGCGAGGACTGGCTGGCCGAGAACCCCTTTCGCAGCGCCGAGGGCGACCTGCGCGAGACGGCGCTGGAGGTCGGGGCGCAGGGGTACAATTCGAACTGTGCGCGCTGCCATGGTCTTGAGGTGATCTCCGGCGGGCTGGCGCCCGATCTTCGCTATCTCGAGCCCTCTGACTGGGGCGACGAGTGGTATGTGGAGCGCTTCCGCCGGGGCTATATCCAAAACGGCACCACAAAGATGCCGAGCTTTGACGGCCTGTTGAGCCAGGAAGCGGCATGGGCCATCAGAACCTATATCGAGACGCGGCCCGATCTCGATCAACTCGACGCGATTGCCGGTGAGCGTCAGGCGCTGATCGATCGGCTCTCCGCGTCGGTCGGCGATGCCGGGGCGCTCGGTGCCATCGCGGACGACTTGTTGGCGCTCTCCGCCTCGGTCGACACCGCCTATGGCGAGGGTGAGGCGGACACGCCCATGACCCGCGCGGCGGCTTTGTTGAAGGCCCGGCCGGACGCGGCGGAGAAGGCGCTCGCCGTGCTGGCCGACGGGCTGGACTGAGGAGCGTGGTGATGGATCGCCTCCTCCTCTCCGCGTCGGGCCTGTCAGCCGCCACGCCGCGTGCCGACCGGGTCGATCCGTTCGACAGCGGCATGTGGGACTATCACCGCGAGGAACTGCTGGGCGATCCACAGGACTGGGCGTTTGATCCTGCCGTCCGTCTGATCTCGCCGGGCGAGGCCGATGATGCGCGCCACTTGCCGCTGATGCTTGATGCGACAGCGTTGGGCGCGGTGAAACAGGTCGTCGTCACGGCTGATTACAGCCCCTTTCCCTGGGTTGTGACCTTTCGGCCCGGTAGCGCGCTGCCCCGTCTCGGCTTCGGCATGAAGATCGAGGAGGCGACGGCCGTGCGCATCAGCGCCGAGCGGCCCGATGGCACGTGGCGTGTGGGCGGGGCCTTTATCAGCGCTGCGGGCGGTGGCTGCGGTGTGCCGGCCAAGGCGCATGAGCGTGCGGACTGGCAGGCCACGCTGGGCGAGACCCGCGCGCGGCTCTGGCCCGATGGTCGGCTGCGCGTGCTGGTCACGCATCCGATGGATACCGGCCTCGCCGACAACGCGCCCGAGTTCTTCTTGACCGAGCTCAGGATCACCGATCTCGGCGGCGGCAGCGTCGCCGAACTCGATATCAACGTGCCGCTGGAGGAGAACCCCTCGCTCGCCTTCGACCTGCCGGCCGAGATTGCGCGGGCCGGGGTGCGCATCAACGGGCGGGATAACCTTGGTCTCGTGATCGACCACATCGTGCCGGGAGCGGCGTCATGACCGAGCGTAGCCCAGCCTTCACCCCAAGGCTCACCCGGCGCGCGACCCTCGCGGGTGCCGTGGCGCTGCCGGCGGTCGCGGCCGCTGCAACCGCGTCCGCTGGATCGCGAAGGGAGTTCCTGGAGCCGGTAGGCGATGGCGTCTGGATCCATGTCGGCGATACCGAGAGCTTCAACCGGGAAAACGGCGGCGACATCGCGAATGTGGCTGTCTTTACGACCGATGCCGGCGCGCTGGTGGTGGATGCCGGTTCCTCGCGCGCCTTTAGCGAGAAGCTCCGCGCCGAGGTGGAGATCCGCTTCGGTGGCCTCGCGGCGACCGTGCTGACGCATCACCATCCCGACCATACCTTCGGCACCCAGGCGCTCGCCGACCGGCCGATCATGGCGCAGCCGCTGACCGCCGAGAAGGCCGAGGCGAACCTCGCCGATTATGCCGATCTGCTCTACCGCGAGGTCGGCCTGCCCATGCGCGGTACCGAGCCCGCGCTGCCGAACCAGTCGATCGGCGGTGGCCCGCTGACGATTGGGGGGCGGCGCTTCGAGCTGATCCCGCTTGACGGGCATACCGAGGCCGATCTCGCGATCCTCGATATCGCCACCGGTACGCTGGTGGCGGGCGATCTCTTGTTCCTCGACCGGGCGCCCACCGTGCCCGATGCCGATTTGGCGCGCTGGCACCGCAGTCTAGACCATCTCGCAAGTCTTGATGCCGCCGCTGCAATACCGGGCCATGGACCGCTTGACCGCCAGGGTGCCGCGATCCGGCAAACGCGAGAATACCTCGATTGGCTCACCGCGCGTCTTGCCGACGCGGCCGACCGCGGCCTCGGGATGATCGAGGCCATGCGCGAAGACCCCCCGGCGCGCTGGGCCGGTCTTGGCGCCAATCCGGGAGAATACCGCCGCTCTGTCGTGCAGACCTACGCGGCCTTCGAGACCGAGGCGCTGCCGCTGTTGCGGTGAGGCCATCCAACCAAAAGAAGCCGCGGCACACGCGGACCGAGAAGAAGAAGCGAAGTCATCATAGTCTCTGGGAGAAACAGAATGATGAAACATCTGACAGCAAGCGTCGCGGCCATCGGCCTCCTGGCCCTCGCCGGGACCGCCATGGCCGATGGCTCTCAGCCGGTCACCTGGGAAGACATCCAGAACGATCACGTCACCACTGACGACGTGTTGATGTATGGCTTCGGCAACAACGCACAGCGCCATTCCAGCCTGAAGCAGATCAACACCGAGAACGTCTCGGGCATGCGCCCCGCCTGGGCCTTCTCCTTCGGCGACGAGAAGCAGCGCGGCCAGGAAACCCAGGCCCTGGTGCATGAGGGCGTGATCTACGTGACCGGCTCGTATTCGCGCATGTGGGCGCTCGACGCCCGCACGGGTGAGCGGCTTTGGAAGTTCGAGGCGCGTCTGCCCGAGGATATCCGCCCCTGCTGCGACGTGGTGAACCGCGGCGCTGCGATCTACGGCGACAAGGTCTTCCTCGGCACGCTGGACGGCGCCGTCTATGCGCTGAATAAGGACACCGGCAAGGTCGTCTGGCGCAAGAAGTTCGGCGATCACAAGATCGGCTACACGATGACCGGCGCGCCGACGATCATCAAGGACAGCGCCACCGGCCGCGTGATGCTGATCCACGGCTCGTCGGGTGACGAGTTCGGCGTGGTCGGCAAGCTGTTTGCCCGCGACGTCGACACCGGCGAAGAGATCTGGATGCGCCCCTTTGTCGAGGGTCATGTCGGCCAGCTGAACGGCGAGGACGGCGCGACCACCGGCGATGCCTCGGCCCCGTCTTGGCCGAACGACGCGAACGGCGAGAAAAAGGAAGCTTGGCACCATGGCGGCGGCGCGCCCTGGCAGTCGGCAAGCTTTGATGTCGAGACCAACACCATCGTCGTCGGCACCGGCAACCCGGCACCGTGGAACACCTGGGCCCGCTCGGACGGCGACAACTTCGAGGACTATGACAGCCTCTATACCTCGGGTCAGGCCTATGTGGACCCGACTACCGGCGAGATCGTGGGCTTCTATCAGCACACGCCGAACGATGCCTGGGATTTCTCGGGCAATAACGAGATCATCCTGTTCGATTTCGAGAAGGAAGACGGCTCCGTTGTGCGGGCTGGCGGCCATGCCGACCGCAACGGCTTTTTCTACGTGACCGATGTGGCCGCCCTGGCCGAACGGGACACCGAGATCAACAAGCCGACGGCGCTGCTGAACGCCTTCCCCTTCGTGGATGAGATCACCTGGGCCACGCATATCGATCTGGAGACCGGGCGCCCGGCCGAGGTCGAGGGCCAGCGTCCGCCGCTGCCGGCCGAGGGCGAGGACCGCGGTGCCACCATCCAGGTTACGCCTCCGTTCCTCGGCGGCAAGAACTGGAACCCGATGTCTTACTCGCCCGAGACCGGTCTCTTCTACGTGCCGGCCAACAACTGGACCGAGGATTACTGGACGACCGAAGTGCACTACAAAGCGGGCGCCGCCTATCTCGGCCAGGGCTTCCGGATCAAGCGGCTCTATGACGACCACATCGGCACGCTCCGCGCCTATGACCCGCAGACCGGTGAGAAGGTTTGGGAGCACAACGAGGAGTTCCCGCTTTGGGCCGGTACCATGACCACGGCCGGCGGCCTGGTCTTCACCGGCACGTCCGATGGCTACTTCAAGGCCTTTGACGCGGCCAATGGTGAGCAGCTGTTCGCCTTCCAGACCGGCTCGGGCATCGTCTCCTCGCCGATCACCTGGGAGATGGACGGGCGCCAGTATGTCGGCGTCGCCTCGGGCTATGGCGGCGCGGTACCGCTCTGGGGCGGTGACATGGCGCAGTTGACGACACAGGTCAGCCAGGGCGGCTCGTTCTGGGTGTTCGAGGTGCCCGAGGTCCGCGCCGGCGACGACGCCCCGGCGGCGGGCGATGATCGGGCCGAGCTGTCGGTGCAGTAAGCCGGATTGGGCCGCCCCCTCTCGAAGGGGCGGTCCTTGTCTACTTTCAGGAGCGAAGACATGCCTGCATTCACGACCCTGACCCGGCTTGTTGCGACGCTCGCGCTTGGCGCGGCGCTTGCGCTGCCGGCCGCCGCTGCCGAATGGAAGGTCATCGAGGACGAACCGGAACCGCGTGTCGGACCCTGGGTCGTCAACGGCTGCACGATCGAGCCCGGCACGCAGTGCCCCGGTGTCGACCTGCGCCACGCTGACCTCGCCGGCGCCAAGCTGAACGGCGCCAATCTGCGCGGCGCCAATCTCGCCCGCGCCGACCTGCGGCTGGCCGAGCTTAAGGGTGCCGACCTGTCCGGCGCCGATCTTCGCGGTGCAACGCTGGAAAAGGTGATGCTGCAAGGCGTGAAGGCGCCCGGCGCCGACTTTACCGGCGCTGATCTCGATTTCTCGCGCATGGCGGGCGCCGACATGACCGGAGCTGACCTGACCGCCGCCTCGATGGAATTCGTCTGGGCGCCCAAGGCACGCTTTGTCGGTGCCCGGCTGACATCGGCGCATCTGCAGGAAGCCAAGTTCTACCACTCGGACTTCGCCGATGCCGCCATGGAGGGGGCGCAGATCCGCTACGCGATCTGGGAAGGCGTGCATATGGAGGGCTGTACCGGCTGCCCCTTCGACTGGTGAGAGCCGGTGTGCTGCGGCACCATCGCCCTGGCGCTGCGTTTTCTGTCGTGATGCTTGCGGCCGTCACGCTGAGCATCGGCATCACCCGCAGCGCCGCGGATGATCTGACCGACGATCTGGCGCGCTGCGCGAGCGTTGCGCCGGATCTGGCACGCCTGGCCTGCTTCGATGCGCTGGCGGGCGAGGCGGTGGTCGAGGTCTATGCCGGCAAGGGTGGCGGCATGACCGGTCTCTTTACGGTGGAGATGCCGCGCCTCCTCCATTTTGAATCGAGCGATGTGATCATGATCGCGACCCTGCTGCGGGCCGATGACACGGTCGCCCAGAACCTCCATCTCGGCGGCCGTGGCACTGGTCGCTACCTGATCGCCGAGCCCGGTGACTATCGCCTGCAGGTCAATGCCTCGGGCGCCTGGCGTGTCTGGCTCACCGCCCCCGCTGAGTGAGGTGAGGCGACCGAGGTCTGTTCCGGAGATCGATCGGGCGCGCGGCGCGGGTTGCTCCGCTTCCGTTGATCAACGCTGGGCCCCCGCTGCCGCCTTACTTTGCGGTAAAGCCGCCATCCACCATCAGCACCTGTCCCGTGACGTAGGATGATGCCTCTGAGGCGAGGAACAGGAGCGGGCCATCCATATCCTGCAGCCGACCGTTGCGCGCGATGCAGGTCTGCGCGGCGTTGCGGGCCGCCCGCTCGGGATCGTTAAAGACGGGGGCGGTCAGCTCGGTTGGAAAGAAGCCCGGCCCGATGGCGTTTGCCATGATGCCGTGCCTGGACCAGGCCTCGGCCATGGCCCGTGTCAGCTGCGCGATGCCGCCCTTGGTCGCGCCGTACGCGATGCCGCCCGGAAAGGCCCGCGTCGTCTGCAGCGAGGCGAACGTAATGATCCGCCCCCAAGCCCTGGCCTGCATCGCCGGCACCAGCGCCTGTGACAGGAAGAACGGCGCGGAGAGATTGACCGCGATGGTCTTGTCCCAAGCCTCCGGGGTGACATGGTCGGCATCCTCGCGGGTGTTGAGGCCGGCCGCGTGCACCAGGATATCGGGCGGGCCGAACGGGGCGTTGATCGCTCCGACCGTGTCGTCGAGGCTGCCGCGGTCGGTGATATCGGCGGCGACCACCGCCGCTCTCTCTCCCGCGCCTTCCCGCCAGTCTGCGAGCAGCGCGCCCCGGCGGGCGACACCGACCACGCTGGCCCCGGCGGCCAGAAATACATCGGCCGCGTGTCGCCCAAGCCCCGAACTGGCGCCGGTGATACAGGCAACCCGGCCGCTCAGGTCGAAAAGACGGCGCGGATCACGCATTGCCGGTCGCCGGTGTCGCGTCACTCATGCGGTGTGAGATCAAAGTTCTGGCCCGGGAAATACTTGGCGAGCCGTGCATCCGCGGCCCGCGCATGGCCCTCCATGCCTTCCAGCCGGCTGATCCGCGCCGTCGCCTCGGCCACGCGCCTCGAACCCTCGGGCGTCATCCGCTGCCAGGTCACCAGCTTCATGTATTTGTGCACGCTGAGCCCGCCGGTGTATTTTGCGGCACCCGATGTGGGCAGCACATGGTTCGTCCCCGACGCCTTGTCGCCGTAGGAGACCGTCGTCTCTTCGCCCAGGAACAACGAGCCGTAGCAGGAGAGCCGACCCAGCCACCAGTCGAGATCGGCCGCCATCACCGTCAGGTGCTCGGGCGCCATTTCGTCGGATGTCTGCGCAACCTCCTCGCGATCGCTGCACAGGATCACCTCGGCATAATCGCGCCAGGCGGCCTCGGCGTTCTTGGCGTTCAAGTCGGGTAGCTCGGCGATCAGCTCAGGCACCCGGGCCATTACCGTCTCGGCCAGCTGGCGCGAGGTGGTGACCAGCCAGACCGGCGAATTGTACCCGTGCTCGGCCTGCGAGACGAGGTCGATGGCGACGATCTCGGCATCGGCCGTGTCATCCGCCAGGATGAGGCTGTCGGTGGGGCCCGCGAACATGTCGATGCCGACACGGCCGAACAGGATGCGCTTGGCCTCGGCCACGAACTGGTTGCCGGGGCCCACCAGGATGTCCGCTTTCGGCAGGCCGAAGAGCCCGAAGGCCATGGCCGCGATCCCCTGTACGCCACCGAGTGCCAGGATCCGGTCCGCGCCACAGAGATCGGCGGTGTAGACGATGGCCGGGTGGATGCCGGTATCCGGGCGCGGCGGTGAGCAGGCCGCGATATGTCCGCAGCCCGCCACCTTGGCCGTCGTCACTGTCATCATGGCCGAGGCGATATGCGCATACCGCCCCCCCGGCGCGTAACAGCCCGCCGCCTGGCAGGGGATCGCCTTTTGCCCGGCGATCAGGCCCGGCTCGATCTCGAACTCGAAATCCTGGATCGTCTTCTTCTGAGCCTCGGCGAAGCGCTGGATATTGTCGTGCGCGTAGCGGATGTCGTCCTTCAGCTTCTGCGGCACCTTCGCCGAGGCGGCCTCGATCTCGTCGCGCGTAAGCACGATGTTGCCCGCGTACTTGTCGAACTGTGCTGCGTAGTCCAGCGCTTTGGCATCGCCGCCGGCCTCGATGGCGTCGAGGATCGCCTGCACGGTCTGGCGCACATTGCCGGTGTCGTCCGTCGACGTCCGAGCGGCCTTTTTCAGGTATTCACGGGTCATGGCTCAGGCGCCTTATCTGGAGATATCTGGAAGGGGCATCGTCGATCCTTCGAGATATAGCCGATCATCGGGACCGCGGTGAATATCCAGTGCGCATGAAGTATGGTGTGCGGCGAGAATAACGGGAGCGCCGGACACTGTGCCCCCGAGGCTGCGCGCACACTGAGCCGCTGTGCAAGATCGGCGCGCGAACAGGGCGCAGGCACTCGTGCTCTCAGGCCCCATGGCCCTCGCCTGAGACCCCTCAGCGGGCGATCAGGGTGAGCGCCTGCTCGAACACGGGGCTGGATGCATCGACGAGCCTGTTGATCACGTCGAAGTGGTCGACCTCGGGCACTGTGCAGAGCGTGATCGGGCGCGTCGCCGTCGCGTAGGCGTCGACATAGATCGCAGCCTGACGCTGGAACTCCGCCGTCTCTGCGCCCCCGACGACCACCATCTGCGGTGCGTCGGTGGCGGGCGGATGGCGGGTCATCGGGCTTTGCGCCTCGGCCTCGGCGGCGTCCATGCCGACGGTCGCATTGATCGCCTCGGTCAGGCGCACGGGCTCGAGATAGCTGAGCGGTGAGACGGGGATGCCGGCAGCGACGAGATCGGCCGATAGATCGGCGCCGTGGGTCGGCCAGTCGGTCGCCATGATCATCTGCGTGATGTGACCGCCTGCCGAGTGCCCCATGACCGTGATCCGCTTGCGCGCGATGCCAAGGTCGTCGCCATGGCGCCAGAGATAGGCCATCGCCTCGCGCGCTTCGGCTGCGATCCGGGTGACGGTGACAGCCGGACAAAGATCGTAGCCGACCACCGCCACGTTCACTCCCGCGGCCACGAAGGGCAGGGCGAGGAAGCTGTAGAGCGACTTGTCCCCCCGCTGCCAATAGCCGCCATGGAAATAGACGAGCGTTGGCGCTGCCGGGTCATCAGAGCGAAAGACATCGAGCTTCTGCCTCTCCCCTCGGCCGTAACGGATATCGCGCGGGCCGCTGAGACTGCGCCGTGCAGCCTCGCTGCGGCGCGCCCATTCCGGGATGACGGTCGCGTCGACATCGGGTCTTGAGGTGCGCAGGTTGTACTGTGCGTCCAATTCACTGGGCGTGAACCGCATGTGGTAGCGGAGCGGATCGGTCATTTCGGCGCACTCCCTCGGCGACGCATCACGTCAATTTGGTCTGCAGTCGTCCCGGTCGGTGCCAGAACGGCGCGCGACCGCTGTCGGGGGCGACATGGCGCCTCTGGACACCGGTTGCGGTCACTTCCACGCCTTCCATCGTCAAAATCGCCTGAGAACGGAAGGGGGGGGGCTGACTAACGCGCCTCGG
This sequence comes from Pseudomonadota bacterium, assembly GCA_039027855.1. Lineage (GTDB taxonomy): Bacteria > Pseudomonadota > Alphaproteobacteria > Rhodobacterales > Rhodobacteraceae > Thermohalobaculum. Next base: position 6,646 of record JBCCJI010000046.1, on the reverse strand, counting down.
CCCGCTCAAAGCCGGCCATCGACTGATAATCACCCACGATGCCTTTCAGCGTCGCCTCGCTGGCCACTTGATCGAGCGTCTCGAACCCCAGCGGTGCGCGCTTTTCGACCAGGTCGATTACGCGTTCCGGGCCGCCCTTGCGGTTGGCGCGCACGATCTTGGTGGTCGCGGGGCGGCGGATGCTCTCGTAGGTGTGGAGCGCATCCGACGGCGGCTCGGCGGCCAAGCAATCGGCGAGGCAGACCGCATCGAGGATCGCCTGGCTCGCGCCGTTCGAGCCCACAGGGTACATGGGATGCGCGGCATCGCCGAGCAGGGTGACACGCCGCCGGGTCCAGCGCCTTAGCGGTTCGCGGTCGCACATCGGATAGACATAGTTCTCAGGCGTCGCGGCGATCAGGGCGGGGAGATCGACCTCGGCGAGCGCGAAGACGCCTTCGACATGGGCCATCACCTCCTTGAGCGTGCCCTGTCGCGACCAGTCATCGCGCCCGGGGATCGGGGTCGACCCGTCACCGAGCTTGGCGCAGATGACCCAGTTCATCAGCGTCTCGCCCGGGCGTTCGGGGCTGTTGAAAATCGGGTAGAGCACGACCTTGGCCTTCATGCCGCCCGCGATGATCATCGAGGACCCGCTGAGGAACGGCGGCCACCAGGTCGCACCGCGCCACATGAGGATACCGTTCCAGCTTGGCGGGCCCTCGGCACCGCGAAAGCGGCGGCGCACCGCGGAGTGGATGCCGTCCGCACCGATCATCACATCGGCCTTGATCGAGACCGGGCCGTCGGCGCTTTCGAACACCGCATCGACGCCCCGCCGGTTCTGCGTGAAGCCGCTGAGCCGGTGGCCGGTCAGCACGCTCCGGGCGCCGAGGCGCGCGCGCACTGCGTCAAGCAGGAGGCGCTGCAGCTTGCCGCGGTGGATCGAGAACTGCGGGAAGGCGAACCCGGCCTCGATCCCGCGGGGCTGGCGCAGGATCGCCTGGCCCCGCGCGGTCTTGTAGATCAGTTCGCTGGTGCGGATCCCGATACCGTCGAGCGCATCGAGAAGCCCGAGACCGGCCAGCTCCTTGATCGCATGGGGCAGGGTGTTGATGCCGACACCAAGCTCGCGCAGTTCGGGCGCCTGCTCGCAGACCGTGCAGGCGATCCTCCGGGCATGCAGGGCAAGGGCCGTGGTCAGCCCGCCTATGCCACCGCCGACGATGAGGACATGCATGGGGTCACGCCGCTGGGGGTGGCAGGAACTCGATCTCGTGCTCGGCCGCCAGGCGCACGACCTCGCCAGGATCGGGGAGGTTGTCGATCTTGGAGAACAGCTCGTACAGCCCGCGCGCCGGCGCCACGCCGAACATCGCCGTCGCCTCGGCGCCGGATCGGTTGAAGACCCCGTGCCAGATGCCCATCGGCATGCGCACCAGATCACCGGGGCCCGCGCGCTTGGTGCCGCTTTCGAAATCGACTTCGAGGTTGCCGGTCAGCACATGGATCCACTCGTGCTGCGTGCTGTGGATATGCGGCGGCACGAAGGTCTCTGCCGGCAGAACCGCATGCCAGATCATCGCCTCTTCCGAGCGGAGCTTGGGAACATAGGTCTGACCCAGAACGTTCCAGACGATCCCGTCCAGCCCGTCCTGTTCCGTCGTCACGCCGGCGTCCATCTGCATCCCCCTTCGTCACACATGAAGATAGCGGTCCACGACCGATGCGTCGGCGTCGAGGTCGGCGGTTGTGCCGGCCCAAACGACGGCGCCCTTGGCAAGAACCACGTGACGGTCGGCCAGCGCCTTTAACGCGTCAAGGTTCTTGTCGATCACCACGATGGCCTCGCCCTCGGCCTTGAGTTCGCCGAGCCGTTCCCAGATCTCGGCCCGGATCAGCGGGGCCAGGCCTTCGGTCGCTTCATCCAGGATCAGAAGGCGCGGGTTGGTCATGAGAGCGCGTCCGATGGCCAGCATCTGCTGCTCCCCGCCCGACAGGAGCGAGCCGAGTTGTCCACGCCGCTCGGCCAGGCGCGGGAAGAAGCGGTAGACCTCGCCCAGCGTCCAGCGCGCGCCTTTCTGCCCGCGCGACGTGGCGACCAGGTTCTCCTCGACCGACAGCGTGGGAAAGATCTGCCGCCCCTCGGGCACGAGGCCGATGCCAAGCCGCGCGATGCGGTGGGGCGGCGTGCCGGTCACATCGACCCCGGCAAAGCGCACGCGCCCATCGCTTGGCGCGGTGAGGCCCAGGATGGCGCGCACGGTGGTGGTCTTGCCCATGCCGTTGCGGCCGAGCAGGGTGACCACCTCCCCCTCGTCCACGGTGATGTCGACCCCGAACAGGATCTTGGCCGACCCATAGGCCGCATGCAGGCTTTCGACCTGCAACAGGCTCATGCGTCCTCCCCCAGATAGGCTGCGCGGGCCTCGGCGTTGGCCCGGATCTCCTCGGGCGTGCCGCTCGCGATGATGCGCCCGTAGACAAGCACCGAGATGCGATCGGCCACCTTGAAGACCGCGTCCATGTCATGCTCGATCAACAGCAGCGGGTAGTCGCGCTTCAGCATCAACAGAGCGTCGGTCAGCTGATCGCTCTCATCATTGCCGATCCCGGCCATCGGTTCGTCGAGCAGCAGCGCCCTTGGCCGGCCCGCGATTGCCATGGCCAGCTCGAGCGCGCGCTTTTCGCCGTGCGAGAGGTTGGCGGCCGGCCGGTCGTCGCGCCCTGTCAGCCCGATCCTGGCCAGCGCCTCGGCGGCGATGGCGTTGACCTCACTATCGTGCACGGCGCGGCGGAAGAAGCGAAAGCTCGACCCGCAGCGCGCCTGCGCGGCGAGGGCCACGTTCTCGAACAGCGTCATCGATGGGATGATCGAGGTGATCTGGAAGGTCCGCCCCAGGCCCGCCTGTCCCCGCTCGGCGGCGCTCTGCGTGGTGATATCCTCGCCGAGAAACTCGATGCGCCCGCTGTCCGACGCCAGCAAACCCGAAAGCTGATTGACGAAGGTGGTCTTGCCCGCCCCGTTGGGCCCGATCAGCGCATGGCATTCGCCCGCGCGAAGATCGAGCGAGACGTCATCGGTCGCCAGCAAGGCGCCGAAGCGCTTGGTCAGGTTGTGCGTGGACAGGATCACGCTCATGCCCGGCGGCCTTCGACGATGCTGGCGAGGCCACCCTTGGCGAACAGCACGATCACGATCAGCAGCGGCCCGAAGATCAGTCGCCAGTCATGGGTGATCGAGGACAGCACTTCCTCCAGTCCCACAAAGGCCAGCGCGCCGATCACCGGCCCCGTGCGACGGCCCATGCCACCCAGGATGACCACGATGATCAGATCGCCCGAGCGCTGCCAGGCGGAGATCGCGGGGCTCACGAACTCGGCCTCGTTTGCGTTGAGGACCCCGGCGATCCCGGCGATGACGCCCGCGATCACATAGGCCACCAGCCGGTAGCGAAAGACGTTGTAGCCCAGCGTCTCCATCCGCGTCGCATTGACCTTGGCCGCCAAAAGCACGCGGCCGAACCGCGCCTCGCGAAGGCGCCCGAGCAGGAGCCAGAGCCCGACGAGCGTGACCAGGATCAGGTAGAAGAGGCCATGTTCCAGCCGAAACAGGCCATAGGCGTCGGCCTGTTCCCAGAGCGTCAGGCCATCGTCGCCACCATAGTCGCTCAGCGCCTGGAAGGTGAAGAACAGCATCTGCCCGAAGGCGAGCGTGATCATAATGAAGGTCACGCCGTGGGTGCGCAGGCTGATCGCGCCGGTGATCAGCGCAAAAAGCGCACTCAGCCCGACCGCCACGGCGAGGATCGTCGCGAGGTCGGTCACGCCCTCGGTGATGGCGATCCCCGCCGTGTAGGCACCGATCCCGAGGAATGCCGCATGGCCGAAACTGACGAGGCCGCTGGTGCCGATCAGCAGATCGAGCGACAGCGCCGCGATGGCGAGGATCATCGCCCGCATCACGAGGCCGGTCAGGTAGGACCCGCCCCAGACCTCGGCGCCAACCGGGATCGCGGCGCAAAGCGCGAAGATCAGGATCGCGGCGACAGAGGCTCTCACGCGCGTCGGCTCTGTGCGGGAAAGAGGCCCTCGGGCCGGAAAAACAGGACCGCGGCCATCAGGATATAGATCGCCATCGAGGCCAGCGCCGGTCCGATCTGGTTGGCGGCCGAGGCGTCAAGGAAGAGCTTGAGGATATCGGTGATCGTCGACCGGCCGAGCGTGTCGACAAGCCCGACGATGATCGCCGCGACAAACGCCCCCTGGATCGACCCGATCCCCCCGATCACGATGACCACGAAGGCGGTGATCAACAGGCCATCGCCCATCCCCGGCTCGACCGAATAGATCGGCGCCGAGATCGCACCGGCGAACCCCGCCAGCATCGCGCCAAAGCCGAAGACGACCATGAAGAGCCGCCGGATGTTCACGCCGAGCGCGCCCACCATCTCGGCATTGGACGCCCCCGCCCGCACCAGCATGCCGATGCGTGTTCGTGTGACCAGCACCCACAAGAGCGCCGCCACCATCAGCCCGATGACGATGATGGCGATGCGCCAGATGTCATAGTTGAGATTGGCGGTCAGCGGGAAGGTGCCCGACAGTGCCTCCGGCGGCGCGATGACCAGCGGGATCGGGCCCCAGATCACCTTGACCGCCTGGTTGAGGAACAAGATCACCCCGAACGTCGCCAACACCTGGTCGAGGTGATCGCGGTCATAGAGATATCGAAACACCGCAAACTCGAGGAACAGCGCGACCGCCAGTGCCGCCAGCAGCGCCAGCACCAACGCCGCCCCGAAATGCCCGGTCAGGCCGTAGAACCAGACGGCGAGATAGGCGCCCACCATGTATTGCACGCCGTGGGCGAGGTTGATGAACCCCATCACGCCGAACACGACCGTCAGCCCGGCCGCGATCAGAAACAGCAGCACGCCGAGCTGAAGCCCGTTCAGAAACTGGATGAGGAGAAGGGTCGTGGACATCGGGATCAGGGGCCCTGCCGCCCCCGCGAGGGCGGCAGGGCGCTTTGGTTACAGCCGGCACTCGCTCGCATAGTTGTCGGCATAGTCGTCGAAGACCTGCTCAACGATCGAGGTGTGGAACTTGCCATCCGCGCGCTTGACCACCTCGAGCAGATAGAAGTCCTGCACGGGGTAGTTGTTGTTGTTAAACGCGAAATCGCCCCTGAGCGAGGTGAAGTCAGCCGCTTTCAGCGCCGCGCGTACGGCCTCTTTATCGCCCATACCGCCAGCCGCTGTCACCGCCGCATCGATCAGCTTCGCGGTGTCATAGGCCTGCATGGCATAGCCGCCGGGGATGTAGCCGTACTTGGCCTCGAAGGCCGCGACAAACGCCTCGGTCTGGGGATTGTCGAGATCGGGCGCCCAGTTGGTGGCGCCCATCATCCCCACGGCATCGTCCTGCTGGGCGGGCAGCGTGGTCTCGTCCACGGTAAAGGCCGACAGAAACGCCATGCGATCTGCCAGGCCCGAGGCGCGGAACTGCTTGACGAAGCGCACGCCCATGCCCCCCGGCATGAAAATAAAGAGCGCATCGGCCTCGCTGTCCGCGATGCGCGCGATCTCGGCCGAGAAGTCCTTATGGCCGAGTGGCGTGAACACCTCGTCGGCGATCTCGCCCTTGTAGTTCAGCTTGAAGCCCTCCATCGAGTCCTTGCCCGCCTGGTAATTGGGGGCAAGCATGAAGACCTTGTCGTAGCCCTTGTCGGTGGCGATCTTGCCCAGCACCTCGAAGTTCTGATTGTTTTGGTAGGAGGTGACGAAGAAGTTCGGGTGACAGTTGCGCCCGGCAAAGGTCGAGGGCCCGGCATTCGGGCTGATCAGGAAGGTATCGCTCTCGATCACCGGCTTGTAGATCGCGGCTAGCATGTTCGAGAAGATCGTGCCGACGACGAAATCGACCTCTTCCCGTTCGACCAGCGCCTTCGCCTTGGTCTGCGCGACATCGGCCTTCAGCTCGTCGTCCTCCAGGATGAACTCCGCCTCAAGCCCGCCGAGCGTGCTGCCAAGCTCCTCCAGCGCGAGTTGAAACCCGTCGCGCGCCTGATTGCCCAGCGCACCCGGCGGGCCGCTCAGCGTGACGATCATGCCGACCTTGATCGTGTCCTTGGCCGCGGCGGGCGCTGCCAGCAGGGCGAGCGCCATGGCGGCACTCATGACGAGCCTCTTCATCCGATATCTCCCCGATACACAGGCGTCAGTTTTCTATAGTTCTTTCGACGCGCGCCCTGGATGGCAACGGTTAACTGAAGCCCCGGTCAACGGAAGCCCCGGTCAACTGAAACCACGCCGAGACGAGACGCGCCCACGTCAGCAAGCGCTGTCATGGCGCGACGTCCTGACGGAGCATGCGCCACAGTGCGAGCGTCACGGTATCGGGTACTGCGGTGGCAGACCGAGCGCGGTACAATGAAGTGCCTAGGCTTCAGCCTCATTGATCGTCATAACTAGAAGATGACGGCCGCGGCGCGTGCGATGGCGGAATGGAAGACCTTGGGGCATCGGTCATGGCGGGCTGCGATGCGGCGCCGATCCTTCAACCGGCCGGACATGATCTCGATGCTGTTTCGCCGTTTGTAACGGCGCCTGTCGTACCGGATAGACTTGCCACGGGTTGTTCTGCCCAGGGTTCAGGGAGTTAT
>JBCCJI010000045.1:0-17221 GCA_039027855.1 Pseudomonadota bacterium | reverse complement strand
CGCCCGCACTCCGCCCTAGGGAACGTCCCGCCGGCAGAGTTCGCCCCGCAGATCGCACTGGACGAGAAGGCCGCGTAGCGCGCAGACATCAACCCTAGCACTCTCCCCACCGCCGGAGGAAAGTCGGGGCTCAGGTCAGTGGGCATGCACATAATCACAACACCTAAAAGTTGTCTGAAAATTCTTGCAGATTTTTCTAAAGCCGTCGTCAAAGCGTGACTCTGGATTTGCGGCTTCTTGATCAATCCGTCTAAGTAATACAGATTTTTGCTGTTCGTCATACAAGCGCTTCTCATACTTTTACAAAATAACTGGGGTGAGATTCCCATGCGTGAGGGGCGAGTCAAGCGGTTTGATGGCCTGGCAGATATTCGTGCTATTTCAGTCGATGCTGAGGGCGCTATTGCGCATAGGCGGCTCTGTACGGAGATTCGAGAGTCCGAACTGCCGCCTAAAAGATCCTCATTGCCGAGTTCTCCGTTTGGCCACGCTGGTGGCAGGGCCTGAAGGGTTTGCAATCAAGACACTCTATTCAGTTCGTGGCTGAGACGTATCGAAAGTGAGGCTAAAAAGAGACTAGGAGCGCGTCTCATCAATCATAAGTGGCTGAAAACAATGGTGAGCGGGGTGGGGATCGAACCCACGACCAGCTGATTAAAAGTCAGCTGCTCTACCGCTGAGCTACCCGCCCACTGTGGTATCGGATAGGCGGCTCGGCCTGCGGGGTCAACCGACGGCTTGACGCGGCGGGCTGAACCGTTTTGAGACGCCTCCGACGCTGTCCGATGGCTTGGCGCCGATCCGGTTCGGCGAGGGGTTTCTGCGCTGGGTGTTTCGCGCCGTCGTCCCGATGCCTCGCCGCCTGTCAGCGCCGGGCAGATGGCCGCGGTGGCGTGCCTATGCTGGCTTTCGCGACCGCGGATCTCTATATGCGACGCCTCATGGACGGGCACGAGCATATCGCCGCAACCGCGAGGCAGCAGGGTGCAGGCGCGGCGGCTGCTATTGGGCGTGATCCTGCGGCGGCCATGACCCTTGCCTTCTCCAAGATGCACGGCGCCGGCAATGACTTCGTGATCCTCGATTTTCGCCGTCGGGCCGATCCGCTCCCCGCGGATGCCTGGCCGGCGGTCGTGCGGGCCATCGGCGACCGCCACACCGGCGTGGGGTTCGATCAGCTGGCGGTGCTGCGACCGGCGCCCGTCGAGGAGGGTGACATCGCCGTCACCTTCTGGAACGCGGATGGCAGTCGGTCGGCCGCTTGCGGCAATGCCACGCGCTGCGTTGCCCTCATCTTGGCCGAGGAAGGCCGGGGCCCGGTGTTTCGCATCGCGGTCGAGGGGCGCGGACTGCTGACTGCGGAAGCCCGTGAAGATGGGCGGTTTACCGTGGACATGGGGGCGCCGGGCCTCGATTGGCGGGATGTGCCGCTGTCGCGCGATATGGACACGCTTGCGCTCGATCTACCGGGGGCACCCGTGGCGCTCAGCATGGGCAACCCGCATGCGGTGCATGTGGTCGAGGCGCTGGATGCCAGCGACTGGCGGGCGATCGGGGCGCGGGTCGAGTGCGATCCGCTGTTTCCCGAGCGCACGAATGTGCAGGTGGTCGAGGTGATCGACACGACCCGCATTCTCGCTCGGGTCTGGGAGCGGGGTGTGGGGCCGACGCTCGCTTCCGGCTCTTCGGCCTGTGCGGTGGCGGTTGCCTGCCATCGGCTGGGGCTGACCGGGCGCTGCGTCTCGGTGGTGCTGGAGGGGAGCGTGCTGGACATCGAGTGGCTGCCTGACGGGCCGGACGGCCCGGGCCATGTGCTGATGACGGGTCCGGCCGCGCATGTGTTTGACGGGGTGATCCCCGGGGCGCAGGTGATGGCGATGGCCGGTATGACCAAGCAGACGGGAGGCGGCGATGACTGAGCGCGCCTCGCCCCCCGTGTTCGAGACCTTCGGCTGCCGGCTGAATGCCTATGAGACGCAGGCGATGTCGGATCTCGCCGCCGAGGCGGGGCTCGGCGATGCGGTCGTGGTCAATACCTGTGCGGTCACGGCAGAGGCGGTGCGCCAGGCACGCCAGCGCATTCGACGGCTACGCCGCGATAACCCGCAGGCGACGCTGATCGTGACTGGATGCGCCGCGCAGACCGAGCCCGAGACATTCGCCGCCATGCCCGAGGTCGACCGGGTTATCGGCAACCTGGAGAAGATGCGGCCGGAGACCTGGGGCGCGCTGGCCGACCCGGCGCGGGCCGATCGGTTCGGGGCGGAGCGGGTGCAGGTCGACGACATCCTGTCGGCGCGCGAGACGGCGGGCCATCTGATCGACGGCTTTGGCAGCCGGGCACGCGCCTATGTGCAGGTGCAGAACGGCTGCGACCATCGCTGCACGTTCTGCATCATCCCCTACGGACGCGGGCCCTCGCGCAGTGTGCCGGCGGGGGTGGTGGTGGAGCAGATCCGCCGGTTGGTGGATCGCGGCTTCAACGAGGTGGTGCTGACCGGGGTCGATCTGACCTCCTGGGGTGCGGATCTGCCGGGGCAGCCGCCGCTTGGCGACCTTGTGCAGCGGATCCTGCGGCTGGTGCCGGATCTGCCGCGGCTCAGGATCTCGTCGATCGACAGTATCGAGGTGGACGGCGCTCTGATGGATGCGATCGGCGACGCGCCCCGGCTGATGCCGCATCTGCATCTCTCGCTGCAGGCGGGCGCAAACCTGATCCTGAAGCGGATGAAGCGGCGCCACCTGCGCGAGGATGCCATCGCCTTTTGCGCAGAAGCGCGACGGCGCCGGCCCGAGATGGTCTTCGGCGCCGATCTGATCGCGGGCTTCCCGACCGAGACCGAGGCGGCTTTCGAGGACAGCCTCGCGCTGATCGAGGATTGCGGGCTCACCTGGTTGCATGTCTTCCCCTACTCGCCCCGCCAGGGCACGCCGGCCGCGCGCATGCCGCAGGTGGAGAAGGCGGTGCGGCTGGAGCGTGCGCGCTTGCTGCGCGAGGCGGGCGCCCGGGCGGCGACGGCGCATCTGGATGCCCAGACCGGCAGCGTGCAGCCCGTGCTGATGGAGCGGGCGCGTCTTGGCCGGACCGAGAGCTTCGCCGAGGTAAGCTTTGGCGAGGACCGGCCCGAGGGCGCGCTGGTCGAGGCGCGCATTGCAGGCGTGGCCGAGCGGCGGCTGATCGCGGCCTGAGCGCCTTGCACGAGTGTGCCCCTGCGCGAGGGCGTCGATTGGACGCTGGCGGGCGGGCGGGCTAGACAGACCGCCGGCAGACGGGAGCGTGCAATGGCCTTTTTCTCCAAGCTCAAGGATCGGCTGTTCAAGAGCCAGGCCAAGCTGGATCAGGGTCTCGACGATCTGGTGCGCGAGGGCGCCAACGCCGAAGAGGCGCCCACCGCGGCAGCATCGCCCGAATCCAGGCCCGAAACCGCGCCCGAAACCACGCCAGCGGCAGAGTCGGTCGTGCCCGCGACGAGCCCGGTTGAGGACCAACCCGTGCCAGATGAGCCCACGGAGGTGCGGGCCCCAACGCCCATCTCGCCCGAGCCTGAACCGGTCCCGGTTTCGCAGTCCGAGGCGCCAGCACCGGCCGCACCATCCACCCGGGTCGAGCCCGCAAGGACCGAGAGCGGCGATCCGGTTGAAGAGCGTGAAGACCCGGGCCCCGCATCCCTACCGCAGGCTGAAGCGCTAGAACGGGCGGTGATCGACGTGGCCGGTGAGGAGAGCGCGGCCGCTCCCAAGCAGGGCTTCTTCGCGCGGACCTTCAGCCGGCAGGCGGCGGCGCCGACGCGGGTGCTGGACGACGCGATGCTGGAGAGCCTGGAAGACGTGCTTATCCAGGCCGATATGGGCGTCGAGACGGCGATGGAGCTGTCGGCCCGGCTGTCCGAGCGGCATTACGGGCGGCGGGTCGATACCGCGACGCTGAAGCAGCTTCTCTCGGACGAGATCGAAGCGGTTCTGGAGCCGGTGGCCGTGCCGCTGCCGCTTTATGCCAAGCGCCCGCAGGTCGTGCTGGTGGTTGGGGTCAACGGTGCTGGCAAGACAACCACCATCGGCAAGCTGTCAAGCCAGCTGAACGCGGCCGGCAAGAGGGTTGTGATCGCCGCGGGCGATACCTTCCGCGCGGCGGCGGTCGAGCAACTACAGGTCTGGGGTGAGCGCGCCGGCGTGCCGGTGATGACGGCGGCGCAGGGATCGGACCCGGCAAGCCTCGCCTATGACGCGCTGGTGCGGGCCGAGGCGGATGGTGCGGATCTGCTGCTCATCGACACGGCGGGCCGGCTGCAGAACCGTCAGGATCTGATGGAGGAGCTGGCCAAGATCGTCCGCGTCCTCCGCAAGAAGGATGCGGATGCGCCACACAATACGGTGCTGGTGCTGGACGCGACCGTCGGACAGAACGCGCTCAGCCAGGTGGAGACGTTCCAGAAGATCGCCGATGTGAGCGGTCTGGTGATGACCAAGCTCGACGGCTCGGCCAAGGGAGGCGTTCTGGTCGCCCTCGCCGCGCGCTTCGGCCTGCCGATCCATGCCATCGGCGTCGGCGAGCAGATCGACGATCTGCAACCCTTCGAGGCCGCTGATTTCGCCACAGCAATCACCGGGGCGCCGGAGACCGCCTGACTTCGCAACCGGTCACTGGTCCGTGCATCGCAGCACGCCGTTTCCCAAGATCGGCTACTTCTGCCAGCGGCCGTCGAAGCATAAAGTCTAGTCTCTGCCGCTGTCCGTGTGGCGGCCCGGCCGTGCTCAGCCTGCGAAGAGCATCGCCCATTCGGTGCGGCTCATGGGCCGCTGCTCGGCGACGGTCGGACTGTCCGTCGCCATGCCTTCGCCGTCGTCGCTGTCGTCTGCACCGGGCAGCGCTTGGTCGCGCGCCTCCTCTCCCGGTATCGCTTGGTCCTTCGGCATTGTTCCCCTCACTGGTCTCATGCGCGCTGAACGCCGTCTGCCTCACCCTCAGATAACGACGCTGCTGCCCAAGACAGTCTCCACGCCGCGTCAAATCAGTGTCATCATTCAAGGAGAATGGGACTTTTCCCGGTGCACAGAAAGAAGGGTCGCATTATGGGACGAAATTCGTGCGAGGTGCCGTTGCCGCGACGCAACGCTCGAAAACTGAGGTAAATCAGCCCCTTAATTTCATCAGCCACGCTTATGGCCGTTCACGTTTTCGAAACCGTGCAGCGGCGACTCGGTCACCGTATCAACCGTCGCGACGACCGACGGGAGTGGCCCTTGATCGACGCTCAGCGCCGGTTCGCGCGCCTTTCCGAAACCCTCTGGCCGGTTCGCTCAGCGACCCCCGCCGTGATCTCGACAGTGATACCGATAGTGATCTCGACGGGGATCTCTACGGCGATCTCTACGGTGACCCTACGCGCGTGACAGCCAGACCGCGCTGCAGTATCCAGCGCGCATGAGCGATCGAGACGAGACCCAGAGTGCGGCGCCGGAGACGACCGGCAACGCGCCGATGACGGCGCCCGAAGGACGCGAGGGCGAGGATAATCCGCTCCTGCGCCTGGCCCTCGATTTCGGGCCGCTGCTCGTCTTCTTCGTGGCCTTCCAACTCGGCGAGGACATCCTCGCGCTCGACCCGGTGCGCGGCCTTCTGGGAAGCTGGGCCGACAGTCAGGCGCTGACCGGCGATAGTGCCGCACTCTTCGTGGCGACCGCGGCTTTCATGGCGGTGGTGCCGGTGACGCTCGCGATCTCGTACATCACCGCCGGTCATATCCCGCGGATGGCGCTGGTGACCGCGCTCGTGGTTGCCGTCTTCGGTGGGCTGACGCTCTGGCTGCAGGACGAGACCTTCATCAAGATGAAGCCGACGGTGGTGAACGGTCTCTTTGCGCTGGTCCTTGGTATCGGGTTGGTGCAGGGGCGCAGCTACATCCAGTATCTGCTGGGCAAGGGACTGCCGCTGGACGACCGGGGCTGGATGATCTTCACCCAGCGCTGGTGCCTGTTCTTCGTCTTTATGGCGCTGCTGAACGAGGCTGTGTGGCGAACGCAGTCGACCGAGTTCTGGGTAACCTTCCGTACCGTCGCCAACATCCCGATCACGCTGGTCTTCATGGTCTGCCAAGTGCCGCTGCTGAAGCGCCATATGCTCGACGAGGCGGAGGACTGAGCGCATCATGCGGTCTCACGGCTCGCCGCCGCGACGCACGTCATGTGGGCGCGGGCCGAGAGGCCGGTCACTTGTGGCGCTTTGATGGATTGCCAAAGTACGCTCGCCGCTGGGCAGGCCCCTTTGGCGGGGCAAAGGGGCGCTGAATGAGCGATACCGACATCCACGACGCGTCAAGGGCAAGCGGGCCGTCGCCCGTCGCTGGCGCGACCCTTGACCCGTCCCGGATGCCGGGCCTCCGCATCGTGCCGCAGCGATCGCAGGACCGGCGGGATGAGCTGTCGGCTGGGGCTTGCCGTGTCGGCCCTGTCAGCCCGAGGGCGTGCGGGCCTCGGCGGCGTCGATGGCGGGTAGCAGGCGTTTGCGGAGCGTGTCGCCGGTAATGGGGCCGATATGCTTGAAGACGATCACGCCGTTGTGGTCCAGGACAAAGGTCTCGGGCACGCCGTAGACACCCCATTCGATGCCGCCGCGTCCCTCGTCAGTGCCGATCAGAGTATAGGGATCGCCCAGTTCCTCGAGGAAGGCCTTCGCGGCGCTCGGCTCGTCCTTGAAATTGATGCCGTGGATGGTCAGGCCGCGTTCCTCGGCCAGCGCGACGAGCCAGGGGTGCTCGGCCCGGCAGGGGATGCACCAGGAAGCCCAGACATTGACCAGCTTGACGCCGCCGCCCTGCAGGTCGGCCGTGCTGAAGGATGGCTGGCCGTCGTAGAGCGGCGCCATCTCGAAGCTTGGCGCCGGACGGTCGATCAGGGTGGAGGGCAGATCGTCGCCGCTACCCGCCACCAGCTCAACCGCAAAGGTCAGCAGGATGCCGAGGGCGCCGAGGGCGGGGACGATCATCCAGGGGCGGATACCGCCCTGGGGCGGTGCGCCGCCCGCCGCGGTCTCGGTCGGCGTCTCAATCGACGTCTTCGGCGCGCTGTCCAGTTGATCGGTCATCGGCGGATCTCCAGCCTTTCGGCCTCCTCCAGTTCGGCGCGGGCACGGCGCGCGCTGAGGACTGTCGCTAAGACTACGCCCCCGATGATTACCACCGTCGCGGCGTAGGACGCGATCACGTGGACGAGATACTGGTCTATGTGCATGCGGCTGGCCTTTCGGGCTGGCTCAGGCGGGGCTCGCGGCTTCCAGCGCCTCGGCCGCGCGGCCGGCGCGGGCCCGCAGCGCCCGGGCGCGGCGGCGGCGGATCTCCATCCGCGCCCGGGTCAGCAGAAGCGCGGCGAAGAGGACGTAGAAGGCCACCATCATGAAATAGAGCGGGTCGCGATAGGCATCGGCCACCCGCTGCCCCTCGGCCAGCGAGAGGGACGAGCCCTGGTGCAGCGTGGCCCAAAAGAACACCGCATAGCGTGACAGCAGCGAGAACACGACGCCGACGAGGCAGAGCACCGACGTGAGCTCGGCCGCCTTGTCCGGGTCGTCGATCGCGGCCCAGAGCGCGATGTAGCCGAGATAGAAGAAGAACATGATCAACACGGCGGTCAGGCGCGCGTCCCAGACCCACCAGGTACCCCACATCGGCTCGCCCCAGACCGCGCCGGTCACCAGCGCCACGGCGGTGAAGGCGGCGCCGATGGGGGCGGCGGCCTTGGCGATCAGGTAGCTCACGTGGTGACCGCGGATCAGCCCGATGGCCGAGGCGATCGCCATCAGGAAATAGGTGTTGATCGCGAGCAGCGCGGCGGGGACATGGATGAACATGATCGTCACCGTCGAGCCCTGCTGATAGTCGGGCGGCACGCTGAGCGACCAGAGGAGGCCACCGACCATCATCGACCCGGCCAACACCCAGAGCGGGCCGACCACGCGACGGGTCAGGGCCATGAAATTGGCCGGGTTTGCGTAGTGCCAGATGGACATGGGCCTCAGATATGCCAGCGTCGACGGGGGCGCAATCAAGCTTGGCGTGAGCGGCGGTGGATGCAAGCGTCTTTCCGTGCGACCTTTGACGCGTCGTTCGAGCGCTTCTGCAGCGTATAGCCGCCAGAGCTAAACGGAATCGCGGCTGGTCGCCGCGATGCTGATGGCGGGTGCTTGGGGTGAGAATTTGCAGCGCGATCGACACAACACCCCCTTCGACAACGCGGTCATGGCCTGAGGACGCGCCTTGGGCCTTTTTTGGTCGAGGTATCGGACAGAGTTAGGGATGCAATGCCGCCCGGAATGCGGATGATGCCCTGAGCGCGGCGCGTCAGCGAAGCGTGATGCGCAGAGCATAGGCGGCGGCGACGGGCGCGAGGGCAGCGGCGCCGAGGCTGATACCGGCGGTCAACAGCAGCGGCGGCGCCCAGGGCAGGCCCAGTGTCGCGTTCTCGACCGTGCGGGCCCCGAAGATCAGCGTCGGGACATAGAGCGGCAACACGAGGATCGATACGAGCAGCCCGCCGCGGCGAATGCCGGCCGTCAGTGCCGCGCCGACCGCACCGGTGAGGCTGAGCGCCGGGGTACCGACCAGCATGGCCGCCATCATCGCCGGTATCGAGGCACCCGGCATGTTCAGCATCACCGCCAGCAGTGGTGCGACGAGGGTGATCGGCAGGCCCGTCGTCAACCAGTGCGCGGCCGTCTTGGCCATCACAACGGCCTCGAGCGGGGCATCGGCCAGCATCAGCTGTTCGAGGGTGCCATCCTCGGCATCGGCCTGGAAGAGCCGATCGAGGGAGAGAAGCGCCGCGAGCAGCGCCGAGACCCAAACGATGCCGGCTGCGATGCGGGCCAGCGTTTCGGGCTCGCGGCCGACGCCGAAAGGGATCAGCACGACCGCCAGCACGAAGAAGGCGAGGCCAACCGCCCCTCCCCCGCCGAGGCGGAGGGCAAGGGCCAGATCGCGCCGGATAATGGCAACGAGAGCAGCGATCATCTGAAGGCGGACGCCGGGCTTGGCGGGTGTCTCGAAACCGGGTGCCCCGTCATCGGAAGGCCCCGGCATCGTCGTGCCCGGCGAGGAACGGATCCTCGGCACCCGGTCGCGGCGACATGCCGTCGCCGCCCGGTGCCGCGGGGCGATCGGGATCGAAGGGGGCGATCTCGAGGCTCAGGGGATCGCGCAACCCCATGTCGAGATGGGTGGCGATGACCGCGATGCCGCCGCCCTCACAATGCGTCTCGACCAGTGCTGAGACGGCCTCGGCCGAGGCGCGATCCAGCGAAGCGGTGGGTTCGTCCATCATCCAGACGGGGCGCTTCGACACCAGAAGCCGGGCGAGGCCGAGGCGGCGGCGCTGACCGGCCGAGCATTCGCCGGCGGGGCGGCTTGCCATCGTCTCCAGCGACACAGCGGCAAGGGCGCGGTCGACCTCGGCGCTGCCGGTCCCGGACAGCCCGGCCCAGAGCATCAGGTTCTGTGCCACGCCGAGGGCGGGTTTGACCGCGTCCAGATGGCCGGCATAGGCGAGACGCGGCTGCAATGCGCTGCCGCCCAGCGGGCCTTCATCGCCGTGGAGGACCACGCGGCCGGAGACAGGGGGCAGAAAGCCTGCGATCATGCGGAGCAGCGTCGATTTGCCGGCGCCGTTTGGCCCGGTGACGATCAGCGCCCTTCCCCCCGGCACCGATGCCGTGAGACCCGCGAGGATGGTACGTCCACCGCGCCTGGCGGTGATGCTCTCGATGCGCAGCTCCATGCATCGCGGCTAGCAGAGCGGGACCGGTGGCGGAAGGCAGGGACGCCTGCGCAGCGTGACCGCCGCAGCATAGAGCGGCGATACGTTACACCCGCGCCGCAGACTGTGAATTAAGGTGACGTAAACGGCAGCTTTTGGGGGATGACATAGCGGCAAGCTGTGCACAGATACAGCACCAAGCCATCGTCCTGCACATCCTGATCGTGACAGGCTCACCCTACGAAAGCGTGGCGCTAGGTCCAGCGAGAGGCGATCGAGCCCGGCATGGGCCTCGTTTCGCAGCCCGGCCAGGTGGCTACGACGGCTCAGGCCGAGACGCTGGGTGCGTTGCAAAACGCCAGGTGTTGGGCGATATCCGCCGGAAGTCTTTTGGACGGTGCTTTCGGCTGCCGGAACGCCGCCGTCCTGTTAGCCGCCGCGAGGAGACTGCGATGACGATTACCGTGGGAACCGACAGCACAGGCACGCGCCGCACCCTGAATGTCGCTGGCAAGGACTACGCCTATTACTCGATCGACGCGGCCAGCGAGGCCGGGCTCGGCGACTTCTCCAAGCTGCCGGCCGCGCTCAAGGTCGTGCTCGAGAACATGCTCCGCTTCGAGGACAACGGGCGTACCGTCAGCGCAGACGACATCAAGGCTTTTGCCGAATGGGGCGCATTGGGGGGTCAGAACCCGCGCGAGATCGCCTATCGCCCCGCCCGGGTGCTGATGCAGGATTTCACCGGGGTGCCGGCGGTCGTGGATCTGGCCGCGATGCGCGACGGGATCGTGGCGCTGGGCGGTGACCCGGAGAAGATCAACCCGCTGAACCCGGTGGATCTGGTGATCGACCACTCGGTCATGATCGACGAGTTCGGCACACCGCGCGCCTTCCAGATGAATGTCGACCGTGAGTATGAGCGCAACCTGGAGCGCTATACCTTCCTGAAATGGGGTCAGAGCGCCTTCAACAATTTCCGCGTCGTGCCGCCGGGTACCGGCATCTGCCATCAGGTCAATGTCGAGTATCTGGCTCAGACGGTCTGGGCCGATACCGACCAGAACGGCGCCATGGTCGCCTATCCCGACACGCTGGTGGGCACCGACAGCCACACCACGATGGTCAACGGCATGGCCGTGCTCGGCTGGGGCGTCGGCGGGATCGAGGCCGAGGCTGCGATGCTCGGTCAGCCGATTTCGATGCTGATCCCCGAGGTCATCGGCTTCAAGCTGACCGGTGCGATGATGGAGGGCACCACGGCCACCGATCTGGTGCTGAAGGTGGTCGAGATGCTGCGCGCCAAGGGCGTGGTCGGCAAGTTCGTGGAATTTTACGGCGACGGTCTCGACAACGTGCCGCTGGCCGACCGGGCGACCATCGGCAACATGGCGCCGGAATACGGCGCGACCTGCGGCTTCTTCCCCATCGACGACGAGACGCTGCGCTACCTGCACACCACAGGCCGCGACGAGGCGCGGATCGCGCTGGTCGAGGCCTATGCCAAGGCCAACGGGTTCTGGCGGGGGCCGGATTACGATCCGATCTACACCGACACGCTCGAGCTCGACATGGGCACGATTGTCCCGGCGATCTCGGGGCCGAAGCGGCCGCAGGACTACGTGGCGCTGACCGATGCAGCGGCGGCGTTCAAGACAGAAATGGCTGAGACCTTCAATCGCCCCCTCGACAAGCAGGTGCCGGTCGAGGGCAGGGACTACAGCATGTCGTCGGGCAAGGTCGTGATCGCCTCGATCACCTCCTGCACCAATACCTCGAACCCGTACGTGATGATCGGCGCCGGGCTGGTGGCGCGGAAGGCGCGCGCGCTCGGTCTCAATCGAAAGCCTTGGGTCAAGACCTCGCTCGCCCCGGGTTCACAGGTGGTGAGCGCCTATCTGGAGGCGGCGGGCCTGCAGGAGGACCTGGACGCCATCGGGTTCAACCTCGTCGGCTATGGCTGCGCGACCTGCATCGGCAATTCCGGGCCGCTCGGCATCCCCGAGATCTCGGCCGCGATCAGCGAGGGCGATCTGGTCGCCACGGCGGTGCTGTCGGGCAACCGTAATTTCGAGGGGCGGATCTCGCCGGATGTGCGGGCCAACTACCTCGCCTCGCCGCCGCTGGTGGTGGCCTATGCGCTGGCCGGCGACATGAACATCGACCTGACGACCGAGCCGCTGGGCCAGACGCCGGAGGGCAAGGACGTCTATCTGAAGGACATCTGGCCGTCCCAGGCGGAGATCGCCGCGCTGGTCGAGCAGACGGTCACCCGCGAGGCGTTCATCAGCAAATATGCGGATGTCTTTAAAGGTGACGAGAAATGGCGGTCGGTCGAGACCACCGACAGCCAGACCTACGACTGGCCCTCGACCTCGACCTATGTGCAGAACCCGCCGTATTTCCAGAACATGGGGATGGAGCCCGGGGTGATCACCAATATCGAGGGCGCCAAGGTGATGGCGATCCTCGGCGATATGATCACCACCGACCACATCTCACCGGCGGGCTCGTTCAAAGAGACCACGCCTGCGGGCAAGTATCTCGTGGATCGGCAGGTGACCCCTCGGGAATTCAACTCCTACGGCTCGCGCCGCGGCAACCACGAGATCATGATGCGCGGCACCTTCGCGAACATCCGCATCAAGAACGAAATGCTGGATGGGGTCGAGGGCGGCTACACGCTGGGCCCGGACGGGCAGCAGACCTCGATCTTCGAGGCCTGCATGGCCTATCAGGAGCAGGGCGTGCCGCTGGTGATCTTCGGCGGTGAGCAGTACGGCGCGGGGTCCTCGCGCGATTGGGCCGCCAAGGGGACGGCGCTGCTGGGCGTCAAGGCGGTAATCGCGGAGAGCTTTGAGCGCATCCACCGCTCGAACCTCGTGGGCATGGGGGTCATCCCCTTCGAGTTCACGAACGGCGATACGCGCAAATCGCTAGGCCTGACGGGCGACGAGACGGTGTCGATCAGCGGGCTGGACGATGTGACCCCGCTGAAGATCGTGCCCTGCGAAATCGTCTATGGCGACGGGACCAAGAAGGTGATCGAGCTGAAGTGCCGGATCGATACCGAGGTCGAGATCGAATACGTCGAGAACGGCGGCGTGCTGCATTACGTGCTGCGTAACCTCGCCAAAGAGGCTGCGTAACGACACGCCAGTCAGCACGCCGATCCTCATCACGCCGGCCCACGATGGCCGGCGTTCTGTTATCAGCGCCTACATCACTCGGCGCTGGCCGTCAGTCCAGCATGCGCGGCAAAGGGGTCCCAGTCCGGATCGCGATGCCAGTCGTATTCGGCGGCGAGGGCGATCTTCTCGGCGGCCTCAGCCCCGTAAAGCTGACTGAGCGCCGCCAGCGTCATGTCGATACCGGCCGAGACGCCCGACGACGTGAAGAACTTTCCGTCCTGAACCCAGCGCGCTTTGGCGACCCAGTCGACCCTGGGGCCAAGCGGGATGGTCGCGGTGAAGTCCTGTTTGTTGGTCGTGGCGCGCCGGCCATCCAGCGCGCCAGTCATCGCCAGCAGGATGCTGCCGGTGCAGACGGTCATCACCAGTTCAGCGTTCTCTGTGGCGCGCTTTAGCCACCCGGTGGCGGCGGCGCGGTTGCCCACCGCGATGGCGCTATCGCCACCGGGGATCAGCAGCAGATCGTAGCGAGCCTCATCCTCGATGGCGCGGTCGGGCAGGACGCGCTGACCATGCCGGGTGGCGACCGGCGCCGTGCTTTCGGCGACCAGGGTGATGTCGATCCGATCCGCCAGACGGCCCAGCATCTCGAGGGGGCCGAAGAGATCCAGCGTCTGGATCTGGGGGAAGATGAACACGGCGAGGGATTTCATGACGGAGCCTCCGGTTACCGACGCGTTGCTGCGCGTCTTCACCGGGAGCGTAGCGATCCGTCAGCTGGCGGATTTGCCATTCTGGCCTCGTTTTCTGCCAATTCAGGGTCGCGTGCACTTGGCGCTTGCAACGAAGGGAGCTGAGCAGAAACCGCCTTCACGGACCGCTCTCAGCCCAAGACGTTTCGGTCAGCGCAGATCTTTCCCCGCTGGCGTTTGGCTTTGGCGTGCGTCGGGCTGCTTGGGCGGGCTTGATCGGGCGCGCGCGCCGCATAGGTCCCGTGGATCTGGCGTCGTCACAGGATGGAAGGTGCGTCGCGACGATGACGCGCTGCGAAAAACGGGACAGTTGGGGCGTTGAAATTCCAGCCTTCTGACGAAAGAGAACTACCTACCGCCGTGCGGCCTGTACAGGGGAGGCCGCGATCCGCCTGCTTCGGAGGGGACCAGTGAAGCACTTCATGGAAGATTTCGTCGACCGGATCCGCGACTGCTACAGCGACGTCCTCGACCCGATCGCGGAGCAATTCATCTTCCAACGCCCCCCAACGGTGGGTGAAATCCGGCGCCCGCCGCTGGTGCTGTTCCTCGGCAACCACTCGTCGGGCAAATCCACCTTCGTCAATTATCTGCTGGGCGAGGGCGTTCAAAAAACCGGCGTCGCGCCGACGGACGATGATTTCACCATCATCACTTACGGCGAGGTGGAAGACGACCGCGACGGCCATGCCGTGGTCAGCAATCCCGACCTGCCCTACGAGGGTCTGCGCCATTTCGGCGATCAGCTGGTCAACCATGTGAAGGTCAAGCTGCGCTCGGTCGATCTGCTCCGCAACGTCACGCTGATCGACAGCCCCGGCATGATCGACGAGGCCAAGGCCGAAAGCGGCCGCGGCTTTGACTATCCCGGCGTGGTGCGCTGGTTCGCCGAGCGTGCCGATGCGGTGCTGGTGTTCTTCGATCCCGACAAGCCGGGCACCACGGGAGAGACGCTGCAGGTCTTCAACAAGTCGCTGACCGGGATCGACCACAAGCTCATGATCGTCATGAACAAGATGGATCAGTTCCGCAGCATGCATGATTTCGCCCGGGCCTGCGGCGCGCTCTGCTGGAACCTTGGCAAGGTGATCCCGCGCAAGGATCTGCCGCTGATCTACAACACCTTCGTGCCGATCCCCGGCCAGCCCGAGGCAGGGCTGCCGATGGACGATTTCGAGAAGGCCCGCGGCGACCTGATCGCCGAGATCCGACGTGCCCCGGCGCGCCGCCTCGACAACATGATCACCCAGGTCCAGAACTTTGCCGAGAGGCTGCGCCTCCATGCCTTCGTCATCGACGAGGCGCTGCGCGAGTTGCGGAACTATCGCATGCGCTGGTGGTTCGGCCTCGTGCTGCTCAGCCTCGGCGCCAGCGGGATCAGCGTCTTCATGGGACTGATCATGATCATCCCGATCCTGCTGGGCGGTGCCCTGCTGCTCGGTGGTATCTTCGAGTTCTTCCTGCTCCCCCGGGCGCGGCGCAAGAAAGTCGACCGGCTGAGCGAGACCTTCGAAAAGATCTATGATCTCGAGCTGCTGGTGCGCGACCGGTCAGAGGATCTGCGGACACTTTGGGAGCAGGTGCACCAGCGCACGCGCGAAGTCGCGACCAAGCGTGGATTGCAGAGCTTCCAACGCTTGTCGCGCGATGACCGCGACCGTCTGAACCACCTGATCGACATGGAGATCCCAGAGCTGCGGAGCGAGCTGCACGATACGCTGAACCGGCAGGCGGCAAAGGAAAAGGCGGCGCCTGCGTCGGTGCCCCGGACATCGCGCTCGGCCTCGGCTGCCTGAACACCGAGGGCTGCCGTGACGGATGGCGTCCTCGTCCCAGCCGGCGGGGGGCGTAGCTTTGCAATCTTTCCTTCACCCTTGGGCCCCGGCGCTGTCTAGGGTCCTGACCCTAAGCACCAGCGTCTCGACGTCGAAGGCGGCCAGCCTGTCGGGCGTCACCTCTCCGCAGGGGCGCATGCCGTAATACCAGCCGG
Organism: Pseudomonadota bacterium; assembly: GCA_039027855.1. Classification (GTDB taxonomy): domain Bacteria; phylum Pseudomonadota; class Alphaproteobacteria; order Rhodobacterales; family Rhodobacteraceae; genus Thermohalobaculum. The sequence goes on along the minus strand of JBCCJI010000045.1, from coordinate 1,604 downwards.
CAAAGAAGAAATCCGGATCGACCGAAAGCAGGTTCTCCATGGTCGGGTGTCTCGGCGCGATCTCGGGGATATCGCCCTGCTGCTCGGTAAAGCTCGCTTCGACCTTGTACCAGCCGGTGATGCCGGTGACGCCAACCATGTGCTTCTGCAGGCCGAGGGCGAAGAACATCTCGGTCACGATCAGATCGTGCACCACGACACGCTCGGGCACGGTATCGAAGCTCAGCGGCGTGCCGGAGCTGTCCACGGTTACCGGATCGGCCAAGGCGGGCGGGGCGGTCAGGCCGGCGGCGAGGGTGCCGGCCGTCATGATCGCGGCGACGGGCAGGGTCTCGGTCGGTCTGATGCGGGCTTCTCCTCGGTTGGGGGCCTGTCGAAGACAAGCAGGGGGCGGCCATCGCGCGGATGCGCCAGCCTGAAGACAGACATGTCGAAGACGGGGCGGATGATCGGCGCGGAGAGCGCATCCTAGAGCGGGGCGCAGCTCAGCACGCGGCCATCGGCCATCACGACCACGCGGTCGGCGAAATCGGGCGCCAGCGCGAGGTCGTGGAGCACCGCGACCACGATGATACCAAGCCCCGCGACCCGCGCCATCAGGTCGGCGCGCGCGCTTGGGTCCAGGTTGTTGGTGGGCTCCTCCAGCAGCAGCACCGAGCGCTCCTGCGCCAGCGCCCGCGCCAGAGTCAGCCGCTGACGCTCACCGCCCGACAGCGAGGCGCGCCGCCGGTCGGCCAGATGCGCCGCATCCGCGGTGTCGAGGGCCCTGACCACGGCAGGGCCATGGGTCTCGGGATGGGCAGTGCCCCGGTGCGGGATCCGCCCAAGGGCCACGTGGTCGATGGCTCTCAGACGCAGGTCGGGCCGGTCGCTCTGCGCCATGACGACGATGCGCCGCGCCCGCGCGCGCCGGTCGATGCGCGTGATCTGGGACCCGCCCGGCCAGATATGCCCGGCGCGCGGTCTGAGCTGCCCGGCCATCAGCTTCATAAGCGTGGTCTTGCCCGCGCCGTTCGGCCCGACGATCGCCGCCCTCTCACCCGCCGCCACATCGACCGAGGCCTACGCAACAAGTGCAAATCCACCGCGCGAACGGAAAGTGACGCGCTCAACCGCGATAGTCTCGCCATGCGGGGCGGGAGCGGCAGGGGTGCGCATCACTCAGGACACCACCTCAGCGGTGTTATCGGCGTGCCTCTCGCGCTCGATCACCGGCGCCGAGGGGATGCGCGCCAGCGTCTTCTCCGCCAGCGCAGCCGGCCTCTCGCTTGCCCGGGTCCAACCGTCATCACGCGCCGCATACTGCGCGGCAAAGGCAACGAGCGCGTCGATATCGGCCTCGGCATCGACATCGCCGAAAAGGCAACAGGCCTTGCCCTCGGCTCGATACGCCACCGTGCAGGGCCGGTCACACCCCACCATGCAGGCTACGCCATCCACTGCGATGGTGTATCGACCCATGCGTGGATGCCTCCTCGGGGTCGAGGTGCTTTCAGGCGTCGGAGCGGAGAGATCGCTGCGGTCAGGTGTCAGGCCTGTTGTGCGGTGCCCGAGTGGATCATGACCGCTGCGAGGTCATGGTGGTACGCGGATTGGGTGCTCAT
>JBCCJI010000044.1:0-20148 GCA_039027855.1 Pseudomonadota bacterium | reverse complement strand
GGGGGTCCGGGGGTGTTTGGGGTTGGGGGCTCCCCCCCCCCCGGGGGGGGGTCGGCTTCCGTTGGGGGGCCCCCCCCCCCCCACCACCGAGCCCCACCACCGAGCCCCACCACCGAGCCCCACCACCGAGCCCCACCACCGAGCCCCACCACCGAGCCCAACCACCGAGCCCAACCACCGAGCCCTGCGATCTCACCTCACCATCCCATCAGGCGTTTCGCGATGGGCGCGCCGATGATCACCACCGTGATCCGGATGATATGGTGGGTGACGACAAACGCCACATCCGCCCCCGCCACTAGGGCGATGATCGCCATCTCGGCCTGGCCGCCCGGGGCAAAAGCCAACAGCGCCTCGACCGGCGGCGCGAGGCCGAACAGCACCACCACCTCGACAAAGGCAAAGGTGATGGCGGCCAGCATCGCGATCTGACCGAGCGCGGCCGTCACGCTCTCGCGCAATTCCGCCACCGTGATGCCGGCGTATTTCGCGCCCACGCCGAGACCCAGGAAGAACTGCGCCGCCAGGATCGCCTCGGCCGGCGGGCGCTGGTGGATGATGTCGGCAAGACTCGCCGCCATGGCCAGCAGCATCGGGCCGAGGATCGAGGCGCCGAACATGCCGATGGCCTTGGCCCCCTGCCAGCCGATCACCGCCACGATGGCGAGCAGTACCATCTCGTCCACCGGCAGCTCGCGCGCTGCGGCGCCGGGCGGGCTGTCGAGGTTCTGGCCGAACACATGGATCATCAGCACCGGCAGGGCGCTGACGACGATCAGCACCCGGGTCACGTGGATGAGCGAGAGCCGCCGCGGGTCGGCGCCCGCTTCCTCGCCATAGATCAGCATGTCCTGCAGGCCGCCCGGCATCGCGGCGTAATAGCTGGTCGCCCGGTCGAACCCCCAGAAGCGGTGAAAATACGGATAGCTGACCGCGCCCACGACCAGGATGAAGGCCGGCAACAGCGCGATGGAGAGCGCCATCTCGTCCAGCCGGCCGACCACTGCCGGCGTGATGGCCGCACCGACCGCGACGCCGAGGACACTGCGCATCCCCTCGGCGATCCGGGGCAGGCCCTGCAGGCGCATACCCGCGAGCGCTCCGATCAGGCAGGCGAACATCGGGCCCAGCATCCAGGGGAGCGGCAGCGAGAGCAGGGCGAAGACGGCAACACCCGCCCCCGCCAGTGCCACGGTGCGGAGCGTCACGGCATCCGGCAGGTCCCGCGCGAGGCGCGCCCAACCCTGCGGTCGGCCGGTCACTCTCGCAAGCTCCGCAGCCGATGACGAAGCGAGGTGTCGATATGGGCGACGGCCGCCCGGCCCGCGGCCTCGGCGTCATGAGCGGCGAGCGCCGTGATGATCGCCCGGTGCTGGGCATGCACCTCCTCGACCCGCGCGCCGTCGTCCAGCGTCGTGGGACCCAGCAGCATCAGCGTGTTGGCCATGCCGCGCGCGGCCTCCATCAGGAAGCGGTTGCGCCCGGCGCTGTAGATCGCGCGGTGCAGGATCGCGTTCAGCCGCGCGGCCACGGCCGGGTCGTCGCGATGGGTCAGCAGGCTGTCGTTCAGATCGGTGATCTCGGCGATCTCGACCGGGGTGGCGTGCTGGGCGGCGAATTCGGCGGCCGTGCGCTCCAGCACCCGGCGCATCTCGTAGAGCTCGACGATCTCGGCGTGGTCGAGACGGCGCACAACCGCACCGATGCGGGGGCGATGCTCGATGACGCCCTCGGCCTCCAACCGCCGCAAGGCGTCGCGCACCGGGGTTCGGCCAAGGCCGAGGCGGGCCGCGATATCGATCTCGCGCATCCGCTCTCCGGGGCTGAAGGTGCCGGCGCGGATGGCATCATGCAGCCGGGCATAGGCCAATTCGCCCCGCGTCGGGCCCGTGCCGTCGGCGCTCTCATCGGGTGGATCATGCTCTGGCGCGGCGCTCATCGGGCGGCCTTATCGGCGACTGTTAAAATGGCGATACATGATTGCATACTCTCGGATACAATCAGACACAATACGACAAAGGCTAGCCTAAGGGCCGCGCATGAAAAAGGCCGGCCCCGGGGAAAGGGACCGGCCTTCGGGCCGAGGGTCCGTGGGGAGAGTGCGCGTCAGGCGAGCTCGTAGAGCCCGGTCTCCGCGGTCAGGATCGCGATATCCTCGTCGGCATGGCCGGTCTCGCTGTCGCGCGACCGCTCCTCCTCCACCTGCAGCTGGATCGTACCGCTGCCATCGAGGCGGTAGCGCACCGCCGCGGTGTCCGACCCGTTGAAGGTCTGCATCGCCGCGATCAGGCCGAGATCGCCATCGCTGCCGTCGATCCCGGAGGACGCAAAGCCTTGGTCGACGCCGGTCATCAACGTCAGGTCCAGCGGTCCGCCGGTGCCGGTCTCCAGCGCGATCCAGTCCACGGTTTCCTCCGCATGCTCGCCGTCATTCGCCTCTTCTTCCTGCATGAGGAAATCGAAGCTGTCGCTTGAGGTCCCGGTCACCCGAGAGGTCACGGCCGAGGCGCCATTGTCGCTCGACACCTGGGTAAACACCATCGGTCCGCTGTCGAAACCCGACAGGGCGACCGTCTCGCTGGTCTCGTCTTGGGCGCTCGCGCGGCCCGCGCTGACGGTCTGGCCGCCCTCCAGCTCATGCGTGCCCGCACTGACCGCAATCCAGCTGACGGTTTCCTTCATGTGGCGACCGTCGAGATAGTCCCACTCGTCGAACTGGTACTCAAAGCCCTGGTCGGTGACGTTGCGGATGCGCATCGCCCCTTCATGACCGCCGAAGTGGCTCGCCGGGCCCATGACGACGACGGCGTCCGGGATCTCCTCGGCATAGCTTACGCTGTACCAGGTCTGGCTGTTGGCCTGCGCGAAGGAGACCTTGCCGATCTCCAGCTTGGCACCATCGGCCGCCTCGACCGGGGTTTCCGGTGCATCCGGTGCTTCTGGGACATCCTCCGCGACAGGCGGCAAGGGCGCAGGCGATGCGGCCTCGCCGTCGATGACATCGAAGCTGAGGTCGATCACCTCCAGCACCTCGCCACGGCCAAAATCGCCGCTGTAGACGGTCAGCGTCATGTCGTGGCTGCCGATATCGAAGCTCGTCCCGTCGCGCAGATCGCCATTGCGATCGCCGAACTGTGCATAGGGTGCGATGCTCTCGGTCTGACGCTGGCCGTCATGCTCGAAGCGCACGCTCTCGAAATCGGGTGCGTCTGGGGCCGCGACGGCCACGACGGCCAGTGAGCGGCCGGCCAGTTCGCTGGCCGAGAAGCTGCCCCCGGGTGTGATCTCGCCGATCAGCGTGTCGCTTTCGGTATCGTAGAGGGCGATCGCGAGGTACTTGCTGAAATGCCCGCCCTCATCGTCACCGCCCGATGGCGGTGTCGGCGCGGGTGGTGTCGGATCCTCGGCGACCGGCGGGATGGGCGCCGGCTCCGGGTCGGGCTCCGGATCGGGCTCGGGCTCGGGCGCTGGCTCGGGCGGCGGTGTCGATGCACCGCCCAGCGGTGCGATCCCGGCAAGTGCCGTCACATCGCCCCCCAGTTCCTGCATCAGCACGATCTCACCGGCGGTCAGCACCCGGTCGACCATGGCAAGATCGGTTATTTCACCGTCGTAGAACCACTGAAGCTTGTCGTCGTCGCCCCGGCGCAGACGCGTCGACGCGCCAATCACCGGATCTTCGAAATTGCCGGTCATGCCGCCGGACAAGGCGTCCTCGGTGTCGACAAGGGTGCCGTCGACATAAAGGCGGAGCGTGTCGTCGTCGAAGGTAAAGGCGATCTGGTAGGTCTCGCCGGCCTCCAGCTTGGCGCGGGTCTGCAGATAGGTGCTCTCGTCGGTGTCCTGCATGCGGACCTTGAGCTTGCCGTCCTCCGCAATCCAGATCGTGAGATGGCCGCCCGTCTCGAAGTTGGAGTGGTCCTTGGAGAACAGCGCCTGGTGGCCGTTGCCCGGGCTGTCGGGCGTGATGGTCATCACCAGGCTGCCCGCCGCCAGCAGTTGCGCCGGGGTATGCGGCTGCTCGACCGAGTTGCTCCCGCTGAAACTGCCGCCGGCATAGGCCAGCACCACGTTCCCCGGCCCGCCGGCAAAGCTGTTGGTGTCGAGATCGACCTGGTCGAGGAACGGGTTGTCCGAGAAGGCGAAGGGGTTCGAACCGATGGGATCGCCATCGACGTCGCGGCTGTCGTAGCCGAACAGCTCGACCGTCTCGCCGGCCTCGTTCACATAGGTGGAGGTCTTGGTCTCGCCGGTCGGCGCCACCGCTTCCTGCAGCTCGTCGAGGGTGCGCACGATGCCGTAATGCACGCCGGCATCGGTGGTGATGTCGCCCTCTTCGACCAGGTCGCCGAAGACCGCGATGTGGCCGATCAGATCCTCGTCATGGGCGCCGCCGCCCTTGCCCTGCTGCGAATAGGCCAGGATGTTGGAGTAGACCGCGTCCTTCACCCCGTCGCCATCGCTGTCATAGGCGACATAGCTCACCTCGACCTGCGTCGTGTGACCGAGGACCGAGATCGTGTCGCCCTCGGCTTTGCTGAAGTCCGCGACGATCTCGATGCCGAGCAGATCGACCCAGTGGTCGTGCAGGTATTTGTTCTCACCGGCGACCCCGTGCCAGTGGATCATCCGGCCGTTGCCCATGGTGTTGTCGACCAGGATATCGGCCTTGCCGTTGAGCAGCGCTTCGAACAGGAAGTGATCGGCGCCAGCGCCACCCACCAGCACGTCGTCGGCCTTCAGCGGCTGGTCGATCCAGTCGACCAGCTTGAGGTATTCGACCGAGACCGAGGGGTCCTCGAACTGGTCGAGATTGCGCGTGTTCTGGTCGAGCACGAGCTGGCCGATCCGCTGTTCGCCCGCGTCCGAGCGGGAGCGGAGCGTGTCGTCGCCGTCGCCGCCGATCAGCAGGTCGGAACCTCGCTCGCCGTCCAGCAGGTCGTTGCCCGCGCCACCCTTCAGGATGTCGTCGCCATAGCCGCCGAGGATGGTGTCGTTGCCCGCCTCGCCATGCAGTTCGTCATCGCCTGCGCCGCCCTGGATGTCGTCGTTGCCGCCACCGGCATTGACCACCATCGCGGTGTCGTCCATCGGCTGCGGGCCGCTGGGATTGGTTAGCGCCGCGCCCGGGCCTTCGGTCATCAGCTGGGTGATCTCGGCGGCATCGAGGGCGTCTTCGGGCGTGAAGCCGCCCCAGATCCCAAAGCCTGCGATGGCCCCGGTGAAGGGGCTTTCCAGCTTGTCGTCATCGGCGGCAAAGGCGCCCGCGCTGTCGTTGTATTCGGTGCGCCGCTGGTCGGCGCCGAACACCCAGGGCTCCTGGTTCCGCAGGATATAGGCCTCGGTGAAGACGCCGGGGCTCGGTACCTCGCCCTCGACCGGGGTCCAGATGCTGTCGTCCAGCGCTACGCCGTTGCGGTAGACCGTGACGCCCGTCTCGGTGAAGGAGACCGCGAGATGGGTCCATTCACCCTCGGTCAGCACGCTGGTGGTGGTCTGCCAGGCGGTGTTGCCGCCGCCATCGCCGGGCGCCATGCGCAGCAGCAGCTTGCCATCGGGCGTCTGCACCAGCCGGAAATGGCCGCCCTCGCCAGAGTTGCGCTGATCCTTGGTGACGATGGCGCCGGTGTCGGAATTGTCGTCCGACCGGACCCATAGCGCGATGGTCCCCTGCGTGACCTGGAAGGCCGGGTCATGGGCGAGATAGGCGAATTGATCCTTGCCGTTGAAGGTCAGCGCGCCGCCCGGCTCACCGTTCGGGCCGTCGGTCACATCGCCGATGCGCAGCATCCCGGCGTTCTCGTCGTTGGTATAGGCCTTGATGACGCCGCCCCCGCCGGTGAGATTGCCGAACGCCCCCTCGTCCTCGTCGCCGAAGGACCAGTAGCCGAGCGCGCCGGGCAGGCCCTCGGGCGCGTCCGGCTCGTCCGGAGCGAAGGTCTCGCTGTCGCCATCCCCGTTCAGCGTGAGCGTCGCGGTGCTGCCCGTCGTGCCGAGCGGTTCGAACGGATCGCGGGTCGGGACGATCTCCTCCTCTTCGACCGGATCACGTTCCACCGCCGCGGCCTCGGCCGCATAGGGGTTGTCGACATGGTTCCAGGGGTCGCCATTGATCTCGCCCCAGCCGCCATCGGGCGTGCGGGTGTCGTAGCCCAGGATCTCCGACACCTCGCCCGTGTCGCCGTTGACCACCGTCGTGATCTTGGACTGGCCGTAGGGGCGGATCGCCTCGGCGACTTCCGAGATGTTGTCTACGATGCCGAATGTGACGCCGGCATCGGTGATGATGTCCTCCTCGCGCACCAGATCACCGTGGACGATCAGCTGGCCGATCAGGTCCTGATCATGCGCCCCGCCCGCACGCTGGGCGTTGTCGTTGGCGCAGTGGCAGGTGCTGTTACCGGTCGCGACGCAGGGGCCCGACTGGTTGGAATGGACGGTGATGATGGTCTCGAGATCGCCGTCGCCGTCGGTGTCGATGTAGCGGATGTCGCAGATCTCGGCGGTGTGGCCGATGATGGCGATCTGATCGACGCCGGCCTCGTAGTCCAGGATCGTGTCGATGCCGAAGCTGTCGGTCCAGTGGTCGTGGACATAGGTGTTCTCGCCCGCGACGCCGGCCCAGTTGATGCTGCCGTCCGATCGCGTGTGCTTCTCGATGATCTCCAGCCGGGCGTTGATCTGCGCGGTGATCACGAAGGTGTCGGCACCCGCGCCACCCTCGTAGAAGTCATCCGCGACCAGCGGCATGTACTCCCAGCCCTTGAGCTGCATGGTCTCGGGGTCGACGTAAGGGCCGATGGGGCGGGTCAGCGCGTCCAGCACCAACTGCCCGGCCTTCTGTTCGCCCGCGTCCGAGCGGCCGATGATGATGTCGTTGCCGTCGCCGCCCTGCAGGAAGTCGCTGCCGCGCCCACCCTCAAGCGTATCGTCGCCCGCGCCGCCCTTCAGCCAGTCATCACCATAGCCGCCGGTGATGTTGTCGTCACCCGCGCCACCGTCGATCATATCGTCGCCGCCCTCGCCGTGGAGGTCGTCGGCGCCATCGGTGCCGGTGATGGTCTCCGGGTCGTCGATCACAGCCTCGCCCAGCGTCAGCGAGGGGTGGTATTCCTCTGCCGGGACCGAGGGGTCGCCATCGGCCAGCGCTTGCTGGAAATCGCCGACGGACTGCCACAGCGCGCTGTCATCCACCGCGACGCCGTCGATCTCCAGCGACAGGGCCATGCCCCCGCCCTGGTCGTAATACTCGATCTCCACCGGGTAGAGACCGCCGTCGAACTCCGCCGTGCGGCTGGTCTCGTCGACGCCGCGGTTGGTCGAGAATTCGCTGAAGGTCACACCGCCGATCTTCAGCGAGAACCCGTCATCCGAACTGACCGAGATCGTATGCGGCCCGGGCGAGATGTAGATATAGCCGGTCATCACCAGTGCCGAGGGCCCCATCTCGATATCGGTGCCCGAGACCGAGGCGCCGTCCTCGTCGAGAAACTCGCTGAGCGTGGTCTCGCTGTCCCTGCTGGCGTAGTGGAGTGCCGTCGCCGTGAAGGTCGCATCGGCCGTCTGGTTTGCGACGATGTCGGCGATCTCGTCCGTGTTCTTGATCCGGCCATCATCGGGCAGATAGGCGCGCCCCTGCAGGCCGGTGCCGGTCAGCGGCACACGCGACAAGGCCGTCGCGGCGATTGAGGGGGTCATGCCGGCCGGCGTGTTGATGTTGTCGAGGTCGACGAGGTGCGTGTAGTCCACGGCTGCTCTCCGTTTTTCGGCGGCGGTGCGCGCGGCGTCGGCTCACAGGTCCGGCGCGGGCGCACGCGAAGTGTGTCGGGTGTCAGGTGACGGCTGTCGGGTGACGGGGTTCGGGGACTGTCTCAGGAAGGCTGGCGGCTAGGTGGCGCCTGCATGCCACTGCCGCTGTCGCGTGATGGGGCATGCGGATCGCCACTTGGCCGCGGCGCCGGTCGGGGCGCCATCCCGGTCAGCAGAGCCACCGACGGCGGCGGGGCACAGCAGCCGCGCGGTCGGATCGGAAGGCCCGAGACGCAGCGCGCAATAGAGTTCAGTCGATGAAGCATGGCGAGATCCCGCAAGTATCCTGTCGCTGCCGACAGGGTCGACACGCGTTGGCGAAGCACCGTTATTCGGAAAACGCTGACGCCAGCCTGCTGGCTGCGATGAGAGTACTTACGTCGTTGGTGGAGTGAGTTTAGTCGATTGCCGCGTGGTGCCAAAGCGCTCGATTCAGGGGAGTCGCGACTTCGAGACCAAAGCACGAGCCAGCGCCCTGCATTTGCCGGAAATTTGCCATGATTGAACCGCGCTGAGCCGCTCACAGAGCCTTCACCACGCCGTGAAGTCCCTGTGATGAAAGGGAAAGCGGAAAGAGATCCCGGATGACCGTGACGCTTGGGCAGGTCGGGTCCATGATTGTCGCAGACCCCGCGCCATATTCTCGCCATGCGCGAATAATTGAATATCTACGCGCGGTGGTGGCGGTGGGCCATACCCTCACATCGGAAATTGCACGCGCAGCGTGCGACTCAACCTCTTGGTTGTGGCGCGATGCGCTGTGGCGTGGCGAACTCCGGTCAGCGGGCGACGGGCAAAAATCGTCGCGCGGGTGAGACAGGTGGTTAGGAGAGCGTTATGAACCTGTCGGCGCTTGCTGCAGCCCGAGCGGAAGCGGGGCGTCCCGTCCGAGCAGGGCTCATTGGCGCTGGCAAGTTCGGAACGATGTTCTTGGCCCAGGTGCCCGGGATCACCGGGCTGGAGGTCGCCGCGATTGCCGATCTCGACCCGTCGCGCGCCCGGGCGGCGCTCGCCGCAGTCGGTTGGCCCGAAGAGTTGATCGGCGCGACGGCGCTGGTGGACAACGGCGAGGACCTGGTGTGCCGCGATGATGTCGATGTGGTCATTGAGGCAACCGGCGATGCCGTGGCAGGGGTCGATCACGCGCTGGCAGCGATTGCCGCGGGCAAGCACGTCGTGATGGTCAATGTGGAGGCCGATGTGCTGGCCGGCCCCGCCCTTGCAGCGGAGGCGGCGCGCGCTGGCGTGGTGATCTCGATGGCCTATGGCGACCAGCCGGCGCTGGTCTCGGAGATGGTGGATTGGGCGCGCGCCACGGGCTTTGGCGTGGCGGCGGCCGGAAAGGGCACGCGCTATCTGCCCGCCTATCACGCCGTGACGCCCGACGATGTCTGGACCCATTATGGCCTGTCGCCCGAGGACGCCGCGGCTGCCGGCATGAACCCCAAGATGTTCAACTCGTTCCTCGATGGCACCAAGAGCGGCATCGAAATGGTGGCCATCGCCAATGCCTGTGGGCTGGACGTGCCCGCTGATGGTCTCGCCTTTCCGCCCTCGGGGGTCGACGATCTTGCCCATGTGCTCCGGCCCCGCTCGGTCGGCGGTGTGCTAGAGGGGCGCGGTATCGCCGAGACGGTGTCGAGCCTGGAGCGTGATGGCCGCCCGGTGTTCCGCGATCTGCGCTGGGGCGTCTATGTCGTGCTGGAGGCGCCGAATGATTATGCCGCCGCCTGCTTTGCCCAATATGGCCTCAAGACCGATGACACCGGCCGTTTCGCGGCGACGTACAAGCCCTACCACCTGATCGGGCTGGAGCTATCGATCTCAGTGCTCAGCGTCGCGCTCCGCAAAGAGCCGACCGGTCAGGCGCGTGACTGGCGGGCGGGGGTGGTCGCGGTCGCCAAGCGCGATTTGGCGCCCGGTGAGGTGCTGGATGGCGAGGGTGGCTACACCGTTTGGGGTAAGGCGCAGCCGGCGGCATCGGCGGTCGGTTCACTCCCCATCGGCTTGGCCGACAAGGCACGGCTGACACGCGCGGTCCGCGCGGGAAGCCTTGTGCCGATGGACGCGGTGGATCTGGCGCCGTCACGGGCGATGGAACTTTGGCAGCTGGGGCAGGATGCGGTGTCGCGCGCTGCACCGGCTTCAGCCTCGGCTTCGTAGGCGGCGCGCGCATTTGGACGGGATTTTTGCCCATGTCGATCACATTGCGGCTGACAGCCTTTGCGCTGGATACCGAGGCGGGCGCACTGTCGCCCGAGATGCGGCGGACCGGGCGACTGTGCCTCGCCGACTGGATCGCTGTGGCCCGCGCCGGGGCGAGCGAGCCTGTCGCCCGTGTCGCGCGCGACATGGTGACGGCCGAGGGCGGGCGGCCCGAGGCCTGGGGACTGCATGGCGACCGATTGCCGATACGCCTTGCCGCACTCGTCAACGCCACCGCAGGCCACGCGCTGGACTATGATGACACCCATTTCCTGCATATCGGCCATGTCACCACCGTCGTCGGCCCAGCGGCGCTGGCGGTTGGTGAGCAGATGGAGGCATCGACCGGTGAGGTGATGACGGCTTTCCTCATCGGGGCCGAGGCGGCCTGCCGGGTTGGCGATTGGCTGGGCCGGACCCACTATGATGCCGGGTTCCATCAGACCGCCACGGCCGGTGCCTTTGGTGCCACGGTCGCTGCGGCGCGCCTGATGGATCTCGACCATGTGGCCACGGTCTCGGCGCTGGGTCTGGCGGCAACACGCTCCGGCGGTCTCAAGGCGCAGTTCGGCACCATGGGCAAGCCGCTGAACGCCGGCTTTGCCGCCATGAACGGTGTCGAATGCGCCATGCTTGCGGCGCTTGGCGCGCGCTCGGTCATCGATGGGCTTGAGGGCGATGGGGGTTTTGCGGCCACCCATGCCGGCGCCGCACCCGAAGCCGCGGATGGCGGCGCGGCGTTCGACGGCTTGGGTGAGCGCTGGGTCTTTCCCGAGGTCTCGCACAAGCTGCATGCCTGCTGCCACGGCATTCACGCAGCACTTGAGGCCCTGGCCACGCTGGAGCCGGCAAGCATCGGCCCCGACGCGGTCGAGGCGGTGGAGATCGCGGTCAACCCCTGCTGGATGTCCGTTTGCGCCCAGCCAGAGCCCCGCACCGGACTGGAGGCGAAGTTCAGCTATGCCCAGACCGTGGCCATGGCGCTTTCGGGCATAGGGACGGCGGCGCTCGACAGCTACAGCGATACACTGGTCGCCCGGCCCGACCTTATGGCGCTGCGTCGTAAAGTCAGCGTCCGGCCAGATCCGGCGACAGCCGACAGCGCCGCGCGCATCGTCCTCCGCCTGAGCGACGGCCGATCCCTTGAGGCGGCGCATGACCTGACCGCACCGATCCCCGCCGAGGCGCGGGCGGCGCGCATCCGGGCCAAGGCGCGTGCGCTAAGCGGCGAGGCCAACGAGGCGGCGATCTGGGCCGCGCTGTCATCCGCCGCCGCAGACGAGCCGGTATCGGCGCTGGCTGGGCTGTTCGCAGGGCAAGGCACAGATGCCGGGCGGTTGACTGCGTGAGGCGCCGGCCGGGACGTGAACCCCGGTGCTCAACTGAAGCAACCCGGTCGCGGTTTAGTGCCAAGATGGCAGTTCGCGTGCCACGTGCTGGCAGCGTCACGGCCTATCTGGCAGGGTGCTAGCCGTGTCGAGTTCGAGGCGGGCGTAGGGCGCCGAGCGTTGATGGGAGAGACGCGCGATGACGAGGATCATCCTGCAGGTGGCCGGAGCCGGTCTGATCGCCCTGGCGGGTCTCGGCCCGACGGCCTCGATCGCCGAGGACAAAAGCCGTATCGAACGGGCCGGCGAAAACTGCCTGGAGAACGTCAGGAACACCTTCTCGATCGATGAGGAGACCGAGCTGGAGATCGGCTCGACCTCGCGCCGGTCGCGCGACCGCACGTTTCTGACCGTCACGGTCGATGTCCCCGGTGTCGGCCAGCGCGAGATCCGCTGCCAGGTGAACGACCGGGGCGACGGTATTCGCCGCCTGCGGGTCTTTGACGAGGGCAACGACGACAACAACGGCTGGGGCAACGTGGACGGCCTCGCGGCGGAGGCTGCGGTCGCCGCAGAACAGATCGCCGCCGAGAAAGCTGCCGAGGCCGCCGCCGCCGAGGCCGCTGCCGCTGCTGCTGCCGCCGCAGAGGCGGCCGAACAAGAAGCGGTCGATGGCGGTGATGGTGGCGCCGGGGCTGGGGGCGGGGGCACGCCCGGTGTGGCGAGCCTGCCGGAAGGGTCGGGGGCGGCGCGCGTCGTCCCGCGCGGTGGCGCGACCCCTCCAACGCCAGCTCCTGCTACACCGGCTCCGGCGGGTGACCCTGCCGATGGCGCCGGCGGCGATGCAACCACGGCCGAGGCCGAAGAGGAGGCGCCGAGCGGACCGGTGTTCAAGCGCGTTCAGTAACACCGGCGGCCCCTCAGGGCACTCTGCAGATCCCGCAGGCTCAACTCAACGGCGGTCATCCGGCACGCCATTGGTCCGCATCGCATGCTGACGATCACAAAGCCCCGGCTTTGTCAGCGCCCGCGATCTGAGGTACACACTCACTCCGCCGGGCCGTCCCGGCGGGGTGGAGGAAGTCATGTAACGGCGATCCGCATTGATCCGAGAGTGCACCGGTCAGTTCACTGATCGGCGCCTATGGTCGTGCCCATCGTCACGTCCGCCCGCGGACGCTCCGACATGCTTCCGAGATCTGAGATGACATCGCACCCACCTGCGCTGCGCAAATTCCCGCGCACGCGCCATATCGAGGGATCGCGCCGCCAGGCCGGCGACGATGCCGACGACCAGCCCTTATCCGCCTTTGCCGGGCACAGCCTCGTCGCCACCGAAAAGCTGGATGGCGCGAACGCGGGCCTGTCCTTTGCCGCGGATGGCACGCTGCTTCTGCAGAGCCGTGGCCACTACCTGACCGGTGGTGGGCGCGAACGCCACTTCGCGCTGTTCAAGACCTGGGCCAACACCCACGCCCCGGGGCTGCGTAACGCCCTTGGCGCGCGCCACGTGATGTATGGCGAGTGGCTCTTTGCCAAGCACACGGTTTTCTACGACCGGCTGCCGCACTACTTCTTCGAGTTCGACGTGCTTGACCGGGAGAGCGGGCAGTTCCTGTCCTCCGGCGCGCGGCGGGATCTGCTGTATGGCCTGCCCATCGTGCCCGCGCCCGTGTTGCCCAGGGCCGAGATCCCGGATGCCCAGGCATTGACCCGGCTTATCGGTCCTGCCCGTTACAAATCGGCCGATTGGCGCGATGCGCTGGCCCGGGCGGCCGCGGCATCGGGCAGCAGGCCCGAGCATGTGGCGCGCCAGACCGAGGACAGCGATCTCGCCGAGGGCGTGTACCTGAAGCAGGAGGATGACGATACCGGCCGCGTTGTCGAGCGGGCGAAATACGTGCGCGGCGACTTCGTGCAGGCGATCAAGGCGGCCGACAGCCATTGGCTGAGCCGCCCGATCCTGCCGAACCAGCTTGCGCCCGGGGTCGATATCCTTGCGCCCCAAACCGGCGTGACGGGGGCCTATGATGACCCAGATGCATAAGCGCTGGGCGCCAGGCGCGGTGCCGTTCGCGAGCCTCGCGCGGCTGGTGCCCTCGCCGCCCGACTGGCGTGTCGATTGGTCTGCGATCTGGCCGCTCTGGCCGGTGCTTGGCGCCCTGGATACCTGCCCGCAGGACCCCTCGCACCACGGCGAGGGCGATGTGGGCACGCATACCCGGATGGTGGTCGAGGCGCTGGTCGGCGACCGGGACTGGCGGGCCTTGCCGGTCGAGGACCGGGGTGTGCTGTTCTGGGCCGCCGTGCTGCACGACATCGGCAAACCGGCCACCACGCGGCACGAAGACGGCCGCATCACCTCGCGCGGGCATTCGCGCCGCGGGGCCGCCATGGCGCGCCGGCTGCTATGGGAGGCGGCGGCACCGTTTCACTGGCGCGAGGCGCTGGCTGGGCTGATCGCGCTCCATCAGCTGCCGTTCTGGCTGATCGAGCGGGAGGATGGCGAACGGCGCGCGATCGAGGCCTCGTGGATTGCGCGGCCCGATCATCTTTGCCTGCATGCCCGGGCCGATGCGCTGGGCCGCATCGCGGCCGATCGTGACGGGCTGATCGAGAACGTCGCACTCGCACGGTTGAGCTTTGAGGAAGCCGGCTGCCTCACCGCGCCCTTCGCCTCCGCCAATGACGAGAGCCGCGTGGCCTTTTTCGAGCGTGAGGACCGCGATCCGCGCCATGCGGCCCATGAGGCGCATCCCTGCACCGTCACGGTGATGGCGGGGTTGCCGGGGTCGGGTAAGGATCACTGGATCGCGCGCCATTGCCCGGATCTGCCGATGGTCAGCCTCGACGCCCTCCGAACCGAGCTGGGTGCCCCCGCCACGGGCGATCAGGGTGCCGTCGTGCAGGCCGCGCGTGAGAGGGCGCGCGCGCATCTGCGGGCCGGGCGTGACTTCGTGTGGAACGCCACCAATGTCTCGCGCCAGATGCGGGGGCGGGTGCTGGGGCTGTTGCGCGCCTATGGGGCGCGGGTGCGGATCGTCTATCTCGAGGTCGCGCCCGAGTGTCTCTTGGCGCAGAATGCCGCGCGCGAGGCGCCGGTGCCCGACAAGGCGATCCTCGGCCTCGTCGACAAGCTGGAGCCGCCGACGCCGATGGAAGCCCACGAGATCCTGCGCGTGATCGACTGAACGACGGCGCGGCCGGATTAGGCCTTTGGCGGCGCCGTCAGATGATGGCGCCCCGCACCTTGGCCGAGACCCATTCGCTGATGACCACGGCGGCCAGGATCACCAGCAGGATCAGGCTGACCTGCGGCCAGGCCAGCGTGTTGAGCGAGGCCGAGAGCTGCAGCCCGATCCCGCCGGCGCCGACCAGCCCCAGCACGGTCGACTCGCGGATATTGATGTCCCAACGGAACACCGCGATGCCGGCGAAGGCGGGCATGATCTGCGGCACGATCCCGTATGCCATCACCTGCGCGCGCGATGCGCCCGTGGCGCTCACCGCCTCGACCTGCTTGGCGTCGATCTCCTCGATCGCCTCGTAAAGCAGCTTGGCGCAGAACCCGACCGAGCGGATGGCGATGGCCATGATACCGGCAAAGACCCCCGGCCCGATGATCGCGATCAGCAACAGCGCCCAGATCAGCGAGTTGATCGAGCGGGTCGAGACGATGATCAGCAGCGCGACGGGCCGCACGAACACCGCCGAGGGCGTGGTGTTGCGCGCGGCCAGAAACGCCACCGGCACAGCCAGGAACAGCGCCAGCACCGTGCCGAGCGTCGCGATATTGATCGTGTCCCAGACCGGCTGCCCAAGCTGGGCGATGTACTCCCAGCGCGGTGGCGTCGCCCGGGTCCAGATATCGCCCGCGATGCGCGGCGCGTCCCAGACGAAGAACCAGGTCGTCGACTCCGAGATCTGCTGCCAGCAATAGACGAACACCGCCGTGCCGAGCAGCCAGCCCGCGAAATGGGTGAGCGAGGCGGCGCGCGTCCGGCGCTGCCAGATCATCGTCTCTCCGGTCTCGGTGACGGGCATTACTGGACCCTCGCGCGCACGACGCCGGATAGGTACTCGAGCGCCATGACGATGCCGATAATCAGGATCAGCATCGCAGCCGCCGTGTCGTATTCATAGCGGTCAAAGGCGGTGTTGAGCGTCGCGCCGATGCCGCCCGCGCCGACCAGCCCCAGGATCGCGCTTTCGCGGAAGTTGATGTCGATGCGGTACATCGAGAGGCCGATGAGACGGGGCATCACCTGCGGCTGCACGCCGTAATTGATCCATTGCAGCCAGCCGGCGCCGGTCGCCCTGACCGCCTCGGCCTGGCTGCGGCTCATGCTCTCGATATCCTCGGCGAGCAACTTGGACAGAAAGCCGATGGTGGCGAAGGAGAGGGTCAGGAACCCCGCCAGCGGGCCGAAGCCGAAGATCGCGACCAGCAGGATGGCGACGATGATCTCCTGCAGGGCGCGGCTGATCGCGATGATGCCGCGGCAGATCAGGTAGACCGGCACGGGGGCAAGGTTGCTGGCCGCACCAAGGCCGATGGGGATCGAGATCGCGATGCCGACGACCGAGGCTGCGACCGTCATCACAATGCTTTCGATCATACCCGATTGGATGTCGCCCCAGCGCGACGTGAAATCGGGGCTGGTGAAGGCCAGCACGAACTGCGCGCCACGGTCCAGCCCGTCCCAGACGCGGCCCCAGTCGACCTCGATACTGGCGATGGCCGCGACCAGGTAGACGAGCGAGCCGACAAGCAGCACCCATCTCAGCCAGGCGCGCTGGATCAGCGGCGGCTTGCGCCAGGGCCGGCCCAGCCGCGCATCGAGGGTCACGGTGGTCATTCGGCGGCCGTCTGCGTGGTCTCGCCCGCCATAGCGTCGCCGCCTTCGTCGTCATCGGTCTTGCGGATTGTGGCTTCCCAGTCCTCCTCGCCATAGATCGTGGTGAGGACATCGGGGGTCAGCGCCTCGGGCGCGCCGTCGAACTCGATGGTGCCTGCACGCAGGCCAACGACGCGCTGCACGAAGCGCTGGGCCAGCGCCACGTCGTGGATGTTCACGATCGCCGCCAAGCCCCGCTCGGCGCAAAGCTCGCAAATGAGGCGCATGATCTGGCGGCTGGTCTTGGGATCGAGTGAAGCGGTCGGCTCATCGACCAACAACAGCGTGGGGTTCTGGATCAGCGCGCGGCAGATGCCGACGCGCTGGCGCTGTCCGCCCGACAGCTCATCCGCCCGCTTATCCGCCATGGCCAACAGGCCGACACGGTCGAGCAGTCGAAAAGCCTCATCCACGTCCGACTGCGGGTAGCGACGCAGGAAACTGCGCCAGAAGCCGACATAGCCGAGCCTGCCCGACAGCACGTTCTCCATGACCGTCAACCGCTCGACCAGGGCATACTCCTGGAAAATCATGCCCATGCGGCGGCGCGCGCGGCGCAGGCCTGCCGCCGACAGGCTGCTCAGTTCCTGGTCATCCAGCCAGACCTTGCCGCCTGTGGGCTCGACCAGCCGGTTGATGCAGCGGATCAGCGTCGATTTACCCGCGCCCGACGGCCCGATCAGCGCCAGCACCTGCCCGTCCGGCACCGTCAGGTCGGTCCCGGTCAGCGCCTTGTCGCCGGTCTTATAGGTCTTCTCCAGGCCCTCGAGCTTGAGCATGACCGCCTCCCCGCATGACGAGCGGCCCGGTGATCGCGGGCCGCTCCGGCATCTGCCGTTGGATGCGCTTTGACGCGCGGCTTACTCGCAGTCGTAGCTGACGCCATTGGCGGCGTCGATCTTGCGGATCACCTCCCAGAACTCCTGGTAGGTCATCTCGAGGAACTGCGCCTCGCCGTTCTTGCCGAACTCCTCCTCAAGGGTCGAGCCTTCCCACTCGAAGCTGAAGAAGGCGTCGCGGATCTGCTGCTGCAGCTCGGGCTTGAGGTTGTAGACCGTGCCATAACCGGTCGTCGGGAAGGTCTGGCTCTTGTAGATCGAGACGAGCTGATCCTCGTTGACCACGTCACGGAGCAACATCCGACCGAGCACCGAGTTGGCGATCGAGGCGGCCATGTAGTCCTGGTTGGCGACGCCGAGGATAGAGTTGTCGTGCTTGCCCGAGAACACCGGCTCGAAATCGCGCTCCGGCACCATGTCATAATCGGCCTTGAGGATCGCCGAGGGCGCCTTGAAGCCCGAATTCGAGGTCGGCGAAGTGAAGGCAAGCTGCTTGCCCTTGATGTCCTCGACCGTCTCGATGCCCGAGCCCGGGTAGGTCAGGATCTCCATCTCGTAGCCGAAGCTGCCATCCGCACCCGCCATGATGGTGAAGGGGCGGAAGCCCGCGCAATTCACCGCCAGCGGGTTCGAGCCGGTGTTGAAACCCGCGATATGCAGGCGGCCCGAGCGCATCGCCTCGATCTGGGCGGCGTTGGACTGCACGGGGAAGAAGACGACGTCCTTGCCGGTCGCGGCCTCCAGATGCTCCAGAAAATCAGCCCAGGCGGTCTTGTAGACGGCCGGGTCCTCGACCGGGGTATAGGCGAAGATCAGCGTGTCGGGGTCGAGCTGCTCGGCCGGATCGGTCGGGATATCGGCGATCATGTCGCCGTCGGTGTCGCAGTAGCGCTCGTCCAGATCGCCGCGCTCGCAGGCATGGGCCCCGGTCGGCGCCATGAAGAAGGTCGCGGCCGCGACGATGGCTGCGCTGCCCATCAAGGATCGGAGGGTGGTCATGCTGTGGTCTCCCTTGCGTTTTACGCGATGCGTCTGCGGCATCGGCGATCGTCTGAGCCAGCGTTGCGAGGCTGACGTTTCTCTGTCGAGCACGGCTCTGTCGAGACCTCCAAGTAATAAGCTTTTGCGACAGGCTGGCTGAAGATCTGTGACATGATCGGCACTCAACGCGCCTGCAGCATCGCGTCCATTGCCCCTGCGTAAGCGAAGAGGGCGGGCGTGCCGCCGGTATGCAGGAACAGCACGGTCTGCCCGGGCCCCAGGGCCTCGGCATGGGTCAGCGCCCCGGCCATCGCCTTGCCGGAATAGACCGGGTCGAGCAGCATCGCCTCGGTCTGCGCGGTGCGGGCGATGGCGTGCTCGGTCGCGGTGTTCAGCCGGCCATAGCCCGGGGCGAGGAAGCGGTCGTCGACCATGACATCCGCGTCGCTGACCGGGTTGGGAGTGTCGATGAGGCGCGCGATCTCGCGACAGCGCGCGGCGATGCGCGGTCCCTGCGCCCCGGCGTCGCGGCGTACGCAGATGCCGGTGACGGGGATCCGAGAGCCGAGTGCTCGCAGGCCGAAGAGGAAACCGCCATGCGTCGCCCCGCTGCCAGACGGCACGATGGCATGGTCGATGGTCAGGGCGCGCGCCTCGGCCTCCGCCAGCACTTCGGCCGCGGCGTGGATATAGCCGAGCGCGCCCAGCGGCGGATGGCCGGGTGCGAGATGGATGACATAGGGCCGATGCCCCTCGGCGCGCAAACCGGCCGCGATACGCTCCAGGTTGGCGTCGGCGCCGCTTTCGTCCTCACCCGATGGATAGCTGTGCAGACACGCACCGAGCAGCCGTTGGAGCAGAACGTTGCCCGACTGGCGATAGGTTGGGTCGGCACCCACCACCCGCTCTTCCTGCTGGATGTGGCAGGCCATGCCGAGGCGCGCGGCGAAGGCAGCGGTCAGCCGGCAGTAATTCGATTGCACCGCCCCGGTGATCAGCACGGTATCGGCGCCCTCGGCCCGGGCGGCGCCGAAATAGTATTCCAGTTGGCGCACTTTGTTCCCACCAAAGGCAAGGTCATTCAGGTCATCGCGCTTAGCCCAAAGGGTGGCGCCGCCGGTCTCCGCGCTTATCCGGTCCAGCCGCTCCAGCGGGGTCGGGCTGCGGCCCATCTCCACACGGGGCAGGGCGGCGAGCCGATCCAGGATCATGGCGCAAGCCCGATGCCCGAGAGATCTGCCACGAACGAGGCGATCAGGCTGAACGCGGTCGCGCCGAGGAAGGCGAGCACCAGGCGGCGGAAGAACAGCTCGCTTACCCGTGTCGTGGCGATCTGGCCGATCACGAGCCCGACCAGCGTCGCCGGCACGAGGCTGAGCGCATACCAGGCGACCGGTGCCGCAATGCCTGCCGTCATGACCTGCCCGGCGAGGATCACGGGCCAGACCACGACGAAGAAGGTCACCATGGTGCTCCGCAGAGCGATTTTGTCGTAGCCGAGGCTGCCCATGCGGATCGCCGGTGTCGGGCCCGGCATGGCGAGCGCGCCGCCGAACAGACCGCCAAGCGCGCCGGCGGCGAGATCCAGCCCACGCCCGGGACGGCCGATGCCGGGCGCGCCGAACATCATCAGCCCAGTGGCGACGCTGATGGTGACGCCCGCCAGCAGCTTCAGCATGGCGACATCCGACAGCACCAACAGCGCCAGCCCCGCCGGCAGGCCGATCAGCGCGCCGAGACCCAGCCGCCGCAGCATGGCGACGTCACAGCCCCGCACCAGCGCTGGCGCCAGCAGCACCGCAATCAGCCAGCTCATCATGGTGGAGACCAGGATCGCCGACGGGTCGTTCAGCAGGATGAGGATCACCGGCCCCGCGATCATGCCGAAACCGACGCCCGTCACCGTCTGGAAGAACGCCGCAAGGGCAACGGCTGCATGCAGCAGGATGTCGGTACCCTCGATCCTGTGGGGGGGGGGGGCGGGCGGGGGGGGGGGGGGGGGGGCCCGGGGGGGTGGGGTCGAGCGGGGAGGCCGACGATCGAAGCGAAAGGAATGCCCAGCCGCGAAGTGACGATGATGGGGGGCAT
>JBCCJI010000043.1:0-21752 GCA_039027855.1 Pseudomonadota bacterium | reverse complement strand
GGACCGTACTCCCGGGGAACTCCCGGGGCGCACCACACCAGCGCAAGCCATTGCGGTTGATGAAGATTATCCCGCTCAACACAGGCCGACCGTCGATCCGAGGCTTGCCGTGGGACCTTGGAAAGACGGGCTCGAGACGCGTCATCTGCGCCTCGCTCAGCCAGAAGAGACTGCTCATGACACCGCTCGTTTTCCAAGCCGTGAAGCACACCTCGACTACCTGATCAATCGGTCCGGAGCCTAGCGAAAGCTGCGTGCACCTGGACGGCGAGGTGCCGTCAGCGTCCATGGAATTGTTGTCGGCGACATGCTGAAGCTCGGGCAGATCATCGATAAGGAGGCGGAGGCCGAGGCGCTGGTCAGTGGCTGGCGCGAGGAGTTGGCGGCGATCCAGGCCTCGATTGGCGACGGGCTCGCGCCGCGGGTTTGCCTGTAAGACAGCGTCGACGATCAGCCCTTCACCGCTGGGCGCTTCGCCATCCCGACAGCGATGATCGACGCTGCGGGCGGGCGAAACATCCTCGACAATTTCGAGACGAGCTGGGGTCGCACGTCTTGGGAGACCGTCGCCGAGCGGAACCCTGAATTCCTCGTGCTGATCGATTACCAGAACGGCTCGGGGCATCTTGAGCTGCTCGATTTCCTCAAGGCGCATCCCGCGATGGGCGAGACCGACGCCGTGAAGAACGAGCGTTTCGTGGCGCCGCGTTATGCCGAGCCCACACCAGGCCCTGCGAATATCGAGGCGATCCGCAAGATCCTGGCGGCGATGGTGATGGCGACCGACCCCGGCCATCTGATCCCGGCGGGCGTGCCGTTGGCGCGCCGTCTGATGATCGCGGCCGGGATCACGGTTCTGCTGGACGGGTCGCTCCTTGCCTCCGTCGCGCTCGGCTCGGCCTGGTTGCCCTCTGCCGACGTGGCCGCGATCCTTGTGGAGGCGGTGATCGGCCCGGCGGCCGGGGCGCTCGGGTTTGAGGCAACCGAAGGCCCGATCTCGCGCATTGTGCTGGAGTTGAGGGCGCCGCGGGCGATCCTGGCCGCGATTGTCGGCGCGGGGCTCGCCGTGGTGGGGATGCTGTTGCAATCGACCACGCGCAACGATCTGGCCGATCCGTTCCTGTTCGGTCTCTCCTCCGGTGCGGCGGCCGGGGCGGTCTTCGTGATCACGGTCAGCGGCGATGTCCTCGGCATCTGGACACTGCCGGTGGCGGCCTTTGTCGGCGGTCTGGCCTCGGCGGCGAGCGTGCTGCTGCTGGTCGCGCGCGCGGGCATCGGCGGTCCCGAGCGGTTGATCCTGGCTGGGCTCGCGGTCTCATTCCTGTTGGCGGCGCTGACCAATTTCCTCATCTTCTCCAGCGACCAGGGAGCCGCGCATTCGGTGTTTTTCTGGAGCCTCGGCGGTCTCGGTCTCGCGCGATGGGACAATCTGGGCTTCGCGACCGGCGGGCTGTTCGTGATCATGGCGACCGCGCTGGTACTGCGCCATGCGCTGGATGCGCTTCTGGCGGGGGATGACGCTGCCGAGAGCCTCGGTGTCTCGCCTCGGCGCACTCGGGTCATCGTCTTCATCGCCGCCGCCTTCGCGACGGCGAGCTTCGTGGCCCTGTCGGGCGTCATCGGCTTTGTCGGTTTGATGGTGCCGCATCTCGGCCGGGCCTTGGTCGGGCCCCTGCACGGACCCCTGACGCTGATCTGTGCAGGGATCGGCGCGATACTGATGCTGCTCGGGGACATCGCGGCACGCACGCTGCTGGCGCCGCAGGAGCTGCCCCTCGGCAACGTCATCGGCGCCGTGGGCGCGGTCTTCGTCGTTGTCCTCGTCGTCCGACGTGCGTGACGCGAGCCGCGGGAATCCTTCAATCACCTCTACAATATTGAACATCGTTCGAGAATCGCCTATCTGATTTTGAACGTCGTTCACAAATCTGCTTCGCGCAGAAGAATTTTGAACGCTGTTCGCGAATGGAGGTGAGGATGCTACGAACTCTGCGCACGCTGATGCGCGCCAACGCCGCCGAGATGGAGGAGGGGCTGATCTCGGCCGAGGCACCGCGCCTGTTGGCCCAGCATCTGCGCGATGCCAACGCGGATCTTGCCCGGGGCCGGCACGCGCTGGCGACGCTCCTCGCACGGCAAAAGGCCGAGACCCGGAGACGGGAGACGGCGCTGGCCGAGATCGCCCGGCGCGAAGAGGAGGCCCGCACTGCCCTGGCACACAGCAGCGCTGACAGCGGGGCGCTGGTCGAGGAACTGGCCGGCCGGATCGCCGATCTGGAGGAGGAGGTCGAACAGGCCCGCGCTGGCGAACGCAGTCTGGACGAGCGCATCACCACTTTGCGGAGCCGGCTGACGGCGGCCGAACGGCGCATCCGAAAACTCGCCGGCGATCTGCGCAGCGCGCAGGCCGGGCGCCTCGCGCGGGGTGTCGGACAACGACTGGCGCCGGGGTCTGTGCCTCGGAAAAGCGCGCTGGCCGAGGCCGAGAGCCTGGCTGCGCATCTCGGCGAGAACGAGCAGGTTGCCGACGACATGGCGAGGGCGCTGGAGGGCGACGTCCTCGATGCAGGCGACGATCTCGACCGGCGCCTGGCCGATGCGGGGGTGGCGACCGCTGCTTCTGCCCGGCGCGCCGCGGTGCTTGCGCGGCTGCGCGGCGATGCGCCCGCCGCAACCGACGCCCCGCCGGCCAAGACGACGACCACAACCACGACCGTGACCACCACCGATACCCGCGATCCCAAGGGAGACGACTGATGCAGACGCATTCAAAAGCATGGGCCTACTACTGCTGGGCGAACTTCGCCGTGGCCGGCTCGATCCTGTCCATCGGCATCTGGCAGGCCGACATCAGCCTGACCTTCCAGGCTTTCCTCACCATGGGCATGCTGTACATCACCGCCTCGGCCTTCAACCTCGCCAAGGTGCTGCGCGACGAGCATGAGCAGGGTGAATGGCACAACCGGCTGGAGGCCGCGCGGACCGAGCAGCTCCTGCGCCAGGTGGAGGTGGCCTGAACTGTGGCCCGAGCCATAGCCATAGCCTTAGCCTGAGCCGTGGCCTGAGCAACGGAAGAGACGGAAACCCGGTCCGGTACCGCGCTGTTCGCGGCACCGGGCCGCCCGGGATACGCTGCGCGTTATCGTGGTTTGTTGACAACGGGTTCGCGTTTTCGTCGCGCGCGGTCACAACAGCGCGCGCGGTCGTGTCCGCTCACAGCCATCCAGCGACTGGTCCGACTCGCCCGTTAGCGCCATGTAGGATGGCATGAAAACACAGTCGATCATGTCCCGCGGTCACGCCCGGCGCGCGGAGAAAGCCAGCCATTGCACCCCCGCAGCCCGCCGGTCGGCCGTGCTGACGCGGGTGCGAATGGGCGGCGCGGGGATTGCCCTCGCGCTCGCCGGCATGGTTTCGGCGCCCGGAACCGCGGCGGCCGATGGCGTGCTTGTCGAGCTCTTCACCAGCCAGGGGTGCAGCTCGTGCCCGCCGGCAGACCGGATCCTCGGCGATGTGGCCGAACAGCCGGGCGTCGTCGCCCTCTCGTTCCATGTCGACTATTGGGATTATCTCGGCTGGCGCGACACCTTCGCTGACGCCCGTTTCAGCCACCGTCAATACGCCTATCGCGACAGCTGGGGCGCGCGGGTCGTCTACACGCCGCAGATGGTGGTGGGTGGCGATCTGCCGGTGCAAGGCAACCGCGCGGTCGAGGTGGAGGATGCGATCACGGTCGCCAAACGCGCGCAAAGCGGCGGACGCATCGACCTGAAGGGTGGGTCGATGGTGATGGCCGAGCTCGACGGTCTGCCGAATGACGCCGTGATCTGGATGGCGCGCTACCTGCAAAAGGCAGGCGTTGCGATCAAGCGGGGCGAGAATGCCGGCCGCACGATCGAGTATCACAACGTCGTGCAGGATTTCGCGCGCCTAGGCACTGTCGGCGAGGCGCCGGGCGCGTTGCTGACCCTGCCGAGCCCGGGACCGGGCGAGGGGATCGCGGTCTGGGCGCAGGGCGGCGGCGGCCATGGCCGCGTACTGGCCATCAGCGCCTTCGAAGTGGCGACACCCGGCGCCGGCGGCTGAGGCGACGAACAGCGCGGGATCAAGCCGTGTGCACCGGTGGTGGTCCCTCGCGCGCGTTCCGTTGGGGGCGTCCGAGCGGTGGCGGGCACGCTCGCCTGATCCCGGTGGTAGCGACAGCGTAAAACGCATCGCGGCGACCAGCCGCGATTCCGTTTGGTCAGGCGTGCGGGTCGTCGCGTCTGGCCGCTGGGGCGGTGCGACGTCGAGGGCCTGCGGCCGCACGCCGGCCGCGCTTTTTCGAGAGCTTCCAGCGGTGGTGCAGCCAGAACCACTGCGACGGGTCTTCCGCGATCCAGGCGCCGATCCGGCGATTGACCTCCCTCATCTGGTCTTCCGGTGCCCCGTCCGGCAGCGGCGCCTCGATGCGCACATGAAACCGGCCCCGCCGATCCAGCCGCCGCGCCCGCGCCGTGACGAGGAGCGCCCCAGTCCGCTGAGCGAGCGCCGGCGCCACGGTCAAGGTCTCGGCAGGATGGCCCAGAAACGGGATCTGCGGCGCATGGCTCGTGCGTTGATCGGCGAGCAGCAGCGCGCGCCCCCCCCGTGAGAGATGCCGCGCCAGGCTCCGCAGACCCTTCGGCCCCTTTTGCATCACCGGCGTGCCGGCATCGACGATCAGCCCCAGGGTATGATCGTCGATATAGCGGTTGTTGAAGGGCCGATAGATGATCCCCGAGGGCAGGCCCGCGCGAAGGCAGGCGACCCGGATCGCCTCCCAATTCCCGTAGTGTGCGGTGACGATCAGCACACCGCGCCCCTCGGCGGCTGCGGCCTCCAGATGGTGCATGCCGTCCACCTCGAGCGTCACCTGCCATACGAAGCGGCGCAGATGCAGGTACTCGACGACCAGCCGCGAGAAGTGATCGGTGCAGTCGGCAATCAGGCGACGTCGCCGCTCCATCGGCCAGTCAGGGTGGATAAGGTCGAGATTGCCGTCGATCCGCGCCCTGAGCTGCGGCACCAGCGGGCCGACGAGCCCGCCGAGACGCCCAAAGACCCCAACAGTCGACCAAAGGCCAAAGGGTCGGGTGATAACCTCCATGAAGGGCACCAGCGCATAGGCGAGCCAGGACGCGCTCCGCATCACTAGCCCCGGGCGCGCCTTGCGTGTCGCCTCTACGGTCCTTGGCGCGGCATCCGCGGTGCTCGCAGGGGCGCCTGTTCTCGCGGCGCTCATGGGCTGGTGTTACGCCGTGTCAGCACCCTGAAGCGCCAGGACAAAAGCACGAAGGCCAGCAGACAGGTCACGGTGATGGCGAGGGCGAGGCCCGCGACACCCATGCCGGCCGCGGTGGCGAGCCAATAGCCGAGCGGGATCAGCAGGACCGCAAAGGCGAGGGCGTAGATCGCGATCGCCACCCAGGCATCGCCAAGCGCGCGGAGCGCCTGACCCACAACCACCTGCAAGCAATCGGGCACGAAGATCAGCACCGAGAACGCCAGCAGGGCGATGGTCGCCGCCGCCAGTTCCGGATCGCCGGTATAGATCGCAACGATCGCCGGGCGCGCGGCGAAGACGGCGAGCGCGATGCTGCCCATGACCAGGAGCGACGCGCCGACCCCCACCCAGCCCGCGAACGCGGCCTCATGCGGCTGCCCGCGGCCGGTCTCCTGGCCGACGCGCACCCCGGTCGCGATGGCGAGGCCAAGTCCGACCATGAAGATCGTCGAGACGATGTTGTGGCTGATGCCATAGGCATCGAGCGGCAGGCGGCCGAGCTGGCCGGCGATCAGGCTGAGTGCCGCGAAGCCCGCCGTCTCAAACCCGTTTGAGAGACCCGCCGAAAGGCCAAGCCGCCGCATCATCGCGCCTGCTCGCCAACCGCCGGGGCCCCAGAACGAAGCGCGCTTCTGACCCTCGATGCGCGCATCGAGCACGCCTGCGCCGAGCGCGTCGTGCTGGGTCAGGATCACCGTCATCATGGCGATTACGGCCCCCCAGCGGACGATCGTCGTGGCGAGCGCCGCACCCGGAGCGCCCATCGCGTCGAGCCCGAACCCACCGTCGATCAGCACCGCGTTCAGCGCGACATTGGCGATGTTGACGCCAGCCATGACCCAAAGCGCGGGGAGCGGGCGGTTCGTGGCCTCGAGATAGAAGGCGCAGATCGCAAATAGCACCTGAGCGACCACCCCCGGCGCCAGCATCAGGGCGACGCGGCCACCGGCGGTGGCCATCTCGGGCGTCTGCCCCACAGCGCCAAGCAGCGCGCCGCCAAAGGCCACGATCACCGCGCCGATGGTCGAGGCGACGGTTGCAAAGATCATGGCGCGCCGCCAGGCGCGTCCGGTCTCGCGCCGGTCGCCGCGGCCGTGGGCCTGGGCGATCACCGGGACCGAGCCCGAAGCCAACCCGATGGTGAACACGATCACCGGCACGAAGACGGCCAGGCCGAGGGTCATCTCGCCAGCCGCGCCAACGGCGAAGTGACCGAGCATCGCGATATCGGCGAAGGCCATCAACAGGATACCCGCGCGCGACAGCATCACCGGCCAGGCGAGGCGCATCAGCAAGCTGAGATGACGCCTGAGACGTTCACCAAAAGCCTCGGGCTTGAGCGCGAAGGGCGTGGGCATGGCCCGTGGTTCGGTGACCCGTGTTCCGGAGGCCTGCTCGCTGACCGTGTCGCTGGCGATGTCGCTCTGGGTCATCGGTGCTGGCCTGCGATCATGCCTTGGACGCGGGCGCGGAGAGCTGCCGTTCCCGCTGCCATACATAGAGCCCAGCGCCCACGA
This sequence comes from Pseudomonadota bacterium, assembly GCA_039027855.1. Classification (GTDB taxonomy): domain Bacteria; phylum Pseudomonadota; class Alphaproteobacteria; order Rhodobacterales; family Rhodobacteraceae; genus Thermohalobaculum. Next base: position 14,930 of record JBCCJI010000043.1, on the reverse strand, counting down.
TTACGCCCGCGCCGATGAGGGTGAGCAGCGCCGGCACCTCGCCGAAGATCACAAGGCCGGACAGCGTCGCCCAGACGAGCGAGCTGTAATTGAAGGGCGCGAGCACCGATGCCGGCACCTGCGCCGCTGCCCAGACAAAGATCACATGGCCGATCAGCCCCGCGAGACCGATCAGCACCATGCCCGGCAGTGCCTCGACCGGGGGCGTGACCCAGACCCAAGGCAGCGCGGCGCTCGCCATGGCGGCGCCGACGAGCGAAGTCCAGAGCATCGTCGTCCAGACCCCGTCGCGCCCCGCCAAGATGCGGGTCAGGATCTGGAACAGGGCAAAGCAAAAGGCGGCCGCGATGGCGAACAGGGCGGCCGGATGGAACACGCCGAGACCGGGGCGTACGATCAGGAGCGCCCCCATGAGGCCGAGCGCCACCGCGACCCACCGCCGTGGGCCCACCGTCTCGCGCAGGATGAGCGCGGCGAGAGCGGTGATCATGAGCGGGGCGAGTTGCACGAGGGCGATCGCCTCGGCCAGCGGGAGATGCGCGAGCGCGCTGAAAAAGAGTGCCGTGACCGTGAAGAGCAAGGCCCCCCGCAGGGCCTGTTGCCCGGGCGCGCGCGTCGCCAGATGGCGGCGGAGCGACGGTGCCAGGCAGATCGCGATCAGGACGCTCTGGCTCACATAGCGAGCCCAGACGACCATCATCGGCGGCAGATGCTCGCCAAGGTCCTTGGCGAAACTGTCCATGGTGATGAAGAAAAAGGTCGCGACCACCATGCCAAGAGCGCCACGCGTCTCGGGTGCGAGGCGCATGATCGGCGCGGCGAGGCGCATCAGCGCGCCCGTCGCGGATCCTGTGGCGCGTGTGGTCATGATGTGGCTCTGCCACGCCAGCCCCGGCGCGGCAATCGCGACGGTTGCAAGGCCGGCTTGCCGCGATCCTTTCAGCGGTGTCTCGCCCTAAGGCCGGCCCCGTCTGTCAGCCGAGGGCTGCGTCCGTGTCGCCGCCCGGATCGGTCGCGAAAGCGGTGCCGATCATCGCATCGCGACCGACGAGTGCCGCGAGACGGGCCTCCTCCCAGCCCTCGGTGCCATCAGGCCGGCGCGGCAGCACGAGATAACGCATGTCGGCCGTGCTGTCGTGCACGGCAACACGGGTGCCCGCGGGCAGGGTAAGGCCGAACTCGGCCAGCACCGCGCGTGGTTCGGACACCGTACGCGAACGGTAGGCGCGGCTCTTGTACCAGTCGGGCGGCAGTCCCAGCAGGTTGCGCGGGTAGCATGAGCAGAGCGTGCAGACGACGAGGTTATGCGTCTCGGCGGTGTTCTCGACGACGACGAGCTTGAGGATCCCGGGCTCGATCCCGAGCTCCTGACAAGCGGCGGAGCCATCGGCAAGCAGCCGCTCCTTGAAGGCGGGATCGGTCCAGGCACGGGCGACGACGCGGGCGCCGAGGGCCGGGCTCCGCGCATCCATGGTCTGGATCGTGGCGGCGATCTCGGCCTCGGTCGCGATGCCCTTCTCGACGATCAGCTCGCGAAGCGCGATTTCCATGATCTGCCAATGGGTCAGAGCCACGTCATCGTCGGCGCGGTAAGGATGGCCCGATGGACTGAGGCCATGCCCATGCTGATGATCGTGATCATGCGGCATCGACGACCTCCTCAAGCCAGGTCTCGTAAAGCTCGACGTCCACCGTGTCGCCCGGCGCCTCGGCCCGCGCACCCCAGATCGCCGCCATGGTAAAGCGGACGCGGTAGAGCGGCAGCGCCGGCAGGCCCGGACGATGATAAGCGAGCTCCTGCGGGTCGGCGAAGGCGCCGCAGATGCGCTCAACCCGACCGATGCAGCCGCGCACATAAAACGGCGTGCGGATATGGCCGGGGGCACGGCCGTTCCGCACCCTGACGCGGTCGCCCGGCTGAAAACGGTGGTGGTCGACCGGATAGGGCGGTGCGACCGGGGGCGTCGCGATTTCCGCGAGCGCTACGGCCGACAAAGACGCATCGGTGTCAGACATCCGCTGTCTCCCTGTCGGCCAGCGCCTTCCAGGTCTGCGGGCCCGCGATGCCATCACGCTCGATGCCCAGACTGGCCTGCACGCGCCTAAGCGCAGCCTCGGTCCCCCGGCCAAAGATGGCATCGGTGCTGAGCCTTTCGCCCGCGGCGACGAGCGCGCGCTGCAAACGGCGGACCGCGGGCCCGCTGTCGCCCGGGCGCAGCACCGGCGTCGCTACCGCATCAGCCGCCGCCGCCAGCACCGTCGCGTCGATACCAAGCACCGCCTTGGCGCGCACCAGCTTGGCGGCCCTGTCCTCCAGCCCATTATAGCCGCCGTTGATGGCACGGGTGACGGCGCGCAAGTCGTCCGCGTCGGCCATGGCGCTGATGCGCCGGTGGTTCCAGTACTCGCAGGCCACCGCGAGCGAGAGCACCGGCTCGGCCGCGCGCTCGGGCTCGGCCTCCAGCGGCAGGCCCATCTTCGCGCCGAATGCGCGGTAATTCGCGCGCCCGGTCAGTTGGATCAACCCACGCCCCTTGTAGCGTCTGCCGTCGCCCGGCTGCGTGTTGCCAAGATCGGCGCGCCCTTCATAGGCGGCGCCGCTGGCAAACTCCTCGGTCGTGCGAAAGCCCGCGCTTTCATGGCAGGTCTGGGCGAGGAAATGCGCGGCACGGAGCGGCGTGTTGAGCTCGTAGCGTGCCAGCGTGACATCCAGTGCCGGGCCGACCGCGTCGATGATGACCGCCTGTTTCCGTGCCAGCGCGCCCGAGAAATGCGGCGCCACAGCATACATCGTATCGGCGCTCAGCGTGGGCGGCGGCGATGCTCCTGGCGCAGTTTCGGGTTCAGTTCCGGGCCCCGTTCGGGGGGATGTCTCTGGCGTGGCGACCGGCATGGGCTCAGTCCTCTCTTGGCGGGGCTTGCGCCGCGCCATAGGTGTCGCCGCGGGCTGCGACCGCTTCCATCCGGCTGTCGAGTTCCTCGATGGTGATCGCGCCGGTCTCGACCATGTTCTGCGTGACCGCGGCGATCCAGCGCTCGTAATAGCTCATCGTCTCGAAGGCACCGGGGCCGAGGCTTTCAAGGGCGCGGCGCAGGCCGTCCACGGTGAAGTGCCCCCTGGTCGAGAGCAGGACCATCAGCGCATCCACCCGTTTCTCCCACAGCGCGAAGTCGTGCTCGGAACGGTCGATCTCGTCGCCGGGCAGGCCGCCCATGTCGTGCCAGGAGCGACCGTCGGCCCCAATCGGCGGCATCGGGTCTGGGGGCGCTTTGTCAGAACGGGTCATGGACCTAAGGCTAAGGTGGTCGGACCGGCCCCGTAAAGGCCGCAGGCGACAGCGGGCATCGCGCGTTGCGCCGGCAGAACGCGACAGCCTGCAAGCCTGCGCCAAAGCTCTGTCCAGGGGAGCGCAAAGGTTTGGTCGCAATTGCGGGCATTTGTACGCGGCCAACGGGCGCTATTCTCTTGGGCGAAGACCGCGTGAGTTCGGTCGGTACGTCAGGAGGACACAGCCATGATCACCTTTAGCCGCGCAGCACTGGCCGCCAGCCTCGCGCCCGCCCTCTTGCTGATGGCGCCGCTCGCGCCAACCGGTGCCATTGCCGGCGAGACGCCCTCGCCCGACGGTGCCCGTGTCTACATCGTCAACATCAAGAACGGCGACACCATCACGGGACCTGTGACCATCGTCTTTGGCCTCGACGGGATGGGCGTGGCGCCGGCGGGTATCGAGGTTGAGAATACCGGGCATCACCATCTGCTCATCAATTACGAGCTGACAGACGAGGATATGGAGTTCGGCATTCCGGCCACCGATAACTCCGTGCATTTCGGTGGTGGGCAGACACAGACCACGATGGATCTGCCGACCGGCACGCATACGCTGCAGCTGGTGCTGGGGGATTTCGCGCATATCCCGCATGATCCGCCGGTGATGTCGGACCCGATCACGGTGACGGTGAAGTAAGCGGAGTAGCGGCTGGTCGCCGCGATACTCGTTTTGCCGGCACCGCGTGGCGGGCGGGAGGCCTGTTCGACCCCGCCCTGCCCTGCCCTTGCGGTCCAATGCGTCGCAGACCCGGTGATCGACAAGTACCGGCCGGCGCCGAATAACGGCTCACGAGTCCTCTCGTTGGACGACACGTCACCCGGCGCGAGATGAGCGCTGGGTGCGAACGCCGCGGGTCCCGGCCAGGCTCGGCAGGCAATCACCTCTCCGGGTGGTAAGTCTGTGTGCTCAGTCTGTCTGGTCAGGGCGCGATCAGGGTCTCGGTGAGGCGGTCTTCATCGAGCGTCAGGCCGAGACCGGGTGCCTCGCCGAGATCGAGCATGCCCCCCTCCGCCTCCAGCGGGGTCGCAAGCGGAAAGTCCCGGCGGGCGGGCGACCATTCGGGCGGATCGAACGGCCATTCGAGCGGCAGCATTGGGCCTGCCCCGGTGCCGCAGCCGGCGATCAGATGGGCGTTGGCGGCGACGCCGATACCGTTGGTCCAGCTATGGGGCGTGAAGCCGAGACCAGCGGCCCCTGCCGCTGCGATCAGGCGTCTCAGACCGGTGATGCCGCCGGTCAGCGCGGCGTCCGGCTGCAGGATATCCAGCGCCCGCGCCTCGATCAGCCGGTCGAGGCTCGCCAGCTCGCGGGTCATCTCGCCGCCCGCGATACGGATCGGGCTCGCCGCCCTCAACGCCGCCATGCCCGCGAGATCATGCCGATCCAGCGGCTCTTCCAGCCAAAAGATGTCGAGCGGCGTCAGCGCCTTCGCGGCGGCGAGTGCATCCTTCATCGACCAGGGCGGCGCCGTGTCCCAGGGCATGCGCCAACCCTGATTGGCATCGACCATCAATCGCAGCCGGTTGCCGACGCGCGCACGCACCGCGTCGATGGCGGCGATGTCTTCGTCGAGCCCCGCGCGGCCCGCCTCGGTCGAGCTTAGCCGGATCTTCATCGCGCCGAACCCGGCATTGGCGATGGCCTCTGCCGTCTCGGCCATCGCGGCCCTATCGCGCAGAACTCCCGTCGAGGCATAGAGCGGCAGACGCCCGGTCTTGCCGCCGAGCAGGCGCCAGACCGGTGCGCCGGCAATCTTGCCCGCGAGATCCCAGAGCGCGAGGTCGACCGGCCAGCAGCGGCCATAGTGGAAGGCGATATGGTCGAGCACCCTGGCATGGCGCTCATGCGCGCGCGCATCCTGTCCGATGAACAGATCCTCGTGCCCCTCGAAACCGAGGCAAAGATCACCCGAGCCGATGCCGACCCGGCCCTCGCGATCGGTGATCCGCACGATGGTGGCATCGAAGGATCGGCGCGCCCGCCCGTCCCACGAGGCGCGGAAGGGTGGATCGAGCGGCAGGCGGTGATGGCTGATCGCAATATGGGCGATCCGGGTGCCAGGGGCGGTCTCTGGGTCGGGATGCACGGTGGTCTCGGGATTGTCTGCGGCCATGGCGCGGCCTCCGGTCTTGGGCCGGAGGGGCGGCGGGCTGCGGCTTCCGGGTCAGTCCAGCCTGTGCCAGTGTCGCGGGATGACGCAAGTTCTGCTGACCAGTTTCGACCCCTTCGGCGGCCGCTCGGTGAACGCGAGCCACATCCTCGCACGGGCCGCTTATGCCGGGTTGCGGGGCCCGCTCAAGCGGCGGGTCCACCACGTGTCGCTGCCGGTCGATCATGCCCGGGCGGCCGCGGCTATCGGCGATCTGATCGCCCGACAGCGTCGCGGCGCGCTTCGTCGCATCGTGATGACCGGCGAGTGGTCGGGGTCGGCCCTGCGGCTCGAGCGCCATGCGCGCCCGGGCCCCCTCGCCCCCTGGCGCCGCGGTGTCTCGACGCCAACGCAGGGACCGATGCCGGCACCGTTCCGACGGCGTGGCCTCGCCACCTTCACCTCGTGCGATGCCGGGCGTTATGTCTGTGACACGACTTTTTGGGCGGCGGCATCCATCCTGCGTGCGCCGGGTGTCTCGGTGATGTTTGTCCACGTCCCCCGGGACGTGACCGACCCATCCGAGCCGCGCGGCCGGGCGATCGCCGCGGCACTCGGCGAGCTGATTGCGGCTTGAGGGGGCGGCGCTTCCTCAGAGCGCCGGGTTAGCGAGGTTCTCGGCGACCGCGCGCAGCAGATCCTCACCGTTGATTGGCTTGGAGAGCACTCTGAAGGCCGCGATGTCCTCATGCGCGCTCAGCGTCATCTCGCGCGGATAGCCCGAGAGGAACACGATGCGCGTCTGTGGCAGCAGGGTTGCGAGCCGTCGGGCGAGATCGGGGCCCTGCAAGCGGCCCGGCATGGCGATGTCGGTCAGCAGCAGGTCGATGTGCCGGTCAGGTTCGTCTTCGATGATCTGCAACGCAGCATCGCCGTTCGGCGCGGTGCTGACGGAGTAACCGGCACCGCGCAGGCGGGCCGCGATCAGGCGGCGCACGGCGGGGTCATCTTCGACCACCATGATCGTGCGACGCACCGGCGCCACGGTCGATGCATAGGCATCCGGCGCCGCAGAAGGCCGAGGATCGCCTGCGTGAAGGACGGCCCCATCGGAATGCAGGGCGAAAGAGCCAGACGCCGCAGGCATCGCCTGGTTAGAACCTAAATCCTGCGCCGATGGCGATGGGGACGACGGCGCCGGCTCATACTCGACACCCGTGACCGCGAGCCCCTCGGCCGAGGGCGCCGGAACCGTTGGTGGCGCGGCCACCGCCGTCACCGGGAAGAAGAGTTTCACCGAGGTCCCAACGCTGAGCGTCGATGTGATGCGGGCGGTCCCGCCGGACTGCTTAGCAAAGCCAAAGACCATCGAAAGGCCAAGCCCGGACCCTTCACCGACGGTTTTGGTGGTGAAGAACGGCTCGAAGGCCTGATTGACCGTCGCTGGCTCCATGCCATGGCCCGTATCCGTCACCGCGAGCATCACATACCGTCCCGGTGGCAGATCGGCGGTCGCCCCGTTACCGCCATTGCCACCGAAATTCAGATTGGCGGCCGAAAGCGTGATCGTACCGCCGTCCGCCATGGCGTCACGGGCGTTCAGCACAAGGTTGAGGATCGCGTTGTCCAGCTGGTTGCGATCCACCGTGACCGGCCACAGACCCGCCGGCGGCTCGACGGTCAAGGCGACGTTGTCCGGCAGGATGCGCCCGATGCTGCGGCCGGCGTCGTGCAGCACCGCCGAAAGATCGACCGGTTTCGGATCAAGCTGCGCCCGCCTTCCGAAGGCGAGCAATTGCGCGGTGAGCGCACGGCCCCGCTCGGTGGCGCGGATCGCCTCGTCCACCAGCCCGTCGCGGCTCGACTGAAGCGGTTCTTCGCGCAGAAATTCCAGATTGCCGAGGATCACGGTCATCAGGTTGTTGAAGTCATGCGCCACGCCCCCGACGAGGCGGCCCAGGCTCTCCAGATGCTGCGTCTCCTGGGCGCTGCTGGCGGCGCGCTCGAGGGCGGCGCGCTTGCGGGCTAGCTCGCTTTCGACCAGCGCCCGCTCGCGATCGGCACGCTGGGTCAGCAGAACGGCGATCAGCGTCGACATCGCGCCAAAGGCGATAACCGCGATCAGCCCGAAAAGCTCGAAGCGGTTATAACCGACGCTCCCCTCGACCATCAGCGTCAGGGCCCGGTCGGCGAGCGGGATATCGCCCACCACCACGCTGTGGCTGGAGCGGAGCAGGCGCCGCGGCTGGTTTGGCAACACGTCTTCGCGGCGCACCGTCGAGACACCCTCCGCCCCGGTCATCGAGAGCATCAGCGCGTCAACGCCGCTATTCGGGCGACTGACGATGGAGCGGAGAAGCGGCTGCGGGTCGATTGACGCAGCAACCAGCCCGGCATCGACGCTCATCCCCAGATCGCGGATGAGTGCCTCGGAGAGGCTGACCGGCAGGACGAGCATTACGGTAAAGGGCAATGCCGTCGCGGGCTGGCCCAGCAGCACCGGATCCGACAGCGCCAGACCGCCTGTGGCGAGCGCCCGCTCGGCGGTGTCGCGGCGCATCCGGGCACGGACGAGGTCAAAGCCGAACAGACGCTCGCGTGCGCCCGCCGGTTCGACCAGCACGATGGGGTAGTGAACCTCGCCCGGTTCGGCCTGCGAGAGATCTGGCATCGCAGGGTAGTCGACCGAGGCATAGGCCGGCCCTGCGATCTCGATCCTGCGTTCGAGCAACGCCAATTCATCGTCGCGCACGGGGAGCATGAAGACAAAGGCTCGCGGCCCGCTCAGCATGCGTCTGCCGCTTAGCGCGTCATAGAAGTCGGCGAAGCGTGCAGGGTCGAGCGTGTCCATCGTGGCTATATGGGCCGCGATGGCGCCCAGCTCACGCTCTGCATTGACCAGTTGCAGCGACAACCGCTCGCCGATCTCACGCGCACGCTCTTCGGCCGCCTCGCGGTGGATCTGAGCCACCAGGAGCGAGGCGAGCAACGTGACGAACACGGTAAGCGTTAATCCCAGTGCAAGGGCTACGCTTGAGCTGCCGCGGCGCTGCGCCGCCATGGACATCCCCCAGATTGCCCCGAACGCGTCGCTACGTCGACACTATGTCGGCAGTGCGGAGAAGACCGCTCAGGAAGCGGGCGGGACCATGGCAGCATCCTCAGCGCTCCGGCAGGGGGATGAACTCGGCATTATCATCTGGCGGAAGCTGGAACCGCCCATGGGCCCAGTCGCCCGCGCGCCACGCCTCCTTTGCAGCCTCGATCCGATCCTTGCTGGAGGCGACGAAGTTCCACCAGATGTGACGTGGCCCGCCCATCGTCTCGCCACCGAGGATCATCAGCCGCGCCGCCGTGAGCGCCTTGATCGACACCCGGTCGCCGGGGCGGAAAATCAGCATACGACCGGCCTCCCAGGTCTGACCCGCCACCTCGACCCTGCCGTCGAGCACATAGACCGCGCGATCCTCGTGATCGTCGGGCATGGGCAGTGCGGTGCCGGCCTCCAGCAGCGCGTCGCCGTAGAACATCTCCGAGAAGGTCTTCACAGGCGCCTCGCTGCCATAGGCCTTGCCCAGGATCAGGCGCAGATGCTTGCCCTCCCCCTCGATCACCGGCAGAGCGTCCTTCGGCTGATGCTCGAAGCCCGGGTCGGTGTCTTCGTGCGCATCGGGCAGCGCGACCCAGGTCTGGATGCCAAAGAGCGGATGGCTGGGCGTGCCGCGGTCGGCGGCGCGCGTCCGCTCGGAATGGGTGATGCCGCGGCCAGCGATCATCCAGTTCACCGCACCCGGCGCGATTTCCATCGAGGTGCCGAGGCTGTCGCGGTGGTGGATCGCGCCCTGGAACAGATAGGTCACGGTGGCGAGGCCGATATGCGGGTGCGGCCGGACATCGATGCCTTTGTCGGTCAGAAACTCGACCGGGCCCATCTGGTCGAAGAAGATGAACGGTCCGACCATCTGGCGCTTCGACGAGGGCAGCGCGCGGCGCACCTCGAACTCACCCAGATCGCGCGCACGCGGGATGACGACCGTCTCGATCAGATCGACCTCGTCACCGATCGGGCAATGCGGGTCGAGCGCGGGGTTCCAGCTCATGGCTTGCGGGCTCCTTATGGCTTGCTGCACCCAGAGCTAACCCGTCTTCACCGTCGCTTCATGCCGCTGGCGCGCAAAACAGACTGATCGTTTTGCGATATCGCCGCCGCGGCGCGCCCAGGTTCAACCACCACCGAGACATGCATCGATCTCGGCGCTCAGCCGGCGTACTTCATTGCCTCCGCTGCCCACAACGCCAACGGTTGGGAGCGCTTCCCGGCATTCCGTGGCTTTTTCTCGACCACGAAATGGGCGATGGCCGGGTCGGAGAACGTGACGCGACCATGGGCATGGCGCATCAGCCAAGTCTTTATCTCTCGCCTGCGGCTCGCGCCGGCCGGTCGGCAGTCTGTTAGGGGTTCGAGCAGGCCCCTGTCAGCGCGGATAGGATCCAGATCCATCACGAGCCCCCCTTGGCAGGGTCGAAAAAGCTCTCAACCCCGGTTCTGCGGTGGACACTGGCAAGGTCGTCTCGCACGGCCGGCATCTACTGCCGTGTTAGCCAGGGATGGCGGCAGGTCATGATCGAGAAACAGCACCCGCCCGCCGCGGATACGCCGTAGCACCGGCCGCGCGAGCAAGGCACGGCGGCGTCGCCTGCATGCGGAGCATCGAAGAGACGTCGAGACGGGTCGGGCGCAGTGACGTAGCGTCCGGCGTGACGGAGGCGTCCGTCAGGCTTTCCAAAGGCTGAGTGTCCCGCAGTGGCGTAGCTGGGCACCCATCGTGAGCAAGCGAGGATGCGCGCGTGGATCGGGGGGCCGGGCCCTGTCGCGCGACCTGCGCTCGCCCGGCTTGACCGCCGATTGCCTGGATCGCGGTCGTAAGGTGCCTCCCGCCTCTGCGGCTCGCCAGGGCGCGCCGCCAATGCCGACGAGGGTCGGGATGGTCTGCTAGGCAGTCACAACACGAAGTCGTTGTGCCAAGACAGCGAATCCGCAGGCTTTGCCCGAAGAGTGACCGAGACGAGTGAGCCCCAAGGCAGGCGGTGCGTTGCCGCTCGCGGCCCTCCCCGCCCCGGTGGTCATTGGCAGACGATAGGCGCCGTGCCGGGCGTCGTGGGACGGAGCGCTGCCACCCGCGCCGCCAGCGTCGCGACGGCCTCGTCATCGGCGGGGCGCGGCGAGGCCGCAAGCATCGGGGCATTGGCCGGCCGCCGCATGGTGTCGGCGATGGTCACCTCGTCCAGATGGGCGGCGGCCTCGGGCAGGCGTGCTGGGATACCGGAGGCGCGCATGAGCGCGGAAAAGGCCGCCGGCAGGGCCTCGGCCTCGCGCGGCTCGCCGAGCGCAGCAGCGGCATTGGCGAAATCCTCGCGCGCGGCCTCGGGCATATCGGCAACCAGCCAGGGCAGCGCGGCCTCGAGCCCCAGCGCCGTGGCGTGACCGTGGTGGACGCGGGCGAGCGAGCCGAGGGCATGGCCGATATTGTGGCCGAGATGGGTGCCGCACTGTTCGATGGCGCGTCCGGCGAGCGTCGCGGCCCAAAGCACCTGACCCCGCGCTTCGCCATCCTGACCGTCGGCCACCGCGCGCGGCAAGTAGCGGGCGATGAGATCGAGGGCCGCGAGCCCAAAGGCGCGGGCTGGGGCGGTCGTGCGCATACTGGTCGCGGCCTCCAGCGCATGGGTGCAGGCGTCCATGCCGGTCCAGGCGGTCAGGGTTTCGGGCAGGGTGCGGGTGAGATCGCCATCGAGGATCGACAGCACCGGCAGCAAGCCGTCGCCCCAAAACCACAGCTTCTCGCCATCGGGGGCGCTGGCCACGGCGGTGCGCGTGACCTCGGCCCCCGTGCCGGCTGTGGTGGGCACGGCGACGACGGGCAGACCCCTCGACGGGATCTCGCGCTGGCCCAGGGCGAAGTCGATCACCCGCCGTTCGCCATGCGCCACGACCGCCGCGAGCTTGGCCGCGTCGATGGCGGCTCCGCCACCCAGCGCGACGATGGCGCCAGCGCCCTCGCTCTCGGCAAGGCGCGCCAAGGCGTCGATGGTGTCGGTATGCGGCTCACCCTCGATCGCGGGGGCGATGACTGCGGGGCGGCACGCCTCGTTCAATAGCCGCCCTACCCGCGCGACCACCCCCAGCGTCTCCAGTGCGCGGTCGGCGACAATCAGGATCCGACCACCCTGAGGCGCGCCCGCGTATTGGCCGAGGCTGAGCGCCAATTCATCGAGCCGGCTGTCGCCAAACAGGATCGGCCCCGCGGCCGCCAAGGTGAAGGGTGCAGGCATCGGCGCTCTCCGGTCGATGGCGGTGATGGTCGATCGTGACAGGCGACGGAGAAGACCGCGGGCGGGCGCAAGACCAAACCGCCCACGATGGAAAGACTGGCCTTAGAAATCCGTCGGCGCGCCGCCTTCGGCGACACGTCGTGCGACGAAATCGTCAAGCGCCGCGCGATGGTCGTCGGGCATCGGTGGTGGCTCGAACTCGGCCAAGACCGTTTTCATCATCCGGTTAGCCCGATGCAGCGCGTCGATCGACCCGTCGAGCTCGTAGGTGCCGTAGTTGCGCCAATCCGACAGGAAGGGCTGATAGAACGCGGTCTCATAGCGCTCCTGCGTGTGGCTCGGCGCGAAGAAGTGGCGGCTCGACTCGGGCATGGCGTCAACCTCGGCGATCACCTCGACCGCCAGTGCCTCGGGCGAGCAGTCCACCGGGCGCTGCATCGCGATGATCTGGTTCAGCACCTCGCAGTCCATGACGAACTTCTCGAAGGACGCACATAGCCCGCCCTCAAGCCAGCCGGCCGCGTGATAGACCATGTTCACGCCCGAGGTGACGCAGGCCCAGAGGCTATTCATGCTCTCCCACATCGCCTGCTGGTCGGGGTCGTTGGCGGCGCAGGCATTGGTCGCGCGGATCGGCAGGCCGTAGAAACGCGACATCTGGGCCGACATGCGCGTGGCCTGCACATATTCCGGCGTGCCGAAGGCCGGCGCGCCCGAGCGCATGTCGACGTTATTGGTGAAAGTGCCGAAAGCGCAGGGCACGCCGGGGCGGATCGCCTGAAGCAGCACGACGCAGGCCAAACACTCCGCCAGCGACTGCGCCACCGCGCCCGCGATGGTGACCGGCGCCGTGGCGCCCGCCAGCGTGAAGGGCGTGATCACCGTCGGCTGCCCCCGATCCGCGAGACGCATCGCGCCGTCCAGCATCGGGTGGTCATGCTTCAGCGGCGAGGTGGAGTTGATGTTGGTGTACATGCGCGGCGCCGCCTCGAACTCGGCGTCGGTCAGACCGCCGGCAAGGCGCACCATCTCCATCACGTCCTCCACCCGCTCGGCGCCGAGCGAGTAGGCATGCATCACCTTGTCCGACAGCGTCAGCTTGTCGTGCAGGCAGTGCAGGTGGCGAACCGAGGGGTGCACATCCATCGGCTCGACCGGATAGCCGCCGAGGAAGTGGATGCAGTTGAAGTGCTGGCTCAGCTTGGCGAAGTTGCGGAAATCTTCGCGCGTGCCGGGGCGGCGGCCATTGTCGATATCGCTGCAGTTGGGCGGCGAGGAGACATTGCCGAACACCATGTGCCGCCCGCCGATGGGCAGCGCGCGCACCGGGTTGCGCGGTGTGATGGTGAAGGTCTCGGGCGCCAGCGCGATGTGATGGCGAACGATGTCGCGCCCCATGCGCACGCGCGGCCCGTCGACCTTGCATCCCAGGTCACTCAGGATCCGCTGCGCGCGGGGATGCAGGAAATCGATGCCGATCTCCTCCAGGATGCGCATCGTCGCGCCGTCCATCGCGGCGACATCCTCGGGTGTCATCGGGTCGATGGGCGGGTCGACCAGGCGCGGCGGACCCCAGGGCAATTCTTGCGGCAAGGTCGCCCCGCGACGATGGTTGCCCGCCCGCCCACCAACGCGTCCCGCCCCGCGACCTCCGGTGCGGCGGCGGCGGGGGGCTTCGTCCCCGGCCGCGACATCGGTCTCTGCGCCAGTTACGTCGGTTGCGTCATCGGTGGCGGCGTCGGTCGAGGAGCGTTCACGCCGGTCGCTCGGAGGCTTGCGCGTGGGGGGCTTCTCGGTCACCGGCAGATCGGTCATGCGGTGCTCCTGCGGGACTGCGTCGCGATCAGCCTTGCCCCACGAGATGGCCTCGGCTGTCGCCGATCCGTCATCGCCTGTCGCGTGAGCGGCCATGGCCGCTCACAGGCAGCACAGTCGCCCGCTGCGAAACCCCCTGCCTCACCGCTGTTGTGCAAAAAGGGCTGGCAACTCCGCGATCGAGGGCAGGATGTAGTCGGCCAAGACCTCCAGGTCTGAGGCCTCGGCAGGGCCCGTCAGAACCCCGATCGCCAGGCCGGCGCCCGCCGCATGCGCCGTCATCAGGTCATGGGTGCTGTCTCCGACCATCGCCACTTCGGCGGGCGTGATGCCCAGATGGGCCGCGAATACGTCGATGACATCCGGCGCGGGCTTCGGTTGCTCGACGCTATCGTAGCCAAGGACGAGATCGAAGGCATCGTCGATGCCCGTCGCCTTGAGATCGCGCCAGGCACCCGCAGCGCTGTCATTGGTCGCGACGCCAAGACCGAGCCCTGCCCCGGCAAGCTCCGACAGCAATCGACGCAGATCCGGGGCCGCCGGCACGGGGGGCGGCGTCGATGCCGCTTGCTCGGCCGCCAGGCGTTCCAGCGCCGCTTCCATGCCGCCGATGCCGAGATCCGGCCTGAACGGTGCCCAGGCCTCGGCGATGGCGCGGTTGGCTCCGGCGGCGATCAAGCTACCCGGCACAAGACCGTTGCCCGCCTCGTCGATACCGCCAAGCCGTGCCATCGCAGCCGCGGCGGCGGCGTCAGGAGCAAGGCGAGCGATGATCTCCAGCGCGATGCCACGCCAGGACGCGACGAAATCGAATAAGGTGCCATCCTTGTCGAACAGCACGCCGCGGATCGATGCCGGTGCTGCCGCGCGGCGCTCTGCTGTTCCTGACTGCCCATTCAGCGTCATCCAGTGACCTCTCCGCGAGTTTCGTTTTTATGACGGCAGGGTGTTGACGGACCCGCCGCCGTCCGTCATAAGCGCGCCAGTGACGGCGCTGCGGCGCCGGCCCGACGCGAATGCGTCTGCTCTTTGACATTGGTATGAAGCGAAGGGATATGCGGGTGGTTTGGCTCGTTTCGGCGAGTTGGGCTTTTTGCATATCGGCCATCTAGGTTGGGCCTCTTTGGGGTTTTGCCGGTGATGATGGTGTCAGCGATGGCTGGCTTTTGTGGTGGGTTGCGTTCTGCCCGGCTTCGGCTGGTTGGGATGTGGTCTGTCGTTTTTGGCTGGTCGTTGTCGTGATGTGCGAGAGGTTCAATCGTCAAGAGGTTGTGTCGATCGGTTCGCGGTTTGCGGTCGGGGTGATCCCGGTCTCGGGCGGTGGATTGGTTGGACACGTAGACCTTTCAACTTGAGAGTTT
>JBCCJI010000042.1:0-21865 GCA_039027855.1 Pseudomonadota bacterium | reverse complement strand
TCGCTCCGGCTTCATTCTCCTTGATGACGGCAATGATCTGCTCGTCGCCGAACCGGCTGCGCTTCATGGGACATCCTCCTCCGTCCATTCAAAGGTGGAAAATCCCAGCCCGCAATGGCCCGGATCCCGGGGAGAAGGTCAGAAGGAGCGATCTTAATATGGATGTTGTTGACTTGAAGAACGCCGCCAATGTTAGATTTATTGTGTGAGCCCGTTCTCAGCTTCTTCGCCCGCGCAGGACTGTTGTCAAAATATTAAAGGAACGCAAAAGGGAGCTCAGCCGGGTCAAACTGCTGTTCGGCTAACTCAGTAATGGCTTCTTCGATCTCAACGGCGTTCATGCAACGGATTCAAACGGTCATACCCGAAAGTCACAAGTGCCAAATGCACATATAGTTGGTGAATGCCGACCTACATCAAAATAACGAACAGTCGCCCAAAGGTAATGTTGATCGCAACGCTCGATCTGCCGCCGCAAATGCAACTACGAACATATGACGGGTTCGAATGTATCAATTGTGACTCGCCCCCTCTGGGGCGAAATTGTCTAATGATTTCAGTAGTGATGGTGCCCGGGGGCGGACTCGAACCACCGACACCGCGATTTTCAGTCGCGTGCTCTACCAACTGAGCTACCCGGGCGTGGCGGGGTGGATAAGCCACTCGGGATGGCGTTGTCCAGAGGGCGCGGGAGGGTTTCTCACCCCGCCGTAGGGCACGATGCTGCAGGTCGCCCTTGCCCCCACGCCTCGCCTGCTCGCCGACATACGATCCGTTAGCGGTCTTCTTAGGCGAGTTCCGCGCGCGCGCCCCATGGAGGGTCCATCGACAGGATCACCCGGGCCCATGTGCCGGCGTAGGAGCCGAGGAAACCCCAGAACAGCCACCAAAGACCATGGGCCGACCCCGAGACGAGGCCGCCGAGATAGGCGCCGATGTTGCAGCCGAACGCCAGTCGCGCGCCATAGCCCATCATCAGCCCACCCAGGGCTGCGATCAGGAGACTGCGGAAGGGCAGGTTCCACTCGGGCTTGAAGCGACCGGCGAGCCCCGCCGCCGCGAAGGCCCCGAGCACGATGCCGATATTCATCACCGATGTCCGGTCGGCGAGAAGGCCAGCCTCCAGCTGAGCGGCGCGCCAGCCCTGCCAGTAGGGCCAGCTCGCGACATCGCTGCCGAGCGTATCGAGTGCGACGGCCCCCCAGAGCGCGAAGCCCGCGGTGATCCCCCAGGGTCGCTGAAACAGCATCAGGCAGCCGATCGAGACGATCACGAGGCCGAGGGCGCCCGTCGTCAGCGACCAGGGGCCGCCCACCAACGATTGCGTCCGCCGCGGGTTCTCTAGCGTGCCATGGGCGCGCCGCTCGATCAGCACTGTGATCGCCCAGACCGCGCCAGTGCCGAGCGCCAGCAGCATAAGGGCCCCCGCCACGCCGAGATCGCGCACCGCCGACATCGCCGGGAGCGTCGGAATACCGCTAAGCGTCTCGAAATCGCGCCAGAAGGTCGGGATATGCGCTGTCGCCCAGACCGACCCGGCGATGAAGAAGACGAGACTGACGAGGTTGCGCGTCGACCCGCCGCCCGCCGTGAACAACGTGCCCGAGGCACAGCCACCGCCGAGCTGCATGCCGATGCCGAAGACGAAAGCGCCAAGCGCCGAAGCGGCCGACATCGGCATGATCACCGGGTGCAGATCAAGGCCGGTGACGTCTTCATAGCCGAGGAGCGGAAAGCTCATCGTGCAGGCGATCGCGATCAGCAGCATCTGCGCCCTCAGGCCTGCGCCACGCCGCTCGCGCACCAGCCGGCGCCAGGCCCCGGTGAAACCGAAGGCCGCGTGATAAAGCGCGATACCGGCAAAGCCGCCAAGCGCCGCGCCGGCGCCATATCGAAGGGCCTCGCCCGCCCCGGCGCCCCAGCGGGTGAGCGTGGTGGCGATCATCAGACCGAGGAGCCCCGCACCCGCCATCGCGACAACGCGCCATTGCGTCATCGGGTGCTGTGCCGCGGCGCCCGCGCCGGTAACAGTCACGCCCGTCGCCAGCGGTTTCGACGCGCTGCTCTCGGGATGCTCTGGGGCGGTCATTGGTTTCTCCAAGGGTCTGACGGCAAGTGCTTTTCGAAACATATTGCGTTGCAGCGTGAGAGGAATGCCGACGGAGACCTTGCGATCACGCGTTGCGGGTGACGGTCTGTCACGAACCGGTGAGGTCCGGTTGGCCTTGGGCGATGAGATGCGCCACCTGTGAGCGTGAAAGTGACGGTCGGGGCAGCTTCTGCGACTGGCACGGCACGTCCTCTCTCAGAGGCCGGCCTAATGACAAAGGAGAGGCAGGCATGGCAAGCGGTGATGCGAAGGGCCCCGGCCCTGGATGCGTTCTTGGTGCCGACCGAGCTTCCGAGCCCGGTTCCGAGCGCGGTCCCGAGCATGGCGCCGACCCTGGCTCCGAAGCCGGTTCGGAACCTGGGGCCTGTCTTGACGGCGTGTTTGCAGGATCGACCGCCCGGCAGACTGCGGCGGTGGATGCCGCCGCGATCGACCCGGCCGCAGCCGACCTGTCCCCCGATGCTGCAGCCGCCTGGGCCAACACGGTCTTTGGCTTCCTCGCCCATGATCGTCAGACCGCAACTTACATCGGCGCTACGCTGCAGGCTGCGCCTGACTTTGCCATGGGCCATGCGGTCAAGGGCCTGATGCTTCTGCTGCTCGGGCGCTCTGAGCTTGTGGCGCCGGCGCGTTCGGCGCTGGCCGAGGCACGCGCCGCGCGGGGCAGGGCGGGCCAACCCGGTCCAGAGCGCACGGCCATGATGATCGAGGCGCTGGAGCGGTACCTCGAGGGCGATCTGAAGGGCGCGGCGGTTCGCATCGCCGACTGGTTGCGGCGGGCCCCGCATGACGTGCTGGCCTTGAAACTCGATCATGCGATCCGTTTCGTCCTCGGCGACCGGCGCGGCATGGTGGCGATGTCGCAGCACGCGCTGCCGGCGCAGGACGCCACGCATCCGCTTTATGGCTATGTTCTCGGCTGCCATTCCTTCTCGCTCGAGGAGAACGGCCACTACGTCGAGGCGGAGGCGCATGGTCGGGCCGCGCTGGAACTGGCGCCCGACGATGCCTGGGGCCTGCATGCCGTGGCGCATGTCTATGACATGACGGCGCGTGGTGCCGCGGGCCTTCGCTTTCTCGAAACGCATGAGGCCGCCTGGGCGCATTGCAACAATTTCGGCGCGCATGTCTGGTGGCACCTCGCCCTGTTCCATCTCGATCTGGGCGCGTATGACCGGGTTATGGAGCTTTATGACGGCCGCATCCGCGCCGAGTACACCGATGATTACCGCGATATCTCGAACGGCGCGTCGATGCTGACCCGCCTTGAGATCGAGGGCGTCGATGTCGGTGATCGCTGGGAGGAACTGGCGGCGCTGGCCGAGAACCGGGTGGAGCCGGGCTGCGTCGTCTTCGCCGATCTGCACTACCACCTCGCCCTTGAGGCGGCCGGAAAGCGCGGTGCGGCCGACGCTATGCTGAACCGCCTGGCAGCCGACGCCGCCTCCTGCGACCACGACATGCACGAGGTTGCGGCGGTAGCAGGACTGCCCGCCGCGCGCGGCCTGACAGCCTTCAGAGCGGGCTGCTATCGTGACGCTTTCGACAGCCTGCGCGCGGTCCGGGCCGATCTGCAAAAGGTCGGCGGCAGCCATGCGCAGCGTGACGTGTTCAGCCGGGTGATGATCGAGGCCGCGATCCGCGCCGGGCGCTACGACGAAGCCGAGGCCGAGCTCGCCGGTCGCACCACCCGGCGTGGGGGCGAAGACGGCTTTACCGCGCGCCGCCGGACAGCGATCGCGCGTGCCCGCGATACCCTGTCGGGTGTGGCCGTCGCGTGAGCAGCGCTGCCGATACGACGGCGTTGCGATCGGCTGCGCCGGCTTCCAGCCCGGCGAAGAAACCGCGCGATCTGCGGCTCGATTTCTTCCGTGGCATCGCAATGTTCATCATCCTCTTCGCGCATATCCCGCGCAATTGGTGGACGCTGTGGATCCCCGCGCGTTTCGGCTTCTCCGATGCGACCGAGATCTTCGTGTTCTGTTCCGGCATGGCCTCAGCGATGGCCTTCGGCGTGCTTTTCGCCAAACGGAGCTTCTGGCTCGGCTGCGGGCGCATCGCCTACCGGATCTGGCAGGTCTACTGGTGCCATATCGGCATCCTGCTGGTCACCGCGATGATCGGCTATGCGATCCAGACCCACGGCCTGGGCGATCCGGAGGTGAATTACATCCACCGCCCCTATCTGCAGCCGATGTTCGACCGCACGGGAGATGCGATCATCGGTGCGCTAACGCTCACCTATGTGCCGGGGCTCTTTGACATCCTGCCGATGTACCTGGTGATCCTGGCGCTCGTACCGCTGGTGATGCTTGCCCATCGCCATGGCGGGCGCACCGGTGTCGCGGTCTTTGTCATCGGCCTCTACATCGCGGCGCAGTTCGCCGGCCTTGCACGCCAGTCGGGCGAGCAGGACTGGGGCGGCACCGGTCGCGCGGTGGCAGACTGGGCGGCGGGCACGGGGCTTTTCAGCTGGCTGAACCTGCGTGGCCGGCCCTGGGACGTAGCCACCTGGTTCTTCAATCCTTTCGCCTGGCAGCTGATTTTCTTCACGGGCTTTGCCTTCGGCATGCGCTGGCTGCCGGCACCGCCGCGTGCGCGCTGGCTCCTCTACCTGGCCATCGCCGTCGTGGTGCTGAGCGTGCCCTTCGCCTGGTACAAGCTGTACGGCTACCTGACGGGGTATCTGCCCAAGGAGCTTGGCGGCGGCTTTCTCTGGGAGATGCGCCAGGCCATCGAGCCGTTCCGTTGGAAAACCTGGCAGGGTGTCTTCCGCTTCACCCATTTCCTGTCGCTCGCCTACATCGCCTGGTACTGGGCGGGCCCCGGAGGCGAGACGCTGACCCGGGCGCTGCGGGCATCGGTCAAGGATGCGGGGTTCTGGCGGCTCTGGTCTTCGGTGGCAGGCGGCGTCGCGGTGCTGACGATCCCCTATGCCTATGTCGAGGAAATCCGCGATTTCCTGCCTGTCCTCGACGCTTTCCTGCTGCGCACGGTGCCGCTGGTACACGGCCAGTGGATCGGCCTGTTGCAGATCGCCCATCTGATCGCCCTCGGCTTCGTCATCTGGGCAGCACTTGGGCCCGGTGGCAGGGCCCGCATGCTGGGGCCCGTCTTCCTCGCCATCGTGCCGGTGATCCGCAAGGTCGGCACTCAAAGCCTCGCCGTCTTCGTCGTCTCGATACCCCTCGCCGTGACGCTCGGCTGGGTGCTCGACATCATTGGACGCGAGATGGTGACGCTGGCGCTGGTCAACTTGAGTGGCGCGGGCCTGCTCATCCTCACTGCCTATGTCGCCGGATGGTTCCGTCGTGAACCCTGGCGTGCCCCGCCCAAGCCGGCCTCCCGGCCGGTGACGAACGCTGCACCCTCCGAGGAGGATGGAGCACGCGCTGAGGCCTTGTCGGGCAGTCGCCCGATGGCCGGCCCCGCTCCCGCCTGAGCGACGGATCGGCCGTGCGTAGCGTAAAGAAGCTTGTGATGGTTGGTCTGCCGCGCCATCGTGCGCAACGGCCGGTCACTCACGCGTGACATATCTGTCGGCGGTTCCGAAACGGAGGATCAGGACATGTTCCTGCCAGCCGCTGGCGCCATGGATGGCGAGATCGTCTTCCATTACGACGCCCAGCTCGCACTGACCCGCCTGACCGAGCCACGCACCAATGGCCTACGCGGCCGGCCCGGTGTGGTTATCGGCCAGCTTGGCCAATCACTTGACGGCCGCATTGCAACCCCAACCGGCGCCTCGAAATACATCAATGGCCGTGACGCGCTGACCCATCTCCACCGTCTGCGTGCATCGGTCGATGCGGTGGTCGTCGGTGTCGGTACGGCGATTGCCGACAACCCGCGGCTGACCTGCCGCCATGTGGAGGGGCCCCACCCAGTGCGGGTGGTCATCGACCCGCGCGGCAGGCTGCCCCATGATCTGGAGATGCTTTCCGACGGGATAGCGCCGGTTCTCATCATCACGACTTCGGGAGCGCCGGTGCCGAAAGGGGCCGAGGCCTTGGTGCTCACGCCGGGGTCGAACGGTGGCCTTGCCCCCGGTCAGATCGTGGATGCGCTGGCATCCCGGGGGCTTGCGCGGCTGTTGATCGAGGGGGGCGCCGAGACGCTCGCGCGGTTCATGGATGCCGGCACGATGGACGAACTTCATCTGATGTTGGCGCCCATCGTCCTTGGCTCGGGCAAGACGGGCATTAATCTTGCTCCTATCGGCGGGTTGGACGAGGCACTCCGCCCGCGCGTGCGCACCATGCGTTTCGACGACGGCGACATGTTGTGCGTCTGCGAGTTCGAGAGCCAGGGAGCCTGAGGCGCGACAGCGTCGACCGGCTCCGAGCGAGAGGAGGCGGACATGGCGGATATCACGCTGGTACGTGACGACGGGCGCTATGCGCTGGTGCAGCGGGTGCTGCACTGGACGGTCGCGCTGGTGGTGATCTGCAGCCTGCTGGGCGGGCTGATGCTGTACCTGTTCGGTTTCGGCGGGTTGCGCGACACCTTTGGGATGGAGGTGACCAACCTCATCTACAAGTACCACAAGACCCTGGGCGTGCTCGTCCTGATGTTGATGGCCTTCCGGATCGCGGCGCGTCTAAAGCTCGGCGCACCGGCCATGTCGCCCTTCCTGCCCGTTTGGCAGGTGAGGGCGGCCGATGCGGTGCATATCGCGATCTACGTCCTGCTGATCGCGGTGCCTGTGCTTGGATGGGCCGGGACCGCCGCGGGGGGCTTTCCGGTGCAGTTCTTCGACTTCACGCTGCCCGGTATCATTCCCAAGGACAAGGAACTGTCGAAGACGCTGTTCCAACTGCATGGCCTTGCGGCGCTGTCGCTGACTGCGATCCTCGTTCTCCATATCGGCGCGGCCTACCGGCACTGGAAACTGAGGGACGGGACCATGGCGCGCATAAGTCTGCCCTGACGCGCATCGCGGCTCCCCCCCGGCCAAACGGTATCGCGGCTGGTCGCCGCGATGCTGATTGCGTTGGTGCAGGCTCGATTTCTGCACCCGGCAAGGCGCCAGCCGCGCCCTCTGCGCCGGTGGTTGACCTTTGCCCGAAGCCGTAGGCGGGTTCTGCGGTTTCGCGGCGGCGGCCTCAGTCTGTATGCACGCGGTCAGGCGATGTCTGGCAGCCAGGCGACAAGATCCTTGTGGCCCACCATGGCGGCCTCGGCGTTTTGGCGGGCATCGGCCCATCGGCTTGCGCGGGGGCCTAGCGTATCGCCAACCGCGCCGCCGGTCCCGCGTGAGAGCTCGGCGATCAGGGCGCTGTCGCGCGGGGCTGCAAGCTGCCAGTCGCTGGCGGCGTCCTCCACGACAAAGCCCGCCTCCCGCAGGCGCTCTACCATGTAGTCATGGGCATGCGGGCCGAGCGCCGGGCCGAGACCCTTGTCGCCCCGCTGGTCGCTGTCGAAGGCCGCGTGGACATCGGCATCATCCGCGTGGGGAGGCGACCAGGACTGCCGGCCGTCGTAGCTGAGCACGATGAGCACCGCAGCGCGTCGCGTGAAGGCGAGTGCTGCGAGGCGTTCGATCCAGGCAGCGCCCGCGAGGTCGATCAGGGCGGAGGCGGTGATCAGGTCAGGGCGCGGGCCGATCAGGGTACCCAGATCGCCGGCGAGATCGCCCTGGATGGTCTCGACGCCCGTGTCAGGCGGGCGGGGACGCCCGGCAGCTTCGGCCAGCAGGCTCGCGTCGGCATCGACCAGGCGCCAGTGCTGTGCCGTCAGGCCGAGGTCTGCAAGGCGCGGTGCGAGGGCCGCGAGATTGTTGCCGGCACCGGCGCCGAGATCGGTGATCGCCAGCGCCTTGTCGGGACGAGCCGCCAGACGGGGCCGCAGGTGCGCTGCCAGGCTATCGACCAGCGGCCATGCGCGCGCGCGCTGATCGGCGGGTGCGCGGAGGCTAAGCCAGTCGCTGGCAAAACCCTCGGTCATCGCTGCCCGGCCGTACGGATTTGGGCCAGCGCCGCGTCGATGCGCGCCCAGGTGTCGGGCCAGTCCGGCAGCGTCGCTGCTGCTGCGCATGCCTTGGCGGCATAATCCGCGCGCCGCTCTGGCCGGGAGAGCAGATCGCTGATGGCGCCCGCCAGGCGTGCGGGGTCGTCGGGCGGCACCAGGAAGGCCCCGCCGCAGGTCGCCTCGTCGACCGCGCCTGAGGCGCAGCCGATCACCGCCATGCCCGCCGCCATCGCCTCGGTATAGGCCATGCCGTACCCCTCGTGACGCGATGCAAGCACGAACAGGTCATGCGAGGCCATCGCCGCTGCGACCGCACCATGATCGACGGCGCCCGCCCAGGTGATACGCGCAGCGATACCCCGCTCCGTTGCCCGCGCCTTCACCGTCGCCACATGGGCGGGGTCGCGTAACTCGCTGCCGATCACCGTCAGGTGCCAGTCACCCTCGACCATGGCGAGCGCGTCGATCAGCGTGTCAAAGCCCTTGCGCGGGACGACCGCAGCCACCGAGAGGAGGCGCAATGACGCCCCGTGCCGCGTCTCGCCCGGGGTCTCGCGCTGGGCGTCTTCGACGGTTGGTGGTGCGGGCGGATTGCCTGGCCGCGGCGTCCCCGGCGCGGCGACCGTGAGGCGCAGTGCCGGAACATGGTAGTCGGCGATCAGGGTCCGCGCCGTTGTGTGCGAGGTCGTGATCACATGGGCGCATTGGGCGAGGGCCTGCCGTTCGTTTGAGGTAAGCCAGTCCCTGTCGGTATCCTCGAGCCCGTATTCAAGCGCGAGCGGGTGATGCACGAGCCCGACCAGCGGCGGATCAAGCCCGCGCAGGCCGCCCGCTGGCAGGGTGCCGAGGGCGAGGCCATCGATGATCAGCGCCCGATCTGCCGTGACCGTGGCCAGTGCCGCCAGCGTCTCGCTGACCAGGGCGTCATCGGGGTTAGGGCCAAGGCCCTTTGGCAGGGCGAGGTGGGTCAGCGCGCCCGCTGCCTCGGCAATGACGGCGCGGGCATAGCCATAGCCCCCGGTCGGGGTCTGCAAGGCTCCGGGTACGGCGATGACATCGGGCGGGCGGCTCAGAGCTCGGCCTCGTACCAAGCACGCGCGACATGGCTCTCGTTCAGGGTCACGCGCATGCGCGAGACGCCCTCGCCACCGGGGCCGAAGCGGCCCGCTGTTCGCGCGGCGGCCAGCGCATCGAAGATATGGCGGCAGAGGAACTCGGTCGTCGTCTTGATCCCCTCGAACTGCGGCAGCGCGTCGAGATTGGCGTAGTTGATCGGCGCCAGCACTGCCTTCAGCGCGTCGTGGGCCCGGCCGATATCGACGACGATCCCGTCCTCGGTCAGATCCGGGCGCATGAAGGCGACATCGACCACATAGGTGGCGCCATGCATCTGCTGCGCCGGTCCGAAAACCTCTCCGGGGATGGAGTGGGCGATCATGATGTGGTCGCGCACTTCGACGGCGTACATGGCAGCTCTCCGGTTCTGGCCTCGCGCCCGAGGTTTACGGGTAGCGCACGCGCGTGGCGACCCCCGCGACGCCACTCTCCAGCAGGGCAGGCAGTCGGTTCGGCAAATCGTGAAGAGCGACCTCTTCGGTGATGAGCGCATCGAGCGCTGGATCGTCTAGCATCGCCAGTGCCCGGTCGAGCCGGTCGGCATGGCTGAGTGCAGCGCGTCGCGACGGGGCCACATGGCCCACCTGGGTCGAGACGATCCGGAGGCGCTGGCTGTGAAAGGCTCCGCCAAGGGGCACGGGGACCGGATGCTCGCCGTACCACGACGCCTCAACCAGTGTGCCTTCGAAGGCGAGCGCGTCGAGTGACCGGGTCAGCCCGGCCGCGCTGGCAGAGGTGTGGAAGACAACATCATGGTCATCGCCGAGCCCGTCGGGCGCGGTAAATCGAGCGCCAAATCCGGCGGCCAGCGTTGCGCGCGCCGGTTCGATATCGCAGGCGGTGACCCTCAAATCGCGCCGCCTGCCCAGCACTGCACAGATCAGCAGACCGACGAGCCCGAGACCCACGACCGCGACATGCTGTCCCGGCGAGAGGGGCGCGTCCCAGGTGGCGTTGAGCGCGGTCTCCATATTCGCGGCCAGCACCGCGCGCGCGGTGGGCACCGCGTCGGGGATCGGCCGCGCCCAATGGGCGGCGATCCTTTGGCGTGCCTGATGCGGGGCGAGCGCGAAGACACGCCGCCCGATCATCGCCTCGGGCCCCGCCGTGACTGTGCCAACGGCGGCGTAGCCATATTTGACGGGAAACGGAAAATCGCCTTCCTGCAACGGCGCACGCATTCGTGACCGCTCCGATGCCGGCACCAAACCCTTGAGGACAAGCCGTTCTGTGCCCCGCGAGAGCAGCGAATAGGCGGTTTGTATTTCAATGAGACCGACGGATAGCGCCGGAAGCGCCGTTTCGCGCACAAGCGCGTGATCAGGGGCGACGTACCATAAAGCCGGAGACGTATCAGCCATCACTAACCTGTCGTTGAATTCGGCGAAGGCCGATGCACCTCCCGCTGCGGAAGCGCCCGCCCCAATGGAAGGCACCCCATGACCGATCTCACTGCCGCCGGCAATCCGGCCGAGCGTCCGCAGAACCCTCTCGTCGTGGGCGAGAGCGGTCTCACCCCTGCGGGCCTGCAGGACATGCGCATGCTGCGCCGCCGACGCCTGATCACGCTGGTGCTCAACCTCGCGGTGATGAGCGTGCTGACCGCGGGCATGGTGGGCGTGTTCGGCGCGGGTGGCTGGACGACGAGCGATATCATCATCATCGCCACCTTCCTGATCGGTGTGCCGTGGACGGTGATGGGCGGGGTCAACGCGATGATCGGGCTTTGGCTGCTGCATGGGCCCGGTGGGCGCGCGGCCGGGCTCGCCGCTGTCGCGCCGCATATGTCGGCGAGCGAGAGCATGGCGGCGCCGCGAACCCGCACCGCCGTGGCCATGACACTCCGTAACGAACCGCCCGATGCCAGCCTGCAAAAATTGGTTGAGGTGCGCCGCAGTTTGGATGCAACCGGCTACGGCGCGATGTTCGACATCTTCGTGCTGTCGGACACCACCGACCCCGCCATTGCGCGGGAGGAAGAGCGCCAATTCGAGACGTTGCGACCGCTGCTTGGGGGCGAGCGGGCGATCTATCGCCGGCGCCGGATCAATAGCGGCTACAAAGCCGGCAATGTGCGCGAGTTCCTGCTGAACGAGGGGCGGAACTACCCGTTCTATCTGCCGCTCGACAGCGATAGCCTGATGGGTGGCGGCGATATTCTGCGGCTTGTCCGGATCATGCAGGCCCATCCCGGCATCGGGATCCTGCAGACGCTGGCGGTCGGGCGCCCGTCGAAAAGCCTGTTTGCCCGGCTCTTCCAGTTCGGCATGCGCCACGGCATGCGCTCCTTCACCATGGGCGCGGCCTGGTGGCAGGGCGATTGCGGGCCCTACTGGGGGCACAACGCGCTGATCCGCACCACGGCCTTCCGCCGCCACTGCCGCCTTCCGGTCCTGCCGGGCAAGCCGCCGCTGGGGGGCCATATCCTCAGCCATGACCAGGTCGAGGCGGTGATGATGCGCCGCGCCGGTTTCGAGGTGCGCGTGCTGCCGGTCGAGGGCGAGAGTTTCGAGGAGAACCCGCCGACGCTGCTCGACTTCATCAAGCGCGATCTGCGCTGGTGCCAGGGCAATATGCAGTACTGGTCGCTGCTCGGCATGAAGGGCATCACCCCGGTCAGCCGCCTGCAGCTCGTCTCGGCGCTGGCGATGTATCTCGGCGCACCGGCCTGGATGCTGATGACCTTTGCCGCGATGTCCAAGCTGTTCTTTGCCGATCCGGGGGGCATGAATGTCGCCCTTGGGATCCCGATGTTCTTCATCATGATCTCGGTCAGCTTCCTGCCCAAGGTGGCGGGCATGCTGGACGTGGCGCTGACACCGGGGGGCGTTGCAGCCTGGGGCGGGCGGCTGCGCTTTGCCGCTGGCGCCGTGGCCGAAACCTTCTTCTCGATGCTCATGGCGCCGATTGTGGCGGTGCACGTCACCATCTTCCTGATTGGCCTGATGTTTGGCCACCGCGTGCAGTGGGGCGGACAACGGCGCGAGGTCTATGGCCTCAGTTGGGCCGAGGCGACGCGCGCCTTCTGGCCGCAAACCCTGCTTGGCCTCGCGATGATGGCCGCGGTGCTGATCATGTCGGGACCGGGGCTGCTTGTGTGGACAGCGCCGATGGTCGGCGGTCTGACGCTGGCGATCCCCTTCGCGGTCTTCACCGCCTGGCCGGCACTTGGACGCGGCGCTACGCGGATCGGTCTCGGTGCCGTACCGGACGACCGCGCACCATGCGAGAGCCTCCGCCGGATCGAGCCCTCGGCGGAGGCGATGATCGGCGGGCGCCCGATCCTGGCGGCCGCCTGAGGTCGACGCACGACGCGGGATCACGGATCGCGACTATTGAGATCGCGATCCGCTTGACGGAACGGCGCGGCGGTGATGATCCTCACCTCAGCAACCGTCCCGTCCGCCACCCCGCACCGGAAAGAAGACCCATGTCGCTCCAGCACCCGTATGTCCTGTTCCTCGGCGATGCGCCCGATCCGCTGTCCGCCAAGGTCGCTCAGGGTATCCGCGACTGGCGCCCCGACAGCAGCGTCGGTCAGATCCGGCTGGAGGGCTGCAATGCCGATATGAAGCTGCCCGAGATGACGGTGGCCGAGGCCGCCGCGGCCGGCGCCAAGACGCTGGTCATTGGGGTCGCCAACCGCGGCGGCAAGATCTCGGAGGCCTGGACCGATGTGCTAATCGAGGCGATGGAGGCGGGGATGGACCTCGCCGCCGGCCTGCACACCCTTCTTCGCGATCAGCCGCGGCTGCGCATGGCGGCGGAGAAGACCGGGCGGACACTGCATGACGTGCGACTGCCGAGCGTGGCCTACCCAATTGGCGACGGGGCAAAGCGCAAGGGCAGGCGGGTGCTGGCCGTCGGCACCGATTGCTCCTGCGGTAAGATGTACACGGCGCTGGCGCTGGAAAAGGCGATGCGCGAGGCAGGGCGGAAGGCCACCTTCCGCGCGACCGGGCAGACCGGCATCCTGATCACCGGTGAAGGCGTGCCGCTGGATGCCGTCGTCGCCGATTTCATGGCCGGCAGCATCGAGACGCTGACGCCGGACAACGACGCCGACCATTGGGATATCGTCGAGGGGCAGGGCTCGCTCTTCCATCCCTCGTTCTCGGGCGTGACCATGGCGCTGATCCACGGCTCCCAACCCGACGCGCTGGTGCTCTGCCACGAGCCGACGCGCACCCATATGCGTGGCCTGCCGCATTATCCGAGCCCGCGCCTGGAGGATTTGGCCGATTTGGTGCTGCCAGCTGCCCGCGTGGTGAACCCGGAGGTGCGGGTCATCGGTGCCTCGGTCAACACGGCGGCGCTGGGCGAGGATGAGGCGCAGGCGTATCTGGCCGGCATGGAGAAGACGCTGGCCATGCCCTGCATCGACCCTTTCCGCCATGGCGGTGCAAGGCTCGCCGAAGCGTTGGCCACGGGTTGGCCGGACTGAGCGGCACCGATGCTGGAGATCTCGGTCGAGACCTGTTCCTTCGCCCTTCGCGAAGCTTTCGTCATCAGCCGCGGCAGCAGGACGGCGGTGGAGACCGTTGAGGTGCGCATCAGCGACGGCAAGGCGAGCGGGCGGGGCGAGAGCGTGCCCTACAAGCGCTATGGCGAAAGCGTCGCCTCGGTGGTTGCCGCTCTGCAGGCGATGGCGCCCGCGCTCAAAGACGGGCTCGATCGCGAGGCCCTGCAGACGGCGATGCCGGCAGGTGCCGCGCGCAACGCCCTCGATCTCGCCTTTTGGGATTACGAGGCGAAGAAGGCAGGGCTTCGTGTTTGGGAACTCCCTGCCTATCAAGCTTTGGCCGGGCCGTGGCCTGCGCCGGTCGTCTCGGCCTATACCCTCTCGATCGCCGCGCCCGAGGTGATGCATGATGCGGCCGCAAAGGCTGCCGCGCGCCCGGTGCTGAAGGTCAAGCTGGCCGGCGATGAGGCGGATGTCGCGCGTATCGAGGCGGTGCGCGCCGGTGCACCCGATGCGCGGCTGATCGTCGACGCCAACGAGGGATGGAGCCCCGAGGGGTATGCCGCGGCCGCAGACGCGATGGCCGCCGCCGGTGTCGACCTGATCGAGCAGCCAATCCACGCCGACCGCGACGCGGCGCTCGACGGGATGGATCGGCCGGTGAGGCTCTGTGCGGACGAGAGCTGCCATACCCGTGCGACGCTGGATGCCCTTGAGGGGCGCTACGACGTGGTCAACATCAAGCTCGACAAGACGGGCGGTCTGACCGAAGCCCTGGCCATGCGGGCCGAGGCCGAGAAGCGCGGTTTCGGGGTGATGGTGGGCTGCATGATGTCCTCCTCGCTCGGTGTGGCGCCGGCGGTCAGCCTCTCGGTGGGTGCGGGGATGGTCGATCTCGACCCGCCCATGCTGCTTGGCGAGGACCGGACGCCTGCGCTGACCGTTGAGGGGTCGCTGGTGCGCCCGCCCCTCGCGGCGCTCTGGGGTTAGGGTCGGGGCCTCGGGGGCGAGATCAAGGTTTGCGGGGCGGGTCTGTCGCTCCAATGGAGAACGCGATGAGCAGGACGGTCTATGTGAACGGCGCCTATGTCGCCGAGGAGGATGCTAAGATCTCGGTCTTCGACCGCGGTTTCCTGATGGCCGATGGCGTCTATGAAGTGACCTCGGTACTGGACGGGAAGCTCTGCGACTACGAGGGCCATCGCGTGCGTCTTCATCGCTCCCTCAGCGAGCTGAAGATGGCGAGCCCGGTGAGCGATGACGCGTTGCTGGAAGTGCATCGCGAGCTGGTCCGGCGGAACGATCTGAACGAGGGCATGGTCTACCTGCAGATCACCCGGGGCGCTGCGGATCGCGATTTCGCCTGGCCAAAGGACGCGACGCCCGGGATCGTGCTGTTCACGCAGAACAAGGCCCTGGAAGACGCGGCGGCCGCGAAGACCGGCATCAAGGTGCGCGCGCAACCCGATCTGCGCTGGGGACGGCGTGACATCAAGACCGTGCAGCTGGCCTACCCCTCCTTCGCCAAGATGATGGCCAAGGAGCAGGGCGCGGATGATGCCTGGATGGTGGCCGACGATGGCTTTGTGACCGAGGGCACGTCCAACAATGCCTACATCGTCAAGGACGGGAGGATCATCACGCGCCACCTTGGCACCGAGATCCTGCACGGGATCACCAGGGCCTCGGTCCTGCAGTTGGCCGCCGAGGCGCAGATGAAGGTCGAAGAGCGCCCCTTCACCATCGCTGAGGCCCAAGAGGCCGACGAGGCGTTCTGCTCTGCCGCTTCAGCCTTCGTCTGCCCCGTGGTGGAGATTGACGGTGTGACACTGGGCGATGGGATGCCGGGTCCCGTCGCGACGCGGCTGCGCGAGATCTACATCGAGAACGCGAAGAAGAACGCGATCTAAGGGCAGAGAGAGCCAACAAACCCGACGGCTGAGCGCTGGCGTTCAGCCTTGCCAGTATGGGCCGGCTCGCCATTTTGGCTCGGCGCATCGATGGCGTTCACGACGGCCGTCCGTGGCCAGCGAAGCTGCTTTTCAGCACTATGTTTCTGCGGCGAAGTCTAGCGCCAGCCATAGGCGCGACTTCCCCCGTGGACAGATGCGGTCATGGAGACGGTGGATGCAGGCGGCCAAAGCGAGGACTAATGACTAGGGGGGATTTGCATCGCGTGGACCATCGCGGGTTGCCGCCTGCACCGTGCCTATAGAATAGGCGGTCTCACCTCACCCTCCTTGACCCGTGTCAATGCGGATCAACTGTCGACGGATAGGGCGTGCGCCGTGGTGGTCCTGTGCCGCGATGCGACACCATAGGGCGCGATATGATTGCGCTAAAAAACTCAGGCTTCGTCACCGCTTAAGTCCAATGGGGAAGGGGCGATCGGAGTGGGATAAGATGAGGCTTCGCGTTCTCGTCGCGTGTTTTGCGGCGGTTGTCGTGGCACCCGCAGGGGCGGTCGCAACCTATGCGCTCGACACCTTCAGCAGCCTGCCGGGCGATTTCGGGTTTAGCGAGGTCTGCGCCCGCGGCTCGGCCGCCGGAACGGGCAACCAGGCTTGCGAGTTGGCCGTGGGCGAACTGCGGGGCGGCAACAATGCCCTTGGCGGCGACTGGGAAATCGGGGTGCAGGACCCGCCCGGCACCGCGCGCGACGTGCAGGGGTTTGTCTGGTCGAACGCCTCAGGGCGGTCACCCGAACCTGTCTTGCCCTTCATCCTCAGTTTCGACCGTTCAGAGGATGCGAACGGCGGCGACGACATCCTGCGCCTGACCGTCGGGACGACGACGTCGGCGACGCGGCCTTTCGCCGACGGGCTCGCAGGGATGGAGACGATGTTCATCCGGGCGCGGAGCGAAGGCCCTGATGACCGGATCGAACTCTTGAACATGGCCTTTAACGGCCTGCCGGTGGGCGATCTGCTCTATCAGGGGCCGGGCTCGTCGGGCGCCGCCTACATCATCCTTGGCGGGGTCGATTTCTCGTCGGACTGGACGCTGACCGGCGCCGAACGCACTGTCTGGCAGGGGGCCTCCATCCCCTCGGCCTCGCGTCTGGACGTGAACTTCAAGCTCACCGATGCACCGGTGGCGATGCCGGTGCCCGGGACCGGGTGGCTGCTGTTGTCGGCGCTGGGGCTCGGCTACACGCTCAAGCGGCGTCGCGCCCGCTAGAGGCGCAGCCGACAGCCTGGGCAGTGACAGCCTGGGCCGTGCTGTCCGGTAAAAAGACGCGCCGCTTTGGACGGCGCGCCCTCGTCATCGGGTGTCAGGCCGCGCGCGGCATGCTGGTGGCCTTGGTCAGCGCCTGGTCAAGATCGGCGATCAGGTCGTCGGCATCCTCGATCCCGATGGACAGGCGGATGACGTTGTCACCGGCACCCGCGGCCTCGCGCTGCTCGGTCGTGAGCTGGCGGTGCGTGGTCGAGGCGGAGTGGATGATTAGCGAACGCGCATCGCCGAGATTGGCGACATGGCTGAACAGCTCGACGCTGTCGACCGTTTTCACGCAGGCCTCGTAGCCCCCCTTGATGCCCACGGTGAAGATCGCACCCGCGCCCTTGGGGCAGATCTTCTTCAGCCGCTTGTTGGTCGGGTTCGATTTCAGCCCGGCATAGGTCACGAACTCCACGCGTGGATCCGCTTCCAGCCATTGCGCGACCTTGAGCGCATTGGCCACGTGCTTGTCCATGCGCAGGCTGAGCGTCTCGATCCCGATGAGCGTCAGGAAGGCTTCCTGCGGGCCAAGGCTCATGCCGAGATCGCGCAGACCGACGGCGATGCCGTGGAAGGTGAAGGCCAGCGGGCCGAAGGTCTCGTGGAAAGTCAAACCGTGATAGGCAGGCTCGGGCGCCGACAGGCTTGGGAACTTGTCGCTGGCCGACCAGTCGAACTTGCCGCTGTCGACCACGATGCCGCCCACCGCCGCGCCATGGCCCGACAGGAACTTGGTGAGCGAGTTCACGACCAGCGTCGCGCCATGCTCGATCGGGCGGCAGAGATAGGGGCTGGCCGACGTGTTGTCGACGATCAGCGGAATGCCCTTGCGATCGGCGACGGCTGCGATCTTGGGCAGGTCGGCGATATGGCCGGCGGGGTTGGCGATCGACTCGCAAAAGATCGCCTTGGTGCGCTTATTGCACGCCTTGGCGATCTGGCCCGGCTGATCGATGTCGACGAACCTCGCCTCCCAGCCAAAGCGCTTGATGGTCTGGTTAAACTGTGTGACCGAGCCGCCATAAAGCCGGTTGGAGACCACGACATTATCGCCGGGGCCCATCAGCGGGAAGAGCGCCATGATCTGGGCTGCGTGACCCGAGGCACAGGCAACGGCGCCCACACCCCCTTCGAGGGTCGCGACGCGTTCCTGCAGCGCGGCGACCGTGGGATTGGTCAGGCGCGAGTAGATGAAGCCCACTTCCTGCAGGTTGAAGAGCGCCGCGGCATGATCGGCGTCGCGAAAGACATAGGCGGTGCTCTGGTAGATCGGCGTCTGGCGCGCCCCAGTGGCGGGGTCTGGCTTGGCGCCCGCATGGATCTGGAGCGTGTCGAACCCATAGGTGTTGTCAGTCATCAGAGTGCTCTCCGGCGGGCCAGTGTTATGGACCAGTGTGATTGGTCCAGTGTGGTGGGTTTGGGATATGCGCGCGCACGCTAGTCATTTCCCGGCGACAGGGAAGGGGTCATCGACCGCTTACGCACGCCCGATTGCGTCCTCGGGCCTTGTGACGGCGCCGCGCCTCAGGCGCCGACCACCGCCTCGAAGCCTTCGAACTCGGGATGGCCGAGATACATGCCCTTCGAGCTTCCGGCATCCTTGTGGGCGATGCGAAAGGCCTCGGACTTGGTCCAGGCTTCGAAGGCGGCGCGGTCTGCCCAGATGGAATGCGAGCAATAGAGGACGTGGTCGTCCTTCTGCGGGCCCTTGAGGAGATGGAAGCTCTTGAAGCCCGGGACGGTATCGAGCTGAGAGGTGCGCCCTTTCCACACCGCCTCGAACTCGGCCTCTTGGCCAGGGGTGATGCGAAAGCGGTTCATGGCGATGAACATGGGGCGATGTCTCCGTTGCTGTGGGGCGCGGGGCGTGATTGCCCGCCTTGGTAGGCCAGTCCTGCCCGCGCGCGCAACCGGTGCCTCAGAAGCGTGCCATGCGGTATCGCGGCTGGTCGCCGCGATGAATCTTGCGGGGGCGTCAGCGCGGGTTTCGGGCACGGGACTGCGGCGGGGAAACCACCCGCTGTCCGCTGGCGCGACACTGTAGATGAGCGTGAACCGGATGCAGGGTGCTGGCTGAACGTCGCGCGGGTGGCGGATGGCACTCTGCTGCGAGGGCATGCACCTCGGCAGCGGAGGAAGCCGTGATGAGGCCGACGAGAGATGTGTCAGCGAACCAGGGTAGCGACCAGTCGATATGGTTCGATCGAGCAAGGCCATGCGCCGCTGTCGGGCGACGCGGGTTCGGCGCCGCGAGACGTGCGCCTGTTCGATGCCTTTTGCCCTCAGCGCAGTCGCGACGAGATCACCCCGGAATTGATGCCGCCCCAGCTCAGCTCTCCGTGCAGGCGCTGGTATTCCATCTTGGGGCAGCGGTTCATCACCGCGATGAGGCCGGCTGCGCGCGCGCGCGCGGCGGCGGCATCGTCGATCACGCCGATCTGCATCCAGACCGAACCGAGGCCCTGGGGGCCGAGGAGTGCAATCGCCTCGTCGACCACGGCGCCTGCCTGCTCGGACCGGCGGAAGATATCGACCATATCGACCTTCCGGTCGGGCGGTATCTCGGCAAGTGAGGCGAGGACCGTCTCCCCCAGCAGGCTTTTGCCCGCATGTCCGGGATTTATCGGGATTACCGCGTAACCCTTGAGCGTCAGGTAGCGGGCGACGAACCACGACGGGCGCAGCTCGTTCATCGACACACCGACCATGGCGATCGTCCGCGTCGCGGCGAGCAGACCGCGCATCGCCGCATCGTTGGTCATCGGGTCGACGATCGGCGCCGGCTCCGCAATGCTCTGGCTGGTGGTACCATGGCCCGTCTCGGTCATGTCAGCCTCCGCGCCGGGGGGGCATCCGACCCAAAAAAAGGCCCGCCGGGTGCCTATTGCACGACCGACGGGCGCTAAGTCGGAACGAGGGACAGTGAGTGTCGGGGCGGGTCGTTCACATCCGCCCCACGCGACATAATATGGGCCTTCTGCGAAGTTTCCGTAACCCTCGGCACGTGATCGGTAGCTGTTTTTTTCGTGACCTCAGGTGACTTCGCAGAAAAGTTGCGATCCTTCACGGACCGCGTGTGGTGGCGGCTGCATAGAGCGCTACGGCAGCAGCATTGGACACATTGAGCGAGGCGAAGCTGCCGGCCGATGGAACCTTGGCGATGATATCGCAGAGATCGCGGGTTCTTGCGCGCAGTCCTGGCCCTTCCGCGCCCAACACGATCAGCCGTGGGCGGCCTGCCGTGCTTGCCATCGCATCGGCGAGATCGGTGTCTCCTGCTCCATCGAGACCGATGGTGACAAACCCGGCCTGGGCCAGCTTCGCGATGCTGTCGCCGAGGTTCACGGGACGCAGATACGGCTGACGCTCGAGCGCACCCGAGGCCGCCTTGGCGAGCGCACCGGTCTCGGGTGCGCTATGGCGGCGCGGCGCAATGACGGCGGCGGCGCCGAACACCTCGGCCGAGCGTAGAACGGCGCCCACATTGTGGGGATCGGTGACGCGGTCGAGAGCCAGGGCAAGCGGGGACGGCACCTCCGAGGCCCGGTTCACGAGTGTGTCGATGCCGCCCCAGTCGAGCGCTTCGGTCTCGATCGCCGCGCCCTGATGCACCGAACCCGGGTCGAGAGGGGCGGGGAAGCGCCGCGGATCGGCGATCTCGATCAGCGTCTCATGCGGGGCGAGCAGGGCGTCCGGGTGGGCATCTCCGTTCCCCTGGCCCTCCATCAGCCGTTGCCGGGCATTGGGGGTGAGCAGGATGCGATGCAGGCGACGGCGTGGATTGAGCAAAGCGTCGCGCACGGCGTGGAGGCCGAAGAGCCATACCCGCCCATCACCGTTTGGCGGTGCGCCGCGCAAGGCTGCCCCCTTGCTCAGCCGGCGGTGCTGATCAGAGAAGGCATGCGGGCGGCCGTGTTTCCCCTTGGTCGTGCCCGCCGACCGGCCGCGCTGCCCGTCTACGCCCTGCGATCCTCTGCCACTGGCCCCGCTGCTGGCCCCGTCACCTGGTGCATGCTCGTCACCGGTCAGTGTCGGGCCGCCATCGCGCCTGCGTCGGTCACCGGTGCCAGGCGCAGTCGGGCGGTCTTTATCGTCCACCATGGTCTGAGCTCTCCCGGTGCTGCCGGCTGACAATGGCCGGTATTGCCACCGGGCGTCGACGCCAGGAGCGATAGGGTGCCCATTGTCTCGTGGCAATAAGCGACCGGTCACCTCAGCCTCGCGCCCTCGACAGCATCGCGGCCGGCAGGGCTGCTGTGTTGACAGGGCGCACCGCGCAGCCTTAAGCCCCCGCAACGCCAGCGACGGTGTCGCGGCCGCCCGGGGGGGTGGCAGAGCGGTCAAATGCAGCGGACTGTAAATCCGCCGGTGAAAACCTACGCTGGTTCGAATCCAGCCCCCCCCACCAATCCGCACATCGTGGTTGATTTGCTGCTTAAAACCTTGAATGTAAACGATGTTTTAGCGGTTCGAAGTCCTGTTTCCCGGCTGTATCGCAGGGGCTCAGCAAAGGCGAGTTTGAGCACTGTCCGCTTGAGGGCCAGGTCTCCTTTTTCGTTGATATTCCAGGGGTTTGACAGGAACCGCAGCGCCGGTTCGATCATGTCGTCGAACCTGGCCCTCGGCGGCACGGCTTGGGCCGCCTGATCGGTCAGCCGGAGCTTTTGACGCTCGAGCGCCTCGATCGGGCTCTCATAGGTCTGAATCACCCGCTCGCCGGTGGCCTTAACGATGCGCTCAAGCAGCGTGCCGATCTGGGTCTCAAGTTCGGCGATCTGGCGGGCGAGCGTGGCCTTCGCCTCTTTGGCCTGAGAGAGACGCCGTTCCCAGAGATCGGTGAAGATCGCCCGCGCGCTGATCGATCGCCTGAGCCAGGCGTGGAAGCCCGACCGAGAGACGCCCAGCACGTCGCACATCCAGCTGATCGGCCAGCTGACCGGCCAGATATGCCGATGCTTCGCAACGAACGCGAAGGTCATGTCGCT
>JBCCJI010000041.1:0-25201 GCA_039027855.1 Pseudomonadota bacterium | reverse complement strand
TACAACGAGGACCGACCCCACAGCGCGATCGGGTACACCGTCCCGATATCGCTCACCCAACACGGCGGTGCATCCGGCCCGCTGCCGTGAAAGAGCCCGGAAATCATTGCTCCGGGTGGTCCAAGGTTCGGGAACACAGCAATCAACCCAGAGACTCTACCCTGCCGCGGATGCGAAATGGGGCTCAGGTCACCTGATGACCGCTGCCCGGCTTCGGCAACCGCCCATAGACGGTACTCATCCTTTTCGGCAGAGCTCTGTAGGGGGCCGAACTGTTCAGGACCGGCTTGCGCCATGTCGAACCCGATCGGCACCTGCTGCTTACCAGTTGCATCAACGACGGTGATTGAGTCAGCACCATTCGTGTTCGGAAGATTTACCTCAACCGAAAAGGGCTTCACTGCAGTCAGACATATATCCTGCACATACAAGACCATCTCCCAATTGGGTGGGTCGACCCGGTCTGGCCGGCGCTCCAACTGCGCAGAATAGTTGAATCAGGGGAGAGTTCCCGTTGCGGTCAACCTAACCAGGAGGCTCTTGCCGATCCAGTTGGCACTATAGTTCCCGACACCAAGGGTTCTCACGAAGGGATCAGTCGTCATCGCATAAATCCTTACTTTAATTTCAGTCGTTAGTGCGCTTCGTCAACTGTAGTCTTCTGGCAAAGGTCGCCATTGGCATAAATCTCCACGGACGTATAAGCTCCCTTACCGGCCGCCTTCTCAAAACGGACGTCGCGCGGCGCGACATCCGTCGTGCCGACGCCACCCGTATCCTCGATCCTTAGATCGAGGAGCAGGATCGTGGGGTTTATCCCCTGCGGCACACGCTCGGTAAGTCTCGGCACGAGATTTCCCCCATTGGTCACGACCTTGCCGATCACGATCAGTTTGCTCGGGCCAGGGGGTTGAAGGTTTATCCAGGCGCTGAATTCGGACATATCTGGACAAGGCACTTAAATTTCTCCTTCAAACTAACGCTGACGTGGCCGTCAGCAAAACAAAGAAGTATATCCACCAAAACCCTTAGGGGGCCAATGTCAAACAATATACTTCACGATGTGCGTTTCTTACTGTTGGAGTTATAAGTTTAGGGTGCAGGTTTTGAAGTCGCCGATCAAGCAGAACCTTGATTAGCCGGTCGCGCTGGAGCGCGCGGCGACGCCGAAACAAATGCTGAATACCCCCAAGGGACTGCATCCTTGTTCATCCACCCGGCTGCGAGGCACGCATGCGCCCTCACCAACTGGGCCCGCCCACGAGCTTACGATGCTGACGATCATGCGCGGTCGGCCTCGGGCGGCGGGCTGAACGGGCCGTTGATCAGGTCGAGCATGCCGGCGAACACCTAGCGCGGCAGAGCGGCCGCAGCGAACTGGAAGACGACGTAGCGAGCGTGCAGCACCAGCCGAGCGCCGGTCTTTACAAAACACCTCCGACAGTGCTGTCGTCTATCGACCGCCCCTAAGGCAATCATCGCCGTTGACCAAGGTCGCCAATGCACTGGAAATCACCGTTTACCAGTCGGATTAGGCTGCTCACCACGTCCACCACGAACACGTATAAGGTGGTCGAGGCAAGAACAAAAACACCCATGAGCAAAGACCAGGGTCAAAACCCCCCGGCGAATTTATTGCCCGTCTTCTGCCCTGTGATGGCCAACCTTTGCAAAGCGTAACTGAGCGGCCACTTTGAGGACCGGACCTTCTGGTAGACTTAATTGAGCCCGCGCTCTGGTCGATAGACTTCGCCGACCGGGCACGAACGCAGCGAACGACCGTTCTTTCATCGGCGCCTCAGCAGACGCGGTGCGGGTCTGAGCCTTCTGCAATGTTGCGCGCGCGCGCAGCAGAGAAGAGTCGTGTCCGTGGTGGGCTCTAAGCGGGAGTTCAGGTCACCGAGGATTACACTACAGAAACGGGTCTCTGGCAGACGGAATGGAGCCGCGTCGCAGAAACCTTGGCCTACCCCGCGCCCCTCATCCCACCGCAGTCTCTGCACGACCGCACACTCCACACGCCTAATGCCCAGGGCTGTCGGCGTCGGCTTCGATGGTGCCTCGGTCTAAGGCGGCGGACCAGGTGGCGAGCGTTGGGGTGGCGCCGGTGCGGCGGGCGTGTTGGCGGATGGCGTTGCGGAGCGCCGTGCGCTCGGCGCGGCTGGCGGCCAGGGCGTCCTCGGGGCCCTCGCCCGCGGCCATTGCCGCCCAGGCGCGGTGCTTTGCGGCGAGATAGCCGGGCGGGCCCCAGTCCGACAGCAGCGCCTGGAAACGCTCGAACAGCGCCGCATCGAAGGCGCGGTCATGGCCGAGCGGGGTCATTGTCGGGTTGCCGGGATGCAGCATCGCAACCGGCATCAGGCCCTCGGGCACGGGGATGTTGGCCGAATGGGTGCGCCCAGCCGCCATCAGCTTGGGCAGCACATGGGTGTGCGGGCCAAGCGGCGAGACGCCGCCCGTGTCGGGGCCGCCGATCTTCTGGAAGACCTCGCAGCGCCCCACCGCCGAGAGCGCGACGCGGTGCGGGTGCGCGGCCAGGATCGCGCCCATCGCCGGGTTGCCCCGCTCGAACAGCGAGCGCCCTTCCTCGGCGCGCAGGGCCGCGATCAGATCGGGATCGCGCGTGCGGATGCAGAAATCGATATTGGCCTGGGCGAGTCCCATGTCGAACAGGATCGCATCGCGGTCCTCGGGGCGGATCGTGTCGCCATCGGGGCCAAGCTCGGTCAGCACGCTGCGCCCGGCAGATCGGGCCGCGGCCTCGGGGAGGCAGAGTGCCACGCCATGCTGCCAGCGCGCGGGGTTCTTGCTGAGCGCCTCCCAGGCGACGGGAACCACATCGTGGAGCCGCGCGATGCGGATGGCGCCGCGGGTGGTCGCGCGGGTCAGCGGGTCGGTGACGACGGGGGCCTCGCCCTCGTCCTGGTGGAACTCGGCGATGGCGCCGAAGGAGCCGATGCTCAAGCCCGCCTGCCAGTCGTCCAGATGCGCCTCCAGCACCGCGCGCAGATCAGCCATGCCGCTCTCCCTGTTCGTCCATCCAGTCTTGCGTGCCGCGTGTCACCGCGTCCAGCACCGCGCGGCCGAGCGCCTCGCCCACGGCCGTGTGCAGCCCGGCATGGGCCGTGGCGCCAGCGGACATGTCGCCTGAGGGCGCGGCCACCGCGATGCAGTCGGTGCCGGTGCCCGTCGCCCGGCCGGTGGCGAGGTCGGGTCCATGGGCAATGACGGCGGCGGTGCGCGCCTCGGCGGCGATGCTGAGCGCCTCGAGCAGCGCCGCGTCGGACAGCGGTACCGTGAGTGCCACGGCGATATTGATCGTGCCGACCGGTACCGTCACGGCGCGGCGCGCACCGACCCGCTCGGCATTGGAGAGCCCGACGGTCGCCACGCAGGTCGCCGCAGCCTCCTCGACCCTCGCCCTTGCGGTGACGTGATGAGTGAGCGCTCGTGAAGTCAGGAAACCGACCGCCTCGCTATGACCCGCGCCGGCCAACTCGGCACGGAACCACGCGGCGGCGTCCAGATCGCGCGGCAGATCAGCATTGCGGACCTCGCGCCAGGCAAAGCGGGAGGCGGTCACGAAACCAGGTCGGTTCAGCGACCAGCTGAGCACCCGGTGAGGGGCCGGCAGGTCGAAGACCAGCCAAGGAGGCGCCAGACGCGGCGTCATGGCGCGACCCGCGACAGCGGTTGTACGATCGGCTGGCCCGCCACGCGGTCCAGATGCGCGACGATGCCGTAGACCGCAGCGAGGCGCTCGGCCGTCAGCACCTCATCGGGCGGCCCATCGGCGACGATCCGGCCCCGGTCCAGCATGACGAGGCGGGTGCACCAGCGCGCGGCAAGCGCGAGGTCATGCAGCGCGCACAGCACGGTCCGGCCATCGGCGGCGAGGCGGGCAAAGGTCTCCATCGCGGCGAGTTGATGGGCCGGATCGAGGCCCGCGATGGGCTCATCGGCCATCAGGATCGGCGTCTCCTGTGCCAAAGCCCGCGCCAGCAGAACCCGGGCCTGCTCACCGCCCGACAGCTGCGTCGCCGGGCGGGTGGCAAAGGCGCTCACTTCCATCTCGGCCATCGAGGCGGTGATTGCGGCGCGGTCGGCTTCTGACAAAGGCGCACCGGGGCGGCGATGGGGGGCGCGGCCAATGGCGACGACCTTCTCGACCGAGAGCGCCCAGGCGATCTCGCGCGATTGCGGCAGCCAGGCGACGTGGCGGGCGCGCTCGTCCGGGGTCATGCGGGCCATGTTGCTCTCACCCTCGGCCGGGATCAGGCCAAGGGCTGCGCGCATCAGCGTCGACTTCCCGGCGCCATTGGGACCGATCAGGCCGACACACTCCCCGGCCCGGATTTCGAGGTCGACACCCTCGATCACCCTGCGCGGGCCGAGTGAGACGGAGAGGGACTTGAGCGTGATCCGGCTCATGCAAGCCGCCGTCGGCTCTGCCAGACGAGCCATAGGAAGAAGGGCGCGCCGACCAGTGCTGTGACGACGCCGAGCTTCAGATCGCGGCCTGGCGCCACGACGCGCACAAGGATATCGGCCGCCAGCAGCAATGCGGCGCCGCCCAGCGCCGAGGCGAGCAGCAGGCGCGATGGCTGCCCACCCACCAGCGGACGCATCAGGTGCGGCACGACGAGGCCGACGAAGCCGATGGCGCCCGCGACCGCCGTCGCTGCCCCCACCGAGGCGGCAGTGCCAAGCACCACGGCAAGGCGCAGCCGGTCGAGCCGGACCCCGACTGAGGCCGCGGCCTCCTCGCCAAGCGTCAGCGCGTCGAGCCCCCGTCCAAGGCCGGCGAGCACCACCCAGCCCACTGCCATGAAGGGCGCTGCAAGCCAGACATGGGTCATCGACCGATCGGTCAGCGAGCCGAGTAGCCAGAACACGATCTCGAGCGCCGCGAAGGGGTTGGGCGACAGGTTGAGCGCCAGCGACGTCAGCGCCCCGGCAAAGGCGGTCACCGCGATACCGGCGAGGATCAGCGTCAGCGTGCCCGCATCACGCCCGGCCATCGCGATCAACAGAAAGACGGCGATCACCGCGCCCGCCAGACCCATCAGCGGCAGCGCAAGGGGAAAGACCGCCGACAGCCCGGTATAGACCGCGATGACCGCGCCAAGCGCTGCCGAGGCTGAGACACCGATCAAGCCGGGCTCTGCCAGCGGATTGCGCAGATAGCCCTGCAGCGCCGCGCCCGACAGCCCGAGCGTTGCCCCGATCATCAGCGCGAGAATGGCGCGCGGCAACCGGATCTCGCGCATGATCAGGCCGGCAGCCTCGACCCCGCCGGCGAAAAGACCGCGTAGGCTGTCGCCGAGACCGAGCGCCGCCGGCCCCACCAGCAGAGAGGCCGCGAAGAGCAGGGCCACCAGCAGGGCGAGCCCAGAGATCAGCGTGCCATAGGCCATCACTCGTCCCGGTACTCAGGTCCGGTCCCCGGCCCGTTCTCTTGCCTCGGTGCCGGGCTACCTTCCTGACCCTGTGGATCACCGCTCTCTTCGCCGCGCCCGGCGCGTTGCGGCACGGCAGGAAGCGCATCGCGCGCCGCGACAAGGCGACGGACGGCGGCCACGACGAAGGGTGTGCCGCAGACCCAGTCGCGGTCGGCGACCGGTGCCGTGCCCGCACTGCGTTGCAGGGCCATAAGCGCGGGGTGGTCGAACAGCGCCTGCGCCTCGGCCGGCGCATCATAGGCGCGCCCGGTCACGACCAGCTCCGGCGCCAGCGCCACGAGCTCCTCCAGCGGCATGGTACCGCCATCGTCATAGCCCGCTTCCATCGCGATATT
This sequence comes from Pseudomonadota bacterium, assembly GCA_039027855.1. Taxonomy (GTDB): domain Bacteria; phylum Pseudomonadota; class Alphaproteobacteria; order Rhodobacterales; family Rhodobacteraceae; genus Thermohalobaculum. Next base: position 19,404 of record JBCCJI010000041.1, on the reverse strand, counting down.
GGCCAAGCCTGCCGCATCCAGCACCGACCCCGCCAGCGTGGCACGCCCAAGCGTATAGCCTCCCGCGAAATAGAGGGCGGCACGCGGGCGCCCAGACCCTTCCGACCTCGCCGCCCCCGCCGCGCGCCCCGCCTGCAGATCGGCATCGAAGCGGGCCGCGATCCCGGCCGCCACGTCCGTGCGCCCCAGTACCCGGCCCATCTTCGCCAGCCGCTCATGCACCGCCGCCAAGCTGTCGGCCGGCGCGAACTCGACGACGGGAATGCCAAGGCGACGGAGCATCGAGACGGTCGCGCGCGTCGTGAAGGTGCCCGCGATCACGAGATCGGGGTCGAGGAGAAAGATCTCCTCGGCCAAGCCGTGGTTGGCCGGGTAGTCCGCCGCCTCCTCCGCCATGGCCGAGGAACGGCTGTCGGCGGCGAGATAGCTGACCGAGACAAGCTGGCCGGGTGCGGCGATCAGCATGGCGAGCTGATCGGTGCAGAGGTTCATCGACACCACGCGCTGGGGCGGCGGCGCATTGGGCGGCACGGCGCCCTGTTGCTCTGCCCAGACCTGCGCGCCCGAAACAAAGGCCAACGCCGCGCTCGTGAGGAGAGTGAGCCGGCGCCGCGACATCTCAGAAGTTGACCCTCAAGCCGCCAAAGCCCGCCACGCCCTGCGTCTCGAAGGTGGCGACCTCCTGGTAGTCGCTGTCGGTCGCATTCTCGACCCGGGCATAGATCTCGACGTTATCCGTCACCGCGTAGCTACCCTGCACGCTGACCACGACAAAGCTATCGAGCGTCTCCCGGAACGACGGGAAGGTCGAGAAGTTGTTGTCCAGCTGATCGCCATTATAGGCGAGATTGCCGTTCACCGTCGCGCGGCCATCGAGAAAGGTATAAGTCGCATCGAAACTCGCGAGGTGGCGGGCGCGGCGCACCTCTTGAAAGCCATTCAGACCGTCCTCGGCCAGCGTGTAGGTGTAGCTGCCCGTGAGGGCGAGGCCCTCGATCGGGAAGGCTGTCACCGACAGCTCGACGCCCTGTCGCGGGCTGTTCCTATCGGCATTGGTCAGCGAGGGCTCACCGGGGGCCGCGCCTGTGTTCCGGGTGATCTCGTTGGTCAGCTTGCCCCGGAAATAGGTGGCATCGAGGATCAGCTGCCCATCGAGCAGGGTCTGTTCAATCCCGAGATCCCACTGGAAGCTGCGCTCGGGGATCAGGTCGGGATTACCGATGAAGGTGTCGCTGGTGCCGAACTGCTCGAAAAAGGTCGGGTTCACCACGCCGCGCCCGACCGAGCCATGCAAGCGCGTGCCCGTCTGTTCGATGCTATAGCTGCCCGAGACCGAGAAGGTGAGCGCGTCCTCGAACTTGTCGTTGAAGTCGTTGCGGATGCTCGCCTGCAACGCGGCGGGCCCATAGGCGATCCGATACTCCCCTCCAAGGCCAAACAGCGTCCGGCTCTCGTCTAGGCTGCCGAAGCCCGAGGTGAATGACGCCTCTTCGTCCTCGAACTCGAAGACGCCGGTCAGTTGATGCGCGATCTCCCCGGTATCGAAACTCAGGCTCAGCTGGTTGCCGAGCTTGAACCGGCGGCTCTCGCTCTTCGAGGGAAAGCTCGTCTCGTTGTCCGAGGTGTTGCGGGTGTAGCCGAAGGTAAGTGTGTTGACGAGCGCATCGCTCAGCATCTCGTAAGAGGCCGAGGCGCCCACCGAGAGATCGGTCGCGTCGTTGATGTTGTCGGCGTCGACCACGAACGCCGGTGCTGCGTCGAACTCGGACTCTCGGTCGACGAAAAAGAAAGTCGCGCCAAGGTTCAGATCCGGCGTTACATCCCAGTTGGCGCGACCGGTCAGCGTGACGTTCCTGTCACCATCCTTCTCGCCCTCGCGGTCATCGGTGCCTGTCGCGACGTTGAAGCCGTCGCTCCGCCGGAACCGAGCGCTGAGCGCGCCGTCCCAGGTCGTGCCGCCGCCGGCCACGGTGCCGCTGACCATGGCCGTGCCGTCCGAACCGCCCTCGACCGCCCCGCTAAACGAGACCGCACCACGATCGCCGCCACGGGTGATGATCGAGATCACACCGGCCGAGGCATTGGAGCCGAAAAGCGCGGATTGCGGGCCGCGCAGCACCTCGATCCGCTCGATATCCGAGACGATGAGGCTCCCGAAATCGACCTCGCCGCCAAGCGCCGGGGCGATCTCCTGCCCGTCGATCAGCACCAGCACGTGGTTGGCCTCCTCGCCGCGCACCCGGATCTGGGTAAAGCCGCCGGGGCCACCCGAGCGACTGACGGCAAGGCCGGGCACCTGGCGGAGCGCGTCGGGGATCGTGCGGGTGCCCCGCGCCGTCAGCTGATCGCCGGTGATCACGGTATGGGCGCGGCCGGTCTCGCTGATCCCGATCGGCGTGCGCCCACCGGTGATCAGCAACTCATCCAGCACGAGGGGTTCTTGGGCGCCGGCTGTCCCGGTCGAGAGGCCGGCATTAGTCGCGGTGCAGGCCAGTGCCGCCAGGGCGGCGAGGCCGTGGTGATGTCGCATCGATGTTCCCTTCGCCAACGGCCGGGCCGTCCGACCGCGCGGTTGCTCCAGAGCATCGCCGTTGAAGGGAAGTGGGACCCATAGCGGCACAGCTCGCACTCGAACTCACCGCTGCGGAGGACCGCCCCGCAGGCGCGCCCCGCGCCCCGGAAGGGTGACGACCTTGGCAGGTCTCCTGACTTGCGGGTCGACGCCGCTGCCCAGCCTTCCCGACCCCGCGGGGTCAGTGGCATCGAGGGCAGTGCTCACCGCTTACAGTTGCGGGGGCAGCCACGGCTTTGGCCCCTGATGGGTACGCCGCACCGTGTTCCCTATTAATCCGTCCGCCCGAAGGCGGGTGGGAACCAAGATCCCGCCGAACAGGCCACCGACATGCCCGACTGTCAAGCTGGACTGACGGTCAACACTCGCTGGAATTGGCGGGAACACCGACGAAGGAGCCTCGAAGGTCGGATGGGCGGATAGATCCGTGATCGGCCTCAGCCGCTGCCGGTCATCTCACCGACGCGGGGGGACCAATGCCGAAAGTCTGGACAAGAGAGCCACGCTGGGGCGCGGCTGCGGCGACCGCGGACTGGCATGGGTTTGCCTATCGAAACCAGTCATGGACGCTCCGCCTGACCGACCGCTGCCTGCCAGTGTCGGGCCAGCGCTGGGGACGTCGGCATGTGGCGACCCAGCTCGGTTATAGCTTTACGGGTCACCGATCGAGGGGAGGTTCCTTCGCCGCCAGCCGCGCCTCCTCCCGCCCGACATAGCCGCGGTTGCGCGGCCCCTCCGCCTGGCGCCGGGTCAGCTGCATCTGGAAATTAGCGAGCCGCCCGTGGCGCAAGCTCACCTCCGAGGCCGCGAGATAGACGTCCCACATCCGAAAGAAGGTCTCGTCGTAGATCCGCAGCACCTCCTCGCGGTTCGCGTGGAACCGCTCACGCCACATCGCGATGGTGTCCGCATAGTGCCAGGTCAGCACCTCCACGTCCTTCACCAAGAGCCCGGCACGCTCCACGCCCGGCATCACCTCGGATAGCGCGGGAATGTGGCCGTTGGGGAAGATGTACTTCTCCACGAAAGGCGGATCGGCGAGATTGGGCTTGGCGCGGAACATCGAATGCAGGAGCGCGACGCCGTCGGGCGCGAGCAGTTCGCGGATCTTGGCGAAGAACGCGCCGAAATGCTGCGGGCCGACATGCTCGAACATGCCGATGGAGACGATGCGGTCGAACGGCCCCGCGACCTTACGGTAGTCGAGCAACTCGAAGCGCACGCGATCGGCGAGGCCTGCCTCCTCTGCCCGCCGGCGCGCCACCGCGATCTGCTCTTCGGAGAGCGTGACGCCCACCACTTCCACGTCCGCGACTTCCGCGAGATAAAGCGCCATGCCGCCCCAGCCGCAGCCGATGTCGAGCACGCGCTGGCCGGGCTGCAGCAGCATCTTGGCCGCGATGTGCCGCTTCTTCTTGCGTTGCGCCTCCTCCAGCGTCTCCTCGCCGGTCTCGAAATAGGCGCATGAGTACTGGAGGTCCTTGTCCAGAAAGATCCGGAACAGCTTGGCGTCGAGGTCGTAGTGATGCGCCACGTTCCGCTGCGCGGTCTCGGGCAGGACGTGCCGGCGCAGCCACCGATGCGCGAGCCGCCCGGCCGCCCTGACCACTGCGGGACCGGAGGCAAACCTTTTCCGTCCGCTCTTCTTGACGTCGACGAGGAGGTCTTTGATATCGCCGTCGTCAACCGTCAGGCGGCCGTGCATGTAGAGTTCCGGGACCTGCAGCTCGGGATCGAGCCAGGCCGCCCGGACCGCCGCCTCGTCGGTGAAGCGCAGGCGCAGCGGCGACACCTCCGCATGCCCGAAGCGATGTACCGCGCCCGAGGGGAAGGTTACCTCGACCGCCCCATGCCTGAAGCCGCGCGCCAGAAGTGCGCGAAGTCGTCGTTCCGTGAAGCTGTCCACTCTGTCCCCTTTGCCCTCGTCCCGGCCTTTCCAGCGCGCCGTAAACAAACCTCGACGGCCATCAACGCGGGCATCGGCGGTGACCCCCTTACGGCGGATCTGCTCACCCCTCCACCGCCGACGGCGCCCTCGCGAGATCGGAGGCTTCCAACGCCACGGTTCCGTTGCCAAGTCCTCGCGAGGCATTTTGCGAACGCTAACCCGGCGTTTCAAGCGGGCCATGGCCCGGCGGGCACCCCGATCCGCTGAAGCCGGCGCGCGATCAATCCACGCGTGATCCGAGCCCGGCCCTGGATGCGTCGTCGTCGCGGAAGCCGGGCCGTGTGCTGGAGAATGACCACGGCGCGGAGAGCGTCCGACCGCCCTGCCCAACTGCCGGGGACCGGCCGTGCCAGAGTATCTTGACTGGCGCTAAGCTGCACACATCCACGGTCAGTATCAACCAACAGGCGCTTGGGTTGTGGGCGGCTCGGCGCCCGGTCGGCAAACGCTGGGTGCTCTCTGCCGGACCATTCTGCAGGCGTAACTCTCGGCACACCCCCAAATGCGGCGAGAGCCTTGGATGACACTCTGGGCTCGAGGCCGAGATCGAACGGAAACCTCACGCGCCCTTCGCGTGCAGCCAGGCACGGATGATCTCGCGGTGCTTCCTGCCGTCGTAGCTGGGGAAATGGCCACCATGGACGGTGCGGGCGGGGATCTCGAGGAGTCGCTGCATCGAGGCGACATAGGCGTCCAGATCGGCGTGGTAAGTGTCCTCGACCAGCGGGCCATCATAAACCAGGTCGCCCGAGAACAGCGTCGCCGTCGCCGCCTCCCATAGCGCGATGCCGCCCGGGCTGTGGCCAGGTGTGTGCACGACCTCCAGCGTCCTGTCCCCGGTCGACAGGATGTCGCCGTCCTCCAGAAGCCGGGCCGCAGGCGCCGGGGTGACGGTGTAGGCGGGCGCATCCCAGCCCGGCGGGATGGCGGTGAACATCGCATCGGTGGCGTAGGGATCGGCCAGGATCGCGGCGCGGGTGGGGGCCGCGAGGATCGCAGCCTCGGCCCGGTGGACGGCGCGGTCCTCGAACTCGTGATGGCAGCCGATATGGTCGAAATGGGTGTGACTGGCCACGGCGATCAGCGGCTTTTCGGTGACCAAAGGCACCCAGGCGCGCAGGCTGACGGCACCGAGACCGCTGTCGATCAGCAGATCCCGGTCGCGGCCGCGGATGTGCCAGCAGTTGCAGCGGAAGAACGGCAGGATATGCGGCTCGTCGATCAGCGTGATGTCATCGTCGAGGTGGGTGACACGCCACCAATCTTCGGCCTTCGCCACTGGCAGCGGCGCCGTCATGGCGTGACACCGCGAGGCAGCACGCAGAGCATCTCATAGAGCAGGTTCGAGGCGATCAGCGCGGTGTTGCCCGAGGGGTCGTAGGGCGGCGAGACCTCGACCAGGTCGCAGCCGATCAAGTTGGTGCCGGCAAGGCCGCGCACGATCTCCAGCGCCTGCACGGTGGTGAGGCCGCCCATCTCGACGGTCCCGGTGCCGGGGGCAAAACCGGGGTCGAGGCTGTCGATGTCGAAGGTGAGGTAGACCGGCCCCTGCCCCAGGCGCGCCTGCGTCTCCTCCATCAGCGGCGCGAGGGAGCGGTGCCAGCACGCCTCGGCCGGGACGACGCGAAAGCCGAACTGCTTGACCCAGTCGAAGTCGTCCGGGCCATAGCCGGTGCCGCGGAGGCCGATCTGGATCGAGCGCGGGCCGTCGATCAGCCCCTCCTCGATGGCGCGGCGGAAGGGGGTGCCATGGGCCAGCGCTTCGCCGAACATATGGTCGTTGATGTCGGCATGGGCATCGACATGGACCAGCGCCACGGGGCCGTGTTTCGCCGCGACGGCGCGCAGGCAGGGCAGGGAGAGCGTATGGTCGCCCCCGATCGTCAGCGGGATCGCGCCATGGGCGAGGACCCCGGCTACGGCCCGTTCGATCCGCGCCACGCTGTCGGGCAAGTTGAAGGTGTTGATCGCCACATCGCCGATATCGGCCACCTGCAGCCGCTCGAACGGCGCCGCGCCGGTGGCCATGTTGTAGGGCCGGATCATCGCGCTTTCGGCCCTGATCTGGCGCGGACCAAAGCGCGTGCCCGGCCGGTGCGAGGTGCCGATATCGATCGGCACGCCGAGAAAGGCGGCATCGAGCCCGTTAGCCGTCTCGGCTGAGGGCAGGCGCATGAAGGTGACGGGGCCCGCAAAGCGCGGCATCTCATTCCCGCCAAGCGGCTGGTTATGGGTGGTCATCGAGGCCTCGTTACGCCACTGGCCGCGAGCCATGCTGCCAACGGCTTTGTCAGGTGGAGACTATGGATGGCGGGGGTGGCAGGAAAGGCCGTGGTCGAAACGGCTGGAGCATGCCTCACCGCCACGGCCCGTTGAAGAAGCAGACGATGGGGCCACGCCCGACGATCTCCAAAGGGGCGACCGCCCGCGACCGGGGTGGGGCGGCGCGGGCGGTCGCCGGGCGGCTGCCCCTATGCCGGGTGTGGCAGGGGCGCGCCCAGCAAACGGTGCCATGGGGAGTGGCACCGGTCTGAAAACAGACGCCGAACCACCCCGTTCGCCGCCGCTCCAATTGAAGAAGCATCGGCTGGGCGTCGATGAAAATCAACCATGGGTTGTATGCGACTGCCAGATTTTTGGGCAGTGACCTGCTCGCAGGGGGGCGCGCCAGAGGCGCTAGACCTCAGAAGGGGCAGGGTCAGACGCGAGCGGGACCAACTCCTCCGCCCGCGCCCAGCCGTCGTCAGTCGGGCAGGTCGCCGAGGACGCCTCCGACGAAATAGTTCATGCCGAGCATGTCGCCGTCGCTGGCGATGGCGCCTGCGGCCACTCTCTCGGTCCCGTCACGGTCGACGATGGGCCCAGCGAAGGGGTGGATCTCGCCCGAGGCGATCTTGGCCTCGGTCTCGGCGGCCTTGGTGGCGATCTCCTCGGGCATGTTGGCGTATTCGGCCATAACGACCTTGCCCTTGGCGAGGCCGTCCCAGGCGTCGATGCTCTCCCAGGTGCCCTCCATCGCGGCGCGCGTGCGCTCGACATAGTAGGGCGCCCAATCGTCGATGATCGCGGTCAGCTGCACCGAAGGCGCAAATTTGCGCATGTCCGAGGCCTGCCCGAAGGCCTTGACGCCCGCCGCCTCGGCCGCCTGCAGGGCCGCCGGGCTGTCGGTGTGCTGCATGATGATATCGGCACCCTGGGCGATCAGCGCCTTGGCCGCATCCGCTTCCTTGCCCGGATCGTACCAGGTGTTGACCCACACCACCTGGGTCTCGACCTCGGGATTGACGGCGCGGGCAGCGAGGGTGGCGGCGTTGATGCCGCGGATGACCTCGGGGATGGGGAAGGAGGCGATGTAGCCGATCTTGTTGGTTTGGGTCATCTGGCCCGCGATCTCGCCGATCACATGGCGCCCCTCGTAGAACCGGCCGGAATAGGTCGAGACGTTGTCGGCGCGCTTGTAACCGGTGGCATGTTCGAATTTCACATCCGGGAACTGCTCGGCGATCTTCACCGTCGGGTCCATGAAACCGAAGGAGGTGGTGAAGATCAGGTCATGCCCGGTCGCGGCAAGCTGGCGGATGACGCGCTCGGCATCCGGGCCTTCCTTCACGCTCTCGACAAAGGTGGTCTCGACCTTGTCGCCGAACTCGGCCTCAACGGCGAGGCGACCCTGGTCGTGCTGATAGGTCCAGCCATGGTCGCTGACCGGGCCGACATAGACAAAGCCGACCTTGAACGGATCATCCGCCAGCGCCGGCGTGGCGAAGCCGGTAGCGGCGGTGACGAGGGCGGTGGAGAGGGCGAGAAGCGTGCGACGCTGCATGATACATCCCCTGACGACGGGTGGTTGGACAATTGGTGGCTGAAAGCCTGTTAGCGAATGGCGGGCGCCGCGCCAATCCCGTGTGCAGTTTTCGTGATGATCCGCGCCGGACTGGCGCGCATGCGGGCAGATCTAGCGGCGATGCAAGTGCAAAAGGCAGCCGCCAGAACCTCCGACACCGCGACCGCGCCGGACCGCGCCGAGCCGGGCCGGGCCGGGAAGCCTCCGCATCGATCCCAGCCCACCGCTTGATCGCTGCGCGCCAATGCCCACGTCTTAGCCAGACGACAGGATGGGAACACACGGATGACGGCCGGAACCGCGACGCTCGACACGCTGCCAGAACCGGACAGCGAGCCGCAGTTCTACGAAGGCGTGCGGTTGCGCCGTCTCGCGGCCTTTCTGGTCGACCTGATCGCGATCCTCGTCCTGCTCGGCGGGGTGGCGCTGATCGGCATCGTGGTCGGGCTGCTCACCTTCGGCATCGGCTTTGCCTTCATCGTGCCCGCCTTCGCGCTGACCGGGATCGCCTATCGCACGACGCTGATCGCCGAACGCTCGGCGACGCTTGGCATGATGCTGATGGGGATCGAACTGCGCGACATGTTCGGCCGGCCGCTGACGCTGCCGCTGGCGTTCCTGCATACCTGCGGCTTCACCGCCGTGAGTTATCTGCCACCGGTTCTGATCGCCTCGCTGATCTATGCCGGGCTCAACCGGCATGGCCGCACGCTGCATGATGCTCTGTTCCAAGTGACAATGATCAACCGTCCAGTCTGAAAACTGTTTGGAAACCATCTTTCGCCATCGTGACAGCGGCGGATTCCCTGTTATCGTTCTCCGAGTCGGGGATTGGGCCGCGGGCGGAGCGAAAAAACGCCATGTCGCATCATGAAAGTGCGCTGAAGGCCCAGTTTTATCTGACCGCGCCGCAGCCATGCGCCTATCTGTCCGGCCGTGAGGAACGGAAGGTCTTCACGACACTGCAAGGTCCCAACGCCGTTGGCGTTAACAACACCCTGTCGCTCCGCGGCTTCCGCCGATCGCAGTCGGTGATCTACCGCCCGGCCTGCGTCGGCTGCACTGCCTGCATGTCGATCCGTATCCCGGTGGATGCTTTCAGACCGTCGCGCACGCAGCGCCGGCTGATGAAGCGCAATGGCGATCTCGACGTGCGCACCTGCGAGGCCTGGGCGACCGAGGCGCAGTTTGCGCTGTTCCGGCGCTATCTCGACCACCGCCACGCCGAGGGTGGGATGGCGGATATGGACGCCTTCGACTACGCCGCGATGGTCGACGAGACACCGGTCAATTCGGTCGTTGTGGAGTATGCGCGCACGGAAACCGGCGCGCCGGCCGAGGGGAGCGTCAACGGCAGCGGGGGCAGCATGCCTCGTCGCGATCTGCTGGCCTGCTGCCTGTCGGATATCCTCGCCGACGGTCTGTCGATGGTCTACTCGTTCTTCGACCCGAGCGAGGAGCGCCGGTCACTCGGCGCTTTCATGATCCTCGACCACCTCAGGATAGCCCGCGAGATGGGCCTGCCTTACGTCTATCTCGGCTACTGGGTCGCTCAGAGCCCGAAGATGCACTACAAGGTCGCTTACCGCCCGTTCGAGCTTTGTGACGGGGCGACCTGGCGACGGTTTGACGGCCTCGACGCCTTCACCGAATGGCGTGCTCAGCATGGCCGACAGGAGCGCGATCCGCTGGTCGATTGAGCGCGGTCCCCGCACCACCCTCCCGCTCCGCTACATTCGTCGCATCAGCGACCTATCCCACAGCGGGAAGCCTTTCCTTTTCCAGATGCCTGACTAGGGTGGCGCGGTCGTCACGGAAGTTGGCGTACGAAATGTAATCTGGGAGGAACGGCATGGACCGCCGCAGTTTTCTGACCACCACCGCCGTCGGTGCCGCCGGCGCCGCCACGCTGGCCGCGCCGGCCATCGCTCAGGGCAAACAGCAGATCAAGATGGTCACCACCTGGCCGCGCAACTTCCCGGGCCTCGGCACCGGTGCGCAGCGTGTGGCCGACCGGATCACCCTCGCCTCGGGCGGGCGGATCGAGTGCAAGCTGTTCGCCGCGGGCGAGCTGGTGCCGGCCTTCGAGAGCTTCGATGCCGTCTCGACCGGCGCGGCCGAGATGTACCACGCCGCCGACTATTACTGGCAGGGCAAGCACAAGGGCTTCAACTTCATCACCGCCGTGCCGCTGGGCCTGACGGCGGCCGAGCAGGAAGCCTGGATGCATTTCGGCGGGTTGCAGGAGCTTTATGACGAGCTCGCCGCCGAGTTCAACGTGAAGGGCTTCCTTGCGGGCAACACCGGCGTTCAGATGGGCGGCTGGTTCCGCGAGCCGATCACCTCGCTCGACAACATGAAGGGCCTGAAGATGCGCATGCCGGGCCTCGGCGGCGAGGTCCTGCGCCAAATCGGCGCCGCGGCCGTGACGCTGCCGGGCGGCGAGATCTTCCCGGCGCTGCAGGCCGGCACGATCGACGCCACCGAGTGGGTCGGCCCCTACAACGACATGGCCTTCGGCTTCCAGCAGATCCTGAAGAACTACATGTATCCGGGTTTCCACGAGCCGGGTTCGGCGCTTTCGGTCGGCATCAACAAGGGCTGGTGGGACGCACAGACCGACAGCGACAAGGCGCTGATCAAGGCCTGCTGCGATGCCGAGAACGACATGATGATGGCCGAGTACAATGCCCGCAACGGCGACAGCCTCAACAAGCTGCTGACCGAAATGGGCGTGACCATCCACAAGTTCCCCGACGAGGTCTTCAAGCAGATCGCCGAGGCGGCCGAGCAGGTCGTCGCCGATACCGCCGCCGAGGACCCGCTCGCCCAGCGGATCTACGACAGCTATGCGTCGTTCCGTAAATCGGTGTCCGCCTGGACCGCGCTGAGCGATCAGGCCTACATGGCGGCCCGGTCGACAGCCCTCGGGATCTGATATCGACCGCTCATGACCCTACGTGCCGGGCGGCATGCGTCGCCCGGCGTTTGCATTACCGAAGCCGCGCGGACCCATCGGTCCAGACGATCACGCCAGTCGACGCCGGGATCGGTGTCGACGATCGCCGGGCATGCCCACCCGATATCGCCCAGCACAGTAGCCTGAGCGGCGTCGGTGCCGCTTGCGGCACCAATGAACTACGCCACGCGGCTACCCTCGCAGCGTCGCTCGCGGTACTCATCGAGAACTGACTTCATAACAGCGGTTCCGGGAAACGGGCCGCAGCGGCAGCCACCCAATCCCCGTAGCCGGCCGTATAATCCAAGGGAGAACCCATGCACGCGGTCTATCGCACCCTGGATGGCATCAACGAAGGCATCGGGCGCGTCGTCGCCTGGTTCACCCTCGCCATGGTGCTGGTTCAGTTCATCGTGGTGATGATGCGCTATGCCTATGCGGCGCCCGATTTCATCGGGATCTCCACCATCTGGTGGCAAGAGCTCATCGTCTACCTGCACGGCAGCCTGATCATGCTCGCCGCCGGCTATACCTTCCTGCACAACGGCCATGTCCGCGTTGACATCTTCTACCGCGAGGCCTCGCCGGCCAAGCAGGACTGGACCGATCTGATCGGGTCGCTGATCTTTCTGCTTCCGATGTGCGCGGTGATCTGGTGGTCGGCCTGGCCCAATGTCGTGTCGTCCTGGGCCAGTCTCGAAGGCTCCACCGAGACCTCCGGCATCCCCTACAAGTACCTGTTGAAGACCACGGTTCTGGTCATCGCCGTCGTATTGGCGATCCAGGCAATCTCCACCGCGGTGAAGGCGGGCATGCGCCTCGCGGGTCACGAGGTCGACGACCCCTATCGTGAAGAAGAGAGCCTGGACTGATGATCGAGTTTATAATCGGCCACCTCGACCTGATGATGTTCGCGGCGGCCATCGTGCTGCTGCTGCGCGGCTTCCCCGTCGCCTTTACCCTCGCGGGTATCGGTATCCTGTTCGCGCTGCTGGGCGTGTTCTTCCAGGAGGGCAACTTCGCCACCGGCGATCTCGGCTTCCTCAGGTTCTACTACAACCGCATCTTCGGCCTGATGGACGAGAGCAACGAGGTCCTCGTGGCCGTGCCGCTCTTCATCTTCATGGGCGTGATGCTGGAGCGGAGCCAGGTCGCCGGTGAACTGCTGGCCACCATGGGCAAGCTGTTCGGTAACCTGCAGGGCGGTCTCGGCCTCTCGGTCGTGTTCGTGGGCATGTTGCTCGCCGCCTCGACCGGCATCGTCGGCGCCACCGTGGTGACGATGGGCCTGATCTCGCTGCCCACCATGCTGCGCTACAACTACGACAAGGGGTTGGCCTGCGGCTCAATCGCGGCCTCGGGCACGCTGGGGCAGATCATCCCGCCCTCGATCGTGCTGGTCATCCTGGGCGATGTGATAAGCTCAGAATATCAGAACGCCCGTCAGCAGATCAACACCGAGAAGCAGGCCGAGGCCTGGGCGGCGGGCGATTTCACCTTCGTGCCCGATGCCATCGATCCTGTGTCGGTCGGCGACTTGTTCGCCGGCGCCCTGATCCCGGGGTTGATGCTGGTCGGGCTCTATATGGGCTATCTGATGCTGACGGCTTTCACCCAGCCGCAAAAGGTGCCCGCGATCTTCGTGCCCCTGGAGGATCGCGTCGGTCCGCTGCAGGTCGTGCGCGTGCTGATCCCGCCGATCTTCCTAATCGTCGCGGTGCTTGGCTCGATCCTGGCGGGTATCGCCACGCCGACCGAGGCAGCGGCCGTGGGCGCCGTGGGTGCGATCCTGCTGGCCGGCGAACGGTTCGACGAAAGCAAGCCCTGGCCGATCCTGCTGGCGGTGATCTCGATCCTCGCGGTGCTTGTCCTGACGGCGAATTTCGACCTCCGCCTGACCAAGGGCGAGTTTACGCCGACCGAGACGACCGTCTTCTGGATCACCGTCGCTCTGCTGGCCCTGGCGGCCTGGGGTATCCTGGTGAGCCTCTATCGCTGCTTCGGCAAAGTCGATCAGACGACGGGCAAATCGGTGCTTTCCGATGTGATGCAGTCCACCACCAAGGTGACCTGCATGGTCTTCGTCATCCTGATCGGCGCGCAGCTCTTCAACCTGACCTTCCGGGGCCTGGGCGGAGAGGACACGGTGCACGAGATCCTCTCCGGCATCCCGGGCGGCGCCACGGGCGCGATGCTCGCGGTCATGGTGCTGATGTTCGTGCTCGGGTTCTTCCTCGACTTCCTCGAGATCGTGTTCGTGGTTATCCCGCTGACCGCGCCGACGCTGTTCCTGCTGGGGCTCGACCCGGTCTGGGTGGCGATCATGATGGCGATCAACCTGCAGACCTCGTTCCTCACACCGCCGTTCGGTTTTGCGCTCTTCTACCTGCGCGGCGTTGCCCCGCCAGAGGTGCGGACGATCGACATCTATAAGGGCGTGGTACCCTTCGTGCTGATCCAGATCGGTGCGCTGGCGATCATCTGGTTCTTCCCGGCAATCGCCACCTGGCTGCCCGCCTTCCTGTTCGACTGAGCGCAGAGGACAAAGACCCAAAGGCGCCCCGGCCCGAATGCCGGGGCGCCTGCTAGAAGGCCCACCAAATGAAAAAGGGCGCTGCCCGAGGCAGCGCCCTTTTCTCGTGTCCGGCTCGTGGCGGCGCGGACTATCCTCGGATCACTGCGCCAGCTTCTCGAGAACCTCGAGATTGATGCCGAAGGTCACCGCGCCGATGGGTGCCCCGTTTTCAGGGTCGATCACGGTCATCGAGACCTGCGTCTGATCGACCCCCGTCGACTCGTCATATTCGACTTCCGAGACATGCACAGCGCGCGCGCCCTTCAGGAACGTATCCTGGTACTTGGCCTCGTCGCCCTGGTAAAAATCCGAGGTCGGGTCCGAGATAGCGACGTTGAGACCGTATTTGTCCATCAGGATGATCTCGGTGATCACACCCTTGGACAGCTCGCGGCGATCGCGCAGGATGATCGAGGCTTGACGGTCGAGCAGGTCGCCGATCATCGGGCCCTTTCCGTTCTCCGCGATCCACTGCTTGTCCAGGCGCGCGATGCGACGCTCGCTCAACGTGCCGAACATCTCATTCTGCTCGCGGATGGCGTAGACGAAGATCGGATCGGTGATCCACCCCTGCAGTTCACCGGCCGCAATCTCCTGCACCTCGTCGAAATAGTGTTCGATGCCTTTGTTCTGCGCCGAAGCCGGCGCCCCGAAGGCTACGCCGAGCGCCACCGCGCCGGCTCCCAAAATGGTCTTCTTCATCGTCTTCCCCTCGCGCTCTATGGACCCCTCGCCGAGAGTGGCCTGCGACCCTCAAACTTCCCTCCGGCCAAACCGGACCCGCTGCAACGCCCCCTCCGATGTCGCGCGGACACCGCAGATGTTGCCCTATATTTTGGCGATCCCAAGGCACCACCTCGCGTAGCCTGCCCTATTGGGGTCGCGAGGGATAGTGATCGCGCCTGACCGTAGTCTTCGTCGAGGCCGACCCATCGGTTATTTTTCTGATTAACCAAGTTCTTCGATCAGATGGTAAGCCCTCACTGCCAACCCTCATCGCCGATTTTCCGAGTGGAGGGAGCCATGACGGAACTCGGCAAACGGCTGCATCGCGGCTACCAGACCATGCTCTTTCTGCTGGCGCTCGGGGCGTGTGCGGCGTTTTGGCTTGATCGCAACATCGATTCGCGCGAGCGCGCGCTCGACGAGATCGTGCTGATCGCGGCCGATCAAAAGCTGATCGTGCAGCGTGTCTCGATGATGGTGATGATGCTGGCCAGGCCCGACCCATATGTCGGGGCCTCGCGCCTGCGCCGTGACATCGCTGAAGACTTGCGGGTGCTCGGTGCCAATCACGCAGAGCTGCGCAAGGCAGCGGGGCTGATCGACGGGCCGGACGGAAGCGTCGTCGTACCCGGTGACAGGCCGGCGCGGACGATCACGGCACCGCCCCACCGCCTGGATGATCGGCTGAACCAGTTCGTCGAGAGGACGCGACGTGTCCTCGCTGCGCCCCTCGGCCCGGTGGACCTCACCCTCGTCGCTCCGATCGCCGACACCGCCCGCACCGAGCTGCCAGACGCCTTGCGCGGGACGATGAACGCCTTCAAGGCGGAGACGGCTAGCATCATTCGTCGCTCGCGCTTCATCAAGCTCGGCATTCTCGGCGGCTTCGTCCTGCTGCTGTTTGGCATGTCGACGGCGATCTTTCGCCCGATGGTGCGAGCGGTGGAGGAAAAGACTGCAGACCTGGAAACCGCGCGGAAACGCATGGAACACACGGCACTGCATGACGAGCTGACCAGTCTGCCCAACCGTCGGTATCTCTCGGACTATCTGTCGAAGACCATCGCCCGGGCGCAGCGCCATCGCGAGGTGACTGCGGTACTGCATCTCGATCTCGACCGCTTCAAACAGATCAACGACACCCTGGGCCATGCCGCCGGCGACGCCGTGCTGCTGGAGGCGACCAAACGGATGCAGGGAAGCATTCGCGAGGCGGACTTTCTGGCGCGGATCGGGGGCGATGAATTCATCATCATCGCCGCCGAGGTCCACTCGGTCGACGGCCTCTCGCGGCTCGCCGACAGGATCATCGAGCGTCTGATGCGCCCGATCGACTACAACGGCGTGAAGTGCCATGTGGGCGTCTCGATCGGCATCGCGCTGGCGCCACCCGACAGCGATGTGCCGCCCGAGCGGCTGATCATGAATGCCGATGCTGCGCTCTATGCCGCCAAGGACGCCGGGCGCGGTTGCCACCGCTTCTTTGGCGACGACGCGGCGATACCGTTCGCGGCCATCACGGCCCAGCCCCGCCGCCAATCCACATCGCTCCGGGCCGCGAGCTGAGGGGCCGTTACATGGTCGTCCGTAAGCTGTCGGGCTGGTCGATCACGACACTTAGATCGCGGGAGGGTCGCCGATCATGACCGGGTCATGACCGGGTCATCACGCTGGCCATGGTGTAATTCTTGGCCGCGCCGCTGACGGTCCAGAGCGAGGACCAACGGCCCTGACCAAAGCGGTAGACGACCTCGTAGAGATCGGCCGCGCACTCATGCCGGGCCACCGCAAACCCCGCACGCGGCCGGATCGTATGAAACGGCCGCCCATCCTCGAATGTCAGGGCGATGGCGCCGTCGCCCTCAGGCGTCCAGAGGCTCCGCCGCGAAACCGAATAGGTGGCGCCACCAAGCTGCATCTCGCCCGCCTCATCGACGACGAGCCGCCCGGCCTCGGTCAGGCAGGGACTGACCGTCAGTGCGCCATCCACCCGCCCCGTGCGCGCCAGTCGGCGATCATGGATCACCCGGCGCAATCGCCACCGCCCCATCAACCAGTCCGCGCTGCCCGGCGCGCCGGGCTGTGCCCCACCCAGACCCCATGGCACATCGCTTGCGGTTGCCCTCTCCATGGTGCTGGTGCTAGCTCCGGCTGGCGTCGCGCTCAACGCCGAGATGCCCGAGAGGCGCAGAAGCCCGCCGCCACACGCGTCCCCTGACCGCCATCCAACCAGACGAGCACGCCGATGATCCCGCGCTACAGCCGGCCCCAGATGGCCGGTATCTGGTCGCCCGAGACCAAGTTCCGCATCTGGTTCGAGATCGAGGCCCACGCCGCCGATGCGCAGGCCGAGCTGGGTGTCATTCCGAAAGACGCGGCAGAGGCCGTGTGGCAAGCCCGGGACGTCGAGTTTGACATCGACCGCATCGACGCCATCGAGCGCGAGGTGAAGCACGACGTCATCGCCTTCCTGACCCACCTCGCGGAGCATGTGGGCGAGCCGGCGCGCTTCGTGCACCAGGGCATGACCTCGTCAGATGTGCTCGACACCTGCTTCAACGTGCAGCTGGTGCGCGCCGCCGATCTCTTGCTTGAAGATCTCGACCAACTTCTCGCCGCGATCCGCACGCGCGCCATCGAGCATCGCCTGACCCCCTGCATCGGGCGCAGCCACGGCATCCACGCCGAGCCCACCACTTTCGGCCTCAAGCTCGCGACGATGTATGCCGAGATGTCACGCAACCGCGTGCGCCTCGACGCGGCGCGCCAGGAGATCGCCACCTGCGCGATCTCGGGCGCGGTGGGAACGTTCGCCAATATCCACCCCGACGTTGAGGCCCATGTCGCGCGCGAGATGGGCCTGAGCGTGGAACCGGTCTCGACCCAGGTCATCCCGCGCGACCGCCACGCGATGTTTTTCGCCACCCTCGGTGTCATCGCCTCGTCGGTTGAGCGAATCGCGACCGAGATCCGCCATCTGCAGCGCACCGAGGTGCTGGAGGCGGAGGAGTATTTCTCGCCGGGCCAGAAGGGCTCCTCGGCCATGCCGCATAAGCGCAACCCGGTGCTGACCGAGAACCTGACCGGCCTCGCCCGGCTGGTACGAGCATTCGTGACGCCGGCGATGGAGAACGTCGCACTCTGGCATGAGCGCGATATCAGCCACTCCTCGGTCGAGCGAAATATCGGCCCGGACGCCACCGTAACCCTCGATTTCGCGCTGGCGCGCCTGACCGGGGTGATCGACAAACTGGTGGTCTATCCGGAGGCGATGCAGGCCAATCTCGACCGCACTCAGGGTCTTGTGCACTCCCAGCGCGTGCTGCTGGCGCTGACGCAGAAGGGCCTCTCGCGCGAGGCCGCCTATGCCGCCGTGCAGCGCAACGCCATGCGCACCTGGAACGAGGGCGCCGATTTTCAGGCGGGTCTCGCCGCCGATCCGGAAGTCGCCGCCGTGATGACACCCGAGGAGATCGCCGGTCATTTCGACCTCGGCTACCACCTCGCCCATGTGGACACGATCTTCGAGCGTGTGTTCGGCTCCATCGAGACCAGCAGCGACGGCGAGGCCGAGGGCTGAGACGATAGCTGGGGTACCGGCAAGGCGTCGCGCACTACCGGCTTGAAGACGATAGGACACGTCGCCTCCTGTCCCACCGTCAGCACAGCGACCTGCGTCGCTGCCGCCCGGTGGGGACTTTCGGGAACACTGGCACTGCCAACTGCCGCTCAGGCACCGGGGCGGGTCAAAGGTCGGGTCAAGGATCGCGGGACGCGACGGGCGGAGCTCGCTTGTCCTTGACGCGCTCCGGTGCCTGCAGACCCTGGGACAGAAGCCCGCCGGGCTTCTCCCAAGCCAAAGAAGCGGTGTCGACGCCAACACCAGCGCCGAGGCAATCAGGCACTGACGGCAAGGCAACCCATCATCGTGAGCGCGACACTCACCTGCGACGTCTGCAACAGGTGGCACTGCGCAACGGCCGCCTATCTTGTTCATCAACGGTTCCCGCTCGAGGAGAGGCCTCATGATTTCGCGCCGCGCCCTGATCGCCGCCTTCACCGCCACGCCTGCGATTGGGGCGGCATCCCGCGCCGCTGCGTCCGCCGCCAGCGCCCATGCCTTCGGTTTCGAGGGGATCGATGGTGGGGATATCACGCTCGGCGACTTCGCAGGCCGCCCGGTGCTGGTGGTCAACACCGCCTCGCGCTGCGGCTTCACCTATCAGTACGATCAGCTGCAAGCGCTCTATGACCGCTTCCGCGAGCGGGGGTTGGTGGTCCTCGGCGTGCCGAGCGACGACTTCAACCAGGAGCTCGGGACCGAGGCGGATGTGAAGCATTTCTGCGAGGTGAACTTCGGCATCGATTTCCCGATGACCGCGATCACCGCCGTGCGCGGGCGCGATGCCCATCCATTCTACGCCTGGGCGCGCCAGACCACCGGCCGGGGGCCACGCTGGAATTTCCACAAATATCTGGTCGCGCCGGACGGTGGTATCGCGGGCCACTGGGGCTCGAACACCGAGCCGATGAGCCGGCCCATCGTCGACGCCGTCGAGGCGCAGCTACCGACCGGCTAGATGTTTAGTCCCTGCGTGTGATGGCGTATTGTTCTGCCATCGCGCGAAGGAGGCTCTAGGGGCCAGGTACTCCGCGGACGCGCCGCGACCACGCGCGCTGTCCGAGCAGCGATACAGCGATCGACGGCTTCGACTGCGGCGCTGGGTCGGAAGTACGGCGTGAACCCGAAAACCATCGCCAAATGGCGGGGGCGCCAGAG
>JBCCJI010000040.1:0-25938 GCA_039027855.1 Pseudomonadota bacterium | reverse complement strand
GCCGGGCCCGGGCTTGCGGGGGCCGGGGTGCGGGGGCGGGCGGGAGGGGGCGCCCCGCCGCCCCCGACCCGCAGGCCCCGACACGCAGGCCCCGTCCCCTGCTCCGCGAACTGTTTCATCCACCGACGCAGCAGCGTCTCGTGAAGGCCGAGCTCCTCGGCGACGCGCACGATCGGCAGCCCGCTGCTGGCGGCGCGCTCCACCGCCTGCCGCTCGAAGCTCTCAGGAAATTGACGCCCCTTCTTCGCCGACATCGGACACCCCTCTCTTGGCTCAAAAGCCTAGCATCGGTGTCCACCGCACCGGGGCAGGATCAACACTCAATGTCATGCTCCCTCTTGAAAATAGGTGCTGCGCTTTGCTGCCCCTCGATGCTTCCAAGCTATGTTCGGGTTTCGGAGAGAGACGGCTGTCGCCGATACGGAACGCCCTGCAACGTCGGCAGTCCATCCGCCAAAGCAGCCGCTGAAGTACGCCGCGGCATCGGTCATTAGGGCCTGCAAGCCGACCTTTCCCGCGCGCCGTACGGGCGCGGAGCTTTGCGGGAACCAGCATCTGTCGCGGCCCCGAGCTGACCTCTGCGCGTGACGCTGATCCCGCGTCCCGTCCTCGAGAGCTGCCATCGGTGCTGAGTACAGCGCTGCCATCGGTGCTGAGTACAGCAATGTGCCGCTCGGTCGGGTGGCGACGCCCTTTGAGGCCGCCGCAGGCTGCGGCGGCGAAATGGACCAAGAACCTGCCGGAGAGACGCTGAGGTTTAGTGGATCGCCGAAGGGCGTGCGCAGTTACCGATGTGTGGTGTCGGCGATGATGACAGGGGGATTGCATTCGATCTGATCTATCAGTAGATAGCTATGATGAGGGTGGCTGAGGCGCTCACCTCACGTCCCAAAGGCCCACGGCGCTGCGCGAGCGGAGGAATGATGGAACTGAATGCAGATTTCGGCGTCCGCGTCGTGGTGCACTCGGCGGAACTGGATTGGGTCGCGTCTCCGATGCCCGGAGTAGAGCGGCGCATGCTCGACCGGATCGGGGATGAGGTGGCACGCGCCACTACGATCGTGCGCTATGCCCCGGGCAGTCAGTTCTCGGCGCATACCCATACCGGGGGCGAGGAGTTCATCGTCCTCGGCGGCATCTTTCAGGACGAGCACGGCGACTTTCCCGCCGGGACCTATGTGCGCAATCCGCCCACCAGCGCGCATACGCCGGGGTCGGAGCAGGGCTGCACGATCTTTGTGAAGCTCTGGCAGTTCGACATGGACGACCGAACGCAGTTTCGAAAGACCATGGCCGAGGAGCTGGCAGCACCAGTGAACGGGGTCGCTACCGCCACGCTGCACCGGGATGGCCGTGAAACCGTGACCTACCACGAGCTCTCACCCGCTGCGACGCTGACCATTGATAATGCGGGCGGCACCGAGCTTCTGGTGATCTCAGGCAGCGTGTCCGAGGGTGGTGATACCCTTACAACCGGTGGCTGGCTGCGTCTGCCACAGGGGGTCGCGTTTTCGGCGAAAGCTGGTCCAAACGGCGCGAAACTCTGGGTCAAAACTGGCCATCTGGTCCATGCAGCGGCACCCCTGGCGTCGTGATCAACGAGGCGCCGCCAAGCCTTGCGGCAGGCGCACTGCACAGCCCGCCGAGACTGCTCTCGCGCAACGCGGCCGGATTGGTGATCTGCGTCCGGCCTCAGGAGGGTTTTGACCCATGCAGACCCTGATTGTCGGTGGCGGGTTGTCTGGCCTGGCCCTAGCCGAGCGACTGCAGGCCGAGGGCGAGGACTATCACCTGCTCGAGGCTCGGGACCGGTTCGGCGGACGCATCATGACGGAGCGGCCTGGAGACGGTTACTTCGACATGGGTCCTGCCTGGTTCTGGCCGGGCCAGCCCCGCATCGAGGCGCTCGCCGCGCGGTTCGGGCTTCGCGTGTTCGCGCAGCATGCGGTCGGTGACCTCATGTTCGAGGATGAGGCAGGCCGCGTTGGACGGGGCCTGGGTTTTGCCTCCATGGCAGGTTCACGGCGGTTGGAGGGCGGCTTGGCAGCGCTCACAGAGGCACTCCAAGCGCGTCTGCCCCTGGCGCGCAAACAGCTGAATGCACAGGTGACCGGGCTTCAGATGTCCAAAGGTATCTGTCGCGCCGCTTTGGCTGATGGTGGCGCAATCGAGGCCGATCGCGTTGTCTTGGCCATGCCGCCACGCCTTGCTGGCGGCCTCGACTTCTGCCCGGCTTTGCCGGCCTCGGCGCTGCGGGCGATGGCGGGCGTGCCCACCTGGATGGCCGGACAGGCCAAGGCAGTAGCGGTCTATGGCAGGCCATTCTGGCGCGAGGCAGGCTTGTCCGGCGACGCCATGAGCCGCCGCGGCCCCATGGTCGAAATCCACGATGCGTCCCCGGTGGATGGCCAGTGCGCCGCGCTCTTCGGGTTCATCGGCGTGCCGCCCGCGGCCCGCGCCGATGAACAAGCACTGCGCCGGGCGATAGTGGCCCAGTTGGGACTACTCTTCGGAGACGAGGCCACAACACCCCACGCGCTGTACCTGAAGGACTGGGCCTTCGATCCCATGACCGCCACAGCGGCCGATGCGACCCCTCAGCATGTCCATCCGGCCTATGGCCTGCCGGCAGCGCTGGAGGATCTGTGGAACGGGCACCTGACGTTGGCCGGAACGGAAGTGGCGGCAACCTATGGCGGCTATATCGAAGGTGCGTTGGAGGCCGCCGAGGCCGCGTTGGCGCGGCTGACCGCTCGCGAGCCTGCCCTTCGCTGAGCCCCCGGTCATGTCGATCACTGGCCGACGCGAACCGAGAGGGTAGATTGATGTCGAACCGACGCTGTGCGTGTTGAGCCTCTACCGCGTGCCGCCTCTGCGTAGGCGAAGTATAGCGGTTTCTTCTTGCAGGGTGGGCTTTGACGCGCGGCCTTTAGGCCGGCAACGCCACCTCCCGTTGAACGTCGCCGCATGATGCTTCCTCAACGCCATCTTTTGTCTCTGTTTCAGAGATTTAGAGAGATACGATCATCGAGAGCCTTGACCGGCGCCGATGTGTGATCTTGGGGGCGCATCTAAAACCGGAGCTTGAGGGCCCAACGCCACGGTGCCGGATGAACAGGACGAAAGCCCCGCGATAAAAAGGGCCGCAGTCGTTGGGTGCTCATTCTCAAACGGTGGCCCGCTTGCCTAGCGCGATGGTGCTGGCGAGCGGGCCTTGGGCGAGGCGTCAGCTGGCGTCCATCGGGAAGCGTTTAAGGTAGTGCCCCCCGCGGGTGTCGGTCGCGCGCACCTCCATCTCACCCGCGCCTTCCTGGCGATAGCTGAAGCGGATCACCGGATCTTCCGACAAGGAGATCCCGCCGCTCATCTCGAACAGCGGATCGCCGTCGGCCAGCACCGACATCGAATCGATGTAGAACGCCGGAATGGTCAGCAGCGAGATCTGGTCGACCTGAAAGCCCGAGTGGTTCGGGTGACGGACCATGACCTGTGCCTCGGCCATGCCCGACGACATCGGCGCCCGCTCGAAATGGCGGAGCTTCATCCTGCCGAGCGTCGCCATCGCGGTGTCCATATCCTTGATCGCCGGTGCCGAGCAGCCGCCGGAAGCCTTGACGAAACGCGCCGCCTCCAGAAGCGACCCATCGTCCATCCGGGCGACCACTCGCACGTTGGAATAGGCGTTGACCCGCACGCGGGTCGAGAGCGCGATCTCTTCTCCCATCCGCTCGTCAAAGGAGAAGGTGGCAGCGATCGGTGCCGGGTTCTCTTCGACGATGATCGTCATCTGGGCGACCCGGCGTCCTGCATCGGGGCTGAGCGTGACGGTGATCGGCACGACCGCCGCATCCTGGGCGCGTTTTGGCGCGTCGATGTCGATGATCGTATCGCCATCCGAGATGACGGCATCCGGCCACATCTCGGCGCTGATGATGTCCCAGGTTTCGCTCGGACGCTCAGGCGCGCCCCCGGCGGCAGCCGGTGTTGCGAACGCCGCAAGCGTGATGGCGCAAAGCGATATTCCTTTAAGCACGGCGCTCCTCCCCGAAGCTACTTGATGAGCTATTTTCGGAAAGTTACATCGAAATAGCCATCCGCGCAAAATCATATCGAAGCGCGAAAGCTCATGTGATCGACAGAACGTGCCGTTTATTGCGAGCGCAACGAGCCAGTAGGGTTGCCGCGCGACTGCTCGGATGATTGGTGTTTATTTGCTACTTTTCGAAAGTGGCCGCAGCGCCGGCCATCGCATGATCACTGAAAACAGAGGATATCGGCCTCTGCTTGGGTTCGGCGGAGGTCGGCGACGATCTTGTTGTGGCGCGCCGATCCCCGCATCGCGCTGACCCGCTCGCCTCCCACCTGCAAAGTTCTGAGCATCGTCTCAGCCTGGACATAAGCGTCGTAGGTCAGGACGGAGGCGATGTGATCGACCGCGCAGGCACACTGCTCGAGGACACGCCGGTTTTGACCGTTCGCCGCCATACAGCCCAGCACATAGTCGGCCTTTGCCGCTGTCGGATAATCGTCGTCGGTGCCCTGGGCGGCTACGGGCGCTGTGCCGAGCGCCAGCACTAGTGCCGTCAGACGGGCACGAGGCCAGCCGCCCGACACCCGTCTAACCATCGATGAGAAGGGCGATTTCTTCTTCATAGCTCACCGTGCCTTCCTGGCCTTCTGGCATGGATGCGCGCAGCGACAGCAGCATGCCGGGCGCCTGTTCTGAGATGACGAAACGTAGCGTCAAGCCAGCGAAGGACCCCAGCCTGTCGGCGTTCCGGTCGCCCCTGAAGGGTGCCACCTCCAGCACCCGCGCCGGCAGACGCGCCGCGCCGATCTGCAGGATCATGGGCGTGCTGGTCAGCCCGTCGCGCAGGCCCTCTCTGATGCGGTTTCGAAGATAGAACGGACTGCCCCCGGTCGCGCGCGAGATCGCGCTGACGGTCGTCTCCAGAAACACCATCAGGATCGGATTGCCCGGGACGCCGCGAAACCGCTCCAGCTGGCGAGGCGCGCCATCCGCATCCATCGTGACCTTGACCGCCGCCTCCTCGCCCTCGCCGAAGGTTTCCAGCAGGATGCGCTGTTCGAGATCGGGGCCGAGGCGCGGGGCGCCGGTCGCCGCACGGCGGTGCAGATACGAGAGCGCAGTGCCCGGCGGCACGGCCTCGAGGTGCCGGGTGTCGAACAGCAGATCGACCGGCTCCGCCATGCCCGGCTGCGGGATGAGCATGAGGAGCGACAGGAGGCCCGCGGCGATCGCCCGCTGGATCACGTGGCCCAGGCGCCCGGCGGCAGGGTGTCTCGTTGCGCGCATCATCCTCCCCGTTTTTCTTTCATTGTCGGGGCGCGACGCTAGGTCTTGCAACTCATTTCTATCGATACCGACGGAGATCGCCTGTGGAACTCATCATCGTCGCTTGCCTCCTCGGTGCCCCGCAGGACTGTCGCGAACACCGGCTGCGCCTGACGATCGAAGGCGGCGATGCGGCCCAATGCATCTATTCCTCGCCGCCGCGCGTCGCCCGTTGGCAGGTGATGAACCGCAAATGGAAGGTCGATCGCTGGTATTGCGCGCTCATAAGCGATGACGAGCTGATCTGAGTATCGGCGCGGCCCTTGGCAGCTGACCGCTCCCCGGCAAGGCGCTCTCCCACGGTTCCAATCCCACGGTTGGTAGCCTGCCCCATGATGATATCCTCGGCATAAGCGTCCAAAGGCGTGTTTTGGGCGCGGCGCCCGGGCTGTTTGCGCCAGGGCTTGCCGATATGAGGCGTGGTGCCTTGCCAGAGCGCCCCGCCGATGGTTGGTCGTCCCATCGGCCCTACCGTGAAACGGCGAGGGGAGTGCTATGTTCGAGGTTCTGCTGACCGTCTGCTTGCTCGCCGATCCGGCCGCCTGCCGGACCGAGCGTCATGACGGCGGGGCGACGCGTGAGGCCTGCGCCGTCGAGGCAGGGCGCTTGGCCGCGGCCGTCGGCGCCGACCAGCAGGCCGAGCGTTGGCCCTGCGTCGCGACCGGGACGACGCCGTCCATTGCCCTGACCGAGATCGCGCCGGGCGTCTTCGTCCATCAGGGCCATCATGCGGAGTTCGACCCGCACAACCTGGGCGATGTCGCCAACATCGGCGTGGTGGTGGGCAACCGGTCGGTGGCGGTCATCGATGCCGGCGGCTCGGCGGCGGTCGCGCAGGGCCTTCTTGCCGCCATCCGCGAGATCACCGCCCTGCCAATCAGCCATGTCGTGCTGACGCATATGCATCCCGACCACAGCTTTGGCGCAGCCACCTTGGCAGCTGGCGGCGCCGAGATCATCGGCCATGCCAAGCTGGAGAGAGCGTTGGCGGCACGGCGTGAGCATTACCTGGCCCGCGCCCGCGACATGATCGGCCCGGCCTTTGCCGAGACCGACCTGGCGACGCCCGATCTGGCGGTGGAAGACAGCACCGAGATAGACCTCGGCGGGCGGGTCCTGCAGCTGGTGGCCCATGCGACGGCGCATACCGATAACGACCTCACGGTGTACGACCGTGAAAGCGGCACGCTGTTCCTCGGCGATCTGCTGTTTCTCGGCCATCTGCCGGTGATCGACGGCTCGGTGCTCGGCTGGCTCACCGTTCTCGATCGGCTTGAGGCGCAGCCGGCGCGGCGCGGCGTGCCAGGGCATGGGCCCGTCGCTGTGGCATGGCCCGAGGCGGCGGGGCCGATGCGTGCCTACCTTGAGACCCTGGTTTCCGAGGCACGCGCGGCCATCGAAGCCGGCATGCCGATCGGAGAGGCTGCCGAGACACTCGGCCACAGGTCGGCCGCGGCATGGTTGCTGGCCGACCCCTTCGCGGCCCGTAACGCCTTGACGGTCTACAAGGAACTGGAATGGGAATGAAAACTTCTTCCATGAAATAATCTTGCTTCAGTTGGGTCCCCTGCGCATTTTTTGCCCTCTCACAAAATGAGAACTTGAACGGATTGCCCCAACTCGGCACAATCATGGTGTTGATGGATAGAGAAAGCCATCGACTGGCAGCGCGGGCTGTCGAACGAACGCTCCGGCCCGAAACTTAAACAAATCACATCGGCCGGACAGCGATGGCCCCCTCGTCGGAGCAGGGGCCCCGGGAGGAAATATGAGAAAGATCGCTATCGCTCTGCTTTCAACGACGCTGATCGGCGGGGTCGCGCAGGCCAACGACAGCGTGAAGCTGCTGAGTTCGAACCCGAATTCCTGGGTGCTGCAGACCGGCGACTACGCCAACACGCGCTACTCGAACCTGTCTGAGATCACCTCCGAGAATGTGGGCGATCTGCAGGTCGCGTGGACCTTCTCGACTGGCGTGCTGCGCGGTCATGAGGGCGGCCCGCTCGTCGTGGGCGACATCATGTATGTCCACTCGCCTTTCCCCAACAAAGTCTATGCGCTCGACCTCAAGGCGGATGGTCGGATCCTCTGGAAGTATGAGCCCAGGCAGGACCCGAACGTCATTCCGGTGATGTGCTGCGACACCGTCAACCGCGGCCCCGCCTATGCCGATGGCAAGATCTTTCTGCACCAGGCCGACACCACCGTGGTCGCGCTGAACGCCAAGACCGGCGAGAAGATCTGGGAGGTCAAGAACGGCGATCCCACGAAAGGCGAGACCAACACCGCGACCGTTCTGCCGGTGAAGGATAAGGTAATCGTCGGCATCTCCGGCGGTGAGTTCGGGGTGCGTGGCTCAGTCACCGCCTATGACATGAACACCGGTGAGCGCGTCTGGCGGGCCTATTCGACCGGCCCCGATGACGAGATGCTGGTCGATCCCGAGAAGACGACGCATCTCGGCAAGCCGATCGGCGCCAACAGCTCACTCGAGAGCTGGGAAGGCGACCAGTGGAAGATCGGCGGCGGCACGACTTGGGGCTGGTACAGCTATGACGCCGAGGCCGACCTCTTCTACTATGGTACCGGCAACCCTTCGACTTGGAACCCGTCGCAGCGCCCGGGCGACAACAAGTGGTCGATGACGCTGATGGCCCGCGACCCCGACACGGGGATGGCGCGCTGGATGTATCAGATGACGCCGCATGACGAGTGGGACTATGACGGCGTCAACGAGAACATCCTCGCCGACATCGACGTCGATGGTGAGATGCGCAAGACGCTGGTGCATTTCGACCGTAATGGCTTTGGCTACACGCTGGATCGCCTGACCGGCGAGCTGCTGGTGGCGGAGAAGTTCGACCCCGTGGTGAACTGGGCTACCCATGTGGAGATGGATCCGAACTCGCCCGAATACGGTCGTCCGCAGGTGGTGCCGCGCTACTCGACCAAGGACAATGGCGAGGATGTGAACACGACAGAGATCTGCCCGGCCGCCCTTGGCACCAAGGACCAGCAGCCGGCGGCCTTCTCACCCAAGACGGGTCTGTTCTACGTGCCGACCAACCATGTCTGCATGGATTACGAGCCGTTCCGCGTCAGCTACACCGCCGGTCAGCCCTATGTCGGCGCCACGCTCTCGATGTATCCCGCGATGAACAGCCATGGCGGCATGGGCAACTTCATCGCCTGGGATGCCGGCAAGGGTGAGATCGTCTGGTCGCTGCCCGAGGAGTTCTCGGTCTGGTCGGGCGCCCTGGCAACCGCTGGCGATGTCGTCTTCTACGGCACCCTCGAGGGGTATCTGAAGGCGGTCGACTCGCGGACGGGTGAGGAGCTTTACAAGTTCAAGACGCCGTCGGGCATCATCGGCAACGTGATGACCTATAAGCACTCGGGTAAGCAGTACGTAGCCGTGTTCTCGGGCATCGGGGGCTGGGCCGGGATCGGGCTTGCGGCCGGGCTTGTGAACCCGAATGACGGTCTGGGTGCTGTCGGTGGCTATGCCAGCCTGTCGAGCTACACGGCGCTGGGTGGCCAGATGACGGTCTTCGCCCTCCCGGACTGACCCGATTACGGTCATCGCATTACCGCTTCTGCCGGCGCGCATCTTGCGCGCCGGCTTCATGCATCAGGTGCACCCGCCGAGGAGTGCACAATGAGTGGAGCTACGATGAAACGCCTGACGACGCTGTCCGCCGCAGCCTGTCTCACTGTCGGCCTGGCCATGCCCGCGAGCGCGCAGAACGCCGAGCCCGACTGTCCCGAGGATTTTGATACGCTGCCGGGTTGCGATATGAGCCCGATGGACGATCCGGATTTTCCCAATAATCTGAGAGCACTACGGGGAGCAGAGGACACCTCTTCCGAGGAGGCGGCAGCGCCCGCGCCCTCGGAACCGGTGGAGGCGGCCGAGGCGCCCGAGCCCGAGGCCGAGGAGGAGACAGAGACGACGGCGGCAGAGCCTGAGGCAGACCACGGCGCGGCAGACCACGGCGCGGCAAATCATGGCGAACAGCCTGCGACGGAAGAGACCGCTGAGACAGCCGCGCCTGAGCCCGAGCCTGAGCCCGAGGCGGTCGCCTCAGCGGCGGAGCCCGCAAACAGCGAGACCCACGTCGTGAGCGCACGCGGCCTGAAGTTCGATCCGATGTTCATCTTCGTCCAGCCCGGCGACAGTGTGGCCTGGGAGGACATGCCTGGGCACAACATCGAGACCATCGATGAGATGGTGCCTGAAGGTCAGCCCAAGATCAAAACCAAGCTTGGCGACAACTACTTCACGACCTTCGATACCGAGGGAATCGTCGTCTACAAATGCGCGCCGCATTGGGGGGCTCGCATGGGCGGCATCATCGTGGTCGGCGCGCCGGAAGACGCAGGGGCAATTCTTGATGCCTACATGGCCTCGACCGATGTCGTCAGGTCGAACCTGCCAGCACGTGGCCTGCTCAAGAAGGTGCGCCAGGAGCTTGAAGACAGGGGGATGCTCTGATCATCGCGACCGCGCAGCGTCGCCTAGGGTTTTTCGGCCAGCCCCGGCCTGGAGTAGGGATGATCGGCACCATGGCCATCCGTGATCGTCGAGCGGGGCTTTTCCTCGCCGTAAGTTTCGCGGCGGGGATCTTCGCTCTGTCGAGTGGCGGTCCGGCAAAAGCCGTCGACACCTCGGATCTCGTCTCATCGACGGCATTCCGGGTCTGCGCCGACCCGGCCAACATGCCGTTCTCGAACGAGGCGGGCGAGGGTTTCGAGAACAAGCTTGCGGAGCTTTTCGCCGAGAAGCTGGGGCGCTCGGTACGCTACACATGGTTCCCACAGGCCACGGGGTTCGTGCGCAACACGCTGCGCGCAGCCAAGTGCGATGTGATCATGGGCTACGCCCAGGGCCATGAACTTGTGCTGAATACGAACCATTACTACGTCTCCAGCTACGCCTTGGTGACCCGGGCCGATGGTCCGCTGGCCGAAGTCGATCACCTCGCCGATCCGCGCCTAAAAGGCAGCCGTCTCGGCATCATCGCGGGCAGTCCGCCGGCGACCCATGCCGCTGCGAACGGTCTCGTGGCTCAGGCAAAGCCATACCCGCTGATGGTCGACCGGCGTTTCGACGATCCGGCACAGTTGATGATCGACGACATCGTATCGGGCGAGATCGACGCGGGCCTTGCCTGGGGGCCGATCGCGGGTTGGTACGCCAAGGAAGCATCGATACCGATCACCGTGACGCCGCTTTTGAAAGAGGAAGGACCGCCGCGCATGTTCTTCCGCATCACACTCGGCGTGCGGCAGGGCGAGTTGAGCTGGAAGCGTGAGCTCAACAAGATCATCCGCCGCAATCAGGAGGCTATCGACGCCATCCTCTCGGACTACGGCGTGCCGCTGGTCGATGAATTCGGCCGCAGTGATGGCGCCAGCCAATGAGGGCACTGGGCGGCATGGCAGGCCTTTTGCTTGGCGCTCTGATCGCGTTGCCTGCCGGGGCTGTTGGGCTGGGTATTGCCGAGCCCGACACCTACCGGACCGAGCAGTATCGCGCCCCCGTGCCCGATACGCTGACCGGGGCCACGGTGGTCGATACCGACGCGGCCCATGCTTTGTGGCAGAGCGGTGTCGCCTTCGTCGACGTCATGCCGCATCGGTCTAGGCCAAAGGAGCTGCCCGAAGGCGTGCTTTGGATCGATCGCAAGCGCGAGACCATCCCGGGCGCGATCTGGGCGCCGAACACCGGCTATGGACGCATCCTGCCCGAGGTGGACGCCTATCTCCGCGCGGTGCTTGAGCAAGCGACCGGCGGTGATCCAGCGACGCCGGTCGTGATCTTCTGCAAGGCTGACTGCTGGATGTCATGGAATGCGGCGCGGCGTGCGGTGTTGGAATACGGCTATAGCGCCGTGCACTGGTACCCCGACGGCACCGATGGTTGGGATTTCGCTGACCACCCGCTCGAGCCGGTTCAACCGGCTGAGTAGGGGCTAACTGCCTTCGAGTGCCCCTTGGATGATACGGGCCAGTGCGAAGGCGCGCTTCTCCAGAAGCACCGGGCTTTCGCACACGAACTGAAACGAGCGGCGGCGGTCGTCATAGATCCGCGTCTCCCAGGCGATGTCGTCTTCCAACGCCTCGATCGCATCGAGCGCATCGAAATCCTCGGGCACGGCCGCATCGCGCATGGCGACAAGGTCGGTGCGCATGGCGTCGATGCGCGCGCTCCGCTCCCGCTCCCGCTTAGCGAGGCGCGAGATGCCGTCGACGATCTGGGCGCGTTCCTGGTCGATACGCGCGAAGACGCCGGCGAAAAGCGCGGTCAGACGCTCGTCGCGGGTCTTCTGCGCCGAGGCAGCGACATCGGCGATCAACCCCGGCACAACCTCGATCGGTGTGCGGCGTGGCGTGATCTCGGCGACGAGGCGGTCGATCGTCTCGTCATCGCGCCAGGCGCGCGCGCTGT
This sequence comes from Pseudomonadota bacterium, assembly GCA_039027855.1. GTDB lineage: Bacteria > Pseudomonadota > Alphaproteobacteria > Rhodobacterales > Rhodobacteraceae > Thermohalobaculum. Next base: position 14,131 of record JBCCJI010000040.1, on the reverse strand, counting down.
CGGGCAGGGCAGGGCCTGTCCACATCTGGCCCCATGAGAGCTGACGCACTTTGCGCTGCTGACAGGGCCAGTCGGGATCGTTGAAAGCCTGCGCAGGGGCGGCGCCGGACAGCGTCAGGATGATGAGCGCGCTGCCGAAGCAGAGACCCTGGCGCAAGGTCCACCGGCTTTCGCCGGTCACAGGCGGGCGCTCCGCCTTCGCCCACCCGACGACCGCACCGGCAGCCTCAGCGAGCCTCACTCCTCCGGGTCCTTTTCCTCGGGCGGCAACTTGCCGTGGACCTGATAGTACTCGTAGCGATCGCGCAGGATCCGGTACTCGTTGCAGCCGTCGCTGAAATCACCGTCCGAGAAGGACAGCGCCACCCCACGGCAGACCTTGGCAAGGCGCGCCATCGTCTCCTCGGCCATCGGTACGTCGTCCATCTGCAGATAGGCCTCGCCCAGATATTCCAGCGCCTGGCGGTGGCGCGGATTGAGTTCCAGCGCTGTCGAATAGTGTTTGATGGCAAGAGCGTAGAGGCCCATCTTTCGGTAGCTGTAGCCGAGCAGGCTGTGCGCGTTGTCGTGCCAGGGCCTGCGTTCGACCACGCGCAGCAGGCTGTTGACCATCTCCATCCAGTCCTTGGCCTTCCGCGCACGGAGTGCCGCTGCATAGTCGGCATCGCCCGATTCAGCGCGTGGGCTCATGTCGCCGTTAAAGACGGCCCGCGCCGGCTGCGGTGACAATGCCGTAGCCGCCACGACCGCGATGGCACCCGCGGCAGCAAGGGCCGACGGCGCCTTTGCCAGCGGTGTTTTCCGGAACGTCCTCAGTCGCATGCTCATGATCCTTTCAAACGCCCTTGAGGGTGCAGAACCGGTCGGCCCTTGTCGAGGCGGTCAGCCCCGCCGCCGGCTGATACTGCCGCGCACCGGGTCATAGGCCCGCACCGCGGCGTAGAAGAAGACCAGGCCGCAGGGCACCACAACGCCCAGCGCATCCCAGTTCACCTTGAGATAGAGCGCGTATCGGATCAGCTCGACGCAATGCGTGAACGGGTTCAGCGACGCGATATCGTAGAGCAGCGGTGAGCCCTCACGGATGCGCCAGAGCGGGTAGAGCGCTGAGGAGGCGAAGAACATCGGGAAGATCACGAAGTTCATCACGCCGGCAAAATTCTCCAGCTGCCGGATCGCCGAGGAGAGGAACAGCCCGATGGCACCCAGCAGGAAGCCAGACAGAAACAGGGCCGGCAGCAGCGCGAGCATCCCCTCGGCCGGCATCTTGATGTCCCAGAGGGCGGCCACGAGGAGGAATGCGTAGACCTGCACCGTTGAGACCACGACCGAGGCCAGCAGCTTCGCCGCGAGCAGGAACCAGCGGGGAAACGGGCTGATCAGCAGCGTCCGCATCGCCCCGGTCTCGCGGTCATAGACCATCGACAGCGACGACTGCATGCCCTGGAACAGCTGGATCATCGCACACAGGCCTGGGACGACGTAGACCTCATAGGTGATGTAGGTCTCGTAGGGCTCGATGATCGAGAGGCCCAGCACCGCGCGGAGACCGGCGGCGAAGATGAAAAGCCAGACCAGCGGGCGCACCAGGGCCGAGAGAAAGCGCTCCTTCTGCTGCATGAAGCGCAGGCCCTCGCGCCAGATGATGCCGTAAGCACAGATCATCCAGGCGCGGGTGCTGTCGCGCATCGGTGCATCGGGCGTGAGGGTATCGGGCCCGGCTGCCTCTTCGGTTTCCGCGGTCATGCCAGCGCCTCGGCGCCCGCGCCGGTCTTGGCCAGGAAGACCGAGGCGAGATCGTCCTTGCCCGCGATGTCTTTCGCGGGACCCGCCTCGATGACGCGGCCCTCGTGCAGCATCACGACTGCGTCGTCGGGCGCGATCTCGTCGATCAGATGCGTGGCCCACAGCACGCCCACGCCGTCATCGCGTGCCAGTCCATGGACATCGTCCACGATGGCACGGCGCGCCGCGACATCCAGACCGGCCGTCGCTTCGTCACACAGCAACAGGCGCGGTCGGTGGATCAGCGCACCGGCGATTTCGGCCCGGCGCGCCTGTCCACCCGAAAGCGCGCGCACCCGGTCGCGCAGGCGGTCGCCAAGGCCCCACCGCTCCATCAGCGCCTTGCCACGGGCCTGCGCCTCGTCGTGGGCGATGCCGTACAGAGCACCTTGATAGGCGAAGTTCTGCTCGACACTCAGATTGGGGTCGATGGCGCGGCTTTGGAACACAACACCAAGCCGAGCGAGCGCCTCACCCGGGGCACGCCGCACATCGACACCGCAGACCGCGATACTGCCCGAGCGATTGGCGAAAAGCCGGGTGATGAGGTTGAGCAGCGTAGTCTTGCCTGCCCCGTTGACACCGAGCAGCGCCGTGAAGCTACCGGCGGCGACCTCGAGGCTGACCTCGTCGAGCGCCTTCCGGTCATCGTAGCTATGACTGACCTCCGTGACCAAGAGTGCTGATGGGGGTGCCAATGCGCTCAACACTCCTGCGCCACGGTGGGCAACATGCCTGCCTCAGACGGCTTATGGCCACACGCGCCCCTTCGCGCGCTTGGCCCAACCCGAAAGGCCTGCGATCTCCATAGAAGCGTCACATGCTGAACCGTCGAACGCGACGACGGTCTGCGTAGTGCGCTCAATTGTCCGCAGCGATCACCTAGCGGCGCCGATGCGGTCGGCTCACTGGATGGAGATGTCGACGCGCTGGCTTTCGCCGGTCGAGCCGGGGATCTTCATCTCGTAGCGCCCCGGCTTGATCGCGATGAACGAGAACTCGATCGTCCCGGCATCGTCGAACTCGAAGCTGTCGATGGCCATAGGCCGGATCTCCAGGTCGTTGATGACGATCTCGTCCATCCAGACGGCACGGAAGAACTCGGGCCCGGTCAGCGCGAGTTCCTGGCTACCATCCGAGGTGATCATCATCTCGTAATAGGCGCCGGACTGCAGGACGATCGGCCCATCCGCGAGCGGTTCACCGGCGGCGAGGGTGATCTCAAGTTCCTCGCCCTTGTTGCACTTGGCCAAAAGCCCGGCAAAGCCCATGGCCGAGCCGTCGCAAAGCGGCGCGGCGGGCGCTGGGCTGAAGGGCAGGGCAAAGAACGCGGCAAGGGCCGTGGTGGCGATCAGACGGGTCATGGTGGTCTCCCAGTAAGCTACGGGTCTTTTGTTGTTGCGCCAATCACCGGCTCTCGTTTCGCGGTCTGGCCGGTTGGGCGCCTGTGTCAGGTCGTGCCTGATCGGGCACGTCCGGTGACGGGATCGGCGATGAGCATCACCCGGCCGTCACTGGGGCGACACGACGACGCCCCAGGGTGCTTCGCCGACCTGGATCGACTTCACGACCTCGTCGGCCGCCACGTCGATCACGCTGATGTCGTTCGAGTTGCCGTTGGTCGTGAACAGGTACCGCTCGTCCGGCGTGAAGGCGAGCTGCCAGACCCGCTGGCCGACGAGCAAATAGTCGATCACCTCATCGGTCCGCCCATCGATCACGGCGACGCGGTTGGCGGGGCCCAGCGCGACATAGACCTTGCTGCCGTCAGAGGTGGCACGCACGCCGACGGGCTGCAGCGCCTCGGGTGCCACGCCCGGCACCTCGAAGCTGATCTTCTTCATGATGTCGCCGTTGGTCGGGTCGATCACCGCAACGGTGCCGCCGATCTCGGCCGAGACATAGAGCTTGCTGCCATCGGCGGTGAACTGCGCAAAGCGCGGGCGGCTGTCGACCAGCACGTTGGTGTTCAGCTCGAAGGTCTCGGTGTCGATGAAATGCGCCATGTTCGTGGTCTCGGAGGTGTTGACCACGATCTTGCCGTCGGGGCTGACACCCATGCCCTCGGGCTCCACGCCCACGGGGATCTCGGCCAGCACGGTCTTTTTCACCACATCGACCACGGTGACGATGTTGTCGTCCTCATTCGCGATGTAGAGCGGGTTGCCTGAGGGATGCAGTACGAAGAGCTCCGGGTCGGGCCCGGACGGCAGCGTGTGCTTCAGTTCCATCGTCGCGGTGTCGAACACCTGCACCGTGTCGTCGTCCGACGCACAGACATAAAGCTCGCTGCCGTCGGGGCTGATGGTGATCCCGCGCGGGCGCTGGCCGATCGGGATGGTCTTGATCACCTCCAGCGTCTCGACATCGATGACGCTCAGATCATTGGACTTCTCATTGGTCACATAGGCGGTCAGGGCAGCGGCCCCGCCGGTCGAGAGGCCGAAGAATGCAGCGGCGGTGGCAAGGGCGGCGAAGGAACTGTGCATCGGTCATCCTCAGTTGAGCGAACAGGCGCTTTCCGGCTCATCGAAGCCGAGCGTGTCGAGGCGGAAGCGCTGGTGCAGATACTCGTCGAGCGGCGTGACGGTGACGACCGTGCGCCCGTCGGCGAGCAGGAGACCCTGGCGAAGCTGCTGGTTCCAGGGCCGGAAGCTGAGAGCCTTGCCCTTGAAGGCGGCGATCTCGAAGGCGTCGGAGACGAGGTAGTCGGCAAGCGTGCCGGGATCGGCGCTGTTGGTGCGCGTCACCGCCTCGCCGATCACGCGCACGGCCAGCCAGGCCTGGTAGTCGAGATCGGTCATATGCCGGCCCGTGTCGCGTTCGAACCGGCGCTGCAGCTGGGTGGCGCCCCAGCTTTCATGGGCAGGATGCCAGGTGCGCCCACGCAGGCCCGCATCCCCTGCCACCGGTCGCGCGTCCCAGGTGCGGTAGGGCAGGTAGGCGCCAAACAACTCGTTCTCGTCGGTCACAAGGACGATGTCGTGCGACTTCGCCCCCTGCATGAAGACCGGGATCTGGCGCTGGACGAGCACATGGCCGCTGTCCGAGGTGCGCATACCCTCGGTATCCTCGAAAACGCGGGTCTCGACGACTTCGGCGCCGAACTTGCGCGCGGCGCGCTGCAGCGCCTCGGCCATGGCACGGTCGCCGGCATGCTCGCCACTGACGATCATCCAGTCGTCCCAGCGCTTCCAGATCAGGTACTGTGCCAAGCTGTCGGCCACCATCGCGCGCGAGGGGGCGATGTGAAAGACATTGGCCCGGCAGCCGTCGAGACGCAGATCATCGTCACGCGCATAGGCGTTGAGGATGATCGCATCGGGCGCCGTCTCGGCCGCATGATCGGCCATCGCGAGCAGCGTCTCGGTCTCGGCGACAACGACGAAGAGCCGGATGCCGTCGCTGAGCAGCCCATCGAGCGCACCGATGGCATCCTCTGGCGCTGCCGCGATCTCGAGTGTCTCGTAGGCATGGCCCAGAAAGCGCCCGGTGGTCTCATTGTCTGCCGTGGCGCGGGCTGCGCCGGCAAAGGCCTTGTCGGGCGGTGGATCGTCAAGGCGCGATATGGGCTGCTCGGCTTCCGGGAGCAGCTTCACGACCGCGACCCGGGCCGTCACTTTAGCTTCCTGCGCCTCGGCCCACGGCGTCGTCGCGAGCCACGTAGTCGACAGGCCCAAGGCGATCAGACACCGGAACCACAGGGTTCGATGCATGCGCATTCTCCTCCCGGCAGGCTGGATGACGTTTGGTGGGCGCCTCCAGCCTTCGTTTTTCATTGGACGGTAGTCCGGCAAAGCTGCCGGCTGCCGTCAACCACCAAGCAGCACCTGGCGCCGCTTCCCTCAGACTCTGAGAGTGTGGCCGGCGCCTGGCTTGCGCCATTGACCTCTGCACCGTGCCACTCAGACTGTTAGCCGACCGCCTGAAGGATCGGAGCGCATGCTGAACTGCCTGAGAGCGACGTTTGTGTCAGTGGTCCTGTCGGCTTCGGCGAGTAGCGCGCTGGCCGATGCAGATCCTAGAACCGTCGCCTATCTCGGCCTCACCTTCCTCAACACCAGTCTTGAGCCCGTGTCGCCGGATGAGGAGACGCGGCTGGCGATGGCGTCGGATCAGCTGGCTGAGGGCCTTGCGGGCTCTGGCCGCTACGCGCTGATTGACACCGCGCCGGTTGCTTCGGCGGCGGGGCGCTACCAGAACCTGGCGCACTGCAATGGGTGTGACACCCGCTTCGCCCGTGCGCTTGGCGCCGAGATGGCGGTGACGGGCGAGATCCAGAAGACCTCGAACCTGATCCTGCATATCTCGATCTATATGCGCGATGCCGAAAGCGGGGCGCTCGTCAACGGCGGGTCGGTCGATATCCGCTCCAACACCGATGAGAGCTGGCTGCGGGGCATCAACTACATCCTCAAGAACCGGATCCTGCGCGAATGAACCGATGCGCCTGCTGATTGCCCTTTTCCTCTGTTTCGCGCTCTCGCCGATTGGCTGGCCGATGCCTTTTGCCGTGCCTTCGTCGGCGCGTGCCGAGGAGGAGGAGCCGCCGGTCATCAGGCTGGCCGTTCTACGCTTCGGCACGGTCAACTGGCTGACGGAGACCCTGCTCACCAACGGGCTCGACCGGGCCGAGGGCATTCGGCTTGAGGTCATCCCGCTCGCCGGCAAAGCGGCGACGACGATCGCTTTTCAGGCTGGCGATGCCGATGTCATCGTGACCGATTGGGTCTGGGCGATGGGACGTCGCCATGCGGGCGATGATCTGCGCTTTGCCCCCTATTCCGCCGCCCTCGGTGCGCTGATGACGCGTCCCGAGGCCGATATCGACGGCGTCTGCGCGCTCCGCGACCGCGATGTGGGCGTGGTCGGTGGCGAGCTCGACAAAAGCTGGCTGATCTACGAGGCCCTGGCCACGCGCGCCTGCAACTTCTCTCTGCCGGATGGGACCCGCACGCTGTTCGGCGCGCCGCCCCTCATGAGCCGGCAACTGGAGACCGGCGGCGTCGACGCGGTCTCAACTTATTGGCACTTTGCCGCGCGGCTGCGTGCCAAGGGCATGCGGCGGACGCTCGACGTCAAAGGCGCGCTGGCCGCACTCGACATCGCGCCGGCGCCCCCCATGGTGGGGTTTGTCTGGAACGCTGACCGGGTCGCCCCCGAGACCATCGCGGCCTTCCTGCGCGCGGTGGGCCAGGCCACGGATCTGCTCGCCAAGGATGACGGCACCTGGGCCACCCTGATGCCGCTGATGCGCGTCGAGAGCGGCGCCGCCTTCCGCCAATTGCGCGACGACTACCGTGCCGGCATCGTGTCGGGGTGGCGCGACAGCGATACTGAGGCCGCGCAGAGGCTTTATGCGATCCTGCGCGAGACCGGCGGCGAAACATTCCAGCGCGGCGCCGGTGTGTGGGATCCGGCGCTGTTCGAGGCACCCGGCCCGTTTGATCGCGATCCTCCGTCCGACGGCGATGGCGGCGGCTGAGCGTCGCGCTAAGTTGCCCGCGGCGGCCAACTGGATCTGGCCGGTCGTCTCTCTTGTCGCGTTCATCCTGCTTTGGGCGGTGATCGCGGCCATCATCGGCTCACCGGTCCTGCCCACCCCCGCCGCGGTCATCGAGGCGGTGCGCACCGAGATCGCGCAGGGCTATTTCGGCCATCTCGCCATGACGTTGCTGCGCGTCACCGCGGCCTTCGCCATCGCGATGAGCGTCGGGTCGGCCATCGGGCTGGCGCTTGGCATGAACCGGGCGGTTGACCGTGCGTTCTCGGGCTGGCTGACCTTCTTTCTGAACCTGCCGGCGCTGGTTACGATCATCCTCTGCTATGTCTGGTTCGGCCTGACCGAGGTGGCAGCCATCGCCGCGGTCGCGATCAACAAAATCCCCAACGTCGCCGCGACCCTGCGCGAGGGCGGCCGCGCCCTGGATCGCGATCTGGAAGAGATGGCGGGACTGTTCGCGTTGTCATGGCGGGCGCGGATGCGCCATGTGGTGCTGCCGCAGCTTGCCCCGTTCTTCGCCGTCGCCGCACGCAACGGCCTGGCGCTCGTCTGGAAGATCGTGCTCGTCGTCGAGCTGCTGGGCCGGTCGAACGGCGTCGGCTACATGCTGCACCTGCATTTCCAGCTGTTCGACGTGGCGGCGATCCTCGCCTATGCGCTCGGCTTCATCGTCGTCGTCCAGATCATCGAGCTTGCGGTGCTAGAGCCTTGGGAGCGCAACGCGCGGAGCTGGCGGCGTTGAAGGATCACGACGACGAGGACGCGGCGCTTTCGGCACATGTCAGGCGAAAGGCGTTCGGCAGCGCCGAGATCCTGCACGACGTCGCGCTCCAGATCGGGCACGGAGAGCGCGTGGCGATGCTCGGTCCTTCGGGCTGCGGGAAGAGCACGCTGCTCGCCATCCTTGCCGGCATCGACCGCGATTTCGACGGGTCGCTCACGCGCGACCGCGGTCGGCTGGCGATGGTCTTTCAGTCGCCGCGCCTGCTGCCCTGGCGCACGCTGACCCAGAACATCGCGCTTCTCCCCGACGTGGCGGACGGGGCGCGCGCCCGCGCCGCGCTGGCCGAGGTGGGGCTGGCCGACCACGCCGATGCCTATCCGCAGATGGTCTCGCTTGGCCAACAACGCCGCGCGGCGCTCGCCCGCGCGCTCGCCATCGATCCCAAGATCATCCTGCTCGACGAGCCGCTCGTCTCGCTCGATCCACGGCGTGTGCGTGCCATGCTCGACCTGATCCGCCGGGTGTTCGACACGCACGAGGCGGCGGCCCTGATCGCCACCCATGACCGGCGCGAAGCGTTGGCGCTGGCCGACAGGCTGATCGAGCTCGGCGGACGGCCCGCGACCTTGGTCAGTGAGCGGCGCTCTCCGCTCAGCCGCCAGGAGCGCTGCGACCCGTGCGCGGTCGAGGAGGTCTATCAGGCATGGTTCGGCAGCGAAGCCGATACAGGGACCGATAAAGGGGCCGGGGCGAACCCGGGTCCGAGCCATGGCGACGCCGACGGGTGACAGTGGGAAACGAAGGGCATTAGGCTGGGCCGATGGCCGATCTCGCATCCCAGACCGAGGGCTTGGTGTCCCGACCGGGCCCGATCGCGGCGCTGAGAACGACCACGATCGTCACGCAGCTTCGCGTTGCCTTTCTAGCGCTCCTGCTGCTGTTGGGCTCGCTCGGCGCGCTGACGATCTCGGGCGTCGAGCAGGCGCTTGAGGAAGTGCGGGACGCCGAGCGCAGCCTGCAACAGATCGAGCATGCGCGGGCGATGGAGGCCGCCTTCAACCGCTACCTACTGACCGAGGTCACACGCCGTCTGGCCGGCAGCGGCAGCCCTGAGGAAAGCTTGGCCGCGGGGCGACTGCGCGGTGCGCTTCTCGCCTATCGCGCCGGGGTCGCGCGCGAGATCGAGGCCGCGCGCACCGAGACGCAGCGCGATGCGGAGCGGTCGGAAATGCGCCGTGCCGCTGCCCTCTCGTCGCTGTTCGAGACAATCGAATCCGGCGCCCTGTTCGACCGCGCGCTTGGCCCCGATTTCGATGCGGGCGACGCAGCGCTCGGGTTCCTCGACGCCCATGTCGGCGCCCGCGACGCCGCCTTCGAGGCCATTCTCAAGGACATCCTCGCCGATGAGAGGGGCGAGGCGGTCGAGGCGTTCACCGGGCTCGACCGGCTGAGGCGCGAGAAAGTGGTGCTCTGGTCGGCGCTCGCGTCGCTGTTCCTGATCGGCGCTGCGCTTTTCACGCTGTTTTTCTATCGCCGGATCATGCGCCCGATCTCGGCCTTCTCAGATGCCGCGGCGATCGGCCCTGTGCCCGCGGAAGTGCCCGAGACCCTGCCGGGGGAATTCGCGCTCCTCGCGCGCCGCTTCAACGCCATGGTCAGGCGGGTTTCGAGCGAGCATGAGCGCCTGCAAGCCACCGTGGTGGCGAAGACGGCGGCGCTGGAGGACGCCAACCGGGAACTGCGCGCCATCGACGCGCAGCGCCGGCGCTTCTTCGCCAATGTCAGCCATGAGTTGAGAACCCCGCTCACGACGCTGCTGGGCGAGGCGCAGCTGGCAGAGCGCGGCGACGAGGCGGCGCGTCTCGACGGGTTGCAACGGATCCTCGCCTCGGCCCGCTTTCTTGGGCGGCGGCTCGACGACCTGATGCAACTCGCCCGGTCGGAGGATGGCCAGCTGTCGCTCACCATGGGCGACGCCGATCTGGGTCGCGCGGTCACCAGGGCGGTGGACGCGGCCCGCGGCTACGCCATCGCGAGCGAGGTCGATCTGACGCTGAAGAACGCGCCAACCGGCATCTCGCTCGCGCTCACGGGCGACGAAGACAGCCTGACGCAGTGCACGCTAGCGCTGATCGACAACGCGGTGAAGTTCACGCCGCCGGGCGGGTCGGTCACCGTCTCGCTGCGCGCCGATGCTGATTGTGTCGGCGTGGAGGTTGCCGATACCGGCCCCGGCTTCGATGGCGATCCGACTGCGCTGTTCGATCGCTATGCCCAAGAGGCCAGCGGACGGACGGCCGGCGGCTCGGGTCTCGGCCTCGCCATCGTCCGCTGGATCGCCGAGGCCCATGGCGGCAGCGCCAAGGCCAGCGAGAGCGAAGGCTCGGGCGCCGTCCTCACCGTGATGCTGCCCGCCAGGCAGCCTGCCAAGCACCCCGCCGCGCTGGGGCAAGACACGTGACGGCATCGGATGGGGCACGCTTGCTCGTCGTTGAGGACGATACCGGCATCGGCCGGATGCTGGAGCGCAGCCTGAAGAGCGACGGCTACATTGTGGATTGGGTGCGCGACCTGCAGGGGGCCATCGAGGCGGCACGCGTCACCATGTACGATCTCGTGCTGCTCGACCGCACCTTGCCCGATGGCGACGGCGCGGAGTTCTGCCGCGCCCTGCGGCGTTTCGGCAGCGACGCCCCGATCTGCATGCTGACGGCGCGCGAGACGCTGGAGGACAAGCTGGAAGGCTTTGATGCCGGCGCAGATGACTATGTAACGAAGCCCTTCGAGCTTGAGGAGCTGTTGGCACGCCTCGCTGTGATGCGCCGCCGGTCGGGCCGGGTCGCCCACCGCCCGGTGCTGCTCGAGGATCGCCGAATGCTGCGCGTCGGGCCGCAACAGGTGAGCTTCACCGCACGGGAGTGGCCGATCCTCGCGCTGCTCTTCAATTGCGAGGGCGAGACGGTGAGCCGCGAGCGCATCATCGACGAGGCCTGGGACAGCGAAGGCGCGGTGAGCGCCAACAACGTGGACGTCTATGTCGGCTATCTCCGCCGCAAGCTGGCCCAGGCCGACATGCCGCTGCGCATCGAGACCGTCCGCGGCATCGGCTTTGCGCTGAAACGCTGACCCTGGCGGCTCGACCGACTGCTGATCGGTAGCGCCTCGCATCGAAAACCTCCCTCACCACCGGACATCGTGCCATACTGTCGCAACCCGCCGGCATGACCGGCGCCAGAACAACAATCTCGCCGGGAGGGACGTCGTGTCCGACAACAAAACCATCATCGCCGGGGTGGGCGGCATCGTGATCGGCGCGCTCTTCGCCATGGGCGCAGACGACGACACGGCGCGTCTGCGCGCGCTCGACACCAAACTCGACTCGGTCGAGCAGCAGATCGCGGAGATCGGCACACTCGCCCAGTCAAGCGCTGAGACCGCCGAAAACACTGTTGCCAGTGCTACGACGACGCAGTCCGCGCTCGGCGCGTTGGAGGAGAGCGTTGCGGCGCTTGGCAGCCAGCAGGCCGCGCTCAATGCCGATCAGGAGGCGCTGAGCGGGAGCGTCGCAGAAAGCCTATCAGCGATTGGCGCGCTTCCCGGCAGCGACGATCTGGCAGCGATCGACGCGCGCATCGCCGATCTGGGCGCGACGATGGAGCGCCGCGCCGAGGCCTTGGAGGCGCGCATGGCAGCACTCGGCACGGCACCCGTCGCCCCAGCCGCCGAAGCCGCCCCCGAAGCAGCGGTTGACGACGCCATCGCCATTGCGCCGCCTGAGGCAATGGGCGCGTCGGTTGCAGCCGCCCCAGCCCCGGCAGATGCGAGTGACCCCCCAGCGGCGGTCTCGGTCGGAGACGACGCCATTGCGCTGGCCTTCGGGCACAGCACCATGGCCGGCGAGACGCGCGTGTTCCTGTCGCGCCGCGCCGGCAATGACGTCGTGCTCGCGCTGCCGGGCGGCCGGATGGTGCGCGCAGGACCCGATGCGGGCACGGCCGATCTCGGCGATGGCTGTACGCTGGCGCTGGCCGGGATCGATGATCGCATGGCCTATCTTGCCCACGACTGCGCCACCGGCTCGGTAGCGGCGGCCGATGCGCTGTTCACCACGGTCCCAGCACCCCTCACGGAGCTTTCGTCCGATGTCGAGACGCTGCGCCAACAGATCGGCGAGACAGGGATGAGCCTTGGCTTCGGCGAGAGCGCCATGCTCGGCGGTCAGCGCATCATCCTGTCCCGCATGGACGGGCAGGATGCGGTGCTGCGGCTCGCCGGCGGCGGCGATCTGAGGATGGGTCCCGAAGCCGGCGCGCTGGTCCTCGAAGACGGCTGCTCCGCGGCACTGGCCGGGACCGCGGAGCGCCGCGCCTACATCGCGGTTCTCTGCGAGGGCGAAACCCTGGTGGCGCGGGCGGCCCCGGCGACCGCCACGGCAGTCGACGCTTCAAGCGCTCCGGCGGGCAGCGAGGCTGATCCGGCAGGCGCTGTCGCTGAAGGCAGCGTCAACGAGATCATCCTCGGCGCCGGCGAGACCGCGAGCCTCGGCGACCAGCGCATCTTCTTCTCGCGCCGCAGCGGCCAGGACGTCGTCCTACGCGTGGTGGGTGGCGGCGACATCACGGTGGGCCCCTTCGCAGGCTCAGCCGAGGTCGGCGGCTGCGAACTGAGGCTGATCCGCATGGAGGGCAACAAAGGCGTTTTCGGCGCCAACTGTTAATCCACCAAGCGGCAGCTACTTTCCTGGATTGAGGGGCGGGGCTGCCGTTGCGGTCGGGCGGGCCAGTGCGGCCTGTAGCTGGTATCGTGGACACGATCATACGAGTGTCGCCACGGAGCCGGAGGTTGCTTGTGGAACGACGAACCTTCAGGCCTGTGTTCAAGATTGAGGGCTATGGAGATCATGAGGGAGCATGCGCGCTCAGATCACGGTCCCGGTGATGCCATGCGCCGCATTTTCGGCAACAGCGACCGGACCGATGGCGTGCGCCGCATGTGGCGCGATGTGCCCGAGGAGGGCTTGCCTTATGGGCACCACCGGATCGAGCGCTCGATTGAGGCAAACGGTCTGTGCGCGCCCTCGTCGGCGTGCCCTACCCAGGGAGGGGGCAATCGTTCTGTCATCGCCGGCAACCTTCTGGGCCGGGTTTTCAGGTCGGTCGTGCGAACCAGACATGCCTCGCCGAGGCGACCTAGCTCTGGTCCGCGAAGTGCCGGTTCCACGCGACTTCACGCACCGCGTGCCGGGGTGGCCCTGGATGTTCTAGATGGTGCAAAGCAGCCTGCCAGCTTCCAGCGTTCGATGATGGCGGCTCTCTGGTGACCTGCGGCTGGATGAGTGCGCCCCGCTAGGCACAGGTCAGCGCGTCTGAGGCGCGGCCGGCAGCCATCGTGAAGCGAAAGACCGAGCCGGTCATCGAGCGCGAGCGATGCGTGCTGTTGCATTGTCGCTCGCCTCTGCCTCGCGAAGTTCGGCGAACAATCGAGCGCACCCATTGCTTAAATGGGACGGGTGAAGAAGCGGAGCCGCACGATGTCCAGAAGTCATTTCGATCGTCCGATGGGGCGGTCTAGGGTCAGGACCGATTGATCAGGTAGTCGAGGTGTGCTTCACGGCTTGGAAAACGAGCGGTGTCATGAGCAGTCTCTTCTGGCTGAGCGAGGCGCAGATGACGCGTCTCGAGCCCGTCTTTCCAAGGTCCCACGGCAAGCCTCGCATCGATGATCGGCCTGTACTGAGCGGGGTAATCCTCATCAAACGCAATGGCTTGCGCTGGTGTGATGCGCCCCGCGAGTTCCCCGGGAGTACGGTCTGTACAAGACCCTCTACACCCGTTGGAAGCGCTGGAGCGAAAGGGGTGTCTTCGCCCGGATCCCGGTGGGACTGGCGGCCGAGGGACCCGAGGAGAAGACCGCGATGATCGATGCGACCCACCTTAAGACCCACCGTACGGCCCCGCGCCTGCGGCTGAAAAAGGTGGGATGGGCCCTGGTGCGCCCTTGGTTCAAGCACAAGGGCGAATTGCGCCTGACCGGCCGGACCAAAGGCTGCATGAATACCAGGCTGCATGCCGTCACGGACCGCGTCGGGCGTCCGATTGCCAATGCCGATCCGCTTCGTC
>JBCCJI010000039.1:0-26629 GCA_039027855.1 Pseudomonadota bacterium | reverse complement strand
CGCCTCGACGGCAGCGAGAACACGGATACGAAGATCGACGGAAAGGGCTTTCGACATGCCTGCCGACCTCCTCCTCCGGCAGACAGCTTGAACCAGACCATGCGCCCAATGGGAATCCCAGTTCAACTCAATCAGCTCGGACCACGCTCTAATCGAAATCCGGGGCGGCCGAGCCAAAGGACGCGTTCGCCCGGCTCAACGACGTCTTGCCAGCCCACATACTCAAAGCGATCAAGGACGTGTGAAGCCATTCTCTCTTTTGGTTAAAATGCTGGCATCAGACACTGTTAGCGGGAACAGATGCCATGCGCCTTTCGGTTTGGGTGACGCCTGTGCCTGGCGCCGTCAGACCTGCGGGGCGACGCGCGATTGCAGACGGCGGATCAGGCGGAAGACCGCCATGCCGTCGGCCAGTTGCTCGAAGCCGATCTCCCGTTCGAAATGCGCCGCCCGGGTCAGTTCGAAGATGATGCTGACCGACCGGCCGCCGAGGCGCAGATTGGCGACGCCGTCCCAGGCGAAGGGAAATGACCGGACGATGCCGCCGGTCCCGCGCTCGACGATGATCGCGCGGGTCTCGGTCACCGCATAGAATGACCGGCGCCGGCGCATGATGTTGCGCAGCGGCGTCCAGATCGCGAGAGCCGTGAAGGCCACCATCATCGAGGCCATCACCAGGCGCATCGGCTCCGTACCATCGGTCGGGACTTCTCCGATGGCCGGCCTGAGGGCTTGGAACACCGCCACCGCGAGCACCAGGCTGACCAAGGGGGTGATCAGTTCGTGGCCCTCGATCAGCGGACGCATTGTCGGCCGGCCGGCCCACATCAGCCGTTCGCCCGGCTCCAGATACGGCTCGATGACCCGCGCCGTATCCTCCTGCCCCTTGGCCTCCTCACCTTCTGCGAGGTGATCTACGGCATCGTAGACCTGCATGCCTGACGCTCCGTTTCGTCTACCAAAAGGACCCAATGCAACCTCTGGTCGTCCCGCGTTAGTGCGGGAAGGGGGCAACGACGCGACGCGACTACGTCCGAATGATGGCGGGTTCTGCGGTTTGCCGCAACTTTCTCACATGCCGGGGCGTGCCATCTTTCCCGTGACTGGGGTCGTCTTTCGGCGGCCAAGAATGTCCTTGCGCTCAGGCCGTGACCACCCGCGTGGCCAGAAGGTCCAGCACCGCCATGCGCACGGCCACGCCCATCTCGACCTGTTCGGTGATCACCGAGCGGCTCTCGTCATCGGCCACCTCGCTCGCGATCTCGACACCGCGGTTCATGGGTCCCGGATGCATCACGATGGCATGCGGCGCTGCCAGGGCCAGGCGTTCGGCGGTCAGGCCGTAGCGATGGAAGTATTCCCGCCGCGACGGCACCGCCTGGCCCTCCAGCCGCTCGGTCTGGATGCGCAGCATCATCACGACATCGGCGCCGGCGATCCCTTCCTCGAGATCGGTGAAGACCTCGACGCCCATCCGCCCGATGCCCGAGGGCAGCAGGGTCGGGGGGGCGACGACGCGGATCCGGTTCTCCATCTTGCCGAGGCAGAGGATATTGGACCGCGCCACCCGGCTGTTGGCGATATCGCCGCAGATCGCCACCGTCAGCTTTTGCGCGCGCCCCAGGTGACGGCGCATCGTGAGCAGATCGAGCAGCGCCTGCGTCGGGTGTTCATGTCGCCCGTCGCCCGCGTTCAGGACCGCGCAATTCACCTTCTCGGCAAGAAGTGCCGCAGCGCCGGAATGGGGATGGCGCACCACCAGCAGATCGGGCCGCATCGCATTCAGCGTCAGGGCCGTGTCGATCAGCGTCTCACCCTTGCCGACGCTCGACGTCGCCACGTTCATGTTCATCACTTCGGCGCCGAGGCGCTTGCCCGCGAGCTCGAAGCTCGCCTGCGTGCGGGTCGAGCGCTCGAAGAACAGGTTGATCATGGTCCGCCCGGCGAGACGCTGAGGATGCTCGCCTGCCGCCGGGTCCTGGCCCGCATAGGTCTCCGCAAGATCGAGGATCGCCACGATGTCCATCGGGCTGAGCGCGGCAATGCCGAGCAGATGGCGGTGGGCAAAGGCCTCGCGGGGGGTGGGGGGAACGGTCATCGGGACCTCCGACTGTGTCGCCGGATGATCGCACCGCGTCGGGGCCGCGACAAGGCCGGATCAGCGACGGCGCGCCGCGTCGACCTGCATCGGCAGCGCCACGCGCACCACCAGCACCGCGAGCCCGGCGCCTGCCAAGGCCGAGGCGAGCAGCGCGCCGGGGCCGAGGGCTGCTGAGGCTTGCTCCAGGATCTCTCCCGCCCCCGAGAGGATGATCAGGGGCAGGGCGAAGAGCAGGATGATCATCGTGCTGATCGCCATGGCGAGCGCTCCCATCTCGCCGGCCAGCCACCAGGCCTCGGCCGCATCGGGGCGGCGATCGGGTGTGGCGGCATAGGTCTCGGCCGCGCGGTTCGACGCGATCAGCACCGGGATCGCCGCGCCCAAGAGACCGATACCCCAGTCGAACATCGCCTCGAACAGCCCGAGCAACGTCGCCGTGATCAGGAAGGCCAGGGGATAGGCCTGCGCGAAGCTCGCCACGGTACGGGCGTGAAGTGACATGGCTCTCCCCCGGAGACGCAGAACGATGAGCCGCCCACGGGACAGGCGCGGCCTGCATCGACACGGCGGTGGAGTCACAGTTAGGTGTCGGGCCTGGGCCCGTCAGCGCCCGGATACGAAGCCCGAAACGCTGGTAGCACGAAGGATGCCCGATGACGGCTCAAACCACCACCGCCGCGCTGCCGCAACCCGTGTTGTTGTATGACCAGCCACGCGCGCCCAACCCGCGCCGCCTAAACATCGCATTGGCCGAAAAGGGCGTGACGGTCGAGCGGCGCGTGCTCGATCTGATGAAGGGTGAGCACAAGACACCGGAATACCTGGGCCTGACGGGGACGCCACGGGTGCCGGCACTGACCCTCGACGACGGGACGGTGCTGACCGAGACGGTGGCGATCACGCGCTATCTCGATGCGCTCTACCCCGAGCCCAACCTGACCGGCACCGAGCCCAAGGAGACCGCGCTGATCGAGATGTGGCAACGGCGCGTCGAATTCGGGCTGTTTGCCGCAGTTGCCGCCTGCTTTCGCCACACCAACCGCCACCTGGCGGTACTGGAGGATCAGGTCGCCGCATGGGGCGAGATCAATCGCGGCCGCATCCGGGGTGAGCTGGAGCGGCTGGAGGCGCGGCTAACCGGCCGCGACTGGATCGCCGCAGACCGGCTGACCATCGCCGATATCACCGCCTTCGTCGCCACCGACTTCATGCGCATCATCAAAGAGCCGGTGCCCGACGATCTGACCGCGCTTACCGCCTGGCGCGCGCGGATGGCCGCACGTCCCTCATCCAGCGTTGGGATGGACGAGGCGCGTCGCGACACCACCTGAGCCTTCACACTGGCGCCGACGGCGGCGCCCCGACCCTTGAGGGAGAAGCCCGATGACGGCCGAGAACCCGCTGCTCGCCCCCTGGACGACGCCCTATGCCCTGCCGCCCTTCGACCGGATCGAGCCGGGTCATTTCGTGCCGGCCTTCGAGATCGCCATGGCCGAGCATCGGGCCGAGATCGACGCGATCAAGGCCGAGGCCGCACCTGCCGATTTCGCCAACACCATCGAGGCGCTGGAGCGGGCAGGGCGGTCGCTGAACCGCGTCGCCTCGGTCTTCTACACGCTGGCCGCCTCGCACACCTCGGACGCGCTGCAGGCGATCGAACGTGAAATGGCGCCGAAGTTCGCCGATCATCGCAACGCGATCCTGCTGGACGAGGCGCTTTATGCCCGCATCGACGCTGTGCCGGCCGAGGGGCTGGAGGATGAGCAGGCGCGGGTGCTGGAACTGACCCTCCGCCGGTTCCGCAAGTCGGGTGCGGCGCTGGATGCCGCGGGGCGTAAGCGGCTGGCCGAGATCGGCGCGCGGCTCGCGACCATTGGCACGGCCTTCGGGCAGTCGGTCCTGAAGGACGAGGCCGACTGGGTCATGTGGCTCGAGGCCGGCGACCTCGACGGCCTGCCCGACTGGCTGGTGGCCGCCGCGAAAAGCGAGGCGACCCGCCGGGGCAGGGAAGACGGCCATGCCATCACGCTCTCGCGCTCCTCGGTCGAGCCGTTCCTGATCTTCTCGACCCGCCGGGACCTGCGCGAGACGGCCTGGCGCGGTTGGACCGGCCGAGGCGAGGCCGATAACTGGCCGGTGATCGCCGAGACGCTTAGCCTGCGGGATGAGCGGGCAAAGCTGCTCGGTTTCGACGACTTTGCCGCCTGGCGTCTGTCTGACCAGATGGCCAAAACGCCGGCTGCGGTGGCGGATCTGCTCGACCGCGTCTGGGTGCCCGCCCGCGCCCGCGCCGAACACGAGACCGCCGCCCTGCAGGCCATCGCGGCCGAGGACGGGATGAACGACCCCATCGCCCCCTGGGACTGGCGCCACTATGCCGAACGTGAGCGCCGGCGCCTGCACGACATCGACGAGGCCGAGACCAAGCCGTATCTGGCGCTCGACAACGTGATCGAGGCCGCCTTCGACGTGGCCAACCGCCTGTTCGGCCTCAGCTTCCGCGCGGTCGAGGGATTGGCGCTCTACCACCCCGACTGCCGCGCCTGGGAGGTGTCGGACAGCGATGGGCGCCATCTGGGCCTCTTCATCGGCGACTATCACGCCCGACCGACCAAGCGCTCGGGCGCCTGGGCGTCTGGGTTGCGCGGGCAGCAGCGGCTTTGGGCGCCCGGCCGGCCGGTGATCACTAACACCATGAACTTCGCCGAGGGCACGCCGACGCTGCTGACCTTCGACGACGCGCGCACGCTGTTCCACGAATTCGGCCACGCGCTGCACGGTCTGATGTCGGATGTCACCTTCCCCTCGATCGCCGGCACGGCCGTGGCGCGCGATTTCGTCGAACTGCCGAGCCAGCTTTACGAGCACTGGCTGTCGACGCCGGAAGTGCTGCAGAAGCACGCCCGTCATATCGAGACGGGCGAGGCGATGCCCATGGCGATGATCGAGAAACTGCGCGGCGCCAGCACGTTCAACCAGGGTTTCGCGACGGTCGAATACTGCGCCTCGGCGCTGGTCGATCTGCGGATGCATATCGCGGCGGGGGAAGCGGCGGCTGATCCGCAGGCGTTCCAGGCCAAGGTCCTGGACGAGATCGGCATGCCGGGCGCCATCGTGATGCGCCATGCGAGCCCCCATTTCCTGCATGTCTTCGCGGGCGAGGGCTATGCGGCCGGCTATTACAGCTATCTCTGGTCAGAGCTGATGGATGCCGACGCCTTTGCCGCCTTCGAGGAAGCGGGCGATGTGTTCGACGCCGGGTTGGCCGCGCGGTTGGCGGCCTCGGTACTCTCCGCTGGGGGGCGGCAGGAGCCGGAAGACGCCTATGTCGGCTTCCGCGGGGCGATGCCGGGCGTCGAGCCGCTGTTGAAAGGCCGCGGTCTCCTGGAAGACGCGGCCTGACACCCCGCCGCCGACCCTTCTGACCGAGCGGAGATGCGACGGTGACAGACGCCGCCACGAGCGAGATGGCACAGGCTGCGGCACCGCCCGTCCGGGTGCGCCCTCAGCAGAGCCGCGAGAGGGTGATGCTTTGGCTTTCCTGGGCGTTCGCCGGGGCCTGCGCCTTGCCGCTGATTGCCGTGGTGATCACGGCGCTGACCGGCGAGGGCGAGACCTGGGCGCATATGACCCGGACGATCCTGCCGCGCTACACGATGAACACCCTGCAACTCGTGCTGCTGGTCGGCGTTGCGACGACGGTGATCGGCACGGCCACGGCCTGGCTGGTCACCGCGACCGAGTTCCCGGGCCGGCGCCTGTTCGAGGTGGCGCTGGCCCTGCCGCTCGCCTTCCCGGCCTATGTGCTGGCCTATGCCTATACCGATCTGCTCGATCATCCGGGCGCGGTGCAGACGCTCCTCCGCGAGGTGACGGGCTGGGGACCGCGAGATTACTGGTTCCCCGAGATCCGGTCGCTCGGCGGGGCGGCGCTGATGCTGACGCTGGTGTTGTACCCCTACGTCTACCTGCTCGCGCGCACGGCCTTTTTGATGCAGTCCGTAACCGCGGCACAGGTGGCGCGCACGCTAGGAGCAGGGCCCTACGCCACCTTCTTCCGAGTCTCTCTGCCGATGGCACGGCCCGCGATTGCCGGCGGTGCGGCGCTTGCCATGATGGAGACCATCGCCGACTTCGGCACGGTCGCCCATTTCAACGTCCAGACTTTCACGACGGGGGTCTACCGCGCGTGGTTTTCGATGGGGGATCGCGCCGCCTCGGCCCAGCTGTCGGCCTGTCTGCTGGTCTTCGCCATCACGCTGGCGACGCTCGAGCGGCTGCAGCGCGGTCAGGCCCAGCGCCACCAGGCGGGCAAGCGCTTCGAGATGTTGACCCGCGTCAGGCTGCGGGGGAGGGCGGCCGCCGGCGCGGTTGCCACCTGCCTGTTCCCGGTGATGTTCGGCGTGATCGTGCCGATCGTCATGCTTTTCGAGATGGGCATCGATTCAGGTCAGACGCCGTTCGAGGGCCGGTATGCGATGTTCGCCCGCAACTCGCTGATGTTGTCCGGCATGGCGGCACTGGTGACGGTGATCGGCGCCTTGGCCATCGGCTATGCGCTCAGGCTGAAACCCGGGCGGCTCTCGCGCGGTGCTGCGGCGGTGGCGGGGATCGGCTATGCCATCCCCGGCAGCATCATCGCGGTCGGGCTGATGGTGCCGCTGGCGCGGGTCGACAACTGGCTGGATGCGCTCAGCGAGGCGTGGTTCGACTACAACCTGGGCCTGCTGATAACGGGTTCCGCCGGCGTTCTGGTGCTTGCTTACATGACCCGCTTCATGGCCATCGCGCTGAACTCGGTCGATGCGGGGCTGACGGGCATCAAACCCTCGATGGACCACGTGGCCCGTACGCTCGGAGCAGGGCCTGGTGAGACGCTGCGGCGGGTGCACGCGCCCTTGTTGAGCGGCAGCCTGATGACGGCGCTGCTGATCGTTTTTGTCGACGTCATGAAAGAGCTACCGGCGACGATGATCCTGCGCCCGTTCAATTTCGACACGCTGGCGGTGCAGGCCCATCGGCTGGCCTCGGATGAGCGTCTGACCCAGGCGGCGGTGCCGTCGCTGGTCATCGTCGCCTTCGGCTTCCTGCCGGTGCTCCTGCTGATGCGCCAGATCGGCCGCTCTCGACCGGGGCAGGGGCTGTAGGGTCGCGTTTCCCGGGCGATGCGGCTCAGCTGGCCTCGCCCGGGTTGGTGATGGGGAAGGGTGCCCAGGCCGGCGCCGTGTCGGCGTTGTCGATGGCCGCTGGAAGCGCTGGCGCCAAGCCCTCATCGACCGACAGCAGCGGCAGAACGGTCGCATCCATGGTGGCGATCACACCGGTCGCGGACGCCTCGCTTGCCTCGTCCCGCGTTGCGTCCCCCATCTCGTCCACCGCCGCGTCGGCGACGGTCGGAGCGCTCACATCGGTAATCTCGGTCGATGCATCGTCCGCCTCATCAGCCGCCCCGGCCTCGATGGCAGCCGCGTCGGTCTCCGCAGGGTTCTCGGTGGCGCTTTCTGGGGCGGCTTCGGTCACCGCCTCCGCCTCGGCCGCGCTTAAGGTGACATCCTGGGCGACATCCAGGCTGTCGACCGGGGCGACGACGCCTGCCGTATCTGCTTCGGGCGCCGTCTCTGCGCTGACGGGCGCGGCGGCGCTCGCGGCCGTTTCTGCGACAGCCTCCTCGGCCGGATCCTCTGCGTCCTGGATCGCTGCCTCGACGACGGCGGTAGTCCCCGCCTCGGGATCGGGGCGGACGGGCGGAAACGGTGCCTCGGCAAGATCGTCACCTATCCCGCGGGCACCCTCGTCCAAAGGCGGTACATAGACCCGCAGCCCGTCATCCGCCTCGGCGACGGCCTCGACGTCGGGGCTCGGCGCGTCTTCCTCGGCCAGCTCGCCCTCGGAGAGGGTCGTCCCCGCTTCGCCGGTGTCACCGCCGGCTTCCAGCGGTGCGTCCACCGTTTCGGCGGTTTCGCTGGCCTCTGCCACCGTCTCCGGCACGGCCTCCAAAGCCGTCTCTGCCTCGGTAACCGCCTCCGCTACGGTGTCGGTGGCGTCGGCTTCCTTCGCCACAACACCGTCGTCAGAAGTATCTTCGTCGACGTCGACGGCTGCCTCTGCCTTGGCAGTCGGGGCGTCGTCGGTGATCTCTTCATCGATTTCCTCGGCGGCGGCCCCATCGTCGGCGCCGAAATCATCGATGGCAGGGTCAGCCTCCGCCAGATCTAGGTCGGCTTCGCCATCAACCCGATCCGAGGCAGCCTCGGCAGCGGTCTCGTCGGCCTCGCCGACAGAGGTAGCCTCGACTTCCTCGACGAACTCCCCAACAGCCTCCTCGACGGGCGCAGAAGCGGTATCGGTTGAGGTGCCGTCCGCCGCCGCCTCGGCATCGGACGGGGCGACATCATCCACTATCCCGTCATCGGCGGTCTCGGGGGCGTCTGCCAAGGCGCTCTCGACGGGTGCCTCCCCGCCAAGATCGGTGGTGAGGTCGTCATCGGCGGCTGCGCCATCTTCTGTTTCGACGAAAGCTTCGGTAACGCGCTCGGCACTGCGGGTGGGCAGGTTCTCTTCGCCCGCCGCGTCGCCCGCGATCGCGTCGTCGGTGGTCACCTCTTCCAAGGCCTCCGAGGCAGCCTCGCCGAGGCTGTCGTCGAGGACGGCCACTTCGTCATCGCCATCGCCATCGCTCTCAGTGGCGACGGTCTCAACCTCATCATCGACGGGCGCGGCATCTTCGGCGACGGCGTTCTCCTCATCGGCCACCGCGTCAGGGGTCGTCGCTGCCTCAACCACCGCCTCGTCGCCCAGCGTTTCTTCAGGGCCCAGCGTTTCTTCAGCGCCCAGCGTTTCTTCTGGCGCCGGCGTGTCGGTGGCGGGCTCTTCCGCCGGGCCTTCGATCTCAGCCTCGGCGAGGACGGGCGCGACCGCTGCCTCGTCCTCGTCCTCCTCCTCCACCGCGATCTCTTCCTCCACCGCGGCGGGCGGTTCGAACGGCGCCTCGTCTCGGCGCGGTGCGATGGCCAGGGCGCCACCACCGATGGAAGGGCCGGCACCGACACCGCCGCCAAGGCTGCCTATTCCACCCGGGACACCACTGTCGCTACCCAGTGACGGCGCGGCAAAGCCCGAGCCGCCACCGAGTACCGGCGCGCTGAAGCCCGGCGCTTCGGTCGCTACCGAGGCGAGACCGCTATCGAGTTCCGGCGCCACGCCGCTTGCCACATTCAGTTTGCTCGGGTCGGGGATGTCCCATTCCTCGGGCAGGGCGTCGGCGGTGCTGTCGTTCTCCACCTCCTCGGGCGGCGGGCCTGCGTCGTCCACAGCTCTAAGCGCCGCCACGGTGTCAGGCCGCGTCTGATCGACGTCATCGAGGTTTTTCACCTCGTCCGGCTCGCCGGTCTCAGGTTCTTCGTCCCAGATCTCCAGCATCGCGGCGAGCTGGTCATCCATGGCCTGCACATCGGCCTCAGGCTGTTCGGCGACCTCGGTTTCGGGTTCGAAGGCGGCGATTTCCTCATCGGCGCGCCAATTGCCGGCAAGCGCCAACAGACCGACATGGATCGCCGTGGCGGCCAGCAAACAGGCGCCGAAGCCCAGCGTTTTACGCATCCTCAGTTCCCCCCAGAACCCGGACTGTCCGTCATCGCATCCGTGCTGGATGCCGGTGACGTCACCAGCGCGCTTTCCGTGATGCCCGCCGCGCCGAGCGTCGTCATGAGACGTGCGATCACCGCACCCGGCACGTCGCGATGGGCCTGGATCATCAGGCGGCCGACCGCTTCCTCGGTGGCTGCCTGTTCGATCGCCGCCAGCGCCGCATCCCCTCGCAGCGCCCCGAAGGCCATCTCGCCCGTCGCATCGACGACCAGCGTCACATCGCTGACCTCGCCCAGCACATCGGCGCCGAGGCTCACCGGCGCCTCAGCCTCGCTCGACACCTCCGGTGTCAGCGTGGTGCTCATCAGAAAGAAGATCATCAGCAGGAAGACGACGTTGATCATCGGGACGATCCCGCTGTCACTCCGCCGTGTCCGCCGCTGGAACTCGATCTCCATACTCACATCCCCCCGATGCCTACTGGCACCTGATCGTCCCGGTGCCTACGGGCACCTGATTGTGCCGGTGTCGTTCGGGCGCTCGATCCTCATTCCTCGGCCAGCACGACCTGCGTGATGCCGCCGGCCTTCAATGCGTCGATGGTCTCGACCACGCGCTGCAGGCTGGCGCCGTCCACGGGGCGGAGGATGATCACGTCGCCCTCGCGCTCCATCAGCGGGCGCACCGCATCCGCGAGCCCTTCCATCGGCGTGACGAAGCCGTTCACGCGCACCCGGTCGGGCAGGATGCTGACCAGGCGCGGCTGCCCCTCGGCCAACAGTTGGTCTTCCGGCGGGATCTGCCCGCCCTCGTCGCTGGCCGCGGGGGCGAGGCGCAGCGCCTGTGCCGGATCGCCGTATTGGGCGGCCAGCATGAAGAACACGAGCAGCAGGAACACGACGTCGACCATCGGTGTCATGCCGACCCGGCCACGCCGCACCGGGCGCGCGAGGTTGAGGCCCTCGCCACCCCCCGGGCCCGATCCCGCGGAGATGCCCGAAAGCTGCATGGGTCAGGCCGCCTCTTTCTGGGCCATGGCGACCGGGCGGTTGAACACCCGGCTCGCCAGATCCTCGAAATCGAGGCGAAGGCGATCGACGACGCCGTCGAAGTAGCTGAGCGCCGCCGATGCGGGGATGGCGACCGCCATGCCTGCCGCCGTGGTCAACAGCGCCTCCCAGATGCCGCCCGCCAGCGTGGCCGGGTCGGCCGAAGCGCCCGAGGCCTGCAGCGCCTGGAAGGCCGCGATCATGCCGAGCACAGTGCCGAGGAGGCCCATCAGCGGTGCAAGCGTCGCGATCACGTCGAGCGTGCGCAGCGACGACGCGGCATCGGCGAGCAGCGCCTTGGCGATCCGCGCGGTCTCCTCGCGGGCGCGCGCTTCGTCATGGGGATGGTTGCGGCTCGCCTCCATCGCCCCCAACACCAAACGCGCGCGGATCGACTTTTTATGCGTCAGCAGGCTCTTGGCGCGCATCGCGTCGCCTTCGCTCCAGGCGTCCACAGCGCGCTCGGCGGTTTCTCGCTCCCAGGCGCGCGCGACCGTCAGGCTTATCGCCTTCCACAGGATCACGGCGAGCGAGATGACCGACACAGCGAAGATCAGCCACAGCACCGGGCCGCCCTCGCCGATCAGGGCGAGCAACTCCATCCCGCCCATCTGATCTGCCGATGCTGCTGCGGTTGCCGTTGTCCCGGTCTGCGCCAGAAGAAGCTGAACGCTCATCGTCCCTACCCGTCGCGGTTTCCTTCACAACGGCTGGTAGCGGGTCATAATGGCCGCATCAGGGAAGATGTGGGCGTCTTTGCGGCAATGCACAGTTTTGAAACGATGATGCCAGCGGCATTTAGGCCGCCGGCATCATGTTCATTGTGCGCTGTAGCAGAACGCGCCTGAGCAGGGCCCAGGCGCGGCTGGCGCAATCAGGGGTAGCCGACGACGTCGTAGATCGCCTGCGCCTTCGGCTGGTTCTCGCCCAGCACCGAGAGGTTCAGGTCGTCCTGACGGAAGATGCCAAGGGTGGCGACGCTGTCCGCCAGCCCAACACCGGGCACCGCCGGATACTCGTTGTTGCCCTCGGAGAAATACTCCTGCGCCTGATCGGTGGCGAGGTACTCGAGGAACTTGACCGCGTTGTCGCGGTTCGGCGCGCTGGCAACCAGGCCGCCCACCGAGATGTTGACATGCGTGCCCTCGCCCGACTGGTCGGGGAACACCCAACCGAACATGTCGAGGCTGTCGCTCACACCGTCCACCGGCTTCGCGATCGCGCGGGCGAAGTAGTAGGTGTTGCTCACGACGATGTCACACTCACCCGAGACGATGGCGCGCAGCTGATCGGTGTCACCACCCTGCGGCTGGCGGGCGAAGTTGGCGTAGAAGCCCTCGGCCCACTCGGTCGCGGCTTCCTCACCGATCTTGTCGATCAGCGACGACATCAGCGAGAGCTGGTAGATGTTGCCCGAGGAGCGCGCGCAGATCTGCCCCTTGTACTTCGGGTCGGCCAGCTCGGCATAGGTCATCGGCGGCTCGGACACGCGGTCCTTGGCGTAGAAGATGACACGGGCGCGCTGGCTGAAGCCGAACCAGTGGCCATCCGGGTGGCGCAGATGCTCCGGAATGCGGCGGTTCAGGTAGTCGCTGTCGACCGGGGCAAGAATGCCCGCCTGATCAGCGCGCCACATGCGACCTGCATCAACGGTCAGGAGAATGTCGGCCGGGCTGTTGGCGCCCTCGGACTGGATACGCTCGATAAGCGCGTCTGCCTTGCCTTCGATCCGGTTGATCTTAATGCCGGTCTGCGCGGTGAAGTCGCTGTAGAGCCGCTCATCGGTGTCGTAGTGACGCGAGCTGTAGAGGTTCAGCTCGGCCGCGGCGGCGGGCATGGCAGCCGTCAGAGCGAGGGCGAGAGCGGTGGCGGCACGGGCCGCAAGGCGGTGGATGGTCAAGGTTTCTCTCCGTCCACTTATGTCCATCAGGGTTCACGCCGGACATGGATAAGGTGGTGCATCCGCACCCGACGCCGGGGGTCTTAAAGGGCTTATCCTGACCTTTCAAGTCAGATTTCCGCCCTAAGTCCTATTGCGTCGCGTGAGATCCGTGATCGCCGTGGCCGGACTGGTCATGGCCCTTTTCGCCGTGCTCCATCGCCTCACCGCCTTGCCGCTCGACCATCACGTTCACGGCGACATCGCCGGCCTCCTCGAAGCTGAGGATCAGCGGAAAGTTATCGCCCTCGGCCAGCTGAACGGTCGCATCGAACAGCATGATGTGCAGACCGCGCGGCGCGAGCACGGCCTCGCCGCCGGCGGGGGCCACGATGCCTTCGACCTTGCCCATGGTCATGACCCCGTCGACCTCGGTTGTCTCATGCAGTTCGATGCGACCAAAGGCGGGTGACGACGCGCGGAGCAGCCGGTCATCGGCCTCGCCCGCGTTCTTGATCGTCATGTAGGCCGCCGTCGGACGGTTCGGGATCGTCGGGCGGGCCCAAGGGTGGTCGATGTTGAGCCCGCCGGCCGTGAAGTCATGGGCAAGCGCGCCCGGCACGACACCGTTCGCAAGCGGCAGGGTCGCCACGGTCAGCGCTGCGATGGCAAGGGTGGCAGTCCTGCGGTTCAGGATGAACGTCATCATAGTCTCCTTCGTGCGCCGGGTCTCATGACGCCGGCCGCGCACGGTTGTAGATCGGTGAAGGTCTGAGGGTGGCTCAGATGGCTGCCGGCGGTGCCCTGGCATGCCGTGACTCACGGCGCTCGGGGATCGCGATCCCTGGACCGGCCCGAAGTCCCGACGCCTCGACGCCGAGGGGAGGCGGCAAGACAGGCGCACCAGCGCCGACAGTGCTCGCCGTGGTCTTCTTGCAGTCTTCGCAACAGTTGGCGGGCGCTGCTGGTGTCGGCAGGCTGGCCGTTGGCGCGCCGGCGGTCTCTCCGGCCGACAAGGAAAGCACCACCCCTCCGCCGCCGCAGGGAATGAAGACGATCACCCCGGCAGCTTCGGGCGCCGATGCGACGGCCACACTGGGCGCCATCGGCATACCGCGCAGCATGACCGCCAGCGCGATCAGCACCGCAAGGCCTAAGGGATGCCGCGTGAGCGTCAACATGGCGCGTAACCTATGACCGTCCCCAGCGCTTGTCATCCGCCACGATGCCGCCCTTGTGACCTCACCGCACGCCAACGGCGCTCATCGCCCGATCAGCTGCAGGTGGATGTGATCGTCGTGGCGCGCAGCCCGGCAGCCTTGGAACCGGATGTTTGCTGATGTGAGACCAAGGCGCGCGACGAGATGCGGCTCAAGCAAGATCCTGCCGACCCGCGCATCCGCCGCGAGGATGGTCATCAAGGCTTTGAGACGCCCCTCGTCCAGCGTGTGAGCCGGAAACACTGGCTGGAGCGCGTCGAGATCCCAGCGGAGTGTTGGCCAGACATCTGGGCATGCCGTCGGGCCGGCCTCGAAGGCGAAATAGCCGATGGGCGAGCGCGTCACACGGGGCAGATATCCGCTCTCGTCGCGGTAGTAGAAGGCGAGATCGGCCTTCTCGCCATCGTCGTGGCTGAGATGCGGCAGCAAGGGAAAGCCGTCGATGAGAGGAAAGCTTCCGTCGAGGACCAGCGTGATCGTTCCGGGGTAGCGCTGATCCATCGCGGCCGCCGCATCTTGCAGCACGTCCTCCAGCGGGGCGGTCACGTACACCCGGTTTGCCGCGCAATAAAACCAGCTCTGCACCTGCAGCGGGCCGTTGTCCCAGCAGCTTAGCGCCTGACGTCCAAAGGCCGAGGCGATCTGCGCCGCGCCGATGGCAAGGCCGGCATAGCTCACGACAAAGACGGCCAGCGGCCAACGCGTGAACCGCGCCATGAGCCAGGCGATGCCGCCAAGCTGCGTGAGGATCGTGAGGCCGAGGATCACCGCGATATCGAACAGCAGCCGAGGCCGAGGGCGCATGGCCATTACCCGATCAGCAGGCTGGGCAGCCAGAGGACGATACCGGGAAAGGCGATCAGCACCGCCACGGTCACCACATCGGCGATGAAGAAGGGGGAGGCGCCCCGGAACACGTCCTGCACGGTGATGCCGTGACGCTCGCGCGTGACGCCAGCCACGACATAGCAGTTCAGCCCGATGGGCGGCGTGATCAGGCAAAGCTCGGCCATCTTGACCACAATGATGCCGAACCAGACCGCGACCTGATCGCCCGACATCCCCAGCGCGCTGTCGGCGGCGGAGACGCCCGGCCCGCCGTTCAGCGCGATCACGGCGGGAAAGGTGATCGGCAGCGTCAGGATCAGCATGCCGATCGCGTCCATGAACATGCCGAGGATGACATAGGCGCCGAGGATGCAGAGCAGTGTCAGCAACGGTGGCTGGTCGAGCGAGGTGATCCAGTCGCTGAACGCGCCCGGCAGATCGGCGAAACCCAGATAGCGCACATAGATCAGCACGCCCCAGATCATCGTTAAGATCATCGCCGAGAGCTTGGCGCTCTCGATCAGCGCGCCTTTCAGGTTGCCCCAGGACATGCCCCGCGCCAGCGCCATCACCAGCACGACGAAGGCGCCGAGGGCTCCGGCCTCGGTCGGCGTGCCCCAGCCGCCATAGATGCAGAAGATGATGATGAAGACGACGAACAGGATCGGGATGGCGCCCGGGAGCACCTCGAGCCGCTGGCGGGGCGTGAAGCCGCCTACCGGCGGGCCGAGATCGGGGCGCATCCGGGCGAGCAGGATGACCAGCCCGCCATAGATCAGCGCCGAGACCGCGCCGGGGATGAAACCTGCCAGCAAGAGCTGCCCGACCGAACTTTCGGTGATGATCGCATAGATCACCAGGATGGCCGAGGGCGGGATGAGCGAGGCGAGCGTGCCCCCGGCGGCCACGACGCCCGCGGCAAAGCGCTTGTCGTAGTTCAGCTTCAGCATCTCGGGGACCGCGATGCGCGCGAACACCGCCGAGGTTGCGACCGAGGCGCCCGAGACCGCCGCAAAGCCCGCCGTGGCGAACACCGTCGAGAGGCCGAGCCCGCCGGGCAGAAAGGCGATCCAACGCTTGGCTGCCTCGAACAGCGCCTGCGTGAGCCCCGCATAGTAGGCGAGATAGCCGATCAGGATGAAGGTCGGGATCAGGCCGAGCACATAGGTGCTCATCTTCGAGTGGGGGATCTGCCCCGCGATCTGCAGCGAAACCTGCAGGGCGCGCGAGGCATCCTGCCCGCGGTCGAAATAGAAGATGAGGAAGAGGCCCAAAAAGCCGATGAACCCGGTGGCGAAGGCGACCCTCACGCCGATCATCACCAATAAGATCAGCACGCCGGCAAGGATCAACGAGACCTCGATCGGGGTCATGACCGCCCTCCGGCGTCGGTCGCGGTGCCCACCTCGACCAGCGTCTCGGCCTCGGCCTCGGCCTGCTCGGCCGCGCTTTCGATCCGGGGGACGCCCACGCCGTGCTCGGGATTGTCACGGATCGCCACCGAGTAGGCCCAAAGCTGCAGGCCGAGGCGGAGCGCCATGAAGCCCAGCATCACCGGCACCAACAGCTTTACCGGCCAAAGCGGAAGCCCGATATCGATGGAGCTGTCGCGTGAGTAGTTCGGCGCATTCCAGTCGAAGGACCGCTCAAAATGGGTCCAGGAGCCCCAGATCAGCACCAGGACCAGGAGCAGGATAAAGAGCGTCCCTAGCCACTCGGCGGCGAACAGTGCCCGACCGCGGAGTTGGCCGATCAGCAGGTCCATGCGGATATGGCCGCCGAGGCGCTGGCAATAGGCGATGGCGAGAAACGCGATCAGCGGGACCGCCTGTTCCATCCAGTCGACAAAGCCCGGCACGGGCCCGAGATAACCGGTCAGCCAGACGAGCCCCGCGTCATTGGCCCATTCGCCGAATTTGCGTCCAAGGATATTGGCGACCGAGACCAGCATGACGGCGAGGATCGCAAGGCCCGCCAGCAGCGCGAAACCCTCCTCGATCCGAAACAGCGCGCGATCCGCGCGGCTGACGGCGCTATCGTCCTCGGGGACATGGGCTTCGGCCATGTAGCCTCGCGATGTCAGGAAGGGCAGAGCCGTAGGGTGGGGTTCCACCCCACCTCACGACCGTCAGATCGAAGCGGCAGGGTGGGGTCGAACCCCACCCTACCATGCCGTTCAGTTCGTCTTGGCGCGCACCTCGGCAAGCGTCGACTGCGTCAGGTCATAGAGCTCTTGGCCCGGGATGCCCTGCGCTTCCATGTCGGCGATCCACTGCTCACGGATCGGCACGGCCGCCTTGGCGCGGAAGGCGTCGATCTGCGCGTCGTCGAAATCGACCCTGGTCACGCCCTTCTCGTCCAGCATCTCCTGGAAGGCGCCAAAGACGTTGTTCTGGTAGTTATCGAGGTAATAGGCGATGGCCTCGTCGACCGAGCTGTCGAAGGCTTCCTTGAACTCAGGGCTCAGCGCATCGTAGGCGTCGACATTCGCCACCACCGGGCAGTTCACCGTGCCGGGGTTCAGGTTGGTCGTCCAGTAATCCGCCAGATCGACGGTGCGGAACGACAGATGCGCGTGCTGGGCGAAGGCCACGCTGTCGACCACGCCCGATTCCATCGCGTTATACGCCTCGGACGACGTCACCGAGGTCGGTACCGCGCCCACCGTCTCGAACGCCTTCCCGAGGCCACCGGTCGCGCGGATGCGCATGCCAGCGAAATCGTCCAGCGTCGCGGGCACGTCGCCTTTGCCGGCCACGTTGTACTGCGGCATCGGCGAGGTCATCACGAGGCGCGCGTTCCAGCGGCCGAGATCTGCCACCGTGGCGGGATGATTGTAGACCGCGTGACTGACCGCGACTTCTTCCTCCAGCGTGGCGACGCCGAGGAACGGCAGCTCCATCACCGTGATCGTCGGGTTCTTGTCAGGGTGGTAGCCCGCGCAGAACTGCGCCATCTCGATCGCACCGAACGAGATATTGTCCAGGTTCTCGCGGTTGTTCGAGAGGCCACCGTAGCTGATGTTGAACGTGAAGGCGCCGTTCGTCTTCTCCTCGACCAGCTCGCCCAGCTTGTGGATGTGCTCGGTGAACGCGCGGCGCTTGCCCCAGACGCTGACGTTCCAGGTCAGCGCGCTCGCGGCCTCGGCGCCGAGAAAGGCAAAGGCGGTGCCGGCGAGGAGAAGGGTCTTGGTGTTGCGAAGAGGCATGGAAGTCTCCCTGTTGGTTGCAGGCGTCTATGCTGACGGCTTGGGGCGAGGTGTAAGCGCACGGCGCCACTGCGGCAAGATTCACGCGATGGGGTGCCGGTCCCACTTTTGCCGCCGGCTGTCGACAATTCGGTGCTTTGTCGAGCGCGCAGACCGTGCAAGGCAGTCGCGACCGGTACGAGTACCGGTACCTGTGCCAATACCTGTGCCTGTGCGTCGCTGAGAGCCGAGGGAGAGGGGGCTGCCATGACACGGCGGATCGACCGTTTCCTCGCCCTCGGCGCGCTCGCGGCCGTGGCGTTCTACTGGCTTTGGGTCGAGCGCACCTACCTGCCCAATCGTTGGGTGGCCGATCTGCAGTATTGGTGGATCGCCGGCGATCTTTGGTGGGAGGGCATGACCCCTTACGGCGACAGCTATCTTGCGCGCGGGCAGGCAGCCTTCGCCACCTTCATCTATCCGTTCTTCTATCCACCCTGGTCGATCCCCTTCATGGCGGGTTTTCCACTGGTCGAACCGGCGCTCGCCTCTCGGCTGCTGCTCTGTTTCAACCTGATCGTGGTGATCGCGACCGCCTGTTACCTGTCCATCGTGGTCTCATGGCCGAGCAGCCGTCTCTGGCAGAGCGCGGCGCGACGCTTCGCGCTGATCGTCGTCTTCGGTGGCATTTTCTATTTCCCCTCCGTCGTGGCGACGATGTTCGGCAGCCTTCAGTTCATGCTGCTGGCCGGTCTCCTCGTCTGGATCCATGGCGCCCGCCGCGAGAGCGTGCTGCTGCAGGGCATCGGCATCGCGATCCTGATGCTGAAGCCGCAATACGGCGCGGCGCTCGGCCTCTGCTGCTTTATCATGCCGCGATACCGGATGGGCGCCATCGCCTCCGGCGGCGTGGTCGCGCTGCTCTTCATTCTCGGTGGGGGCGGGCAGGACCCCATCGGCCTGATGCTCGACTGGGTCGCGAACACGGCCGATTATGCGAGTTTCTCGCCCAATGCAGCCGACCGCGCGGCGGGGTTGGGGTGGATCGGTGCCTGGATAGGCTATGAGCCAGGCGTGATCGAGACCGCGGGCTTCATCCTCTCCGCCGCGGCGGTCTTTGCGCTGACCACCAGGCTGCGCGAGCCCGTGGCGCTTGGTTGCATGACACTGGTCATCGCCACCTTCTTCTATGCGGGCCAGTTCGCCGATTTCGTACTGCTCATCCCCCTCGTCTCCATGCTGGTGCTGCCCGCGCCTCTCTGGTCGCGGGCGATCTTCGCGTGCGGGCTGTTCCTGCTGGCGCAAAGCCACTGGGTCTCGGCGACCTTCTGGCAGGCCAGCTTTCAGGAGGATCTGCGCATTATCGCAGGGATCCAGACGCCCGGACTGATCCTGGCCTTCTTCGGCGCGTCGTCGATTGCGGCGGCGCAACCCGCAGCGCCGGGCAGGGCCGCCGCCGCTTCGCTTTGGCGACGCCTGCGTGCAGACGGGCCGCGCGCCCTCTTCTCCCAGGAGCCCGTACCGCGCGCCTGATCGATGAGAGGGCGCGGAGATGTCCGAGTATCTCGGAAAACTCCGGCTCCGGCGTTGCGTGCTGGCCTAATCGCCGGCCTGGGTGTTGGGCTCGCTGTGCCCTTCGCTGCCTCAGACCACGCGGTTTGGCGGCTCCTCGCCGGCAAAGAACGCCTGCAGGTTCTTCAACACGGTGAAGCCCATCGCCTCGCGCGTCTCGATGGTCGCGCTGCCCAGATGCGGCAGCAGGCAGACAGTGTTCATCGTCATCAAGGCCTCCTGCACGGCGGGTTCACGCTCGAACACGTCCAGACCGGCGCCGCCAAGATGGCCGGAGCTCAGCGCATCGACCAGCGCCGTCTCTTCGATGATGTCGCCACGGGCCGAGTTAACGATGATCGCCCCGGGCTTCATCGCCGCAAAGCGC
Source organism: Pseudomonadota bacterium (assembly GCA_039027855.1). Taxonomy (GTDB): domain Bacteria; phylum Pseudomonadota; class Alphaproteobacteria; order Rhodobacterales; family Rhodobacteraceae; genus Thermohalobaculum. The sequence continues at coordinate 6,839 of JBCCJI010000039.1, read as the reverse complement.
TCAGCATTCATCAGGTGCAGGTTCTCGCCGCCGCCCGGACAGTGCAGCGACACGATATCGGACGCCGCCAGCACCTCCTCGATGGTGGCGAGCTGGGTCGCGGGCACGCCAGCATCCTCGACCGGAAAGGCGTCGTAGAAGACGATTTTCATGTCGAGCGCGTGGAAGCAGCGCTTGGCCATGGCTTTGCCGATCCGGCCCATGCCAATGATGCCGAGCGTCTTGCCTTGCGGGCTCACGCCCATCAGTTGGGTCGGCCGCCAGCCGGTCCAGGCGCCGGCGCGCAGCATCTGCTCACCCTCATAGGTGCGGCGGCAGACATTCAGCAGCAGCGTCAACGCGATGTCTGCGGTGGCATCGGTCAGCACGCCGGGCGTGTTGGTGACGGTGAGGCCCGCAGTCTTGGCGGCGTCGAGGTCGATATTGTTGAAGCCGACGCCGAACTGGCCCAGCACCTTGGCACGGCCGGGGGCTGCAAGCACCTCGGCCGTGACCTTGTCGGTCACCGTGGTGCAGACCGCGTCGTACTCATTCAGCGCGGTGCTGAGTGCCTCGGCAGACATGGCCTCGTCCGGCCCGTTCAGCGTGCAGTCGAAGGCCTCGCTCATGGCGGCTTCGACCCGCTCGGGCCATTTGCGGGTGCAGATCACGCGCGGCTTGGTCATTGGCTGTCCCTCCCAAAGGTTTTTGTGTTCTCGCGCCAGCCGGCGCGTCCGGTTGGGACAGATAGCGGCAAGCCGTCCCCGCGTCTCGCCTCCACGGGCGATTTGCCACCCAACGGCAAAACCGGCGCGGACCAGCGGGCACTGCTCGCCCGATCCGTACCGGCGCAAGGGTGGTGCTCCCGCGTGGGCGGGGCCGTGATCGCATCCTCTGCCACGCGAGGATTCCCGACTGCGGTGGCGACGCGCAGCACGGGTCTCTAGGCCGAACGACAGTCGTCACGCCCCCCGTGTCCTACCCCTCAGGGCGCAACACGAGACTCATCGCGGCGACCAGCCGCGATACCGTTTGGCTCAGCGCTTGGCTGTGGCTTCAGCCTGGCGGCGGGTGTCGGAGGGTCGGATGCCGTGCTGGCGCTGATAGGCCATGGCGAAATGCGACGACGAGGAGAACCCGGTCATCAGTGCCGCCTCCAGCGCCGAGAGGTTGGTGTGCATCAACAACTCGCGGGCCCGCTCCAGCCGGATGCGTCGGTAGAACTGGCCCGGGCTCTCGCCGAGATGGGTCTGGAACAGCCGCTCGATGCGGCGCAGGTTGTGACCCGTCGCCTCGGCTATATCGGCCATGGTCAGCGGCGCTTCGATGTGCCCGCGCATCAGCTGGATCACCGTCTGGACCGGGCCCGGCAGCGTTTCCAACCGGTCGATGGCGCCGGGGCGCTGCTCGATCGCGGCATTGCGGATGCGATCGACCTGGAAATTGTTGGCCACCGCCCGCGCCAGTTTCGGTCCATGATCGGCGGCGATCATCGACAGCATCATGTCCATCGACGAAATCCCGCCAGAGCCAGTCCACCGCCTGCCATCGATCACGAACAGCCCGGGCGAGCACTCGATATCGGGAAAGGTCTCCTCGAAGGCCGCCTGGTACTCCCAGTGCACCGTGCAGCGATGCCCCTGCAGCAGGCCCGCCCGCGCCAGAACGAAGGCGCCGGCCGAGAGCGAGCCGAGGATCAGCCCACGACGGTCGGCCCGGCGGAGAGCGGCGCTGATCGCGGGGGTATTCGCCGGCTCGCGCACGCTCCCCGTCACGACGAGCAGCGCGTCAAAGCTGTCGAGGATCGCGGGCAGGTCTTCCAGCGCGAGATCGGTGTTCAGCGTGAGGCCCGAGGAGGAAGGCACCGGCCCGCGGTCGGGGCCGATCAGCTGCCAGCGATAGGCCTCGCGGTCGAGCTTGAGGTTCGCCGCGCGCAGCGGCTCGACCGCGGCCGTCAGCGAGATCAAGGAAAACCGGTCGACCAGCACAAAGCCGATGCGCCGGTTCTCGGCCGGCACCGGCCCATCGGATGGCCTCTCGCTGCCCCCGGTCCCGGGCGTCACGGTGGCGTCCATGGACCGCCCGTCCTTCTCCATCGCGACTCACATGTCGCGCAGCATGATTGAGACCGCAGTCCGACCCGAGCACCAGCCCCAGCGCGTTCGCGAGAGAGCGTTTCGCCGCGGTTCAGTCACCGTCACAGGCTTTCGGTTGTCCGCTGTTTCTTTACGGGGCAGGGGGCGCTACCGCCCCGGGCCATCAATCGGCCTCATGCCCGGGCAGACCGGCATTCGCGACCCAGGGGCGCGTCAGATCGGCCAGCGTTGCCGAGAGGCACTCCACCTCGATCCGGAAGGCGGCGTCGCCTGCGCAGGTGACGATGAGGGCGCCAGGGACCGCCGGCACTTTGCGCCCGTCATCCGTGTCTCCCGCGCTAGCGGCCTCCGTCACATCGCCGTCGCTCTCAGGGGCGGTCGCCTCCGAGGGCTCGAAGCTCAGCGACAGGAGAGACACCACCGTGTCGCGGTCGGGCCGGCCGATGCCGCGTGCCCGCATGCCCCGGACATCGTCGATTTGAAGGGCGCTTCGCACCCGTTCGAACGCGCGGCCCGCCAAGCGCGCCGCCTCGCTGTCCTCCCATCGGAAACGATTCAGCAGGATCACGACGCGGCGCTTTCGCGGCAGGAACATAACGTCTTCGGCCCGTGCCACGCTATCCTGCACCAGCGCGGAGATAACCGAGAGATCATCGGCCGCCTCCGCCTTCAGCCGCAGCGGTTGGTCCGAGATCGGTGCATCCTCGAACCGGGCGTCGCCAGCGGGCTGTTCATGCTCAGTCATGCCGTCGCTTCCCCGTGGTCTTCGCTGCCCGCTTCGCCCGCCCCGTCGGAGCCAGCGGCGGCGACGGGTTCACCGCTCAGCCGCTCAATGTCGATGCCACAGGCGCCCAGTTTCTTCTCGATGCGCTCATAGCCGCGGTCAAGGTGATAGACCCGGCTGATCGTCGTCGTGCCCTCGGCGCCGAGGCCCGCCAGGATCAGACTGACCGAGGCGCGCAGATCCGTCGCCATCACCGGCGCGCCCAGCAGCCGCTCGACCCCAGTGATATGCGCGGTGCCGCCGCTGATCTCGATCTCTGCCCCCATGCGGGCCAGTTCGGGCACATGCATGAAGCGGTTCTCGAAGATCTGCTCGGCGATGCTCGAGCGGCCGTTGGCGGTGATCAGCAGCGCCATGATCTGTGCCTGCAGGTCGGTCGGAAAACCCGGATAGGGCTCGGTCGAGATGTCCGCCGGCTGCACCCGTCCGCCCGAATGCGTGATCTCAAGCCCACCCTCGACATCGGCGACGCCGACGCCGACGCTCTCCAGCACCGTGATCAGCGCGGCGACGAGAGGCCGCTTTGCCCCGATCAGGCGGAGCCGGCCCCCGGTGATCGCCGGGGCGATCATGTAAGTGCCCATCTCAACGCGATCGGGCAGGACGCTATGCGTAGCGCCGTGCAGCGCATCGACCCCCTCCAGGCGGATCGTCTCGCTGCCCGCGCCCTCGATCCGGGCACCCATGGCGATCAGACAGTCGGCCAGATCGACGATTTCGGGCTCGCGCGCGACATTCCGGATCACCGTCTCACCCCGCGCCATTGAGGCGGCCATCAAGGCGTTCTCGGTGGCGCCGACCGACACCTTCTCAAAGACGATCTCGGCGCCCGTCAGCCCATGGGGCGCGGTCGCATGCACGTAGCCGTCGCGAAGCTCGATCTCAGCGCCCAGGGCCTGCATCGCCTTCAGGTGCAGATCGACCGGGCGCGCGCCGATGGCGCAACCACCGGGCAGCGAGACCTCGGCCCGTCCGACCCTGGCGAGGAGCGGGCCCAGCACGAGGATCGAGGCGCGCATTTTGCGCACGATTTCGTAATCGGCATGCGTGCTGACCTCACCCGCCGCCGACAGCGCCAGAACACGGCCATCATCGAGGGCCTGTACCTCCACACCGAGCGAGCGCAGAAGCTGCGTCATGGTCGCGATATCGGCGAGACGCGGAGCGCCCACCAGTGTCAGCGGGTGTCCCGAAAGGAGTGCCGCCGGCATAAGCGCAAGGCAGGCATTCTTGGCGCCCGAAACGGTTATGGTCCCGTCGATGCGGTTGCCGCCCCTGACGCGGATCCGGTCCATCAGGTGTTGCCCTTTTCGCTTGTGTCGCTGGCGTCGCCGGTCGACCCGGCGTTGTGGAGGCCGGTCGGCGCGGTGTCGTCGCCCGCCGCATCGCGCGCCCGGCTCTGGCTTTTGCGGCGGCGCAGGTTGGCGCGCAGCGCCGCCTTGAGCCGCGCCGCCCGGTCGTCCTCGCCGCCCTTGCCCGACGTCTTTGACACGCCCGATCCGCCTCGATGCACCAAACTCCCTGCGCCTACCCCGCGCGCCCCCGCCGGGCAAGCGCAGCCGCCTCCGACGGCCCCGCGCATGGGCCTTGCAATCCGCGCCGCGCCCGTTAGGAAGACGCCCCGGGCAGCCGCTTCAGGCGGTCCCCCAAGCTTTCTGACGCTGCCGTAGCTCAGGGGTAGAGCACTCCCTTGGTAAGGGAGAGGTCGAGAGTTCGAATCTCTCCGGCAGCACCACCGCCTTTTTCACATCATTTTTTTGGCTTTACGCCTTGAAAGGAAAAGATAATTTCGGAGTCCCATACGCGCCGATTCGGCAATAGGTCAGAGGCTCCACAAAAGCCAATCTGAGCACCGTTTGCTTCAATGCGAAGCACCCATTATCGTATATGTTCCAAGGGTTTGATAGGAACTGAAGCGATAGTTCCACACACTCCTCCAGCCTCCCCTTTGGAGGAAGGGTGTTCTTCAATTTTTCACCGATTACGATCTTGTCTCTCTCCAGCCGTTAGAGGCGCTTCTCATATGCGCTGACGACGCTTGGCGAGGAAGCCTCAACGAGACGATCAAGCAACCCGTCGATCTGTTTTTGAGCGTCAGTGAGTTGTCTCCGTAGGCTGCTCTGTGTGTCGCGGACTTGATCACTGCGCATCTCCTATGCCTGCCGGAACATGTGCTCCGCCACAGACATAAGCTTGCGGGTTGGCTGCATGCCTTTGAGGATTTTGGCAAATCCGTTCTCAATCTTGCGCACTGGGATCGACTTACTGAACTCAGGGCACTTCCGGGTCATACAACGGAAATAAGCATAACGCTCGCGGCAGCCTGTCGACCATGCGGCAGTCATAGGATTTCCGCAGGACTTACAGCAAACGAAACCCCGCAGCGGGAAGTCTTCGCTGAAATCCTTGCGTGCTGCTGGACGCCTGCGCTCTTCGAGATTTTCGAGGATGCGCTCATGCGTCTCAAAACTGATCAGCGGATCATGCACGCCTTTGCGCAATGAGACATCCCACTTGGGGGCCTCAACGTAGCCTGCGTAAACGACCTTCTTCAAAAGCCGGGTCACAGTCATGGGGCGCAGACCGCCATCTGGCAGGTCTTTGGGAAAGTGCGGGTTGGCTTCGAGGAAGCGCTGCACCTCAGCTTGTGAGTTGAAACGCCCGTTGGCGAAGCCTTGCAGGGCCTCCTGCACGACGCCCGCAACGGGTTCATTGTGGACGAGGACTTTGCCACCGCCGGATTTGCCCGGGACATGCTTGTAACCGATAGGCGCGCGGAAGACCCAATAGCCCTTCTCCACGCGCGCTTTCATCTTCTGGACAACTTGGCGTCGATTCTGTTCACGCTCCAGCTCATCTTGGGCAGCGATGATCGTCTCGATGAACTTGCCTTCCGGCGTATCCTCGAAGCGAAAGTTGAGGCATTCAATCTGAGCGCCGCGTACATCAAACTCACGTCTAAGCTTGATGTGAAATTCTGTGTCGCGCGCAAAACGCTTGAGATCATCAAAGATGACGACGAAGCGCTCTCCAACTTGCGCATCTAGGTACGCCAGTAGCGCACACATACCAGGGCGCTTCATAAAGTCGCCGCCGCCAGAGACATCATCCGGGAAGACCGCAGCAACCTCGTAGCCCTTGCTGGCGGCATACTCCCGGCAGCGCTATTCCTGACTTTCCAGCCCGCTACCTTCAACGTGCTGCTTTACCGAGGAGACACGGCAGTAGATGATGGCCTTCGCGGCCATTTTATCTCGGCTGTTCAATACGTTCATGCCATATGCCTCCTTCTCTAATTGGTATGTTATTATTGTACGTCATCGGCGGACTCCTGGGGAGAGTCAGCCGCCATCTTTTTGTCTTTTCCACAGGCTTGCTGGACGGGATGCACCCCAAAGCTCAGGTCAACGAATGCAATGATGATCTCCCAGAGCGCGACAATGATCTGCTCTTTCTGCACATCCGTAAGTGACGGATAATCCAGCATCTCCTGATAGAGATCGACATCGACCTCCAGCTTCTTGAGCTCCGGCAGGGAGAGCCCAGCCTCGTATATCTGATCATTACCATCTTTCATGACCATTCATTCCTTCTTTTCCAAGCGCGCAGGCGCAAAGCCTCTTGGCCTTTCACCAGGCCAAGGGCGTATCTCTTATGTCGATTGTCGGAAATAGATAAGGGTGCAATCGCGCCCCACTTCTTGATGATATTTTATGCCAGCAGCCATCTTTTCTTTGATTCTAGCATAAATTTTGCGAGGCCCGCAGAAAGCGGCTCTTTTCATTTGTAGGTTTCCTGATCGCTTGCGGCCTCGCATTTGACCTTCTCCCTGACCTTCTCCCTGACCTTCTCCCTGGATTAGGGCCGGGCTGAGCTGGAATTCTCCGGTTGGTTGGTTGCGGTGAGCGTCGGCGCGGAGCCCGTAAGAGGCTCAAGCGGCGGCGCGGCGGTGGCTGCCAGAAACTCCGTGGGTGACAGGT
>JBCCJI010000038.1:0-29348 GCA_039027855.1 Pseudomonadota bacterium | reverse complement strand
CCGCCGCCGATCAGCCCACGCGTGCCTGAACATCCCTACGCCTACGGCTCCGGGACGTTCAGGCACACGCCCGTCAGCGCTCGATTTACGGGCGTCAATTTTGGACGCCGATCTGGCGTCACGATTGCGCGCCGATTGACAGCATTGGGGCATTACTGGTAAGGTCGAAGGCCTTGTCTATGAACCGGATTTTACACTTTTAGAAGCTGCTCCACTTCATGCCGTGCTGACGACACGCCAAGTGACCTTTTCAAGTTCCGTGGCCAGCTCCGGCGCGCTCAGGCGCTGTTGAGCGGCTTTGCTCACAGCATCGCGCCGCCCCTTCCCCGCCGTCGATGGTCGTCACTGAGGCGTCCCGGCCTTCCCGAAAACAGCATGGAAAGGACATCGAGTGAGCACCTGATGAAGGACCCGGACGAAGGAGAGTGTCGTCAATCGTCGCTGGCGAGAGCCGCCAAGGTGTCGATTGCCCGGCCTACTCCTCCAGCTTGCGGGCCTCGTCCACCAGCATGATGGGGATACCGGAGCGGATCGGGTAGGCGAGGCCCGCGGCGCGCGAGATCAGTTCGCCGGCGTCTGCCTCAAAGCGGAGGGGGCCCCCGGTCAGCGGACAGACCAGCGCCTCCAGCATCCGCCGGGCGGGCTTTTCCGGCACAGGATCCAGCGTGCCGTCGCCCGCTGCGGGAGGCGTGATGTGGTCGCCCATGCCGCAAGCCCCCTCGGCGTGGCCTACTGCACCTGGTCGGGCGATCCGCCCGAGGCAATCGCGAACTGCATCAGCGCCTGCAGCGTCTCCAGCCGGTCACCGAGCCGCGGCGCTTCCAGCAGCGCCTGGCGCTCCTCGACGGAGAACGGGCACATCATCGACAGCGAATTGACCAGCAGCTCCTCCTCCGCCTCCTGCATCGCCTCGAAATCCGAGGACAACTGAGAGGCATCGAAGTACCGCCGCAGCAGCGTGAGGAATGCGGGGCGGTCAAAGCCCTCGGCCTCCTCTGGCCCCGAGAGGTCGGCACCGAAATCGCTCCAGTCCGCCTTCACCCTGCGAAACGGCGTGAAGCCGTCGATCTCACCCTTCACGCGGAACCGGCTGACCCCGCTCAAGGCGATCAGGTAGCGCCCGTCCTCGGTCTCCGACAGCGAGGTCACGCGGCCTGCGCAGCCGATCTTGTGCAGCTTGGGCGGCGATCCGCTGTCGACAAAAGGCTGGATCATGCCGATGAGCCGGTGCTCGGACTTTAGGCAGTCGTCGAGCATCGCCAGGTAGCGCGGCTCGAAGATGTTGAGCGGCAGCCGCGCGCGCGGCAGCAAAAGCGCACCCGGCAGCGGAAAGATCGGCAGGATCTCCGGCAGATCGGCGAGGCTGAAGCGACGGGCCATCGGGTCTCCGGTCAGGCGAAGATGATCGACGAGAGACGGCGGCGCGCCTTGCCAGCCAGCGGGTCCTTGGGGCCGAGGCTCTCGATCAGCGTCAGCAGCTTGGCCTTGGCGGCGCCGTCGTTCCACTCGCGATCGCGGCGAAAGGCCTCGAGCAGCTGCTCCACCGCGTCCTCGTTGCGCCCGGCACCGATCAGCGCATCGGCGAGGCCGAGCCGCGCCTCGTGATCGTTGCCATCGGCGGCAAGGCGCGCCTCGTATTGCGTGATCTCACCCGCCGCCGCGGCGCCTGCCACGGCCAGCTCGATCGCCGCGCGCACGCCGGCAATGGCCGGATCCTCGGCGATCTCGGGCGCGACACGTGCCAGCGCATCGGCCGCCTCCTCGATCCGCCCGGCCGCGACCAGCGTGCGCAACAGCCCGGCCACGGCGCGCGCATTGCTTGGCTCTTCGCCGACGATGGCCGCGAAGGTCTGCAGCGCGTCTTCCAGATGCCCGTCGTCGAGCATCTTCTCCGCCATCTCCAGCGCCTGCTCGAGCGAGCCGACATCCTCGGCCCCGGACAGGCCGACCGCCTCGGCCAAGCGCCCGATGAAATCCTTCAGCTGCGCCGGCCCCGGGGCGCCCTGGAACCCAGTCAACCCCTGCCCCTGGAAGAAGGCGACCGTGGTCGGATAGACGCTGGCGTTCAGCTGCCCGGCGATCATCGGGCTCTGATCCGGGTCGAGCCGGGCGAGCTTGAGCGCGCCTTTGTAGACGGCCAGTTCCTGCTCCAACTGGCGCGTATAGTCCTGTGCGCCTTTGTCGAGGCGCGGGGCGATGACCACGATGATGGGCGCCTGGGTCGACGCCTGCACCACATCGGCCATGAAGGTCGCATCAGAGGTGTCGAACGCGACGCCAGCGGTGCCGCCGGCCGGTCCACCACCAGGCCCACCGGCCGCGCCGCCGCTACCGCCCATGCCAAGCTCGATCATGTGAGAGACCCGTATTCCTGCATCGTAACTTCCTGCATCGCGGCGACAGCGGTACCCGCGCACCACCGCCCCCGCGCCGGACATAGACCGCGCCCCGTCGCTCTGCAATGAAACCGTCGGTTCATCGGCCCGCCCCCGCTGGCGCTGTGCGACCCGAGCCATGCCCCGCTGCTTCGGCGGCTGCCGCACTCGCAGCCTCGATCGGCGCGAAATCGACGATCTGCGGCAGATGGTCCAGCGCGTCGAGAAAGCGGTATAGGCCCTCCCACGCAAAGGCCGTGGTCGCCCGGTTATGCATCGGATGGGCGTTGATGACGGGCGCGTCGACCAGCGCAGCGTCCAGCACGAGGCGGATCGCGCCGGGTGCCGCATTCATCACCGCGAAGGGCGTCACCGCGCCAGGCCTCACACCCAGTGTCTCCCACAGCAGATCGGGCTTGCCGAAACTGGTGCCCTTTGCCCCTACAGCCCGCTCCAGATCGCGGATGCGGAACTGCCGGTCTTCGAGGCAGGAAACGAGCCAGAACCCACCCTTTTTCTCCTTCAGAAACATGTTTTTCAGATGCAGGCCTGGCATCTCGCCGCGAAGCGCCCGGCTGTCGGCAACGGTCCGCATCGGCGGATGGTAATGATGGGTCCAGGCAATCCCGAGCGCGTCGAGGCGCCCGTAAAGCGCTGCCTCCGCTTCACGGCCCTCGGCATCATCGTCAGCGGGGATTGCCACCCCCCGGTCGTCCTGATCGGTCATCACCACCTCGTGAACATCAAGTAAGTCGCGGGCTGAGGCTGCCAAGGAACCTTGCCCCGCTCCTCTGCTCGTTTGTCATGCCCGACTGGCAGGCCCGACTGGCAGGCCCCACAACCCGGCCCGACTGCGCCATCGGGTAGCCCTCCGCGAGAGGCCAAGTGGCCGCACCGTCACCGGCGGCTCTTTCCCAACATGGCCCAACCAAGAAAGCCGGTTGATTGCGCGACCGTCGACACGGGCGCGCATCGCGACAAAGGGTGCCGTCCCGTGCCCTGTCCCGGCGATGTGATCGCGGCGGCCCCCCTTTTACCGCATCGGCCTGTTCATGCGGTGATCATCTGGGCCCTTGCGCCCTACATGCCCGGTATCGTCGTGGCGGCGGAGGCCGGTGTCGGGGTCCGGGATCATCTCTGGCCCATCCCCTGCCCGCCACGTCGATCAGGCTTCAAGAGGGGCGGATGATGACCAGACTGACATGGCTCGCCAGTGCGTTCGCGCTGATCGCTGTCCTCGTGACGGCGCCCAGTGCCGAGGCCTGCCCGGGAACCGAGGCCTGCGAGGTCGCGGGTGGAAGCTACCTCCTGATCCTGCCCGAGGGGGTCGAAGGACCGGCGCCGGCGCTGATGTATCTGCATGGTTGGGGCGCCTCGGCCAAGGGCGTGATGAACGGGCGTGCTGCGATGCGCGGGGCGCTGGCCCGGCGCGGCTATGCCCTGATCGCGCCCCAGGGCATCCCGCGCCAGGGTCGTACGCAGCGTGACTGGTCCGTCGACGACCGGACAGCCCATCCACGCGACGACCTAGATTTCTTCGCCGCGATCCTAGACGACGCCGCGCGGCGCGGGGTCGACCGTGACCGGGTGCTGCTGTCGGGCTTCTCGCGCGGTGGCTCAATGGTCTGGGACGTCGCCTGCCAGCGCCCGGGCCTCGTCCGTGCCTATGCGCCCATCGCCGGCGCTTTTTGGGAGCCGCTGCCGCGCACGGGCTGCGCTGGCCCGGTGGCGCTGTTCCACACCCATGGCTGGGCCGACACGGTGGTGCCGATCGAAGGGCGCCCGATCGGCCGCGTCATGGTGCAGGGCGACATGTTCGAAAGCCTCGCCATCCTACGCGCGACGCTGGGCTGCACCGCCCGCCAACCCGACGAGCGCCGCACCGGCACGGATGGGCGCTGGACGCGCAGCTGGCAGAACTGCCAGGCAGGCCGTCTCGACCTGATGCTGCACCCCGGCAGTCATATCGTGCCCGACGGCTGGACCGAGAAAGCGCTGGACTGGTTCGAGGCGCGCCTCGCCAAGGGGTGAGGGCTGAGAAGACCGCGCCCAAGCAGACCCGGCAAGGTTACATCCGGCCCGAGCAGACGTGGCCCGAGCAGACGTGGCCCGAGCAGACGTGGCCCGAGCAGACCGGACACCTTCAGATCCCGGAGGTCAGAACCAGCGTGGGATCTCGGCCGACCAGGCGCGGAACTGGTGGTCGAAATTCTTGTCGAGCCTAGCTTCCTCGGGCTCGATGAACCGCTTTTGCAGGATATAGCCAAGCGGGAGCACCAGCATCGCCCCCGCCGGCTGCCCAAGCGCCATGGCGAGCCCCACCACCACCAGCAGATCGGCGAGGTAGATCGGGTTGCGCGTGTAGCGGAACGGCCCGGTACGCACGAGGATACGGGGCGAGCGATGCGGCATCACCGCGGTGTCGGCCCGTAGCATATGCCGCACCGCCCAGAGCATCATCAGCACGGCGAGCGCGATCAGGATCCAGCCCGAGAGCCGGATCGAGGCCGGCAGCACGGCGCCCAGCATCTCGGTCATGCCCCAGACACCCGCCAATGCCGCCGCGGTCCACAGTGGCGGCAAATCGATCAGCCGCCTTATCCGCGTGCTGAGCGGCAGACGCTCGCGCGGTGCGTCGAAATCGTCGTCCTGCTCGACGGTCACGCCGCGCCTCCTGAGGGGAAGACGGCCATGTTGTCGATCAGCCGCGCCCGCCCAATGCGGGCCGCGACGAACAGGCGGTCCGCAGCCCCGGCCGGGCCTTGGCGCCGCGCCAGCGTCTGCCCGTCGCGGATCTCGGCATAGTCCACCTGCTCGGACGGGAGCGCCGACAGCGCCGCCGTCAGCCAGCCCTCGATGGCCGTTGCCGCCGCCCCACCCGTCAGCCGGCCGATCGCCTCGCGCATCAGGGCGTTTATGCGACCGGCGCGCGTTCGCTGATCGGCGTCCAGGTAGCGATTGCGCGAGGACATGGCGAGGCCGTCCGCCTCACGTATGATCGGGGCGCCGTGGATTTCGGTCGGCACGTCCAGATCGCGCGCGAGCCGCCGGATCACGGCCAGCTGTTGCCAGTCCTTCTCACCGAAAACCGCGACATCGGCCCAGGCCTGGATCAGCAGCTTGCTCACGACCTGCGCCACGCCGTCGAAATGCCCGGGCCTGGCTGCGCCGCACAGCATGTCGGTGAGCCCCGCCACGCGCACCTCGGTGGCGAAACCGTCGGGATACATCTCGGCGGCATCAGGCGCATAGAGCAGGTGGCAGCCCGCCGCGGCGAGCATGGCGGCATCGCGCGCCTCGTCACGGGGATAGGCGGCAAGATCCTCTCCCGGACCGAACTGCGTGGGGTTGACGAAGAGCGACGCTGCGACGCGTTCGGCCCGCTGCCGTGCCTCGGCCAACAGGCTTAGATGACCCTCGTGCAACGCGCCCATCGTCGGCACCAGCGCCACGCGATGCCCAGCATCACGCCAGCGGGCGACCTTAGAACGCAAGGCCTGTACCGTCCTGACCGTTTCCATCAACCCGTACCATCAAACGCTTTGGTGGCGCTCTAGCACGGACATGGTTGCCGATCCATGATCTGTCCCCAGGCGACAGAGCAGCAGGCTCAGACGGCGCGATACCCATGCGAGCACCGCGTTTTATCACCCGTCTGAACCCTTCTGGGCCCCTTGGAGCCCGTCTGACCCGGTCAGAGCCAGCCCTGCCCCTCGCTGCGGACGATCTGTTCGATCATGTCGATATGCGCCTCATCGTCGTTCAGGCAGGGGATGTAATGGAACTGCTCGCCGCCCGCTTCCTCGAAGCTTTCCTTGATCTCTTCATTGATCTCTTCGAGCGTCTCGACACAGTCGGAGGAAAAGCCGGGCGCGAAGACCGCGATGTTCTTGTACCCCTGCTTGGCCAATTCGGCGACATGCTCGACCGTGTAGGGCGTCAGCCACTCCTCCGGGCCAAAGCGGGACTGGAAGGTCGTCTGCAGCTTGTCCTTCTCCCAACCCAGCCTGTCGCGCACCAGGCGCGAGGTCTTCTGACAGAGGCAGTGATAGGGATCGCCCTTCATGAAGTACGACTTCGGCAGGCCGTGGTAGCTCGCCACCAGCACAGAGGGCTGATCCTCAAGCCCGGCATAATAACGCTCCACCGACTGGGCCAGCGCTTCGATATATGCCGGGTGGTCCTGATAGCTCGGCACCGTGCGGACCGAGGGCTGCCAGCGCAGCGTCATCAGCGTGCGGAACATGTGGTCGTTGGCCGTGCCCGTCGTCGCCGCGGCGTAATGCGGATAGAGCGGGAAGAACACGATCCGGTCGCAGCCGTTGGCCTGCATCCGTTTGACCACGCTGTCGGTCGACGGGTTGCCGTAGCGCATGCAGAAATCGACCTCGACCGCATCGCCGAAGGCCGCGGTCAGCCGGGCGCGCAGCTTGTCGGTCTGGTTGCGGGTGATGGTCCGCAGCGGGCTCTCGTCCTGCTCGGTATTCCAGATCCCGCGATAAGCCTCACCGCTGGAAAACGGGCGCTTGGTAAGCACGATGGTCTGCAGGATCGGCTGCCACAGCGCCGAGGGCCATTCGATCACCCGCTTGTCCGACAGAAACTCGTTCAGGTAGCGCCGCATCGACCAGTAGTCGGTGCCGTCGGGCGTGCCGAGATTGGCCAGCAGGATACCCACCTTGCGGTGAGGCACTGGCGGATGTTCGGCATCGGCATGGGCCAGACGGCCCTCACCTGGCATGATCATCGCGCTGTTTGTGCGATCCAGCATCCATCTCTCCTGTCGGTCGGCACATTGCCTCTGCGTTGAAAGTTATGCGTGTGATACGCATGATCAAATGCGGCGGTTTAGTCCAACCGTCCCACTCGTTGAGACCGTTGCTGTTAAAGGCGCTTATCGGGTCAAACTGTTCCGAATAGCGGAAGACCATTTCAACTAATGGACAGCATTCATCGGCTCAGCCCGATCCGCCGGTCTTTTCCCCGGCGGGCACCTCAAAGGCGCCCAGCGCATCGGCCAGCCGGGCCTTGGCCGAGCCCGGACGCAGTGGCCGGGGCTGATCGGGCCCTGGCGACCAGCCGGTGAGGAAGATCAACTCAAAACGCGCCGTCACGCGCCCATCCGGACCAGCCGCCCGCGCGCCATAGACCTCGGCCGCCCGACGAAACACCGCGCGTCTGGTGGGTCTGCGCAGCCGGTCCCGCATGGCCGCCGTCTCTCCCATGGCGCGCAGGTCCCGCATCAGCGCCCAGGCATCGGCATAGGACACCTCGATCGGCTCACCATCGGCCACCGGCATCTGCAGCCCCGCACGCTGCAACAGCGCCCCGGCCGCCCGCAACTCGGCCATCGGCGCGACACGGGGGCTTAGGCCACCGGTCTCCGCGACCTCGGCCTCCGCCAGGGCATGGCGCAGCGCCGACAGCGTCTCGCCACCCGGCAAGACCGCGATCATCAGGCCATCGGGCGCCAGCGCGAGGCGAAGTTGCACCAGATGTCCGACCGGGTCCTCCAGCCACTGCATGACGCCGAGCGACAGCGCGAGGTCGGCGCCCCCACGCTCGAAGGGCAGCGTCTCTCCAGCCCAAGGATGCGCCACGGCCTGAGGCAACCGTGCGGCAGCCGCCGCCAGCATCGCCGGCGACGGGTCGGTCATCGCCACACCCTCCCCGCTGATGCCCAAGGCCCCGGGCAGCGCCTCGGCCAGCGCGCCGGCCCCACTACCGACGACGACAGCGCGTGCAAAGCGGCGGTCGCGCACATCAGCGATCCGCTCGGCAACGCGTGCGGCTGCTTCGCGGAACAGGAAATCCCCACCGCCGACAAAGCCGAGAGCCATGGCCCGGTCGCGCCGATGCGCCAGGGCGGCCGCGTCGAACAGCGGCGATTGCGATCCGTCAATCGGTGCCATCTCCGCAAGCATAGGCTCCATTGGGTTCGATGACAGGTCTCGGGTGCGCGGTCGGCGGCGAGCGGTACTGCCGGGACGGGCGGGCAGCGAGGAGGGAGTGAGACATGGCCAACGAGGCGCTGAACGCCGCAGCGCGCCGGGCGGAGCGCGCAGTCCCACCACAAAGCGCCGCGCGCCGGGTGCTGGCGGGCAGGACGCTGCCGGGCAGGACGCTGGCGGGTCTGGCGCGGGCGGTTGGCGATCTCCTCTATCCGCCCGCCTGCCCCGCCTGCGCGGCCGACACCGCAGGCCGCGGGCTCTGCGGCGCCTGCTTCGCCGAGACCCGGTTTCTCGATGGTCCCGCCTGCGCCACCTGCGGCCAACCCGAGCCAGCGCTCCCGCACCACGACCCGGCTTACCGTTGCCCGACCTGCCTCGCGGAACCACCGCCGCTCGACAGCCTGACGGCGGTCGCCACCTATTCGGGTGCCGCACGCAGCCTCGTCCTCGCGCTCAAGCATGGCGACCGTCTCGACCATGTGCCCTTGCTGGCCGGCTGGCTCCATCGCCGCGCAGCAGACCGCCTCTCCGCCGCCGACGCCATCATCCCCGTGCCGCTGCACTGGCGCCGCTGCCTCGCCCGCCGCTTCAACCAATCGGCCGAGATCGCGCGCGCGGCCGCCCGCCTCGCGGGCAATGCCCAGGCCTTCGACCCCGCCATCCTCACCCGCCACCGCGCCACACCCAGCCAGCAGGGCCGCGACCGGGCCGAGCGGCGGGCCAATGTCGCCGGCGCCTTCTCGGCCCGGCCCGGCAGCCTGATCGACCGCCGGGTGCTGCTGATCGACGATGTCGCCACCTCCGGCGCCACGCTGGCCGAGGCCGCCCGGATTTGCCGCCACGCGGGCGCAGCCGAGGTCCACGCCGCCGTAATTGCGCTGGCGCTCCGCCCCCGAGCGCCCTATCTGGCCGAGACTGACGGCGACACGCCACCCGCAACGCCGCCCGCGACCGAGCCGGAGGGACCCCATGGCCATTGAGATCTACACGACGCCAATCTGCCCATACTGCCTGATGGCCAAGCGCCTTTTGAAGAAGAAGGGCGTCAGCTACACCGAGATCGACGTGATGGGCGACAAGGCCCGCAAGGCGGACATGATGGAGCGCGCCGGCCGCCACACCGTGCCGCAGATCTTCATCGGCGAGACCCATGTGGGCGGTTGCGACGATCTCTTCGCGCTCGACGACGCCGGCAAGCTCGATCCCCTCCTCGCCCAGGCCGCCTGACCGCGACGATGGGCGAAAGCGAGGCCGAGGTCGCTGCCGACGCGCCACTCCGCGTGGCGCTGTTGCAGATGACCTCGGGCGAGGACCCGACGGCCAATCTGGCCACGACCGAGGCCATGATGCGCGAGGCGGCGGCCGGCGGCGCGCGCTTTGTGCTGACGCCCGAGGTCACCAACCTCGTCACCACCGACACCGACCTCCAGCGCGTCACCATTCAGACCGAGGCTGAGGACCCGACGCTCGCCCGCCTCCGCGCTGTGGCGGCTGAGCTTGGCGTCTGGCTCTCCATCGGCTCGCTCGCCCTGGCCGAGCCCGAGGGCGCCGACACCCGCGCCGTCAACCGCCAATTCCTGATCGCGCCCGACGGCACCATCGCCGCGCGCTACGACAAGATCCATATGTTCGACGTGACCCTCGGCGGGGAGGAGCACTACCGCGAGAGCGAGAGCTTCCGCCCCGGCGCGCGCGCCGTCACCGCCGACACGCCGTTCGCGCGCATCGGGCTCACGATCTGCTACGACATGCGCTTCCCGGCGCTCCATCGTGCACTGGCCGAGGGAGGTGCCGCGATCCTCACCTCGCCAGCGGCCTTTACCGTCCCGACCGGCCGTGCCCATTGGGAGACGCTGCTCCGCGCCCGGGCGATCGAGACCGGCTGCTTCGTCCTCGCCGCAGCGCAAGCCGGCACGCACGCTTCGGCTGGGGCGCGAGACCGCCAGACCTGGGGCCACAGCCTCGCCGTCGCCCCCTGGGGCGAGATCCTGGCCGACGCCGGCGGCGAGGCCCCCGCCGTCGCCTATGCCGACCTCGATCTGAGCGCCGTGGACACCGCCCGCACCCGCATCCCGGCGCTCGCAAACGCCCGCCCGTTCGCCCGGCCCTGAGGGCTGAGAGCGCGGCGAAACGGGCCCCGTGCCGCCGGCCGCCCTGCTGGCCAACTCCCGGCCCCACGGTCTATCGTCGCCGCAATTGGTCGAGGGGCGACACGTGTCATTTGAGAAGGTCCGCGAATACCTCGTCGCTGTAGCGGAAGCCGTCGCCCCCAGCGACCCGTTCTTCTGGGCCGCGCTTTGGCTGATGGTATGTGGCTGGGTACGCCTGCAAGCGGGCCGCATCGTGAAGAGCGACGGCGACCGCACCATCATCCTCCGCTTTTTCGAGGAAGACCGCGCCGGCGCCTTCTACCGCCGCAACCTGGCGGCAGCACTCGACTGGCTCGACGGGCGCCTGGACCCCGGCATACCCCCCCGCGACTGGCCGACAGTGCCCGTGCAACGCGCCTGGTCCGGTCTCCTCTTCGACCTGACGCTGGTGCTGGCCGTCGTCTACCCAGTGTTTCTGCTGATCCTGCAATGGATCTGGACAGGCGAGGCCGGGCAGATCGGCAGTCTGGTGGTCCTTCCGGCAAATGACGACTGGGTACTCCGAGGCCTGATCGCGGTCGCGCTGATCGTTTCAGTCTGTTTCGCCACCCTCTCGAACCATGCGTCTCGCCGAGAGGCTCACGCTCGGGAATGGCTTTTCTTTTTGTTTGCAATCGCACTCGCAGGCGCAGTCGCACTCGCACTCACAGTCGCGGTCGCAAGCGCACTCGCAGTCGCGGGCACAGTCGCATTCGTATTCGCAGCCGCAGGCGCAGGCGCAGGCGCAGTCGCAGGCGCAGTCGCAGGCGCAGGCGCAGTCGCAGTCGCAGTCGCAGTCGCAGGCGCAGTCGCAGGCGCAAGCGCAGGCGCAAGCGCATTCGCAGTCGCAGGCGCATTCACAGTCGCAGTCGCATTCGCATTCGCGTCCGCATGGATCGGTCGACGCATACAACGGCCAGCCATGGCGCTGTGGCTGCTGGTAGTGGTGCTGATCGCGATGACGGCGGTCGAAGCTGCTGCCACTGTCATACCGGACGAGCGATCCGAAGACGTTCGCTCATCGCTCCTGTTCCTCGCCCTCCTGCCGCTGGCCAATGCCACGGCCGATTTCCTTTCGATCGGCCTGACCCGCTATCTGCTGCGCCGCAGTCTGGCCGAGCGGGGCTGGCGGCGCTTCTTCGAGTGGGCGATCGATCTCGCGCTCGGCCTCGTCATCCTGCTGGCGCTCGGCACCGCCATCATCCTCGGCGGCCACTGGATCCGCCTGGGCGGCGGAACACCCATCATGGATGTCGCGGGCACGCTGCAGGGCCTCGCCACCGACCCCTGGGCCTATGCCTGGCTGATCGCCGGCATGGCCACGACGGTCATCCCCACGCTGCTGCACGCCCTGCTCGGTGCCACGGCCGCCGGCGTCCTGATCGCCAGCCGCGCCATCGCCTTACTGTTTCCAAGCGCCGTGAAGCTTCTCAAGAAACCACCAAAGGACCAGGCCCCACGCCCTGTTCTCATCGGCCTGACGCCGAGCACCGACGTCGTAGCCCAGCCCGCGCCGATCACGGCGTCCATCATGCTCATGATCATGGCAGCGATGGTGGCGAGCGCCATCGTCGCCGCCCTGTTCGCCATCGCCCAGATCGTGCTGCTTCTGCCGGTGCTGAGCGAGGGGCTGCTCTGGTGGTTCACCCTCGTCGCGACCTTCGCCGGCGTCGAGATCCCCGCCCCCTGACCCCGCCCGCCTCAGCCGGCCGAGCGCTCACCCGCCATAGACCCCTTCCCGCGCCAGCACGGCGCCGGGGTTCAGGATGCCATTGGGGTCCAGCGCCCGCTTGATCGCGCGCATCGCCGCCAGCTTGGCCGGGTCCAGCTTGGCGGCCAGCGCGTCGCGCTTGGCGCGGCCGATGCCATGCTCGGCCGAGATCGAACCGCCGAGCGCCAGCGCCGTCTCGTGCACCGCCTCGCGCCCGGCCCGGCCTTGCTTCTTCCAATCCGCCGGGCGCTCGCCCTCGGGCGGGAACAGGTTGTAGTGCAGGTTGCCGTCGCCGACATGGCCAAAGCAGTTGGTGCGCAGGCCCTGCGCGGCCTCGGCCACCGCCTTCGACGTGCGCTCGATGAACTCGGGGATCGCCGAGAGCGGCACCGACACGTCGTGCGAGGAGACCGCGCCCACCTTGCGGTTCGCCTCGGGGATCGTCTCGCGCACCCACCAGAAGGCACGGCGCTGCGCCTCGGACGCGGCGACGACGCCATCTGTGGCGAGGCCTTCCTCGAACAGCGTCTCCAGCGCCGCCTCGGCCCGCGCCTGCAACCCGCCTCCGGTCGGCCCCGTGACCTCGATCAGCACCCGCCAGTCGGGTGCGCCCGCCAGCGGATCGGTCCAGTCCGGATACTGCGCCGCGATGAAGGCGGGGCCCTGGGCCGCCATGATCTCGAAGGCCGTGACACCATCGCCCAGCCGGGCGCGCGTGGCGTGCAGCAGATCGAGGGACGCGGTGGGCGAAGGAACCGCCAGCATCGCCGTCACCACCTCACCCGGTGCGGGGAACAGTTTCAGCGAGGCCGCGGTGATCAGGCCGAGCGTCCCCTCCGAACCCACCAGCAGGCCCTTCAGATCATAGCCCATGTTGTCTTTGCGCAGGC
Source organism: Pseudomonadota bacterium (assembly GCA_039027855.1). Taxonomy (GTDB): domain Bacteria; phylum Pseudomonadota; class Alphaproteobacteria; order Rhodobacterales; family Rhodobacteraceae; genus Thermohalobaculum. The sequence continues at coordinate 16,292 of JBCCJI010000038.1, read as the reverse complement.
GCTTCAGCCCGTGGTGGACGCTGCCGTCGGCCATCACCGCCTCGACCCCCAGCACCAGGTCGCGGGCATTGCCGTAGCGCAGCACCTGCACACCGCCGGCATTGGTCGCGAGGTTGCCGCCGATGCGGCACGAGCCCTGCGACGCCATGGCCAGCGGAAACAGCCGCCCGGCCTCGGCAGCCGCGTTCTGCACGGCCTCGAGCGTCACCCCCGCCTCGGCCACCAGCGCATTGTCGGCCGGGCTGATGTCGCGGATGCGGTCCATCCGGTCGAGAGCGATCAGCACCGGATCGGGGATCGCCTCACCCGCCGTCAGTTGCCCGGCGACCAGCCCCGTCCCGCCCGAGACTGGGATCACCGGCAGGCGCCGGGCATTGCAATGGGCGAGCATGGCCGCGACCTCGGCCGTGTTGCGCGGGCGCAGCATCACCGCAGCCCGCCCCCGGAACTTGTCGCGCGGCTCGACCAGCCAGGGGGCGAGACGATCATCGCCGGGCCCGACCACCCCCGACACGTCGGTCATGGCGGCGAAGGCGGCGAAATCCCCATCGCCCGCGGCTGATAGCGGTGGCATCGTGGGGGCCGGGCCCGTGACAGAGGTTGCGCTGCCGGCAGTCGCGGTGGGCCCTGCGATGGTCGCGGCCACGGTCTTTGGCAGCATGTCGGGCGGCATATCGGGGGATGTTTCGGTCATGAGCGCCTAAATAGAGCACTGTGCCGGTTTCGTCAGCCAGCGCTGCGCCTGCGACTGCAATGACGATGGCGACCCCGGCGCCCTGCCATTCCACCGAAGGCGCGATGCCCTTCGTGCCATCCCCCCTCGTGCCATGCCCCTCGTGCCATGCCCCGCGTGCCCCACCCCGATTGCCATGCCCGGCGCGGTTGGCGGGGCGGGTCAAGGATCGCGAAGCGACGGGCGCAGCCCGCCTGTCCTTGAGGCGCCCCGCCAATCGCACCACGTTCGGACTGAAGCCCAACCGGGCTTCTCGCCAGCCACCACCGCGCAGCCGACACCGTGCGCCTGAACCGACCGCCGAAGCGCGCTGACCGCAGCAAGGACACCCCGCGAGACTCATCGCGGCGACGAGCCGCGATTCCGCTGGGCTAGGTCCCGGGCCTTGGTGCGGCCGCGCGTGCGAGACGGTCGCGAACCGCCCTGCCAAGCCCCACCGCCGGAACCGGGGCCACCGCGATTACGCCGTCATGCTGCATGGCGGCATCTACGCGCCGCAGCACCGCGAAAAGGCGCGCCGCCGCCTCGGCCACATCGCCCGCGGCCGACAACGTATCGCGCACCGGCGCCGCGATCGCCTCCGCCGGGTCAGGGCCGAAACCCAGCCAGGCCTCACCCGCCATCGGCGCCATGGCCTCAAGCCGCAGCCGCGCTGCGGAGGCGTAATGGCTCTCCATCAAACCCGGGGCGGCCAAGACCGCATCGCCAGCCATCTCGTCTTCGGCAGCCGTGAGGTCGAACCTCGGCCGCCGTGGCATCGCGCTCAGCGCCGCTGCCAGATCCTCCACCGCCAAGCCGCCAGGGCGCAGCAGGCGTACCTGTCCGGCAACCTCCTCCACCGCGAGGATCGTCGATTCCACCCCGACGACACAGGGCCCGGCGTCTAGCACCGCGTCGATCTTACCGCCGAGGCCGGTCTCAGGGTCGAGCACATGCGCCGCGGTCGTGGGGCTGACGCGGCCCGAGGGGTTGGCCGACGGGGCTGCCACCGGGCAGTCCGCCGCCACGATCATCGCCCGGGCAATGTCCACCGCCGGCACCCTCAGCCCCACCGTGGCATGCCCTTCGGCGAGGATGGGTACAGGGCCCGGGGTGACGGCGGGCGCCAGGCCCGGGGTGACGGCGGGCGCCAGGCCCGCATCTGCGCGGAGTGGCAGAACCAGCGTCAAGGGCCCAGGCCAGAAGCGATCGGCGAGCGACCGAGCGATAGCCCCCACCAACGCCAGTCGCCCCGCCGCAGCCAGATCCGGAACATGAACGATCAGAGGATTGCGCGCCGGCCGCCCCTTCGCAGCGTAAAGCGCAGCGATAGCCGCCGCATTGCGCGCATCTGCTCCAAGACCGTAGACGGTCTCGGTCGGGAAGGCGACCAAACCTCCGCCCGCCAACAGCGCCGCCGCCTCGGCGATGCCGGCCGCGTCGGCGTTCAGATGCCGCGTCCGGCGCATCCGCTCTTCCTCCACGCTGCAGCATGCATCCGCATGATTGACGTTTGCGTCACCTCAGCGCATCGCTCTCGCATCGCCCCGGCCGCATTCGCATATATGGCACGGAAACAAAATGCGCGGCGCACCGTCCCATCGGCCTGGCAAGGCGAAACGGGCGGCGCGGCATAGCGTAGCCGGACGCAGGGGAGGAACCCGATGACCTATCATCCGCCGCTCGCCGAGATGCAGCGCCTCGCAGCCCAGCTCGGCCATCATTGGTTGGCCGATACCGCGCGTTATGCCGAGGCGACCGACGAGACCCGCGCCGCCGTCCTCGACGAGGCCGCGCGCCTGGCGACCGAGGTGATCGCGCCGACCAACCGCGTCGGCGATCTGCATCCGGCGCGGCTCGAAAACGGCATCGTCCGGACCTCGCCGGGCTTCGCAGCCGCTTACCGCGCCATCGCGGAGGGTGGATGGATCGGGATGAACGCCGAGCCAGCCCATGGCGGCATGGGCCTGCCGCAGTCCTTTGCCGTGATGGTCGGCGAGATGTTCGCCTCGGCCAACCTGTCGCTGTCGCTCTGCCAGGTGCTGAGCCAAGGCCAGATCGAGGCGCTGGAACATCACGCAGCCCCAGAGCTTCAGGCGCGCTATCTGCCCATGCTGACCTCGGGCCGCTGGACCGGCACGATGAACCTGACCGAACCGCAGGCCGGTACTGATATCGGGTCCCTCCGCACCAGGGCCGAACCGCAGGGCGACGGCACCTATCGGATCACCGGGGAGAAGATCTGGATCTCCTGGGGCGATCACGACGTGGCCGAGAACGTGGTCCACCTCGTCCTCGCCCGCCTGCCCGGGGCGCCCGCCGGGCCCGGCGGTATCAGCCTGTTTCTCGTGCCCAAAGTCTTGCCGAACGCGGACGGCACGCTCGGCGCACGCAACGGCGTTAGCGTCGTCTCGCTCGAGCACAAGATGGGCATCCACGGCTCACCGACCTGCGTGATGGCCTTTGCCGGCGCGACCGGCTGGCTGGTGGGCGAGGAGAACAAGGGCCTCGCCTGCATGTTCACGATGATGAACAACGCCCGCCTGCAAGTCGGCGTCGAAGGGGTCGCCATCGCCGAGGCTGCGACCCAGGCCGCGCAGGACTGGGCCATGACCCGTGTGCAGGGGCAGACCACCGATGGCAGCACCACGATCATCGGCCATGGCGATGTGCGCCGGATGCTGATGCAGATGAAAGCCCAGACCCGCGTCGCCCGCGCCATTGCCTATGACTGCGCTTACGCGCTCGATCTTGCCAAGGCCGGAGAGGCTGCCGCCACGCGTGCCGCCGCCGCCCGTCGGGGCGCCTTCCTGACACCCATCGCCAAGGCCTACGGGACAGAGACGGGGATCGAGGTCGCCAACCTCTCGGTCCAGATCCATGGCGGCATGGGCTATTGCGAGGAAACTGGCATCGCGCAGTATCTCCGCGACGTGCGCATCACCGCGATCTACGAGGGGACCAACGGCGTGCAGGCCATGGATCTGGTGGGTCGCAAGCTGACCGGTGATGGCGGCGCCACCGCGAGCGCGCTGCTCGCCGAGATCGCGGCGACGGTCGATGTTCTCAGAGACCCACGCCATGACGGCGCTCACCACACCGACGCCCGCGCCCTTGCCGCCGCGCTGTCAAAGGCCGAAGGGGTGACGCGTTGGATGCTGACCCACGAGGCACGCGACCGCGCGGCCGCCGCGACGCCCTATCTCCGCATGCTCGCCATCACGCTCGGCGGCCATTACCTGGCGAGGGCCGCCATCGACGGCGGGCCGACCGAGCAGGCGCTTGCGGCCTACTGGTGCACCCAGATGCTGCCCCGTGCGCATGCCGAGGCGCAGGCCGCCACGGCGGGCGCCGACCAACTGTTCGCGCTCGACGCGGCGACCCTGACCGCAACCGTCTAGGCGGAGGGCATGGTGGGGTTGAACCCCACCCTACCGCGGCGTGGGGTAGACCCCCACCCTACAGCGGACCGACAGCCGGGGCGGACTGTAAGACGCTTCTCGCTCCGCGGTGGCGTGAGCGCTCGCAATCCCAGGCACCAGGGCTCGCAGGCGTCGACGCGGTAGGGTGGGGTTCCACCCCACCACCCCTCATACCCACTAAAAACGCGACACCCTCCGATCAGCCGCCACCACCTCCACCCTTGCCGTACGGCGCACCAGCGGTCACGACACCGCCCATGACCGCGCCGCTCATCGACCGCCCGATCCGCCATCCTTGGCCCGAACCGCCGGGCCCGGGTCAGGCGATCGAGGTCGCCGACGCCGTCCTATGGGCCCGGTTGCCGCTGCCCATGGCGCTCGATCACGTCAATATCTACGCCCTCGATGACGGCTCGGCTGGCTGGACGCTGGTCGATACCGGCCTCGACTGGTCTCGCGGCCGCGCGGCGCTCGAGGCACTGCGCGACGGCCCCCTCGCCGGCCGGCCCATCCACCGCGTGATCGTCACCCACCACCACCCAGACCATGTGGGCCTGGCCGGATGTCTGGTCGCCGAGGGCGCCGGCCTCCTGATGCCCCGCGTCGCCTGGCTGACCGCGCGCATGCTGGTGCTCGACCGACAGGACCGGCCGAGCCCCGAACAGCGCGCCTTCCGCCGCCGCGCGGGTGTCACCGGTGCCGCTCTCGACGCCTATGCCGTGGCGCGCCCGTTCAATTTCGCCGATTGCGTCGCGCCCCTGCCGCTCGGCTTCCGCGCGCTCGACCATGGCGCGACAGTCGATGCCGCTGGCCGGCGCTGGCAGATCGACCTCGGCGAGGGTCATGCCCCGGAGCAGGCCACGCTCTGGGCCGATGACGCCACCCTGGCCCTCAGCGCCGATCAGATCCTGCCGGGCATCTCGCCCAATATCGGCGTCTATCCGACCGAGCCCGAGGCCGACCCCCTCGACGGATGGCTCGCCACCTGCCAACGGCTGAGAGCGCGCATCGGCACGGGTGATCCGCTGCTGCTGCCGGGCCATCAGCTGCCCTTCCACGGCGGCGCCCAGCGTCTGCGCCAGCTGATCGACACTCATGAGAACGCGCTGGACCGTGTCATGGTCGCGCTGCGAGAGCGCCCCTGCACCGCGCTCGACCTCTTCCAGCCCCTCTTTCGCCGCCGGATCGGCCCAGCCGAAGAGGGCCTTGCCCTCGTCGAGGCCGTCGCACACCTGAACCACCTCGCCGCGATGGGTCTCATCAGAGGCAAGGCGCGAGAAGACGGCGCGATCGCATGGCAACCGGCAGAATGATGGCGTCGGCCAATGCCTGCCAGAAGGGCAGTGACGAGGAGGCGATAGCGAAGGTCGGTGGGGCTACGTGCCGTCTTCCCAGCGTGCCGCCGCCGCATCGTCGCTCTCTCGTGCGTCGACCCAGGCGCCGCCATCGGGCCCGGCTTCCTTCTTCCAGAAAGGCGCGCGGGTCTTCAGGTAATCCATCATGAACGCCGCCGCCGCGAAGGCCGCCTCGCGGTGGCGCGACGCGGCGAGGACCAGCACGATCCGGTCCCCCGGCGCCAGCGGGCCAAAGCGGTGGATCACCCGCACGCCCGACAGCGGCCAACGCGCCTCTGCCTCGGCCACGATCTTCGCCAATTCGCGCTCGGTGACCCCGGGCCAGTGCTCAAGCACCATGGTCTGGTCGTCGCCACCCCCCGCGATCTCACGCACGAGCCCGGTAAAGGCCACGACCGCGCCAACATCGTGCCGCCCGACCGTCAGCCGTGCCTGCTCGTCGCCGATGTCAAAGTCATCAGACTGTACCGAGACTTTGAACGTCGCGCCCGGATCCTCGGCCAGCCGATCCATTGCTCCGCCGCTCCCTTGTCGCGTGTTGCGTGTCAGCCGCCGGTGACAGGTGGGAAAAACGCCACCTCGCGCGCCCCGGTGATCGTCATGTCGAGATCGCCCATCTCCTGATCCACCGCACAGCGGACGGATGTCAGGTTTTCAAAGGCCAGCGCATGCCCCTCCGACCGGGTCTTCAGCAGATCGATCAGATCGCGCGCCGTCGCGGCCTCGCCCGGGTCCACGTCCTCGGTCGCATGCCCGATCCGCTCGCGCATCCAGGCGAAGTACAAGACCTGCATCACCGCTCCTCCCGCGTGCCGAGATGGGGCCACGCCTTCAGGAAATAGTCGATCCCGCTCCACACCGTAAGGCCGGCCGCGACCCAGAGCAGCGCAAGCCCCAAGCTCAGCACAGTGTCGGCGAGCCCCGGGCCCGCGCCCAGGACACGCAGCGCCGGCGCCCCGATCAGCGCACCCACCGCGAAAAGCTGCAGCGTCGTCTTCCACTTCGCCACCGGCGTGACCGACAGCTTGATGGCGCCCAGGTACTCGCGCAGGCCCGACACCAGCACCTCGCGCATGATGATCACCACGGCCGGGAGCGCGATCAGCATCGCCCCGCCGACCGGCATGCGCTGGTCACCGGCCATCAGCACCGCAAGCGCCAGGATCACCATCGCCTTGTCCGCGATGGGGTCGAGCATCGCGCCAAGCGCCGAGACCTGCCCCCAGCGCCGCGCGAGCCAACCGTCCAAGAAGTCAGTCAGCGCGCCGAGCGCAAAGACGAAAAACGCCCAGAACGCGGCGTCATCGCCGGCGAGCAGCATCAGCGCCACCACCGGCGCCGCCAGCACCCGCGCGATCGTCAGCATGTTCGGGATCGTCCACATCGCCGTCGCTTAGAGCAGCGCCGTCCCGGCCGGACAAGACCCGCCGTTCGGGCGCCCCGCGGGCAGCGATGTGGCCTGCTGCCGCGATGCATCGGATCGCCCGCGCGGGGTGGGCGACGGCGCCATCGGCGCCCGAGGCCGCGCCGTCCCGCCTTAGCCGCGCTCGCCGTGGAAAAAGGCGTAGATCGTCTCGGCCATGCTGTCCGAGATCCCATCCACCGCCTTCAGATCCGCCAGCCCCGCCCGCGCCACCGCCTTGGCCGAGCCGAAGCGGCCGAGCAGCGCGCGCTTGCGCGCAGGGCCAATCCCCGGCACCTCGTCCAGCGCCGTCACGGTCTGCGCCCGCGCCCGTTTCTGGCGATGCGCGCCGATGGCGAAGCGATGCGCCTCGTCGCGCAGGCGCTGTACGAAGTAAAGCGGGGCCGAGCGGAACGGTAGCGCAAAGGGCCGCCGACCGCGGGCGTGGAACACCTCCTTGCCCGCATCACGCTCGGTCCCCTTGGCGACGCCAAAGAGGGGAATGTCGGCCACGCCCATCTCGTCCATCACCTCGGCCACCACGCTCAGCTGCCCCTGCCCGCCGTCGATCAGCAGCAGGTCCGGCCAGGCCTCGCCCCGCCGGTCGGGGTCTTCCTTGACCAGCCGGGTGAAGCGGCGGGTCAGCACCTCGCGCATCATGCCGAAGTCATCGCCCGCCGCGGCCTCACCCTTGATGTTGAACTTGCGGTACTCGTTCTTCATCAGTCCCTCGGGGCCCGAAACGATCATCGCGCCGACGGCATTGGTGCCCATGATGTGGCTGTTGTCATACACCTCGATCCGCTTCGGCGGGCTCTCCAGCCCCAGCGCTTCGGCCAGTTCGGCCATGTTCTTCGCCTGGCTCGAGGTCTCGGCCATCTTACGCGCCAGCGCCTCGCGCGCATTGGTCAGCGCATGATCCACCAGCTCACGCTTCTCGCCCCGCTGCGGCACACCCAGCGCCACGCGTTTGCCCGCCAGCACGCGCAGCGCCTCGGCCAGCATGTCGGCCTCGTCCGGCATATGGCTCAGCAGCACCATGCGCGGCGGCGGCCGGTCGGGCGAGTAGAACTGCGCGACAAACCCCGCAATCAGCTCGCCATCCTCCATCTCGGCCTGAGCGCGGGGGAAATAGGCGTGGTTGCCCCAGTTCTGGTGGCTGCGGAAGAAGAAGACCTGCACGCAGGCCTGCCCGCCCTCGCGGTGGAGCGCGAAGACATCGGCCTCGGCCGTGACGCGCGGATTGATCGACTGGTTGCCCCGCACATGCGCCATGGCGCGCAACCGGTCGCGGTAAAGCGCCGCCCGCTCGAAATCCATCTTGGCCGCCGCCTCGCGCATCCGCTCGGCCAGTTCCTCCTGCACGCGCGTCGTGCGCCCCTCCAGGAAGGCGACGGCATCCTCGACCAGTCCGGCGTAATTCTCGGCCGAGATCTCACCCGTGCAGGGGCCCGAGCAACGCTTGATCTGATAGAGCAGGCAGGGCCGGGTGCGGCTTTCGAACACGCTGTCCGAGCACGTGCGGAGCAGGAAGGCCTTTTCCATCTGGTTGATCGTGCGCCCTACCGCCCCGGCCGAGGCGAAGGGCCCGAAGAACCGCCCCTTCTCGCGCTGCGCCCCCCGGTGTTTGCGGAGCAGCGGGAAGTTCCCGTCCTCGATCAGGATATGCGGGAAGGATTTGTCATCGCGCAGCAGCACGTTGTAGCGCGGCTTTAGCTGCTTGATGAGATTGCTCTCCAGCAGCAGCGCCTCGGTCTCGGTTTCGGTTGTGATGAATTCCATCGCCGCGGTCTCGGCGATCATGCGGGTGATGCGGCTGTTATGGGCGCCCGAATTGGCATAGCTCGCCACGCGTTTCTTCAGCGAGCGGGCCTTTCCCACATACAGCACTTCCGAGGCTGCGCTCAGCATGCGGTACACCCCAGGGCTGTCATCCAGGCGCTTCAGATACCGCCGGATGACACCTGGTCCGGCCTCTCGAGCAGCCGTTGTCGTAGAGGTCTGTTCCAAACTGGGTTTCCAACGCCGCCTGTGGATAAGTGTGTGGGGAACTTTTCGCCCCTAGGAGACATTTCGAGGACATAACCGGACCATATCCGCCGGCAAACCGCAGATGGGCCCGCTAACCCTCTGCAAATCAACGCTTTTGACAGATATCAATGCCGTTTCGGTCTCACCCTGCACCTTAGTCGGCCTTTGCCCACGGAGTTTCAAGTAAGTGGACAACTTGGGTTGACGCTGATTCTCCACAGCTATTCGCCGCTCTGCATGACATCGGGCGTCTGCCATGCCAGATGCTGTCCGCCGTCGATCGCAAGCATCTGCCCGGTGAAGGCCTTGCAACCAAGGATAAAGTCCAAGGCCACGACGATATCCTCCGGATCCGCGCCGCGTTTCAGGATACAGCCCGCGCGCTGGTTGCGGAAATGCGCCTCGCTCTGGCGCAGGCCGCGCAGCGTCGGACCCGGACCGATCGCGCCAACCCTGACCCCCGGCGCCAGGGCTTGTGCCGCGGTCTGCGTGAAAGTCATCAACGCCGATTTCGCCAGCGTATAGCTCATGAAGTACGGCGTCGGCTTCCAGACCCGCTGATCGATCATGTTGACGATTACCGCCTGTGCGATCGGCTCACCCGCCGCATCGAGCATCGGCCGTGGCGCCTGCGCGGCAAAGGCGCGGGCCAGCACCACCGGCGCCCGCAGGTTCGAGCCAATGGCCCGCTCCCAGCTTTCGGCGGTCATGCTGTCCAGCGTCTCGGGCTCGAAGATCGAGGCGTTGTTGATCAGCAGCGACAGCGGCCCAGCCTGGGCACCGCCCAAAGCCTCAAGCGCGCTCGGCACCAGCGCATCGACCGATGCACCATCCAGCAGATCGGCCTGCAGGATGGGCGCCAGCGCCCCGGCGGCACGACACTCGGCCGCCGTCTGCTCGGCGCCCTCGGCCGAGCTTGCATAATGGATGGCCACGTCCCAACCGCGCGCCGCCAGATGCACCGCCATGGCCTGCCCGAGGCGGCCACCGGCGCCGGTGATCAGCGCGCGTGGCCGCGGCGCGGCAGCAGGCACGCCTGGCGCTGGGTGTTCGCCCAGTTGCTTGCCCGGTTGCTTGCCCAGTGATGCACCCGGTGATGCGCCCGGCGCCGGGGTCTCTACGGTGTCGGTCATGGGCGTGTTCCGTCTGCCAGGGGCCGGGACGCGCTGCCCAGCCCGGCCGACAGCCGGACGATCAGGACAGCGCCATCCAGAGATAGGCCACGTAAACTGCGACGTAGATGGCCCCCGTCCAGCGGCAGAGTGTCCGGGCCAACAGCACATAGGGCACGAGCGTCAGGGTGGCCGCGATCATGACCCAGATATCCCGCTCGGTCATCACCATGGGCACGTCGAGCGGTGCGAAAAGCGCCGCCGCGCCGATGATCGCCGTGATGTTGAACAGGTTCGAGCCCACGACATTGCCGATGGCGACGTCGGCCCGGCCGCGCAACGCGGCCATTACCGTGGTGGAGAGCTCAGGCAGAGAGGTCCCGATGGCGACCAGCGTGAGGCCGATCGCAGCCTCCGTCACCCCGATGTCGAGCGCGATGCCACGCGCGCCATCGATCAGCAGATGGGCCCCGATGGGCAAGCCCACACAACCCGCCACGATAAGCCCTGCGATCTTCCAAGCCGGCAGGCTGGGATCGGCGCCTTCCAGTTCCTCCACCTCGTCAGGGTCCATGGCCACTGCGCCCGCCGTACCGGCCCCCGCCCGCACGGCCGCCCGGTGGCGCAGCCCTTCGCGCACGCTATCGAGCAGCATCACCATGACAACGCCGAGGAGCATCAGCCCGCCCCACCACTCAATCTGCCCCGTCATCAGCAGAAGGGTGAACATCACGGTGGCAACCAGCATGAAATAGAGGCCACGGCGGGCATCGTCGTCGACACCGGCGATGGGGGCGATCAGCGCGGGGATGCCCAGCACCAGCCAGACGTTGGCGATGTTCGACCCGATGACATTACCGAGCGCGATGCCGGGCACGCCCTCAAGTGCCGCCTGAATCGAGATCAGCAGTTCCGGTGCCGAGGTGCCGAAGGCGACGACCGTCGCGCTGATGACAATGGCGGGGATATGCATCTTGACCGCCGCAGTGACGGCGCCGCGCACGAGCATATCGCCCGCGCCCAGCAAAAGCAGCAGCCCGCCGATCGTCATCAGAAGGTCGGTCAGCATGGCACCCCGTTGTCGCGTTCAAACGCCCATCGGCCCACCTACCGCGATCTGCGGGGTGGGACGGGCTCCCGGTCGCGGGTATCTAGTGTGGCGACGGCGACTGTTTTAGGGCCAGAGAGGTTATCAATTCCGCCCAGTGGTATCGCGGCAGCGACAACGCTCCGTCGCAGGGACATAGGACTGGCAGAACGGACACTCGACCAGGTCCTCCACCGCAGCGCCCGGCGGCCCGCCACGGCCACCACGCCCCCAGCGGCGCAGTCGCCCTTTCAGGCCGCCGGTACGCGACGCCACCCGCTCGCGCGCCATGCCGCTTAGCCGGCCGAGGAAGAACACCACCGCGATGATGAGCGCCGTTAGCGCGATCTTCGAAAACACCCCGGCATCCTCCGCCGTCAGACCCGGGCCATGGTGCCCGCATGATCCCCTAGCTGGACGGAAAAGACGCAGTTTTCCACCCCCGCCCCGCTTGTGTATGATGGTAGCCCCGATAGTGCAGTCCGAGACAGCCGCCATGAACATCATGGACCAGGAAGAGATCCTGCGTTCCGAGCTCGCTGTCCTCCGCGAGGAGCATCGCGCGCTCGATACCGAGATCGCAGCCATGGGCGACGATCCCTTCACCGAACGGCTCGCGCTGGTCCGGCTCAAAAAGCGCAAGCTGGCGCTGAAGGACCGGATTGCGCGGATCGAAGACCAGCTCTATCCCGACATCATCGCCTGAGAAGGCGACCCCGCCCGGCGCTCTCCACCCGGCGCATACGGCGAAGACCGCCGCAGTGCCCGGCGGTCGCCCGATGTCGCGACGCACCCCCTGCCCCGAGGATCCCATGACCGATACCGATCCCGCAGCGAGCTGCGCCGCCGGCCCTCCCGTTCGCGTCGGGATCGTCATGGGCAGCCAGTCCGACTGGCCGACCATGAAAAGAGCAGCCGAGATGCTCGACGCGCTCGGCATCGGTTACGAGGCGCGCATCGTCTCGGCCCATCGCACGCCGGATCGCATGTTCGCCTATGCCGAAGCCGCAGCGGACCGGGGGCTGGTAGCGATCATCGCGGGCGCCGGCGGGGCGGCCCATCTGCCCGGCATGCTGGCCTCAAAGACCCGGCTGCCCGTACTCGGCGTGCCGGTGCAGTCGCGCGCGCTGAACGGCCTCGACAGCCTGATGTCCATCGTGCAGATGCCCAAAGGCATACCCGTTGCCACTTTCGCCATCGGCGAAGCTGGGGCCGCCAATGCCGGCCTGTTCGCCGCTGCGCTGATCGCCACGACGGACGAAACGGTGGCCGAGCGGCTTGAGGCCTATCGCCGCGCGCAGACCGACAGCATCGCCGAGAGCCCGGTCGACGAGATGAGAATAGTCGGGGACAGCACCTGATGGCGCCGCTCGCCCCAGGCAGCACCATCGGCATCCTCGGCGGCGGTCAATTGGGTCGCATGCTGGCCATCGCCGCCGCCCGCCTCGGCCTCTCGACCCATATCTACGACCCCGCCCCCCGCGCCCCGGCGGCCGAGGTGGCGCACACCCACACCGCCGCGGCATGGGACGACACCGAAGCACTCGCCGCCTTTGCCGCCGCCGTCGATGTCGCCACCTACGAGTTCGAGAACGTCCCGCTCGCCACCGCCCGGGCCGTCGCCGGATCAGTCGACCTACGCCCCGGCACCCGGGCGCTGGAGGTCGCGCAGGACCGTGCCAGCGAGAAGACCTTCCTGACCGGCATCGGCCTCACCACCGCCCCATGGGCCCCGGTCGATGGGCCGGGCGATCTTGCGACCGCCGCCGAGACCACCGGTCTGCCCGCGATCCTCAAGACCCGCCGCCTCGGCTATGACGGCAAGGGCCAGGCCCGATTGGCCGAGGGCTTCGATCCCGCCGCCGCCTGGGCCGAGGTCGGGGCCGCGCCTTCGGTGCTGGAGGGGTTCGTCCCCTTCCAGGCAGAGCTCTCGGTCATCGTCGCCCGCGCCGCCGACGGCCGGGTCGAGGCCTTCGATCCCGCCCGCAACGAGCACGAGGGTGGGATCCTGTGCCGCAGCACCGTACCGGCCGGCCTACCCGCCCGCGTGATCCTGAACGCGGTCTTGTCCGCCGGGCGGATCGTGAGCGCGCTGGACTATATCGGCGTGATGGGGGTCGAGTTCTTCGCCGCGCCGCAGGGGCTCCTGGTCAACGAGATCGCGCCGCGCGTCCACAACACCGGCCACTGGACGATCGAGGCCTGCGCCACCGACCAGTTCAGCCAGCATATCCGCGCCGTCGCGGGCTGGCCCCTGGCCGAGGCACGCCGCCACGCCGATGCCGTGATGGAGAACCTGATCGGCGACGATGCGGCCGCCTGGGAGCGCCTCGCCGCCGAACCCGGCGTCGCGCTGCACCTCTACGGCAAAGCCGAGATCCGTCCCGGCCGCAAGATGGGCCACGTCACGAAGATCACGCAGCCTAGCTCCCGCCGCTGACCTTCCTGATCGTGATCGTCGCCGTCGACGGCTGTGTCTCGTCCCACAGGATCAATTCGCGGTCATAGAGGATGAAATGACTGCGCAGCGCCCAAGGATCGGTGCGTGGGTCCGTCGGGGCATGGACGTATTCGACAGCCTCGCCGGGCATGAGCGTGACGCTATGATACGTCACCGGTTCGGCATAGCAGGTCAGGGCGCGGGAGCTCTGGTTTTGAAGACGGTATCGACGCGCCGCCATCTCTCTCTCCTCACCAGCGAAACGGCTTTGCAGCTTGGGTTGGTGCCACGGAGCCCGTCTGCTCAGCCGGCAGGCTGAGTGTCTCCATCGCCCTCGGGCGGCGCGGCCCGCCGCACGCCTGGCGCCCGCACCATCGACAGGGCGCGCATCAACGGTGAGAACGCCGCCCGCGTGAGCGGGTTCTTCTCCACCGCAGCCTTGGCCTTCTCGACCTGCATGACATTCTCGATCCGCCGGTCGAGGAAGGCCCAGGTCGCGCTCGACCCCTCCGAGGTATCGCCAAGCCAATACAGCAGCGTCGCGGAGTAGACCGAGCTCAGGATCGCGCGCTTCGTGTACCAGTTATAGTCCTCGGCCGTATCGCCGCAGGCATCCCAGATCATGTCCGCCGTCTGCCAGATCGCCCGCGCGCTGTCGGCCGCATAGATCGGCAGCGCCAAGAGAGTGGCCCCCCGGCGCACGGCATCGCGCTCATCCGCGATCAGCTCCAACCGCCGGCGCACGCAATGGGTGACCCGCTCGCGGATTTTCATGGCCGCCAGATCGGCGCCAGCCAGTTCTTCGCTAAGCCTCGCATCCATCAAGTCGTGAAAAGCGAGCGCCATGTCGACGCCGCCGCGCGGGAACAGCATCGCCGCCGTCTGCTCATCGATCCCGATATCCTCGACCGCGCGCTCCAGCGTCTCGGCCGACCATCCATCGAACACGACATGCGGCACCGCCGCCTCGATCAGCGCCCGACGCGCCTCGGCAAAGGGGTCGGCTGCGGTCGTGTTCGCGCTGCCGTTCTCGCTCGACGCATCGGTCATCAGGCTCTCCATCAGGCTTCGTCGTGTCGTTTCCGTGGGTGGGTTTTCATCGGGCTCAGCTCCCCTCAAACCCCTGTCAACAAAGCATCGCCCGTGTGGACTTTGCCTGACCACGCGGTTATAGGGCCACTTCCGATGAATTGCAGCGACGGAAAGGTGGTGACCTAGGTGCAGGTACTGGTTCGCGACAACAATGTCGATCAGGCGCTTCGTGCGCTCAAGAAGAAGATGCAACGCGAAGGCGTGTTCCGCGAGATGAAGCTCCGGCAGCATTACGAAAAGCCGTCGGAGAAGCGGGCGCGGGAAAAGGCGGAAGCAATCCGCCGCGCGCGCAAGCTGGCGCGCAAGAAAGCGCAGCGCGAAGGTCTTCTCTGAGCCCCGGCAACGGGATCACGAGCGCCCGATCAGCGATCCGGGCATCTAGAATGCCGAACCCCGCCCCGGCCCGCGCCGCGGCGGGGTTCTTCTTTGCCCCGGCGTGGGCCGGGGCGGGGTTCTTCTTTGCCCCGGCGTGCGCCGGGGCTGGGTTGTTCCTTGCCGCGCCGCCCCCTGCCACCCGCGCTATCCCTTAGCCCAAGCCATGCCGAGTTGACCGAGGCCGCATGTCGATCACCCTGCACGATGCCTGCCTGCCCAAGGGATTGCGTGTCTATGCGCTCGGCGATGTCCATGGCGACCATGCCGCGGCCAGCGCGATGCTGGCACGGCTCCGCCGCGATCTCGCCGCCCGCCCCGTGGCCGACTGGCGCGAGATCTGGATCGGCGATCTCATCGACCGCGGTCCGGACAGCGCCGGCGTCCTCGATCTGGCCCTCCGCGACGAGACGCGAGAGAAACGCATCGTGCTTCTCGGCAATCACGATGCCTATCTGCGCGATTTCCTTGCCACTGGTGACAGCACGATCCTGTCGCCCTGGCTGACCTATGGCGGGGTGCAGAGCTGCGCCTCATGGGGCATCGACCGGCTGACGCTGAACGAGACGATAGATCGCCACGGCGCCTCGGGTCTGCGCGATATGCTGGAGGCGCGTGTGCCCGAGCGGCAGTGGAGACTTGTGGAAGAGATGCCGACCCATGCGGTGCTGGGTGATTTCCTGTTCGTCCATGCGGGCATCCGCCCGGGTATCGCCCTTGATGCACAGGATCCGCGCGACCTGATCTGGATCCGCGGCAACTTCCTCGACCACGCGGAACCGCACAGCCACGTCGTCGTCCACGGCCATACGCCAAGCCCCGAGATCGAGATGATGCCAAACCGCATCGGCATCGACACCGGTGCAGGCAAAGGCGGCCACCTATCCTGCCTTGTCCTCGAGGGCGACGCGGTCGGCCATCTCACCGAGGAGGGTGTCGTATCACTTCTCTGACGGTGAGCAGGCAAGGCTGATGGCCGAGGTGTCGGGACGAGCGTGGGACTAGAAGTTCAGTCCCGGGATGAGGTGGCTGGGATTTGTTGAGAAGCGGCGTGTCTCTGATGCCCACTTCTCAACGATGAACTCGAAAGGGGTTTTCCCTTTGAGCGTCTTGAGGCGCTTGGCGGAGTTGTAGGCCTCGAGGAACGTGCGCAGGTGCTCTCGCAGGGCATCGTGGTTGTCGTGGTGGTAGCGGCGGACCGTCGCTTCCTTGAGGGTGCGGTTCATCCGCTCGACCTGGCCGCTCGACCTGGTCGTTCGTCCACGGG
>JBCCJI010000037.1:0-29382 GCA_039027855.1 Pseudomonadota bacterium | reverse complement strand
AGCCTCCGGCAAACCCGGCGCGGTTCATCCCTCAGCCCGGAACCCAGGTGACCGGGGAGCCCGGAATCCGTGACCGGATCAAATCGGAATGGATGACCGGATGTTATCGGAACGCCTCACTGGATACGCCCGAAATGCGCAGGTGCTCGGGGTGGGTCTTGGTCTTCAGGATCAGATCGACGAGGGCGCCAGTGCCGGGGCCGATGCGCTCCGCCTGGCGGCGGATCTCTCCCGGGTATCCACCCCGCGTACCGCCGGTGGCTGGCCGACATATGCTCGGGCACGGTGGTGTGCTGGCGGTTGCCGGAGGTTCGCACATGGGCGGCAACCCTCTCGCCGTTATGGAAGATCTCCACCGTCCGAGCGGCAACGCGCCCCCAGGGATGCAAGCGTTCTTTCTTTGGTGACAGCGAGACAGTCGAGTTCCAACGTGTATCCGGCCTTGAAGTGCGGCCTTCCACATCGCGGGCCCTTATGGCGAGTTCGAGGACCGGGTCCAAATCGGAATAGCGCGGTCGAAGCCGCTCGGGCATCCCCCTGGTTTTCCGGTGCCTGATCTCGTCGACACGCGGCCGTAACCTCGGTTCAGAACCGCCGCTCTCCCAACCCGCGTCGGCCGCCAGGCCGCCGCGGGTATCCTGTACTGCCCGCCCCGGGTCATCAGCGCCCAGGCGCTCCGTGCCATCGTGTTCGCCAGCGCCACCGCGACCAGCATCTTGGGCTTGCGGGCCAGCATCCGCGCGAGCCAGGAGCCGGCTGGCGCGCCGCCGCGCCGCTCCGCCGCCTGGATCACCGACATCGCGCCGATGATCAGCAGGCGCCTCAGATCGCGCTGACCCATCTTCGATGTCCGACCGAGCCGGATCCTGCCGCCGGTCGAATGCTGGCGCGGCACGAGCCCGAGCCAGGCCGAGAAGTCACGGCCCTTCGTGACGCTTTCCGCAGGAGGCGCGAGCGTCGCGACGGCGACGGCAGAGATCGGCCCGATGCCCGGGATCGACGTCAGCCGTCGGGCGGCGGTGTCTTCCCCCGCAATCTTCCTGATCTCCGCCGTGAGCGCGTCGATCTGCCGGGAGAGCGCACCGATCTGAGCCAGCAAGAGCCTGAGAGCGCCACGACCGCCGCCAGGAGACGATCCGCCGCCTCGGTCAGGATTGCTCTCAGGCGGCACAGATGCTGCGGCCCCTTCAGCGCGACAAGGCCGTGCTCGGCCATGTGCCCGCGGAGCGCGCTGATCGTCTGCGTCCGCTGCCCCGTCAGCAGGTCGTGCGTCTTCAGCACCATCGCCTGACCCTGCCTTTCCACGCTCTTCACCGCCACGAAGCGCATCGACTGCCGCGAGGCAGCCTCGGCGATCGCTTCCGCATCGGCCGCGTCGTTCTTCTGCCGCTGCACATATGGCTTCATGTATTGCGGGTGGATCAGCCTGACCTCATGCCCGAGCGCCGTGATCTCACGGCCCCAGTGATGGGCGCTCGCATAGGCCTCCATGGCGACGACACAGCGCTCGCGCCCCGCGAGAAACTCCAGAACCCGAGCGCGCGGCAACGCCTTCCTGAAGACGAGACCGCCATTCGCGGCTGCGCCGTGGGCGTGGAAGCTGTTCTTCGCGATGTCGAGCCCGATGATGCTAGCCTTCTTCACGGACGCCTCCTCCTCGTAGCGCGCTTCGACACCGCTACCGCGGCACAAAGCGATGCCGTGAGGGGGCATCCAATCCATCGGAAACCGTGACCGGATCAAACCGAAATACCTGACCGGATGCTATTGGAATGCCTGACTGCTCGATGGCAGCCTGTGACGAGCCACCCGACCGACGTCAATCGACCGGTCCCCACCGGGTGGGGACGCTCATCTACGCCATGCGAGCGTTTGGCCCAGCCGGTGGGGTCTGATGGCCCACGGCGCGAGAAGGCGGCATGCTCTTACTGTTCCTGCGCCAAACGGAGACTGACAACCTTGGGGGCTCTCAGACGGGGTTTTGCGTGCCACCCTCACCACCGCCTCGGCAGTTGTGCCTGTCGAACAGTGGGGCGCAAGGCTTTGCCAACCCGCTCAGTTGATGATGCGCGTCCCTTATCGATAAGGATGTCGGCGAAAGTCCCAATCACTACGCGATGGCGGCCACTACCTCACGAGAGGTATCGCGCCCATCACGATCAGCGCCGACAAGGCCAGCGAGGGCCCAAAGGGCAGGCTGGTGCGGGCATTAAGATTACCTCGGGCCTCGATCAGCAATCCGATGAGGGAGATACAGACCGCGAGGAAAGCAACCGCCGGGAGGGCCTGCCAACCCGCCCAGGCGCCTGCAAGCCCGAAAAGCTTCGCGTCGCCGAGGCCCATGCCCTCACGACCCATGACCAGTCTGTAGCCTGCGGCAAGGCTCCAGAGGCTCCCCCAACCGACTATGAAGCCGATGAGGGAGGCCTCGACTGGGGGGCCGAGGCCAGCGGTGGCGAGTGCGAGACCAAGACCGGCAAGCGGCAGCACGATCACGTCGGGTAGTAGGCGCGCGCGCAAGTCGCACAGGATGGCGAGGGTGAGACCGAGCGCCAGCAGGCCTGTCGCGGCCATGGCGGCTGGCGCGCCGGCCGCCGCCGTGAGAGCGAAGGTCGTCGCAACGCCGGCGAGTACGGCCAAGATCAGCAGGATACGCGGCGAAAGGGGTGCGGGAGCTGGCAGGTGGAGGGCGCCGAGATCGCTGAGCGTCTCGGCCGGTGCACCGGCGGTTTCGGCCCAGTCGAGGGCACTGCGGGCCCAAGCGGCATCCATCCCTGCCAGCAGCCGCCCCGCTGCGCGGTCGAGGAGCGGTACGGCGAGCGAGGCGAGGCTACCGCCCAAGATGGAGAGGATCAACGAATGGCTGTCTAGGCTCATCGGACCGAGTTCACCGCGTTCAGGATGGTGGAGAACATCGAGAAGTAGATGATCAGCACCAGCGCCCCCAGGAAGATGGTGACCGCCGGCACCAGCATCGCGATAAGCTGCTGAATGCGCGCCTGCAGGGTCTCGGCGAAAAAGTGGCCCGTCTTCTCAAGCACCTCGTCGAGGATGCCGGTCTCTTGCCCTACCGAGATCATATGCAGCGCTAGATCGGGCATGATGGGCGAGCTGAGCGCCTTGGACATGCTGCTGCCACCCAGGATCCGGTCGGCTCCGTCGAGGTATAGGCGCTTGTATGCATGGTTGTCCGTGGCGCGGGCGAGGATGCGCAGCACCTCGACCTGGCGCAGGCCAGACTTCAGCAGCACGGCCCCGATACTCGAGAAGCGTGCCACTTCGCCCAGCATGAGCGTCCGACCGAATAGCGGCGTGGTGATCAGCGCCCGGTCGACGGCAAGGCGCCCCTTCGGCTGCGTCGCGATGAGCAGCACGGCGAACACGGCCCCTCCCACGCCGCCGAGGATGTAGGCGCCATAAGCACCGAACCAGTCCGTCACGTCGATCAGCGTCTGCATCGACCAGTGGATATCGGAGCGATTTGCCTCCAGAAAGGCGGTAAGGCGGGGTACGAAGAAGGCGAGCAGACCGTAGACGACAAAGCAGGCGACGATCAGCACGATTGCCGGATAGGTGAGCGCCGCGATCAAGCGCTTGCGAAGTGACACTGCTTCCTCGAGTGCCTCGGCCGTGCGTTCTAGTGCCAGATCGAGTGTGCCCGACTGCTCCCCCGCATAGATTAGCGCCGAGACGATGGGGGGGAACATCCTGCCTTCCTGTCCGATTGCATCGGAGAACGCCTTGCCGCCCTCGATGTTGCGGATCATGCGCCGGATGGCCCGGGCCAGCGCCTCGCGCTCGACGAGATCGGCAGAGACTTCGAGTGCTTGGACGACCCGGTGACCGGAGCGCACCAGCAGGGCGATCTGGCGCAGGAAAAACAGCTTGTGGGCGTCGCGTACCCAGAGATAGCGGAAGGGGTTGGAGAGCCAGCTACCGGGCGTGATCGCAACCCCGCCTAGTTCCAGAGAGAGCGGCAGGAGCGCCATGGCACGCAGTTGTCCGCGGGCCTCGGCCAGGTCCGTGGCGTCTAGCTGGCCCTTGACCTCGCGACCGTCACGGGCGAGCGCGATGTAGCGGAACCCTGGCATCAGACCGCCACCATGCCGGCATTTCCGAGGCCGAGGCGCCGTGCCTCGTCGAGGCTGGTCACGCCGGCAAGGACCTTGGCGCGTAAGTCTTCCGAGAGACCCTGGCGGTTGGGGGCAGCGGCCAGCAGTTCCGCCTCGGAAGCCCCGGAGGCGATCAGGGCGCGCATGGTGTCATCGCACCAGATGGCCTCGAACACCCCGATGCGGCCGCGATAACCCGAGCCAAGGCAATGGGCGCATCCGGCTGGCTCTCCCAGAAGCGTTTCGCCCTCGCAGCCGAGCAGGGAAGCCTCGGACTCGGTGGCGGGCCGCGTGGTGGCGCAGGGAAGGCAGAGGCGGCGCACGAGGCGCTGGGCCATCATGCCTTCGATCGCAGAGCCGATCTGGCTGCGGGTGACGCCGAGATCGGCGAGGCGCGTCACGGCACCGATTGCGGTGTTGGTGTGCAGTGTTGAGAGCACGAGGTGGCCGGTCTGTGCCGCGCGCAGCGCGATGGCCGCCGTTTCGTGGTCGCGGATCTCGCCCACCAGCAGCACGTCGGGGTCCTGGCGGAGGAACGAGCGCAAGGCTTGGGCAAAGCTCACTTTGGTCGAGACCTGTACCTGCGACGTGCGCTCGATAATTTCCTCAATCGGATCCTCGACGGTCATGACATTGAGGGTGCTGCGGTCGATTTCTCGCAGTGCGGAGTACAGCGTGGTCGACTTGCCGGAGCCGGTCGGTCCCGTAACCAGGATCACGCCATGGGGCTTGTGGATCGCGGCGGAGAATGCGCGGTGGATCGATGCCGGGAAGCCAAGGTCGTCAAGACTGAGGACATGGCCCATCTGGCCCAGCAAGCGCAGCGTCACCCGTTCGCCCCAGCGCACCGGCAGCGTCGAAATGCGCAGTTCCAGCCGGTCCATCCCGAGGTCTTCGAGCCCGTAGAGCAGAGAGCCGTCCTGCGGTGCACGGCTCTCGGCGATGTCGAGTTGAGCCAGCGCCTTGATGCGATTGACGAGGCCATCCCGTTCCGCGATGTCGAGATCGCGACGCCAGTCCTGCAGCCGCCCGTCGATGCGCAGACGCACGCGCATATGGCTTTCGGTCGGCTCGAGATGGATGTCGGACGCCTTGCCAAGGACCGCGTCGAGAACGATTTCGTGCATGAGAGCCTGGGGTTCGACACTGGCAGCGGCACCGGCTGCCGAGACCTCTCCCGTGGCGCGGGCCACCGCCCCCGAGAGTGCCTCGGGATGGGCGAGTGCCGCGACCGCCTCCTCGCCGAGCGCTTGGCTCACGCGCTCGGTCAACGCGCGGTCGTCGGGGTTGGAGAGCGCGACCATCAGCCGTCCGCTGGCATCGCGGATCGGCAGGCAGTGGCGGCGCAGGGCAAAACCGGCAGGCAGGCGTGCCATATCCATCGGCGTCGGCACGAGGTCAGAGGGTTGCAGGAAGGTCATCTGCCGCCGTTCGGCCAGCGCCTGATAAAGGGCGCCGGAGGGGATACGCCCGATCTTGATAACCGCTTCCGAGAGGCCCATGCGCCGCTTGCGCGCCTCGCGGCGAATATCGTCGAGCTGCGGATCGCTCAGCAAGCCCGCACCGATCGCGGCCTCCAGGAGATCTGCCTCGCTCACAGCCATGGCCCAGCCTCAGCCCGCCAGCCTGGCGAAGGCCTCTGGATCGCGCGCGACGCTTTCGGCCGTCTCGCGCGAGATCCAGCCATCGCCATGGAGCGCGGCAAGCGACTGTTCGAGGGTCTGCATCCCGAGCGCGCGGCCACCCTCGATCGCGGAGTAGAGCTGCTCGAGCTTGTTCGAGCGGATCATGTGCCCGATGGCAGGCGTGCAGAGCATCAGCTCGATGGCCGGCACACGGCCCAGTCCGTTCGCGGTCGGCAGCAGGTGCTGCGCGATGACCGCGCGCATCGACTGCGACAGGCGCAGACGCACGGCATCCTGTTCATTGGCCGGGAAAGCACCGATCAGGCGGCGTACAGCCCCGGCCGCGTCGCAGGTATGCAGCGTCGAGAAAACGAGATGGCCTGTTTCGGCTGCCGTCAGCGCCGCGCGCATGGTGTCGAGGTCGCGCATCTCGCCGACCAGGATCACATCCGGATCCTCCCGAAGCGCCGACCGTATGGCCGAGGCGAAGTCGGTGGTGTGAGTTGTCAGCTCGCGCTGACGCACGATCCCCATCTGGTCTTCGTGCAGCGTCTCGACCGGGTCCTCGATCGTCAGGATGTGATCGGCGCGCGTGCGGTTGATGCGGTCGATCATTGCAGCAAGCGTTGTCGACTTTCCCGAGCCCGTGGCGCCGCAGACTAGTACCAGTCCGGTGCGCGTCGCCGTCAGCCCTTCGACCGCCGGCGGCAATCCAAGCTGCGCGAAACCCATCGCACCGGCGCCGAGGCAGCGGATCGCGAGCGCGTCGCCCCCGGCGTGGCGAAACAGGTTGATCCGAAAGCGCATGCCGTGCCGCGTGATCCCAAAATCGGCGGCCATGGCCCGGCGATAGGCGGCAACGTCATAGGCGCCGCCCAGCGTCTCGAGGGTTGTCGCGATCCAGTCAGCGCTTGTCTCGCCCATCGCGACGTCGCGAAACAGCTTGCCCCGCACCCGGAAGGCCGGCAGCGCATCGGTCGCGAGATGCAGATCCGAGGCGCCACGGTTCAACATGTCGGCCAGCATGGTGTCGAGATCGGCGGACATGGCCCGTGACCGGTCTACCGCGACGTTCACAGGGTCAGCTCCAGACGCGCGGTGAGCATCGGGTAGACCTCGCGTTTGCCTGCCGAGTCCGTGAGATCAGGCGCCGCGATTTCCATACGCACGACCGCAACGGCATGGTTCAACTCCTGCAATCCCTGCAGGAAGGTCATCAGCGCCGTGAAGTCGCCCTTCGCCTCGATCCGCAGGATCGGCCGGCCGTAGCTGTTCTGCGCACTCTGTGTCAGCGCAACCAGGGTATCGGCCGGGGCATTGCCGCTTAGATCGCCCATCTTCGTGATCGCGAGATGTGACCAGTCGGCGAGGTGAGCGATCTCAAGGCGCAGCTGCTTCACGTCGGTGACGCTGTCGAGCGAGGCGAAGCGCGCCTGCAGAGACTGGTAGTCACCCTGCAGATCGGCGAGACGGGTCTCCGCCGTCTCAAGCCGCGCCTGCGACGCGCTCGCGGGCGGTGCGTTGTCCTGGGGAATGCTGCCGCGCGTCTCGATCCGGTTCATCTTCCGCCCGATCAGCATTTCAGCACGCTGGATCTCCGCTCGTGTGACCGGCATGAGCGCCAGCATGTAGAGAGCCAGCAGTGCCGCCGCACCGAGGATCGTGTAGAGGTTCTTGTCGCGCTCGGTCATTACTTCTCCAGTGCGCGGCGGATGGCCATGACGAAGCCCATCACGCCCTCGTCCTCTTCAGACCAGGTCTCCTGGGGGGCGACGCGGAGGCGAATGGCGTAGCCGTCATAGCCGCGGATGCCACGCTCCAGCCGTATAGTCTCGTCCGCTACGCCAAGGCCGAGGGCTGCCAACTCGGCATTCAGAACCGAGATGAACCGCTCCGCCCCGGTCTCATCCACGGACCAGGCGCTCACGACAAAGACCTCGGGCAGGGCGTCGACCTCCTCGATCCCGACCAGGACGAGGCGGGAATGCGCCGCGCTCCGGATGGCATTGAGGAAGCGGATGGCGAGGTCTCCTCGGCGCTCCTGAAGATAGCGCATGCGCAGAACCTGGTTTGCGAGCAACGCGACCTCGGCCTCGCGCGCGTCCGCGTCCTTGGCGAGCGCCTCCGCCCTCGCGATGTTGCTGCGGATCTGTTTGGCGATCGAGACCTTGCTGTCGTACTCGGCCTCAAGCGCGTCCAGGCGGTTCTCCGCCTGCAGCAGCCGCCACTGGTTGTAGCCCTCGTAACCCCCCAGACCGAAAAGCAGCGCGCCGATCAATGCCACGCGATGGACGATCGGTTTGCGATGGAGCGGCGGGCCGGGCTCGGCGGGTGCGACCTGCGGCGGCCCCTCGTCATCGGCCAGGTCGAGCGCGATGGCGCCTAGGGCTTCGAGTGCCACGCGCGGCCAGGCCGGCGCCGCCACTGCGCCCGGGCGTTGCGACGAGATGAAGGCGGCAGCGTCTCCCTCAAACCCGTAGGCGAGGGTACGCTCCTCCGCCCCGCCCTGGAGCAGCCGCTCCAGCGCGGCCACCTCGCCGATGCGCGAAAGGTCGGTGAGCTCGAGGTGGTCGACATCGTCGTGGCCGAAGCGGAGCGAGAAGATCGCATTGGCATGGCGCTCGATCAGCATCAGGCGCCCGTCGGCCGGCGTATCGGCGAGCACCGGCGCAGCGGCGGCCATGCCGAGACCCCAGGCCGGCACCATGCTCTCCAGCGCCAGCCCAGCGCGTTTGCAGAGCATGCGCCACTGCGCCCGCGCGGTCTCGGGCACGGCGGAGATCAGCCAGGGATAGGGTGCGCCCTCGGGATGGCTGTCCTCGTCAACCGCGATGGGGGCCCAGGCACAGCCGGTCTCCTGAGGCGGCATGCCGAGGCGCTCGACCAGCTCCATCGCCGCCTCGCGGGTCGCGCGGTCGATCAGCCCCATCTCCACGGCAACATCGAGCGGCCGGGGCGGCGGTGCGCCGGGGGCGAGGGGGCGGGAGGCGATCGTGTCCTCGACGGCGGCGAGGTCGGTCGGGCCCATGCGGCCAAGGCCCGTCAGCACCTCGCCCACGCCATAGCACGGCAGGTCGGAGAAGGTGGGTTCGGCCTCCCACCGAGCCAGCTCGCGCATCTCGGTATAGGCGCGCGGGCGGTCCGGGGCGATGGGAAACTCCACCCGGGTCAGCACGGCGCGGTCAACCGCGATATGGACGCGCCTCGGCACGCTGCCGTTTTCGCACAGCGTCGCCAGGACCTTCTGCAGCGCCGCCTGCGGATCGGGCATCGGCGCGCGTGCAACGGCCTTCAGCTCGACACCCGCCCCACGCCGCACGACCACGCCGCCCCACAGCATGACCCCGTCGTCATACAGCGCCAGAACCCGGCCGGAAGACATGAAGGGAAGGATCGCCATGGGGTCAGTCTGCTCCGGTCAAGGAATAAACAGGGTGGTCGGCTCAAGGCTGACGATCGACATCCGCGCCGCGACGAGAAAGGGATAAGAACCCAACCAGTTCATATCCAACGCGGTGTCGTCGGTGGCGTCGACCGCGCAGGTCGGCTCCACCCCTGCGCCGTGCGCTTTGTAGAACACCAGGTGCTGCCTGCCGATCCGTGTGCTGAGAGAGCCTATGGTAGCGGTCACGGTTTCGGTCGTGGGTACATCATCACCCGCTGCATTCATTGTTGCCGCAGCGACTGAAGCGAATGGGTCGTCGTCGGCGGGGTCGGCATCGATGACCTCGATTTTCCAGCCCGTTGCATCATCAAGAGTGTCAACGACCACCAGACCGATGCAGACATCTTGGGCGGTCGCCGTCGCGTTGGTGACCTGCAAGGTGATCGGCACGTTCTGCAAACTCAGCGTGAAATCGTCGGCGGTGATTTCGGCCATGGCATAGTCTGCGCCCCAGCCTGCGGAGTCCGCCGCATCGACGCCGCTAGCGCGGTCTCGACCGCGCGAACTCACCCGGAACGAGATGCCGTCGTCATCGGTGCCGACTGGCTGAGTGTCGCGCTCGACATCCCATCCGAAATCAGGAGCGACATCTGTGTTGCCGAAGGCATCGACGAAACCGTTGGGCCCGGCGACAAGGTAGGGACCGCGCCAGCCGAACTCGATCCGATTGGCGATCAGTCCGTCATTGGCGCTGCCGTTCACTGCATCGGCGTCGTCGCCATAGATCGCGATATCAGCGTCTGGATTGCCGTCGTCATCGCAGTCGGGGCGACGCACGAGCAGGGCTTCGATGCATTCGGGCAGCCGACCGACATCGGCGACGTAGCCCGATACCGCCGGGGCGCCGTTCAGGGTGAGGTCGGTGCGGCCGACGATGGCGCGGCGGATGGCGAGGAGGCGGTTCTCGGTGGCCTGGCGGCGCAGCGCGTTGGTGTCGGTATCCACCGTGTCCAGCACCAGATACGCCGCGGTCGAGAGCACCGCGACCACCACCAGAAGCTCGATCAGCGTGAAGCCCGCCATGGCCGCCCGCGCGGCCGAGCCACCACGCCCGCGCACCGCGCGGGTGGCACGCCGGTCGGCCGCCGACGCCGGTATCCGCTGCGTCCGTGCCATCACCTCACCGGACCGCCGTCGCGCCCGGCACCCAGCCATCGACCACGATCGCCGGGCCCTTGGAATAGGTGTAGACGTGGAAACCCGCCAGCTCGACCGGCGCCTCCAGCGGCTGGCCGGTCAGCGCCGGGACCGCGGCGTCGTGCACATAGACCGGCAGGATCTTGCCGCCCGCACTCTGGACGAACATGCGGTGGTTGATCTGCGGCAGCGGCGCGACCCGCATCATCGCCAGCGCCTGGTAGATGTACTTGGTCTCGATCTTCTCGGGCGCGCGCTTGATCGCCGCGGTAAAGCGCAGGCCCGAGGGCTGCACGATCTCGCGCGTGCCCACCGTCCGCGGCTTGGTCGTCTCGACGAAACTGTCGAGGTTGACGGCCACGCGCTCTGCGGCCGCCGGGCCCCACATGCCGGGCGCCAGCGCACCGGTCCGGCCGAGCGTGCGCTCGCGCTGGAAGGCCGGATCCTGCAGCCGATAGGCGGTGTAGAACTGGTAGCCGGCAAAGCCGAAGGACCCCACCAGCAACAGCAGCAGGATGCCGCGCTTCACCGGGCTCATCTGGGCGGATTTCGCTTTGCGCGCCATGGTCTTGTCCTCAGTGATCTCAGTCCAGAATGCCAAGCTCGACGACGATGTCGTCACCGTCGCCAAGGTCGTATGCGCCGTCCTCGCCAAAGCCGATCAGGCAGGCCCGGTCGCAGCGGACGCCGCTGGCCGTATCGGGCGCGGGCACATAGAGGATCGGCCGGCCAAGCTGCAGCGGCTTTTCCGAATCGCTCGGGTCGTCCGAGACCGCGATCCAGAGGAAATGGCCGGTATCGGTCGCCGGTCGGTCATAGGTGTCGCCGACACCGCGCATCGTGGTCAGCGTCCCGGTGGCGGGATCGCCCGTGCCGTCGGCGCCCATGGCACCGACCTCGACCGTCGCGGCGTCGAGCTCGCGCAGATAGGGCCCGTTCCACCCGGTATTGCTGGTCGCGTCATAGGGCAGGATGTCGTCGCCACCAGCATCGGCAGGTTGACGGAAAAGCTGCGCCATATTCGCCGGATGCAGTGCTTCAACGCTCGAAGCATCGACGGCGAAGGGGCCCTGTTTGGGCCAGTAGCCCGTGTCGCGGCGGAAGCGGTGGAAGGCATTTGCGAGGGTGCGCATCTCGGCCTTGGCGAGTGTCTCTTCGGCATCGCTTGAGACCGACGTGAAGACCTGCGCGCCGAGACCGGCGAGTGTGGCGACGATGGCCAAGACGACGAGCAGCTCCAACAGCGTCACACCGGCCTCGTCGCGGCGAAGGCCGCGCATGCGCTCACAGGCGCGCTGATCGGCGCGCGGACCGCTGAGGCGCGCGCTGGGCAGGGCGTCGGTCGCATGGCCTGTCGGCGGGCGGCGCATCGTCAACCTGTCAACTTACGTTCTGATACCGGGGTCCGCGGGACTTTGCCGGGGCGCGTCATGCGGAGACGGGAGGCGGCTTCCGCCTCCTCCCGCGGGGCCTCGCGCTGGCGGCTATGCCGCGAACGCGAGGCTTGAGACGATCAGCTCAGGATCAGATCGTGTTGCGGGTGCCGTCCCACTCGCCGAGCTCTTCTTCCTTGGTGTCGCCCGCGCTGTCGACGACGCCCGCGATGTTCACCTGGTCGATGGCGACCATCGCGCCTGCGGCATCGGCAGTTGCGACATGGAAGAGGATGAAGAAGCGGTTGTATTCGTCCTGCGCCACGTGGCGGTAAACTGGGACAGAGGTCAGGCCACCGAGAACACTGGCGTCAAAGAGGTTCGACGCCGGGCCAGCACCCACCGCCATCAGAAGCTTTGCGCCTTCCGGGCTGGTGCCGAAGGTTCCATCGGCATTGATCGCAGGCTCCAGGGCGTCGGAGCCGAGGACTCGCTCGTTTCCGCCGCTCCAAACCATGATCGGGTCGCCGTCAGCAAGCGTATGGCTGTAGCCACAACCGTTCGCCGCCGGGCTGAGGTAGATGTTACCAGACACAACCGCATTGCCCCGGTCGTTAATCAGGGCCTGAGCGTCTGAACAGTCGCCGGCGTCGGGCGGATCAAGGGTGACGTCGACGACACGCAGCTCAGTGATGCCGATGTCTCCAAGGACCGCTGCGACACCCGTGGGAGATGCGACAACGGTCAGATCACCAACATCGGTTCCATCGCTGACCGCCGCGCCGATCTGACCGTACGCAACGGTGCCGGTGGCGTCGACGGTCCCATCATCATCCTGTAGCAGCGAGTCGAAGTTGTTCGGGTAGGAGTTGCCGTTCGACGGCAGTGCCCGGTAGGTCATGATGCCTTCGTTGAGTTCGTCCATCATCAGGACGTGGGCGGCAGCTGAGGCGCGGGCCGTGGTGTCCTGCAGGGCGACGGTCGCCGTGCCGGCGATCGCGGCCATGATGCCGACGGTCACGAGCAGCTCGAGTAGGGTGAAGCCGCTTTCGTCGCGGCGGATCTCGCGGGTGGCGATCTCACGGGTGGTCATGGGGTTCATCCTTCGATGACGCTTCACTCTCAAGGGGAACCGTCCGGATTTCCGCCGCGGAAACTCTCAGCCGGGGTGGCGGCATGCCGCCGCCGGGCGCCCGCAGGGGGCGCTTGGGGAACAGGCGGGTCTGTAGGGTAAGGGCCTCACGCCCTCTGATTTCCCCGGCATGCAGCACGTCATGCGCGCCTGACCCGGCAATAGTGATTGTTCCGGCTGATGGAAGAGCAATCCGCTCATCGGTAGCTGGCGGTAAATTACCATGTCGCGCGGGAATGGGAAGCCATAGACTGACCAGACTCGTCAGACTTTCGGCCTATTTCGATACAAGTGGCTCAAAATACTAAAAAATTTGGGGTCTATTGATCGCTGGTTGACGTTTCGTAGCAGTCTTTCTGCCTCGAGCGTGGGGAAATGCCCGGTGGGCCCATAGAGTGCCGCGCGTAGCATGGGGCCGAGCCCGGCAAGCGCCACGGCCTGTTCTGCGCCAACCGCATGGCCGGCACGCTCGAGGAAACTCTGCAATCCCTCAGCGCGAGCGCGCACCAGACCACCGCGGGCGAGCCGCCGTTCGAGGCGCACGCAGAACCGTTCGGCCGGGGACAGGCCACGGGTCGCGATCCACTGCGCGACACCCATCACCACAAGCGCCGCCGCCGCGAGCGCCGCCGCCGCCGCCCCGGCAATCAGTACGAGCCCGCGCCAGCTTGCCTCGAGCGCCGCCGCCTCCAGCATCTCGATCTGGCGCCGGGCGTCGAAGTCGAGCAGCCAGCGCTCCCACCATCCCGCATCGGCCATGTCGTTCTCATCGCCGCGCAGCAGTTCCGTATCGCTCTCGATCCGCAGATGCACTGGGGCAGCGCCGCTGGTCTCGGGCAGCACCTCTTCGGGCCGGTCATCCTCCTCCACCGCATCCACAAGGCCAAAGCCGTCGATGCTCGCCTGATCGGCGCGGGGATTGGAGAGCGTGCGGGCCGGGTCAACACGGACCCATCCATGACTGTCTAGCCAGACCTCGGTCCAGACATAGGCGTCCTTCTCCATCACGAAGACGCGGTTGGTGAGGCCGAGATGCACCCCGCCCCGATAGCCAGAGACCAGCCGCGCCGGGATGCCGCTGGCGCGCATCAGCACCGCATAGGCCGAGGCGAAATGCCCGGCAAAGCCGATCTTGATGTCGAACAGGAAGCGGTCGACCGGGTTCTCGCCGCCCGGGTCGCGTATGCTCTTGTTGTAGCCATAGCCCTCTTCAAGCAGCCTGACGCCGGCGCGGGCGGTGGCGAGCGGATCATCCGGCACCGCGATCTCGGCGGCAAGCGCCCTCGTCCTTGGCTCGGCAGTCTCGGGCAGGGCTAGCGCCAGTGCCCGGTCCTCGTCGGACAGCGTGACGCCCGACTGGACGTCGACCCAGGACATCATCGGATAATGCAGCACCTCGCGGACCGGGTTCATGTTCTGCAATTGCCAGTCGCGCGAGACAAAGCTCGAAGGCGGCACCGCGGCAGGGAAACCGTGGGCATAGAGCCAGTGCGTCCGATGGGGAAAGATGGTCATGTCATAGAAGGAGAGCTTGCCGGCCTCGCGCAGCTCGTCCTTGAGCGCCTTCATCCGGATGCGCCCCCGCATGCGGGCACCGCGCTGTTCCCAGCCTTTGCGTCCCAGCCACTGGCCGTCTTGGTAAGTCCAGAGGACGGGGCCGCGCCAGTAGAGATCACCGAGTGGCGGCACCCCGTCATAGATCCCCCCTGCACCATTGTAGAAGCTCGCGACCAGCACGCGGGCATCGGTTCCGGCGCGTTCGGCCACCTCGCCCATGCTCAGCTGGTTGTCGATTGGGGTGCGGTTCTTCTCGACCTCTGTCTCGATCACCAGCGGCAGCCCGAGCGCGAAGGCCAGGACACCCAGATCACCGGTGACACGCGGGGTGAAGGCGAAGAGGATCGCGGTCATTGGCAGCGCGAGCGCCAATGCGCGGAGGGCACCCGGTAGCCTGCTGCGTCCTTCCAGCGCTGCCAGAGCGACAACCAACAGCAGGCCGGCTCCTGCCACGGCGCCCAGCATCGCCGCGCCGGGCTCCCACAGGCAGCCGAGCGCGGTCAGCCAGATCCCGCCGACGAGGGCGACGGCAACATCACGCGAGCGCTCGGCCTCGCCGAGCTTGAGGCAGCTCGCGATGGCGATGAGCGCGGTCAGGCTGTCACCGCTCTGCCAGCGCTGCTGCGACAGGAGGGCTGCGGCGAGGATGGCACCGACCACGGGAGCGACCCAGCGGCGTGGCCGCCAGGTCAGCAGCACTGCGACGAGCGCGGCGGCGAGGGCGACGGCGGTGCCTGCCAGCGGCCAGTGCAGCATATTCACGGCAACGCCGAGGATGAGAAGTGCCGCCGTCGGCACGCAGGCGGCGTGCAGCCGCTGGCGATAAAAGCCGCCCGGGCCGCCGGGGCCACCGTGCCGGTGTAACCTCGGTGCACCCCGCCCGGGCAGCGTCATGCCAGCCGCCCGGTTCTGCCGCCATGCCGCGCGAGCGCATCGAGGCAGAGACCGAGCTGTGCTTCTCCCTCTGCCGGATCGATGCGCAGCCCCGGGAGATCGAGACCGGCTGCGAGCCCCTGCCGGTTGGCGCTAATGACCCCAGCTGACAGGCGCGACAAGCCCGCTTCCGGACCGGCACCCGCGACGCCGGACCACGAGAACAGCCGAGCGCCGCGTGCATGGCCGGCCTCATAATCGCGGACAATAGGCTCGCCTCGGCGCATCGTTGCCCGCCACGCCATGTCGACTGGGGTGTCGCCATGGCGCCAGGGGCGCAGGCCCGCGATCTCGTCGCGATTCCATGCCCGCCCTCCGGACAGGCCGGTCTCCACCCCCTCTGCCGGGGCAGTCCAGTCGGGCGCTGGCCAGATCATTGCCTCTATCCCAGCGTCGTCACTATGGTTGCCGAGCGCCCTGCGGACACGGAAAAGTCCAAGCGCGTCGCGCGTCTCTAGTTCTGGGATACCGAGTGCCAGCGGCCCACGGCCAGCCGTGCATAGGTCGAGCCGAGCGTCGGGCGCCTCACCGGCGGGTGGCCCCGAACGCCCCAATGCTCTGAGCCTAACGGCCCACCGGCGCGTGGCAGGCCCGCTCAGCCGGGCGGTCAGCGTCAGCGGCTCACCCGCGAAGGCTGGCGCGACGGGGGCGAGGTTGCCCTCTATGCCGTCTAGTCCACGCCACGTCGCGATGCCCGCGTTGATCATGAGCGAAAGCACCAGGAAGGACAGCGTGAAGACGAGGTTGGAACTGTAATTCACGGCCAGCAGGAAGAGCGCCGGCGCGGCCATGAGCAGCGCCCATCCCTGAGGCGTCGGCGCCCGGCGCAGCCCCGCCGAGGTGCCGGGCATGCTCATCCGATCGCCACCTCACTGCGCAGGCTCGCTGCGGAAAGGCCGCCGCGACCTTCGAGCGGGTGGTCCGCGACCGGATCGAAGACGGCCTGGATGTCGTCCGGCTCCACCGCGTCCTGACCGTGCATCCAGGCCCAGGCGCGCGCCGTCGCAACAAGGCCGAGGCCCGCCCTCAGCGAGAGGCCGGCGGCAAACCGTGCAGGATCACGGGAGGCCTCGAGCAGGTCCTGCACATAGCCAAGCACCCGATCAGAGACATGGACCTGCCCGATCGCCGACCGGTCGACCATTGCTGTGCCACCGGGCGATAGCATTCCGGCCGCGGTGCGAAGGTCGCCTGCCCGAAGCACCGAGCGTTCCGAAATCCGGGACAGATGGTCGAAGGAGATCCGCATCAGGAAACGGTCCAGCTGGCTTTCGGGCAGGGGGAAGGCACCGATCTGGCCCACGGGGTTCTGTGTCGCGACCACGAAGAAAGGCGTCGGCAGTACATGGGTCTCGCCATCGACAGTGACACGCCGTTCCTCCATCGCCTCGAGAAGCGCCGACTGGGCCCGGGGGGGCGCACGATTGATCTCATCGGCCAGCACCATCGGCGAGAAGATCGGGCCCGCTTGGAAGGTGAAGACGCCGGTTTCCCGATCGGGAATGGAGAGGCCCAGAATATCGCCTGGCATGAGGTCGGCGGTGAACTGGATGCGCCGGACGCCGAGGCCAAGGGCTGCACCGAGAGCGCTGGCGAGCGTCGTCTTGCCCATGCCTGGCGGACCGTCCAGCAGCAGATGGCCGCCGGCAAAATGGCAGGCCAGTGCCAAGCGGATTCCCCGCTCGCGCCCGATGACCGTCGATGAGATATCGCCCACGAGCGCCGCGACCTCGGGACGGAGGGAGCCGAGCGGCGGGAGCGCGAGAAGCGAGCCTGTTCTATTCCCTGCATTGGATGGTGGAGTGGCCGGCTCGGGGTCTGCAGCGCGGTTGGAGGACAGATCGCTTTCCAGCAGCGCCACTGCCCGTTGGCCCAAACTGCGCCCCTCCGCCAGCACGCGGTGTGACCCATGAGAGACCTCGCCGAAGAGATGGCGGGCAGCGCGCCACAGCCTTGGTATTGCCCGCCCTCCCAGCGTCCCCCCAAGCGCCAGGCCCTCTCCGACCCGTCTCGCGAGTTTCGCGGCCAGCTGCGATGGCAGCGAGGTATGGGTTTCGGCCATCGGGATGCTCCTCGAAGAGATCG
The DNA here is from genome assembly GCA_039027855.1 of Pseudomonadota bacterium. Lineage (GTDB taxonomy): Bacteria > Pseudomonadota > Alphaproteobacteria > Rhodobacterales > Rhodobacteraceae > Thermohalobaculum. Next base: position 11,983 of record JBCCJI010000037.1, on the reverse strand, counting down.
GCCCGGCCTCTCCGGTCTGGTCGAGGCTCTGCCTCAAAGCGACTTGAGGAAGGTGATGATCGCCCCACGATCGGCGGCCGGAGCGAGGCGGAAGGCCTCTTTCGCGGCCTCCGCCTCACCGCCATGCCAGAGGATCGCCTCGGGAAAGTTGCGGGCTCGCCCGTCATGCAGCAGCCGGGTATGGCCGTTCACGGTTTCCAGAAGGCCGATGCCCCAGAGGGGCGCCGTCCGCCATTCCCGCCCGTCCGCGGTATAGCTGGGGCGGTTGTCGGCAAGGCCCGGACCCATGTCGTGCAGCAGGAAGTCGGTATAGGGGCGGATCGTTTTGTTCCTCAGGCGGCGCCACTTGTGGTCATTGCCCGTCTGCATCTCGGTCGTATGGCAGGCGGCACAGCCCATGCTGGCGAACAGTTCTTCGCCCCGGTTCACGGCCGGATGATCGAGATGGCCGCGGGCCGGCACCGCGAGGAACGCGAGATAAGCACGCATCTCCTCCAGCATCTCGTCGGTGAACTCGCCCTCGTCATGGCGGTCGTCGACCGTCATCCGGCCCTCGATGGCCGCCGCGCAGAGCGCCTGCGTGTCGGTGCAGGTCTGACGGGGGAAGATCGGGCTCGTCACGCCGATGTCGTTATGCGCGGCATCAGCCGACTGCGTGCGAATCGTCGGCTGCTCTGCCTTCCAGCCAAATCGGCCAATCGCGACCCGTTCCGCCTCGTGATCCCAGACCATATTCGTCCGGCCCGAGATCCCATCGCCGTCGGCGTCTTCAGGATCGGCCAGCTCCAGCAACGTCTCGTCGGCGATTGCCTCTATGAGGCCCAGGCCGAACATCGAAAGGGGGGCGCGGAACGACATCATCGTGTCACTGCCGAGTGGGCCGTAGGCGAGTTCGGTGAGCGTGATCTCGGGCTGCAGCAGGGTGTAGGGCGTGCCGTCACCATAGGTGCCCTCGATCTCGATATACCGGACATCGACGCGGCCCTCGGCGGCCACCCCCGGGATCGCGACGTCGCCGAACTGGCCCCCGTAGACCGGATGGGGCTTGGGCCCCCCAACGTCGCTGGTGCCCGGGACCGAAAGGCGCACAAGCAGGCCCTGGCCAGGCAGCGGTTCGGTGCGCCCATCTATCATATGGCAGCTCTCGCAGGAGGTCGCGTTGTAGATCGGGCCAAGCCCGTCGCCGTTACTGCCCTGCGAGGAGGCGCTCGCCACCTTGTAGGGGCGCTCGAAATGCCCGTCGCCCTTGTCGAACATGAGCGAGAGCCGCCAGTCGAGGTTGGCCACTTCCTCGGAGAAGCTACCCTGGCCGAACTTGTGGGTCGTGAGATCGCCCGCCGTGAGACTACGCGGATCGACAACGTCAAAGATGGCCATGTCCTCGGGCGCATCGCCGTAGGCCGGGATCACCGACCGTTCGTAAATCGTCCAGGCAAAGACGCCGATAGACAGAAAGAACACGACCAGCAGTAGCTTGAGCCGCAACCCGCCACTCGGTGCAGACATAACCTCTGGGCGGAACGCGGTTGAAGGATCTGCAGAAGTCAACATCGTGGCCTCCATGAACGGAATGGCCCGATCGCCGCCCACCGACGCATCGTTCCCAGCATTTTGTCCCGCATCGCGAGAGCCCTAGGGTCCAGCCGGTCGCCCAACGACCTGGCCTGATCACGGGTTACCGTGCCCCGGCGCGCCCCGCCGTCGCCTGTACCGCATAACCTTCCCGCGGACCGTCACCGCCGGAGGGGGCGTCGGCATAGACGAACACAGTCAGGACACGGTTCGGGTTCTTGTTAGTCTCCACCAGGTCGATCGGCTGGTACTTGGCCTCGAAGGCCTTGCGCTTGGAGAACTCGGAAGCCCCTTTGATGCCTTCGCAGGAAGCGAGCGCGAAAACCATGAAGAGCATGGCCAACCGTAGAGCCGTCACAGCAGACCTCCTACCGGCAGGTTTCGCAGGACATCCGCAAATGGCCGGTTCGAGACGAGATAGACAAAGCCCCGTGACCCCATGGTTCCACGAGGGGCGAGATCGCTGACATCCACGGCAGAGGCGAGCCAGTCGCCTCTCAGCCGGTCGAGCGCGATAGTCGTCGGGGTGTCGGCGAGGTTCTCGACCACGAGCGTGGTTACGTAGAGGTTCTCGCGGCGCCAGGACGCGATGGGCTCGGCCGGAAGCCGACCACTGGGATGCAAATTGACGGGCGTGCCGGCAACCGGGGTGGGCACCACCCCGGAAAGATCGGTAAAAACCCCGTTGGCGAGCTGCGAGGCAAAACGGATCATCGGCAGGAAGTTCTGCGCCTGGTCCGGTGTATCGATCGCCGGCGTACCCCCATCGGAGGCGGAGAAGCCCGCGCTGTCGAGCTGCTCGTTCCGCGAAAGCTCCGCGAGCCGTTCCCGCGCGATCCGTTCGCCCTCCGATCCGGTCGAGTACACATGCGGTGTGATGAGCAGAACCAGTTCGGCGCGTTCGTCCGCCTGGTCATCGCCGCTAAACAGGGTGCCGAGAACCGGAACGTCGCCCAATATGGGTACCTGCTGCTCGAGCACCGATTCCGACGCCGTGATCAAGCCGCCAAAGGCGATGGTGGCGCCGTCCCGTGCTGTTACGGTACCCGAGATCCGCGCGGTGTTGACCGTGTCGATCGGCAGCAGCTCGACATCGCCCTCGGCCGAGACGAAGGGCAGCGACTCGCCACCATCGATCACGTTGGAGTTCTCTGTCCGGATCGCCAGCGAGACAGTGCGATCGGCATTGACCCGTGGGATGATCTCGAGCGTTTGGCCGACTTCGCGCAGTTCGGTACGCACCGTGGTGAAGGTCGATGTCGCGCCTGTGCTACCCGTCACCGTGTCGGTGTCGACACCGCGCGTCAGGACGACCTCGTCGCCGACAAAGAGCTCGGCGGGTGAATTATTCGTGGCAACGAGCAGGGGCGTGGAGAGCGTGCGTACCTTGTTCTCCTGCTCCAACAGATCGATCTGCGCGAGGATGTTCTCGTTCAGGAACTGGAAGAAGAACGAGCCGGCCCCCGTGATCGGGAGGCCGACCGCGTCGAAACCGGTCCGGCCGTCCACTTGCTGGTTCTCCAGCCCGGTGAAGGTCTGGGAGTTCTGTGCGAGCCCAAAGTTGAAGATCGAGCGGAAAGCCTCGTCGCGCGAAAGGACCAGGATCTTCATCTCGAGTAAGACCTGTAGCGACGGCCGGTCGGTGGCGGCGATGATCCGCTGGATCTCGGCAAGTGCATCGAGATCCGAAGTCCGCACATAGAGCAGGTTATGGTCCCGGCTGATCGTGACGAAGATCGGCGGCGCCAAGTCCAGTTCGTCGACAAGTAGCGACGTCTCCAGATCCGTCAGCCCATCTTCCCGGGCAGCCCGGATTTGCTGTAGACGGCGCAGCCGCGCCGGTGACAATTGAGAAGTATCCACACGCTCTTCGTCGATGAACGAACTGTCGTTGTCATCATCATCATCATTGTCGTTGAACGAGTTCCGAGAACTGCCGCCGGTCGATCGGCTGACCTGGATCGATCCGGTCTCGACTACCAGCGCATTGGGGTCCTCGGTATCGAGATCGAGCTCGACCCGGTCGCCGAACAGGTTCTCGATGACCCTTGCCGCCGTGACAACGTTCTGATGCCGGAGCGTGAAGATACGCGTTCGCCCGTCACGCAGCACCACGATCTCGTCGGCGAATTCCTCGGATGTCAGCACGATGAACGCATTGGCGCTACGGTCGAAGGTCTGCGACAGCCCGCCAACGCGCGCGATCGCCGCGACGGCGGCTGACACCGAGGTGTTGCGGATCGTGATGTCGATCTGAACATCGGACGCCGCATTGGACGCAAAGACGTTGACCCCGCTGAGCTCCGAGATCAAACGCACCGCCTCGCCGACGGTCGCATCGCGGAATTCAAGCCGCTCTATCCGGCCCGGCACCCGGCCCGGTGTTGCCTGCGCCCCCTGTGCGAACGCCGGGGTGGATCGCAGCACGATATCCCCAGGGCCGAGCGTCACACACCAGAAGACAGCCGCGGCCGCAGCAATCCGTCTCGTAAGCAGGCTCTTCATCGGACGACGATTACCTCACCGAAGGAACCCACTTCGACAATTACGCTAAGTTCCGAGATCGATTTGATGCGCAGAACGTCGTCGGCCGGCGCACCATCGCGGCTGGGCCGGCTTGAGCGTTGAAGGGAGATTGTCTCGCCCTCGCGCACGATGAAGGTGCCGAGCCCGTCGACATTTAGGAGCGCCGTCACCGGGCCCTCAGTCGAGGTCTTGGCGAGGCCGAGCAGTGTCAGCCTCGGGATATTCGCAGGTACGGTTGCAGCTGGGACGAATGGGCGCTCGCGCGCTCCGCGCACCGAGGGCTCGGCCACAATATCGCGTGAGAACGGATCGGGACGGCTGCCATCGTCGCGGGTGTCATTTCCCTCGGCAGCCCTGCTGACAGACGAGGAGACCTCTGGCAACAGTTCGCGCCAAGGAGACGGGCGCTGCTGCTCGGCAGGTGCCGTCTGGGCTGCCGCACTGCACGCGAAGGCCGCAGCTATGGAGCAGACCGCGTACAAGGCGCGCCGGCCTAGGGCGTCCTCATGCGCCATCGACCACGAACCTGTACTGCTTGCCGAAGTGGACGATGACCTCTTTCTGGCCGCGCTTCAGGATGCGCACCTCGACGCGCATTTCGCCGAAGCCGTCATGAGCAAGCATCTCGTGGAACGCCGATGTCAGGCATTTCAGTGCAGGAGCTGAAGTATCACGGGACACCTCAACGCGAGGTCCGAGGTCGGAGCGCATACCAGTCACCACTCAGTCGGAATTTCGGCTGGCGGTGGGCTAGCCTGCACCCTGGAATAACAGAGAGATGTCCCGCAGCGCAACGCATTCTCTTAGTGTTTTAGTAGGAGACTAACGTCGGACTGCTGGACCGCACTTCAGCACATGTGATCCGCTCGCTCCAGCGCACGGCAGCGTCATGCTGCGGTAAACCCAAACAGGTCATCAATCCTTGCAGCTTGGCCGAAGAGGTTGTTCATCGGTTTCCGGATCATCACCTCGACAAACGGCTGCGGCGCGGCGCGTTTGGTCCCGCTACATCCAGCGCGCATCAGCGCGGGCAGCCCGATCTATCGCGTGACCCGCGGAAGTGGGGCGGCATCGGTCCACAAAGCGCAGATCCTCGAGATTGAGGGTACGGGAGAGGTTGGTCGCCAAGCGCTGCCAACCAACGAGACAGCCGTTTTCATCGTCGTCGCGAGCGCGGTCGAACGGTGCCCTTCCGCCTGCTGGAGAGGGATCAAGGAAGATGCGACGCGTCTTAGGCAGGAACTGCTTCGGCTTCGGCCATGCTGACACCAGCATCACCGGTCGTGGAAGCAGGATCGAACTGAAGTAGTCGCGCTGAGTTCAGGATGATCAGAAGCGCGTCGATGTTGTGAATGACGGCAACGGTCACCGGTCCAACGAGCCCGGCCGCCGCAAGGATGACGAAAAGCACGCTGGTGCCGAGCGCGATCGCAAAGTTCATGTTCATGACGACGCGGGCTTCGCGGGCGAGCTGAACGATATGCACGAGCCGGTCCAAACGCCCGTGATTGAGAACCAGGTCAGCCGAGGCGAGGGCCACATCGGTGTTGCCGCCCCCGACCGCGACGCCGACATTCGCCGCTTTCAACGCCAACGCGTCGTTGATCCCGTCACCGACCATGAGGACACGGCGATTGTCCCGTTGCTGCGCCAGAACCTGTTCCAGCTTTTCGGCTGGCAGCACACCACCGATCGCTACGTCGATGTTCAGCCTGCGTGCAACATCCTCGACCACGGTCGTGCGGTCGCCCGAGACGATGATCTGTCGATCGAACCCCATCCCGCGCAGGTCGTTCAATGCCGTCGGGGCCTCGGCGCGAACGGTATCGGCCAGATGGATCCAGCCGATAAACTGCAAATCGCAGGAAAGGCCTACCATAGGGCCATCATGCCGGGGTTCGGGTAGTGTCTCGACCCCGGCGCCACTGTGCAGGGCAGCGCGTCCCAGGCGCCAGCGTCGCCCATCGATCTGCGCTTCGACGCCAAGCCCGGCGATCTCGGTCACCTCCGCGACGACGGGTATGCTGCCGGCGCCAAGCGATGCGACTGCACGCGACACCGGATGGGTGGAAGCGCTCGCGAGGGCAGCGGCATGGGCCTTAATCTGTTCCAGTCCGGCACCTTCGGCACCCGTAAATCCGACGACGCGGAGCGCGCCTTCGGTCACCGTGCCAGTCTTGTCGAACAGCACAGCGTCGCAGCGCGTGAGTTCTTCGATGAAGGCGGTCGATTTGATGAGTACGCCGAAGCGCGTGGCCACTGCGATGGCGGCGACCGAAGTGGCCGGTGCGGCGAGTGCCAGAGCCGAGGGACAAGCGGCGACCAGCACGGCCATCGCACTCGTCATCGAGCCGCTCACGAAGAACACCATGCAGGCGAACATCAGCACGATGGGCAGATAGTAGCCGGCATACTGCTCCAGCATGCGGACAACGGGCGGCTTACCTTTCTCCGCCTCCTGCATCAGGTGCACGACCCGGCCGAGCGTCGTTTCCTCGCCAGTGCCGATGATGCGCGCCGTCAGCAACCCGTCGGTGTTGATCGATCCTGCTGCAACCTCGTCGCCGATACCCACGTCGATCGGGATAGACTCACCCGTGATGGCGGAGGCATCGACGGCGGACCGGCCGCTCAGCACAATGACGTCTGCCGGGACGAAATCACCCGGCCTAAGCTCGACGATGTCATCACGACGCAGGGCGGTCGCCTGGACCGTCTCCCAGTCATCGCCCTCTTTGCGTCTTGCGGTGGTCTCGGTGAGCGTGCCGAGCGCGGCGATGGCCTCTCGGGTGCCGAACAGGCTCCTCTCCTCCAGCACATGGCCAAGCACCATCACCAGCGGCACGAGGGCGGCGGCGTCGAGGTGACCGGTGACCCAAGCCGCGATGATGGCGGTTACGACAAGCTGGTCTGCGAGACCATCGATCTCGTTCGACGTGAGCGAACGCCACGCTCTTCGAAAAAGCGGAATGCTGATGAGGACCGACGAGAGCCCGACCGAGAGCAGGCCGAGATCTTCCTGCTCGGGGACGAGCCAGCGGATCGCCCAGCTGAACAGCAGCAACCACCCGGCGACCGTGGCGAGGACCAGTCGGCTGCCGAGAGACCATTTCTCGTTGCGGCTGAGGGCGTCCCCCACCGGCGCTTTGGGCTGCGATGCCATTGGTGCCGCGGCCTCTGATCTCGCCAGATCAGTCACCGGTCGTCACGGCGGATTGTCGGCCGTCCTCCAAGCTTGGCGCGGCGGTTGGAAGCAGGACGCGCAGGTTCTCATGATCGGGCACGATCATCGTCGTATGCGCCTGTTGGAAGAGCCGGTCGATGCTGTCGCGCCAGAGTCGGTAGAGGACGACGCTCCGGTCCACGGGATCGGCCGTGGCCAACGCCGTAATCGGCTTGGTGCGTACGCGAGCCATGCTGACCATCTCGTTGGCGCCCGCTCTGGCGGAGCCGATGATCTGCGCCGCGCTCTCCTCGGCTAAGGCCAGCGCGTTGGCGCGTGCGCTCTCGGCCTCGGCGATCATTTGGTCGGCCTCGCTCTGCGCTCGCTGGGCTCGGTCGAAGGCGTCCTGCGTCCAGGTCAGCAGGGCGGAGTTGAACTCGATATTCTCCACCGTCACCGCGAAGGGCATGGTACCGCGGCTGTCGAGGAGCGTGTTCATGTTGGCGATCAGGTCACGACGGATCTGCTCCTTGCCGGTCACGCGGATGGTGTTCAGGTCGACCCGGGCACTGGTGTGAATAACCGCGCGCTGAAAGGCTCGACGGATCGCCTGTTCGACTTTTGGGATTGCATCGATCTCGCGCGTGCGCCGCGAGGTTTCCGCGTCGGCGAGGAATGCGTAGGCGACCGGGTCGCGCACGCGCCAGAAAACCGTAGCGCCGATATGGATCGCGCCGTGATCACCAGTAATTACATAGCCCAGCACCCGGGGGTCGAAGCTAACGCCCTTCGGCTCGAGCCCTTTGACGTCAAGAGAGAACTTGCGGCTCGCTGCCGGGATCAGACGGACCTCGCCGATCGGTGATGGCCACCACCAGACCAGACCACCGCCCTGTTGCGCTCGGACTTTTGCATCTCCAAAGGCAATCACCACAGCCTGCCGATCCGCCGGCACCGACACCATGCCGCTGGCGAGCCAGATGCCCGCGAGGGCCACCATCAGGGCAAGCACAAACCGCATCGCCGTCCGCAGCGAACGCGCGAGCGCCTGGTCCTGCTCTCGGGCGTACCGCTGGTCGTTGACGCTCTCGCTCACCGGGTTGACCCCAATTCGAGATCCCTGCCGGGCCCGACCGTCGAGGGGCGCCGCGGACCGGATTTCGGCGCATTGGTCAGGGCATTGAATGGTGGCGCATCGCCGCGGATCACGATACGGGTCTGCTTGCCGATGATGGTCTCAAGGCTGTCGAGGCTACGCTTGAACCGGTAGAGTTCCGGATCTTCACGGTGCACGTCCGCGTAGATCCGGTTTGCCTCCATGATCGCCTTTGCGCGGATGCTTGCGGCCTCTTCGTTGGCCTTGGCCTCGAGCGTGCGCGCATCGCTCTCTGTTTGCGATAGGATCTGGCCCGCCCGTGCTTTGCCAACAGCGAGAATACGTTCGGCCAAAACCTCACGCTCCTTGGCCATGGCGTTGATTGTGCTGAGCAGCGTTTTTTCCGGCACCTGCATGCGCTCCAGATGCACCGCCAAAAGCTCGATACCGTATTCCTCGCGCAAGCCCTGTTGCGCGCTTCGCGTAACCCGCTCCTCGAATGCCGCCAGCTGGGTCGCGTCGGTCTGTGCGTTCACCAGCTGTTTCAGCTGATAGCTGCCCGCGATCTCTTGCATCTTCGACTGCATGATCTTGCGCAGCAGATCAGCGGCCTCCTGCCGGTCGTTGCGCAGGCTCCGCAGGAAGGTGACAACGGCGCCGCGCTCACGCGGCACGCGCCAGACCCCGAAGGCTTCCATGGTCAGAGTGGACACAGCATCGCCATCGGCAATGGGCGTGTTGATAAATCCCGAGGAGGTGGAGTGCAGCCGGTTATCGATGCTGATGGTGCGCTCGATCGGGGCCGGCCAACGCCATCCCACACCATCCTGCACCAGCACCCGGGTCGGATGACCGAAGCGCGTCACGATCAGGCTGCGGTCAGGCGTGATCGTCACCACGGACGCCGCCGCGGCGGCCAACACAAGCAGCAGGGCGGCGATCCACACGCGCAGCGAACGAAGTCGTGTCATCCTATGGGCCTTCTATTCCTGCACTGGTGTGCTCAGCGCGCCGTCCGTCAGATCGACGACGAAACCCTGATCGGCTTCGATCTCCGGATCGATGATGATCAGGTTCTTCTCGGCAAACGTACGCTCGAACGCCTGCAGGGCACGTTCGAACGCGAAGATCTCGGCATGATCCTGAAGGGCTATCCGCTCGGCGGCGAACACCTCGCGCTCTGCGCGCGCGTTGGCGGTTTCCGAGAAGGCATCGGCGCGGGCTTCGTCGTTACTCCGCGCCGCATTGATCTGCGAGGTCGCCCGGATCTGCTCGGCAGCGGCGCGGGCGATGTTGACCTGGACGGAGCTCTCTTTCTCGGCGGCGTGGACGCGTTCGAAAGTGGCCGCCGTATCGATCGGCGGATGCACGGCCTCGAAGATCACATCGACAACGTCGATGCCGGTTTGCAGTGCATCGAGGCGCCGCTGCACGGCGCCATGATGGGACTGTGAGAACTCGGAGAAGTCCGCGAACAGCAGATCCTCCGCAGTCCGGTCGTTGAACAACTCGATCAGTTCGCGGCGCCCGATCTGCGAAACCAGTTTCACGGCGTCGGCAACATGGTAGGTGCCGCGCAGGCTGGCTGCCGGATCGAGGCCCACACGAAAGGTGACGACCACATCGGCGTGGTACAGTTCGTAGTGCCGCTGCGACTCGTAGCTCTCGCCCGAGTTCAATCGCGGCTGATTGGCGATCATCAGGAACAGTTCTTCGCCGTGGTTCTTCGACCAAATGCGATCGTCATGCTGTGTGGAGGGCGCTTCAACATCCGTCACCCTCGCCGGCGCGGTGTCGAAAGCGGCGTTCAAGCGCACCTCCTCGATGCCGCCATAACTGATCCGGCGTACCGAGCCGAAGGGCCATGGCAAATGCGCGTGGAGCCCCGGCTCCAGTGGTGTCGGCGCGATCTTTCCCAGACGCTGGTAGAGCCCGCGCTCATCGACGCGCAGTGTCGTCACCGCCGTCGTCGCCCAGGTCGCCACCGAGAGGAAAATCACCAGCCAGACGCTGCTGGTCCGCACGAAATGCACGGCCCAGGATTGGCTGAGATCGATGCCGAACTGATCCTCGAAGCTGCCGCCCGTACCCACCTGCCTTCCAGCGACGAGATCGAGGATCAGCGAGGCCGTCAGCCGCTCGGCTGAGCGCAGTGGCAGGAACGGCGAAGCGACCGAGCGGATGATCCACTCGATGGCGAGAGCGATGTGCATGACACCGACGATGCGCAACGCCCAAACGCTGAGCGGCGCGTCACCTGCCACGATATCGACGGGCAGCGCCGCCCCCTGCGTGGCGGTCGCGAGGCCGATGACAAGGAGCGAGACTGTCGCGAAACGGGCGAAACGGGCCAGCTGTCGGCAGGCGGGATCGGGGTGTTGCGCAAGGGCATTGCCCACCACCAAGGCCGGGAATGCGATGAGAGCGACCATCCCGAACCAGACGAGGCCACCGTCTGCCTGGGCTTTAGGCCAGGCTAGCAACCAGGACAGGACCGCCCCGATTGCGCTCAACAGCACCATGGCCATCTGACACCAGTGACTGTGCCAGCGATACTGCGTCATGTCCGGCGAAGCAGCGCCGAGGCGCATCAGCCTGCGCTTGTGGGACCAGGTCAGGAGATGGGGTCCCCAAGCTGCGATCGCGAGCAACCCGAGCGCCGACAATGGTATGAACTGCGCCGGCCAAGAGCTGTCGGGCGCCAAGACGCCCCAGGCGCCGACGCCGACCCCGCCGAGAACACTCAATAGGATCAACGCATAGCCAAACCGCATCCAACCCGTGGGCGGCGGCGGGCCCACTCCCACCGTCACCACGGTCCTGTGCCCGACGCTCGCGTGATCGGCGCGATGCCCGCACCGCCCAGCCACGCAAAGCCAGCTTCATCCTCAATCCGTGGCGTGGATCGCCACATCTGTCCGGGGTGCATCGCCGCCAACCTCTAAACCTGAAATCTGCTGGCTCAGGCTAGCGTGTGCCGACATGATCCGCCGGAAAGCCCAGGAATGCAACCAAATCTCGGTAAACCTTAGTGTGCCTCGACTGACCATTTCTCGGTCGGGCGACCATCGCTGCGCTTACGCCGCCACGGCGAGTCGACCATGGCGCTTGGACTAGATGTTCGGCGATCTCGACCGTCTCCGCCGCTTGCGTGGCAAGTCGGGTGAGCGGCGCCGGGTCTGCTTGAGCTGGCAGTTTTGCCGGCTAGGGCGGCGGCGCTCCTCGCAGAGGGTGCTGCCAAAGACGTCCGCGCCCCGACCGGCATCACGCTAAGCTGCTTCACCCAGGAAGGGATCATGGCCGAACAGCGCTTGGCCTCCTTCGCCAGATCTTTCATGCTCTACTCAGCGCGGCCACGCACAACGATCTGCTGCCTGAAAGTCGCAGAAAACGGGCGGATACGCGTTCCCCGTTCTCGGCAGCCACAGACTGTCCGTTCAAAGCCTTGCGGTGTCCATGAAACGGGGTGGGTAAACTGCATGTTTAGTCCCTGCGTGTGATGGCGTATTGTTCTGCCATCGCGCGAAGGAGGCTCTATGGGCCAGGTACTCCGCGGACGCGCCGCGACCACGCAGGCTGTCCGAGCAGCGATACAGCGATCGACGGCTTCGACTGCGGCGCTGGGT
>JBCCJI010000036.1:0-29727 GCA_039027855.1 Pseudomonadota bacterium | reverse complement strand
GAGCGATCCAGAAAACCCCATCAAGAACACGCCGGTGGTTGGCGGGTTAGCGCCCGTTCGGGCCGCGAAGAGACAGGATGAGCCGTTCAAAAAACGCCCATTCCTCGTCCGACATCAGGTCTCGTGCCAAGCTGGTCTCCATCGCAGATACCAGCTTGAAGCACGCTCAGAGCAACCTCTGCGTCCCTTTTCTCAACACGACCTAGCAGTCGCCGACCAGTGTGGCGATATGCGCTTCGTAGCGCCCCAAAGCGGTATGCATCTCGTCCACAAAGCTGTGCCGGTTGCAGATCGCGGCGACGCTGCTGATCGTTCCTGAAACGTGGTTGAGTAGCTTCTCGGTGACGTGAATGGGTGTCCCGAGCCGCGCCATGGTCGAGCTGTATGTCGAAGAGCTTTTCAACTTGGCTCGAGCAGTAGCAGTGGCGGGGTGGGCTGAAGGGTGGCCTTGATGACAGATCCCTGAAAAATATCGACAAAACATGGAGTTATACGCTGTCTTGGTGCCGGTAGAGGGACTCGAACCCCCGACCCCATCATTACGAATGACGTGCTCTACCATCTGAGCTATACCGGCGTGCGCCGCGTGCTAGCCTTATCGCTTCCTGCGGTCAACACTGGCTGAAGCGCTGCTAGCCTCCTGTACCAAACGCCGTAGAGCATGGCGCCGGCTGGGTTTTCGTCGGCGTCGGGCGTCGGAGGGAGGCGATGCGGTGGTGGGGTTATGGTGGGGTGACGGCGGTCCCGACCTCAGCCATGCTCGCTACTCGGCGGCGGCCTCGGTGCCCCTCGTCGGCTCGGGGCGGAAGCCGGTTGCGAGCTGGTTGCGGGCCACATCGGTGATCGCGCGCTGGATACCCGGATCGCGTGCCGCCAGCTCGCGGTAGCGCCGCTGCGTCAGCACAAGCAGCCTGCAGTAGCCGAGCGAGACGACCCCGCTCTCGCGTCGGCGAAATGGCCTGATCAGGGCGACCTCGCCGAAAAAATCGCCGGTGCCGAGGGTCAGGCGCTCCTCGCCGCGCGTGACCTCGACCGCCCCCGAGGCGATGAAGAACATCTCCGACCCGCGCTCGCCCGCGGTCAGGATGGTCTGTCCCGGCGTCGTGAAACGCACCCTCAGCGTTCGCGCCAGCAGACGGCGCTGCGCCTGATCCAGCCCCGAGAAGATCGGCACCAGATCGAGCAGCCGCTCGGCGGTAAGCGACAGGTCGAGCGAGGGGGGCCGCGCCGCCGCGCGCTCGCGCCGGTCGAGATCAGCGACGAGATCGTCATGCAGTTCCTGCTCGACCACGCCATCGTTCAACAGGCGCTTGTACTGCTGGCGCTCGCGCCGGATCGCGGCACGGGTCAGCAGCGTCTTCTCGAGCGCGAGGGCGTAGGACGGGTATTGGATCGAGATCGCATCGAGCGCCGTCTCCACCGCTTCGTGGCGCTGGGAGACCAGCAGGGCGAGCTTCGCGCCGGCTTCCTCACCGACCATCGGTGTCGCGGTATGGGCGATGAAGCGCTTCAGCTCCCGCAGGACGCGCTCGCTCTCCAGCAAAGTGGTGAACTCGATCTCGATCAAGCCGCGAAGCCAGGCGTCGAAGCCGAGGCGTCGCTGCACCGCGATGGCGACACGGTGGCGCCAGGAGGGTCTCAGCGTCTCCGCCGCTGCGGCGAGATAGGCCTCCCAGCCGCCGGCCTGTCCGGCATCGGCCACATGCTCCGCGGCGCCGCGGAGGGCCGTGACCACGCGGGGGCCGATCGCGCCCTCCTCGAAGCCACGGCGGATCAGACGCAATTCCTGGCCGCTGACGATCCTGAGGCCAAGACGCAGTCGCTGGCCGAAGGGGACGCGCTCGGTCGCCGCCTGCTCGGCCGCCTGTGCCTCGCTCACGGCGCGCTGACGGCCGAGTGCGGTCTCGATCGCGGCCATGGCCTCGGGCTCCATATCGCGGGCGCGGACCATGTCGCTGACCACGCGCCGAACCCGTTCCAGCGCGCCGGCCACGATCTGCTCACGCAGCGCCATATCGGCGGCGGACAGGCGGTTGAGACCGAGGAGCCGTGTCAGCCAGGCGAGTGTCGCGGCGTTGAGAAAGATGGTTGCCAGGGTGTAGCCGGCGGCGATGGCGCCGATCAGCACCGCGTTATCGCCGAGGCTTGTGGTCTCGGTGATCGCGATGGCCAGCACCAGCGTGACCGAGCCGCGCACCCCGCCCCAGACCAGCAGCGCGGCCTGCACCGGTTGCACGGGGGCGGTGAGATTGAGCCGCGCCATGACCGGCAGCACGCCGAACAGGACGACCGCCCGCGCCGTCAGCGCCGCGCCATAGACCAGCGCGATCAGCGGTAGGATGCCCAGCCCCGCCTGGGTGATCAGCGTGGGCACCAGCGCGGTCGCCATGATCATGATCAGGGCATTGGCCCAGAACCCGATCTGTGCCCAGACGGCGCGCACCGTGACCCAATTGCCGGGCCCCATGCGGAGAAAGGCGCTCGACCCCGTGGCGAGGCCGGCGAACACCACCGCCACCACGCCCGAGCCGCCGATCAGCTGCTCGGACGCGAGATAGGCGCCATAGGCGACCACGACGCTGACCGAGACCTCGGCCGCGGTTGAGCGGGCGAGAAAAGGGTAGATCCGGCCCGAGACGAAGGCGACCGCGAGCCCGACGGCCGCGCCGGCACCGAAGGAGTAGGTGATTTCGACCGCGAGCACGCTGGCCGAGGGGTCGACCGCGCCGCGCAGCATGCCGAGCAGCAGCGCGACGGTGGCGATGGCGGCGGCATCGTTCAACAGGCTCTCGCCCTCGATGATGGTGAGCAGCCGCCGGGGTGCGCCCAATTCGCGGAAGGTCGAGATCACCGCGCCGGGATCGGTCGTGGCCACCGCCGCGCCCAGCAGCAGGCAGGCGACGAGCCCGAAATCCGAGGCGGCCCAGAGCGCCGAGCCGATCACCATGGTCGCCACCGCCACGGCGAGCAGCGCCATGATCGCCACCACGCCGATTTCGTTCAGCAGGCGGCGCACATTGACCGCGATCGCCATCTCGAACAGCAGCGGCGGCAGGAAGAGGTAGAGCATCGACTGCGTGTCGAGGGCGAGCTGTTCGAGAAACCAGCTGTCATAGGCGCTGACGAGCCCGCCGAAGGGCCCCTCGTCCATCACGGTGGTCGCGATGCCGAGGATCAAGCCGAACAGGGCGAAGATCACCGTCTCGGGCAGCGCCAAACGGCGCGCGAGCGGCACGGCGATGGCGGCCGCGAACAACAGGACGACAAGGCCGACAAGTCCGATGGCGACGACGGTCATCGCATCACCATGTCGTACCGCCCCAGCGCCCGAACAGCGCCCGACCAGCGCCATCGCGCCGGGCTGCCCGCCAATGAGAAAAGACCGACATCCCGGTCAGGATGGCGCCCAGAGGGTGCGCGGGCAAGGTCAAGGCTCGGTTTACGGAGGGCCTAAGCCCAGGTTTTGGTTAAAGGTTTTGTCTTGAAACCAGCAGCATGGCGTGCCCTGATCATGACTGGGTGGGGCACGCAACCGTCGTGGTCGCTGTGGGTGGTTCGGCGCTCAGTACGGGGTCAGCGTCTTCCAGCCGAGCCAGGTGGAAAACGGCGTCGGGTCGCGCGACAGCAGGTCTTCCGCGGGTTTCGGGTCCTTCAGGGTCTTCCATCCCATCGCGTCCGAGAAGGGTGTCGCCTTGTTCGACAGCCTGGTGCCGAGCTTCCAGCCCGTCAGTGGCTTGAAGGGCATGATCTTGCGGTCATTCTCCGTCAGGACCTCGCGGCCTTTGCGCCGGTCCGACAGCATCTTCCAACCCATCCTCGACGAGAGGGCATGCCGTCTGTCGCTGAGCGGCGGGCGCTTTGGATCGGACAGGTAGTAGGTCTTGCCCTTGATGACGCTCAGCCCGGCGCGCCCCTGCAGATCCGAGGAGTACCGGTCGAACACGCGCGTCGCCGGTGCGCTGCCCGCGGCCTTTTTGAGAGCCATGCCGTTGCCGAAACCCGCATAGGCAAGGACCAGCGTGCCGCCGGCGCCGATGCCCATGGCGACCGAGGCGACGTCGTCCGATGGGACGCCCGCTGCAGCGACCGCGCCCTCGACATCTCCGCCGGCGGTCTCGGACGTGACCATGGTGATCGCGTCGGCGCCGATGCCGGCGTCGCGCATCGCGGCGCAGACCTCCTCGGCGGCGGCCTCGCTTTCGTAGAGCCGTGTGATGATGGTCGGCATGCTTCCCTCCAGTCCGTCTTGGCCCCCTCGGGCCGGCCTCCGATGTCAGGGTCGTGACCGATGCCTAGGCGTCGCGGCCGATCTTTCCTGATGTGGTGTTCTCGTGGCGGCGGAACAGGCCGCCCATCGCCGGGCCCAGCAGGATCGCGCCGATCGCGAGGAACAGGATCTCAAGGGCGAAGACGGGCAGGTAGGCGGCGGCAGGATCGACCGCGCCGTTGCCCGACAGCGTCAAAATCGCATCGCGCATGAGCCCGCCGAGCGCGATGGCGATGCCCGCGGCCGTCGCCTGAACCGCGCCCCAGGCACCAAGCGCGAGGCCGGCCTTGTCGGGCGGCGCCGCGCGCATCGTCGCGCTGAGCGTGCCGTGGCCGAACAGCCCTGCGCCGAGGCCGAGAACGAGCGTGCCCGCCACGAGAGAGCCCGCCGTCCCGGCCGCAGGGGCCGCCATGATCGCGCCAAAGGCCGGGATGCCGGTGATCAGCCCCAGCCCGGCCATCTGCAGCGGCGCCACTCCGCGCGACAGCACCCGCGAGGCGAGCGCGAAACCTGTCAGACCGCCGATGGCCATGATCGCGGTCAGCCGCGTCGTCTCGGCCACACTCATGCCGAGCGCCTGGCCGCCGAAGGGTTCGAGCACGACGTCCGCCATGCCAAACCCCATCGTGCCGAGGCCGATCACCAACAGGCGCCTGACAGCCCTAGGGGCCGCCACGAAGGACGTCAAGGCCTCGCCGAAGGACTGTTGATCGGGCGGCGCCATGGCGCGCCGGCGGTCGCGCGGCTCCTGCTTCCAGATCGCCACCACGTTCAGGATCACGGTCACCACCGCCGCCCCCTGCACAACGCGGATCAGCCGACCCGGGCTATACGCCTCCAGCAGGGCGCCGAAGATCACCGCGCTCACCATCATGCCGATCAGCAGCATGGTGAACATGAGGCCGACGACGCGCGCCTGATCCTCGGGTCTGACCAGATCGGTGGCGAGCGCGAGGCCGATGGTCTGCACCATATGCACCCCGGTGCCGACCAGCAGGAAGGCGATCGCCGCGCTGGCATAGCCGATCCAAACCGGTGCATGCGCCGCCTCGCCATGGCCCGACAGCACGAGCAAAGCGAAGGGCATCACGGCGAACCCGCCGAACTGCAGCAGCGTCCCCCTCCAGATAAACGGCACCCGCCGCCAGCCGAGTGCCGAGACATGGGTGTCGGAGCGAAAGCCGATCAGCGCGCGCAAGGGTGCCGCCAGCATCGGCAACGCGATCATCACCGCGACCAGCGAGGCCGGGACGGCCAGCTCGACGATCATGACGCGGTTGAGCGTGCCGACCAGCAGCACCAGCGCCATGCCAACAGTGATCTGGAAGAGCGACAGCCTCAGCAGGCGGCCAAGCGGCATGGTCTCGGAGGCGACATCGGCAAAGGGTAGGAACCGCGGGCCGAGGCGCGTCAACGTCCGTGTGGTCATGGCGCGAAGGCTCGGCATCGTGTGGGTACGCCCGTTGGGTTCGTCTGCTCGCTGAGAGGCATGCGTGCGATGCGCGCCGGCAGACCTGGCAGTCGATGCGCGTCGAGGGGATCGCGGGCGCGGGGCATGGCCGGACCGCGCGCCCGCGGCGCCTGTGGCCGCCGGCTACTCTCGTGCCGGCAATCCGTGGCGCGCCACCGTCACCGGTGGATCCTGGATGATCGCTTCGGCCGTGGTGCCATCCGGCAGAACCACGGTGATCGACTGGCCATGCGTGACGCTGGCGGCCTTCACCGGCGCTTCGATCGCGGCGGTCTGAGAGCTGCCCAGCTCTTGGCCGGACAGGAAGTCCGCGACCCATGTCGTGTTGCTCAGAACGGCGACATGGACGCAGAAGGAGCCGATCGCCACGGCGCCGAGAAAGACGGGGATGCCGACGGTGGGCTTCACCACCAACCACATGCGTGCGTTGTTCATCTGCGCTCTCCCCTCAGCCGAGCCACGGCGTCGACACGGCGACCAGCAAATGGGCCAGCAGCGCGATAGCGCCGAAGACCCGGGTGCCGTCGATCAACTGGCTGTGGATCTCTTCCGCCTCTTTTACGGTCAGGCCGGTCGGCCAGACCTTGTCGGCATCCTCGTCAGACATCGTCTCCTCCTCTGCGTTTTACGCACCGTTACTGCGCGGCAACTGGCTGGGTAGACCCCCCACCGAAACCACCGCCGAACACCGGCTCGACCCGGCATTGGCCAGACCAGTCCCGTGATCTGAGAGAAGACTGTCGCGACAAGTTGACGCAATCAAGTGTCAATTTTTACTGACGTTTGAGCGTTTCTCGCCGGAATTACTTGGGCACGTCGCGATCATGAAGATAGTTAACGGTCGAATATTTCGTTTTGACGGTTTTCACGCCCAGACAATCGCAATTCGAAATATCGTTAATCGCTGATTTTATGGTGCTTTCGCCGGTGGCGCCCAGCGCGGCCAGCCACCCTTTGCAACGAAAATGCAACGGGCCCGCCGACCGGGTCGGAGGGCCCCAAGGGTCTGTGGTGCTCAGCGGCCCGCGCGGCGCGGGCGCAAAAGTATCAAGATGCTTTCTTCAGGCAGCGCCGGCCCAGCAGTTCGGCGATCTGCACGGCATTGAGCGCCGCCCCTTTGCGCAGGTTGTCGCTCACGCACCAGAAGCTGAGGCCGTTCTCCACCGTCGGGTCGGTGCGCAGCCGCGAGACATAGGTCGCGAACTCGCCCACGCAGTCGACCGGCGTCATGTAGCCGCCGTCCTCGCGCTTATCGACGACCATCAGACCCGGCGCCTCGCGCAGGATCTCGCGCGCCTCGTCCTCGTCCAGCGGGTCCTCGAACTCCACGGTTATCGCCTCGGAATGGCCGACAAAGACCGGCACGCGCACACAGGTCGCCTGCACCTTGATCGCGGGATCCACGATCTTCTTGGTCTCGGCGACCATCTTCCACTCTTCCTTGGTCGAGCCGTCCTCCATGAAGACGTCGATATGGGGAATGCAGTTGAAGGCGATCTGCGTCTGGAACTTGGCCGGGTCGACCTCCTGACCAGGGACATACAGCCCCTTGGTCTGGTTCCAGAGCTCGTCGACCCCGTCCTTGCCCGCGCCCGAGACCGATTGGTAGGTCGCGACCACCACCCGCTTGATCCGGGCGCGGTCGTGCAGCGGCTTTAGCGCCACCACCATCTGGGCCGTCGAGCAGTTGGGGTTGGCGATGATGTTGCGCCGCGCATAGCCGTCGATCGCCTCCGGGTTCACCTCGGGCACGATCAAGGGCACGTCGGGCTGGTAGCGGTAGAACGACGAGTTATCGATCACCACGGCGCCCGCTTTGGCCGCGCGGGGGCCATATTCCTTGGCCGGGCCCGACCCCGCGGCGAACAGCGCGATATCCGTGTCTTTGAAGTCGAAGGTCTCCAGGTCGCGCGTCTTCAGCGTCTCGTCGCCATAGCTGACCTCCGTGCCGAGCGAGCGGCGCGAGGCGAGGGCGATGACCTCATCGGCGGGGAAGGCCCGCTCGTCGAGGATGTTGAGCATTTCCCGTCCGACGGTGCCGGTGGCTCCGATGACGGCGACGCGGTAACCCATGGTCCTTTCCTTTCCTGTCACGGGGCGCATTGCCGCTCGTACCCCGGTCCTATCCCAGTGCTAAACTGGTCTTATCCCGGTCTCGTCCTGGGCCTCGGCGCGCCGCGCGAAGCTGCAGCGGCACGGCCCCAAGACGCCAAGCGTCCGCGACCTAGACCCTTTTTCCGGCGTTGCCTAGGGCTCTCGGCGCCGCCGCATGCTCGCCTCAGGGGTTAACAATACCTATGTCCCGGAAATGACAGGTGCACGCAGTCTCTACGTGATCGACGACCGGGTGGATTGGCGGGCCGGGATCACCGGTGCGCTCTGGGGTCCGTTCATCGCGCTGACAACGATCGGCGAGGTGTCCATGACCTCGGCCGAGACCATGGTCGAAAATGTCACCGGCGCGCTGGCACCGCATGAACGGCTCGCCGCGCTGAGGGTGGTAGACCATGGCTGGCGCGACGGTCTGGAGCTTGGCGATGACCTCGTGACCGAGACCAGCTTCGACCGGCTCGCGCCGGTGCTGTCAGCACTCCGCGGTCATTTCGCCTGCGGCGGTTTCGTGCATTTCATGGGCTGCCATGTCGCGCTGAAGCCGCGGCTGATGCACCGTTTCGCGCGCCTCTGGAACGTGCCGGTCTATGGCGGGACGGGGGCGACCAACGGCTACAAGATGAACTGCGGCGACTGGGTCGAGGTCCGCCCCTGCGGCCGCCGGGCCAAGGCAACGGGATGGCCGCGTCCCGGCCAATAGCGAGGAACCCGGCGGCCGGTCCCCCACAAGTTAACCGGCGCAGCTGCCGGGCCGGGTCAAGGGTCGCGGCACGCGACGGGCGGAGCCCGCTCGACCTTGACGCGGCACGGCAGCTGCAGATGCTCGATCTGAAGCCCCCGCAGGCTTCTCCCCAGCCCGCTTCCGCCTCAGCCAGTATCATGCACCGTCCTTTGGGCGGCACCGACAGACCCGGCCGGGCACCACCGCGCGACGCATCGCGGCGACCAGCCGCGATTCCGTTTGCTCCGTCTCACGCCATCGCACGGCGATATCCGACCGCCTCGGCCACATGCGCCCGCCCGACGCCGGTCACGCCTTCCAGATCGGCGATGGTGCGCGCCAGACGGAGCACGCGGGTATAGCCGCGGGCCGAGAGGCGCAGGGCCTCGGCCGCACGGCCCAGAAGATCGCGCCCCGGCGCATCCGGCGTCGCTGCGCGGGTCAGGATATCGCCCTCCAGCATCGCGTTGATTGCCCCGTCGCCCGAGCGCTCGGCCTGGGCGCCGCGGGCATCGGCGACGCGCGCCGCCACCCGTTCGGTCGTGTCGGAATGGCCCGGCAGGCACAGCGTCTCGGCGCCCACGGCCGGTACCTCGATGCGAATGTCGAAGCGGTCGATCAGTGGTCCCGAAAGCTTGGACTGATAATCCTCACCGCATCGGGGTGCCCGACCGCAGGCCCGCGCCGCATCGGCCAGATAGCCGCAGCGGCAGGGGTTCATGGCGCCCACCAGCAGGAAACGGGCGGGAAAGGTCACATGGCTCTCGGCCCGGGCCACGGCGACCATGCCCGTCTCCAGCGGCTGGCGCAGCGCCTCGAGCACCTTGCGCGAGAACTCCGGCATCTCGTCGAGGAACAGCACGCCGTGATGGGCGAGGCTGATCTCGCCCGGCCGGGCGATCCGGCCGCCGCCGATGATCGCCGCCTCGCTCGCCGTATGGTGCGGCTGGCGGAAGGGTCGCTCGCGGAACATGGTGCCATCGCCGGGTTCAGCCGCCAGAGAGTAGATGGTCGAAACCTCCAGCGCCTCGGCCGGCGAGAGCGACGGCATGATCCCGGTCATCCGGGCCGCCAGCATCGACTTGCCCGACCCCGGCGGGCCGACCATCAGCAGGTTATGCCCGCCCGCCGCTGCGACCTCGACTGCCCGGCGCGCGCTCTCCTGCCCCTTCACATCCGAGAAATCACCGATCACGCGCCGCTCGGCCACCATGCCCGGCTCGGGCGGGGGGAGCGGGCTCGCCCCCGTCAGGTGGTTGACCAGCGCCAGCAGCGTGCCGGGTGCGACCACCTCGCAGGCCCCGACCCAAGCGGCCTCCGCCCCGCAGGCGGCGGGACAACAGAGCGTCTTGTCCGAGGCCGCGGCCAGCAGCGCGGCCGGTAGCGCGCCTTGCACCGCGCGCACTTCGCCATCCAGCGACAACTCGCCGAGCGCTACCATGCGGTCGACCTCCTCGGCCGGCAGGGCCCCGCAGGCCGCCAGCAGCGCCAGCGCGATGGCGAGATCGAAATGCGAGCCGGTCTTGGGCAGGTCGGCCGGCGATAGGTTGACTACGATCCGCCCGGCCGGCAGCGCCAGGCCCATCGCCGTCAAGGCCGTGCGCACCCGCTCGCGGCTCTCGCTCACCGCCTTGTCGGGCAGACCGACCACGGTGAAAGCCGGCACCCCGGCCGAGATCGCGCATTGCACTTCGACCGGTCGCGCCTCGACCCCGAGAAAGGCCACGGTATGGGCACGGCTGATCATCCGGGGCGCTCCATGCTAGGCATAAGCGTCAGATGTCGCGCCCGTCGTTAAGGTGCGGTGAACGATAACGGAGGATCAGCCATGCGTCGCAGCCTGCTACCGATGGCCTGTGCAGCCCTCGCCGGAGTGGTGCCGGAACCGGCGGCATCGGGTCCGGCCGACGTGATCGCCGCCGAGGCGCGCCAGTCCGGCGCGACCTGGACGATCTCGGCAACCGTGGCCCATGCCGATACCGGCTGGGAGCACTATGCCGATGCCTTCCGCGTCGTGGCGCCGGACGGCACCGTGCTCGGCACCCGGGTGCTGCACCATCCGCATGTGAACGAGCAGCCCTTCACCCGCTCTCTTTCCGGTGTCGCGATCCCCGAGGGGATCACTGACATCCGGGTCGAGGCGCATGACAGCGTGCATGGCTGGGGCGGCGCCGGCGTCACGGTGACACTGCCTTGACGTGACGTTGTTCGCGCCCTGCGACGGCCCTACCGGTTCGCGGGTGCTTTCGGCCGGCTTGCTCTCGAGGGGTGGTTGGGGCCGTCGTCAATGTGGCGGGGGTGGTCGGAGTGGTGGGGTTGAACCCCACCCTACGTGGTGGCGCCATCCAGCGCGGCGAGGATCGCGTCGCCCATGCCCGCGGTCGACACCGGCGTGCCTGCGCCGCCCAGAAGGTCAGCTGTGCGCACGCCATTGGCGAGGACGGTATCGACTGCTTTCTCGACCCTGTCGGCTTCTTCGCCGAGGCCGAAGGAGTAGCGGAGCGCCATGGCGAGGCTGAGGATACAGGCGATCGGATTGGCCTTGCCCTGCCCGGCGATATCGGGCGCGCTGCCATGCACCGGCTCGTACAGCGCCTTGGGCCGCCCGTTCTCAGCCGGGGCGCCGAGCGAGGCCGAGGGCAGCATGCCGAGTGAGCCCGTCAGCATCGCCGCCGCATCCGACAGGATGTCGCCGAACAGGTTGTCGGTGACGATCACGTCGAACTGCTTCGGCGCGCGCACGATCTGCATCGCCCCGGCATCGGCCAGCATGTGGCTGAGCTCCACATCCGGGTATTCGTGATCATGGACCCACTGCACCTCCTCCTGCCAGAGGATGCCGGCCTCCATCACATTGCGCTTCTCCATCGAGCAGACGCGGTTGTCGCGTGCCCGTGCGAGCTCGAAGGCCGAGCGGGCGACGCGGCGGATCTCCTCGGTCGTGTAGCGATGGGTATTGATGCCGATCCGGCCACCCTGGTTGTCATCCATGATGCCGCGCGGTTCGCCGAAGTAGACGCCCGAGGTCAGCTCGCGCACAATCATGATGTCGAGCCCGGCGACCAGCTCGCGCTTCAGCGAGGAGGCATCGGCCATGGCATCGAAGCACTGCGCGGGGCGCAGATTGGCGTAGAGATCCATCTCCTTGCGGAGCCGCAGCAGGCCCCGCTCGGGCTTGAGGCTGAAATCGACGTCATCGTATTTGGGCCCGCCGACGGCGCCCAGCAGCACCGCATCGGCGGCCTGAGCCTTGGCCATGGTCTCATCGGCGAGCGGCGTGCCATGCACGTCATAAGCAGCGCCGCCGACCAGATCCTCCTCGACGCTGAAGGCGAGCCCCCGCGTGTCGCCCAGCCAGTCGATCACCCGGCGCACCTCGGCCATGACCTCGGGCCCGATGCCGTCACCGGCCAGGATCAGTAGCTTCATGGAACCGTTCCTCCGCATCGCCATATTCTGGCGCGCCTTGTGCGCGATAGGCGGAGGTGGAGCAAGCGACAGGATATGCGCAGGGGCCACGCCCTGGGACACGCGGGAGCAAGCGACGGCGAGCCTTGTGAGGGCGTTGCCCCTGCGGTCTCCTGTGCTGTTGAGTTAAGATATGATCACGGTGTTTTCTTAATGGGTTGATGGCATATGACAGCGGGTATTGCTGATCTTGTGGATACTGCGGGCCCCGCCCTGCAGGACGTGATCGAGGCGCTGCCATGGGCGGTTGTCGTCTGGCCGCCCGATCGCCGGCAGCCCGTGGCCAATCGTCGGTTCATGGCGCGCTACTGCACCGAGCAGCAGGCACCGAGCTTGCGCCATCGTTATGATATGCCACCCTGGGGTCCTGACGGACCGGAGGACGACGCCCACCGCCTGGGCGACGGGACGCAGGTCGCCATCCACCGCGCCGTGACCCCCGAGGGATCGACCGTCGTCACGCTGTTCGAGGGCGCGGAACCGATCCCGCCCGAGCGGGTGGAGGCCGGCGGCGCGCATCTCGCGACGATCCTCGAGAACATCTCGGACGGTGTCTTCCTTATCGATGCCAATCGCCGGGTGATCGAGTTCAACCGCCGCGCCCTTTCGATCTACCGCATGGATCACAGCCGCGTATGGCGGGGCATGCCTTATGACACATTCCTCGGCCTCTGCGGCGATCTCGATGCGCTGACACCCGAGCGGCGCGAAGAGGAGCTGGCTCACCGACGGTCTTTCGTCTTCGATCCGTGGCGCCGCTTCACCATCCGACAGCTCTTCACCGGCGAGACGCTGGAACTGACCAAGGAGATGACGCGCGACGGCGCCTTCGTCTTCACCGTGCGCGACATTACCGAAACGCTTCGCCAGGCCCGCGCGCTGGAGGAGGAGCGGCGGCGCGACCGCGACGCCAATGCGCATAAATCCCGCTTCATGGCGCGGATGAGCCACGAGATGCGCACGCCGCTGAACGGTGTCCTCGGCATCGCGGCCCTGCTGGAGCGTACCGAACTTGACGCTCAGCAGGCGGCTCTTTTGGACGCGATCCGCGATAGTGGCGCCGTTCTGCTGCGCCTGATCGACGACCTGCTCGACAGCACGCGCCTCGACACGATGGATTTCGATCTTGTCGAACGGCCCTTCCTGGTCTGCGATGTCGTGCGCGAGGCGACGCAGATCATCCTGCCCGAGGTGCGCAAGCGCGGCCTGACCATCGAGAAGGCACCGGCGCAGATCAGCCTGCCGTCTGTCGTAGGCGATGCGGTGCGGCTGAAACAAGTGCTGCTCAACCTCCTCAACAATGCGGTCAAGTTCACCGACAGCGGCCGGATCACGGTGGGTCTTGAGGCGACGCTGATCGGCGAGACGGCGCGGCTTGGCCTTTATGTCGAAGATACCGGCATCGGCATCGCGCCCCAGGATTTCGAGCGAATCTTTGAACAATTCGAACAGCTTGAGCGCGATGGCGCCCGTCCCTCGGTCGGCGTCGGTCTCGGTCTGTCAATCTCCCGGCGGATTATCGGCGCGATGGGGGGCACGCTTACGGTCAGCTCGACACCGAGTCTCGGCAGCCGCTTCACCATCGATCTGACGCTGCCCCTGACGAGCGAAGAGGTGCCCTAGCGGCGCTGTGCGCGAGCTGGGTGTCCGGCGACCGCCGGCGCGAGCGCAAAGCGACACCAATCACGCGCCGGCGCTTTTTTTGGCCGGTGGTGCTTCGCCTTCGGCTCAGCGTTGACGGCTGCCGGCCGCGGTCGACATGGACGCCGTGAGGCTGTGGAAGCGTTCGATGAACCGGTCGCGTACCGCATCCGCCGGTGCCGGCTCGATCACCAGCGTCTCGGCCCAGGCGGCGCGCGGGCGGGGGAAGAACTTCGCGGCCTCCGCCGGCGTGAAGCCCGCCAGTTGGGTCGCCTCGAACCAGGCCGACAGCCGGTCGGCCCGCTTGATCCTGGTCTCCCAGGCTTGGGGCAGATGCGCGGGCAGGCCGAAACGTAGATGCACCGCCGCCGCGAGCTTGGCCTCGAAGGCCTTGTAATCCAGCCCGATCGCCGCCTTGAACGGGGAGATCATGTCGCCGATGACGTATTCGGGCGCATCGTGCAGCAGCGCGGCGAGCCGCTCGGCCGGGCTCGGTGCCGGTCGGGTCTGGCCGCGGATGAATTCGACGATCAGGCTGTGTTCGGCGACGCTGAGCGGGTGGGGCCCAGAGGTTTGGCCGTTCCAACGGGCGACCCGGCTGAGCCCCTGGGCGATGTCCTCGATCTCGACATCCAGCGGCGAGGGGTCGAGCAGGTCGAGACGGCGCCCCGACAGCATGCGCTGAA
Organism: Pseudomonadota bacterium; assembly: GCA_039027855.1. Taxonomy (GTDB): domain Bacteria; phylum Pseudomonadota; class Alphaproteobacteria; order Rhodobacterales; family Rhodobacteraceae; genus Thermohalobaculum. The sequence goes on along the minus strand of JBCCJI010000036.1, from coordinate 15,361 downwards.
AGGCCCGCTTCGGTGCCTCGCTCACCGGTCCGAGCCCCGCTTGCACCCCAGCCCGAGCTGGTAGACGCTCTCGCCATCCGGTGGTGCAGCACCGCCCTTCTCTGGCGTCGTGACGCCCGGCGACGAGATCGAGTGAGACCGCGAAACAGGGCATGGGGTCATGATCTTCTCACTCTGGAAACGGCTGTTCGGGCATGGCGCCGATGCGGCGCCCGGCGGTGCAGCGCCCGCCTCGGCGCAGTCGTACCATCCGGGTGCCGCGCCGGCCAACGGATCGGCAACGCCACCCCCACAGGCTGCGGTCGGGCGGGATGGGGATGATCTGCGCCTTCGCGACGATGACTGGTCGGTGCAGGTAACCTGCCGCGGCGACCCGCTGTTCTTTGTTCGGGTAGAGCGTGGCCTCGACGACTGTATGCGCGTGACCGACCTCATCTTGGGCGCGCAAGAGAGCCAGACGGCGGCGCGGGCGCTCGATCTCGCGCTCACGCGATGCGGCCGGCCGGCAGTGGTGACCGTGGCATTGCCGGAGACCCATGACACTCTCGATCAGCAGCGCGCGATCCTTGCGGCGCTCGCCGAATATCGCGCCCTGGCGATCGCACCCAACCGGGAAAAGCGGGGGGACGCTCAGGGTCAGGGGCTGGGGCAGGGGCAGGGGCAGGGCAACGCCTTCCGCCTCTATTCCGCAGATCACGGCGAGACGCCTTAGCCGCCCCGGGTGCTCTGGCTGGATGGGGTTCAGTCGAACTCGGCAATGGCCATCGCGGCGACCCAATGGGCCACGACATCCACCGGATCAGGCTGATGCGGCACGATAAAGCGCAAGACCTGCAGGCGGTCGGCGGTCACGATGCTGACCTCGTGGCGGGCGATGTCGAGCACCCCGTCGCCATCGCTGTCGTTCAGATCGACCCGCGCCTTGAGCCGGCCCCCCGCGAGCCCGCAATCCAACGGGTCGGCCGCATCCCGCGGGCAGAGCGTACCGAACAGGCGGTGCGGGGCGCGACGGTCGGGCCCCTCGGGAAAGGCCGCCGCTTCCTCGGCGCGGTCGGCGCGCGCAAAGACCGAAAACGCCCGATCGGCTGCAAAGCCCACCTGCGCGAGATCGATCATCGGATTGAGCGGCAGCCGCGTGAAGAGCGGCGCATCCCGCACCCCGATGAACGGCGCCTCGGGATCGAGGCTCAGCGTCCAGATCACCATCGCCATCGGCGCCTCGCCCGGGCAGCGGATATGCCCGGCGGTGATGCCCTCGGGCAGGCTGGCCAGCGTCGCGGCGCCAGCATCGCCCGGATCCGATCCGGCCCCATCCTGGGTGGAGAGCGGCCCGGGCAGGAACGGGCAGGCGATGGCGCCACTGCCACCGAAGATCGCGCTGATAGCCAAGACGATAATGGTGCTCAGCGCTCGGCGTTTGAAACGGATCATGCAGACCTCCCCCTGTCCCTCTCCGAGAGGCTAGCATGGCGTCGATGATCGGATAGGGTTCGCGGCGCTGCCTCGCCGATATGTCACCTTCCGCGAGGTACCTGGCGGAGGAGGTCGCGATGACCGAGATCCTGGAAACCGCGCTTTACGCCGACGATCTGGCGGCGGCGCGCCGGTTCTACGGGACGGTCGTGGGCCTGGTGGAAGTTACCGAGGAGCCGGGCCGCCATGTCTTCTTCCGCGCCGGTGGCGCTATGCTGCTGATCTTCCGCCCCGCCGCCAGCGCCGTCCCCGCGGCACCCGGCCGGATCGCCGTGCCCACCCACGGCGCCCGGGGCGAGGGCCATGTCTGTTTTGTCGCCGAACCGCTCGGCATCGCGGGTTGGGTGGAGCGTCTGGGCACGCACGGTGTCGCCGTCGAGACCGAGGTGCGCTGGCCGCACGGGCCGCGCTCGCTTTACTGCCGCGACCCGGCCGGCAATTCGGTCGAATTCGCCGAGCGCGCGCTTTGGCCTATCGACCGTTGAGGCCCGCGCCTGAGGCCCACGCCCCGGCGCAGCAATCCGGCCCATCGGCCGGGAACGGGCCTTTACATCCGGGCGGGGACAGCGGCTGATGGCGGCAAGCCGTGGCGGTGCCGACGCATCGCACCACGACCCCAGCCAAAGACCCCCAAGCCAAGACCCAGGGGAAGGAGACCGCCCATGTCCACCGTCGAGCAACGCCTGTCCGAGATCGGCATCACCGTCCCCGCGCCAAGCGCGCCGCTGGCCGCCTACGTGCCCTTCGTGCTGACCGGCAACCAGCTCTTCGTGTCGGGCCAGCTGCCCCTTGGCCTCGACCCGATGCCGAAGGGTCCGCTGACCGCGGTCGACATGGCCGAGGGCGGGACGCCCGAGCCCGGCAGCACACTGGCCCTCGCGCAGGGTGCCGCGCGGCAATGCGCGATCAACCTGATCGCCCAGGCCAAGGCCGCGACGGGCGATCTGGAGCGGATCGCCCGCGTCGTGAAACTGGTGGGCTTCGTCTCCTCCACCGCCGAGTTCACCCAGCAACCCATCGTCGTCAACGGTGCCTCCGAGCTGATGGCCAAGGCGTTTGGCGACAAGGGCCAGCATGCGCGCTCGGCGGTGGGCGTCGCGGCCCTGCCGCTTGGCGTGGTGGTCGAGGTCGAAGCGATCTTCGAGGTCGCGTGATGGACGGGGCGGCGGCGACGGGCACGGCCCCGCTCGACCATGTCGAGGAACGGCGCGATCTCGCCGCAGCTTTTCGATGGTTCGCCCGTCTGGGGATGAACGAGGGGATCGCGAACCATTTCAGCCTCGCGGTCTCGCCCGATGGCGCCACTTTCCTGATGAACCCCTATGGCTTCCACTGGTCGCAGCTATGCGCCTCGGACCTGTTGCTACTCGATGCCCATGAGGCGCCCGGCGATCTGGGCGAGCGGGTCGATATCACCGCCTGGGCGATCCATGGCGCGATGCACCGCAAGGTCCCGCATGCGCGCTGTATCATGCATCTGCATCCACGTTTCTCGACCGCGCTCGCCTGCCTCAAGGATCCGTCGCTGCCGCCCATCGACCAGAATTCCATGCGCTTTTTCAACCGCGTGGCCATCGACATGGGGTTCGACGGCATGGGTCTCGGCGACGAGGCCGAGCGTCTGGCCGGGATGCTCGGCAACCGCTCGATGATGATGATGGCGCAGCATGGCGTGCTGGCCGCCGGGCCGAGTGCCGCGGCCTGTCTCGACGATCTCTATTACTTCGAGAAGGCGGCCGAGACCTACATGACGGCGCTGGCCACCGGGCGGGCGCTGAACGTCGCCTCCGACACCGTCGCCGAGAAGACGGCGCGGCAGTGGGAGGCGTATCCGGGCGCCGCGACCAAGCACCTCTCCGCGATCCGTGCCGTGCTGGACCGCGAAGAACCGGATTACGCTTCTTGAGTGCGGGCTCGGCTGCGCCTGCGCCGCGCGCAAGGAACCTGCTGATCGTCATGGCCGACGAACACCGTGCCGATGCGATGGGCGCGGCCGGCCACCCCTTCGTCCGCACCCCGGCGCTCGATGCGCTGGCGGCGCGGGGTACGCGGTTCACCAAGGCCTACACCCCCTCGCCGATCTGTGTGCCGGCGCGGGCGGCGCTTGCCACCGGTCTCCCCGTCCACCGCACAGGCCATTGGGACAGCGCCGCACCCTGGCGCGGCACGCCCGAGAGCTGGATGCACCGGCTGGCGCGCCTAGGCGTCGAGACGACGTCCTTCGGCAAGCTGCATTTCGGCGGCGATCCGGCCGATCACGGTTTCGCCCGCCAGGTCCTGCCGATGCATGTGCACGGCGAGGGCTGGACGGTGGGGCTGCTGCGCGATGATCCCCCGCCCTTCGACAAGGCGGCCGATCTTGCCGCCGATCTGGGCGCGGGCGAGAGCGAGTACACCCGCTATGACCGCGCCGTGGCCGATGCCGCGGCGGCCTGGCTGGGCGAGCCCGCGCGTCGCGCCGAGCCCTGGGCTGCGTTCATTTCCTTCGTAACGCCGCATTACCCGCTGCGCGCGCCCGAGCCTTTCATGGCGGCCCTTGCCCATATCGACCCCGGCTTGCCTGCCGCCTGGCGCGAGACGCCGGACCATCCCGAGATCCGGCGGCTGGCGGAATTCTGGGCCTATGACCGCCATTTCGACGAAGCGCGGGCGCGTGAGGCCAGGCGGGCCTATTTCGCGCTCTGCGGCTTCACCGACAGTCTGATCGGGCAGGTGCTGCAGGCGCTGGCTGCATCGGGCGCCGCCGACGACACATTGGTCCTTTACCTCTCCGACCATGGCGAAATGCTGGGGGATTTCGGGTTCTGGACGAAATCGGTGATGTACGAGGCATCGGCCCGCGTGCCGATGATCGCCGCCGGACCGGGCATTCCGGTGGGCGGCATCTCTGCGACGCCCGTCTCGCTGCTCGACGTGGCGACGACGGCTCTCGCGCAGTACGACGCGCCCTCAGACGACCTGCCCGGCGGTGATCTTGCCGCCATCGCCCGCGCGCTCGACGACGGCGATCGCGCCGTCTTCAGTGAGTACCACGACGGCGGTGCGTCGACGGGCGCCTTCATGCTGCGCTGGGACCGTTGGAAATACATCCACTACCCGGGCCTCGCCCCGCAGCTGTTCGACCTCGTTGCCGACCCCGGCGAACGCCGTGACCTCGGCACCGACAACGCGACAGATGCGTGCGCGGCCCGCGCCGAGGGAGAGCGGCGGCTTCGTGCGCTCTGCGATCCCGAGGCGGTGGACCGCGCGGTGAAGGCCGATCAGCGGGCGCGCGTCGCGGCGCTTGGCGGGCGAGAGGCCTGCATCGCCGGCGCCTTTGGCCACACCCCGGCGCCGGGCGTGGACTGAGCGCTCAGCTGGGCAGCGGTGCGAAATAGCGCTCGGCCGGCAGGAACTTGGCGAGTGCCGCGGCATCGGCCCAGACCCGTTCCTCGGGGCTGGCGCCGATCATCACAACACCGTCCGAAGGAAGCGCTCGGCTCGTCCCGGCGGCGCCGATCGCCGTCAGCACCGCCGCGCGCCCTTCCCGCCAAGGCGCCTCTGCCTCCGGCGCCGGCGCCGGCGCGGTCAGCGCGAAGAGGTCGGGATGGGGTGCTGCCATCGCCTCGGCGCCGAGCAGACGCCGCTCGGCGCCCTGTATCTCGCGAAGCCGCGCCAGCCGGGTCTCGCCGATCACCGCCATCGGCGCCTCGCCGCGCCTCAACCGCTCGACCAGCGCGGGGCCGGTGAACAGGAAGCCGATCACATCGCGCCCGCTGCCGAGCAGGATGGAGGCATAATCCGGGTAGGTCAGGCCCAGTTCCCGCGCCCGGCGGACGCGGCGCCTCACGACCTCAAGCGGCAGGCGGGGCATCAACTGGGCCCGCGCCTTCTTCCAGGCGAACACCCGGCCCGAGCGTCCCGGATCGAGCGGCGGCCCCTCGTTATGCCCGATCCCGGGCAGACGCTCTCCGGCGAAAGCGATCAGGGGGGAGCGTGGCAGGCCATCGCTGAGCATCATGCAGCCCCCCGCCCGGTGTAGCCGGCCATCTTGCAGATCAGTTTCCAATGCGCCGGGTCGACCGGCACCACCGACAGGCGCGACTGCTTGATCAGCGCGAAATCGGCCAGCGCCTCGGTGGCCTTGATCTCAGCGAGGCTCACCGGCTCGGGCACCGGGGCCACCGCCTTGATGTCCACGCAGTCCCAGCGCGCGTCATCGGTGGTGCTGTCGGGATGGCTCGTCGCGCAGACCTCGACGATGCCGACGATCCGCTTCTCCTTGACCGAGTGGTAGAAGAAGCCGAGATCGCCGATCTTCATCTCGCGCATGTTGTTGCGGGCCTGATAGTTGCGCACGCCGTCCCATTCCTCGCCCGCCTCGCCCTTGGCGACCTGATCGTCCCAGCTCCAGGTCTCGGGCTCGGACTTGAACAGCCAATAGGCCATGGGGGCTCTCCTTCAGGCGGGGTGCAGGCGCTTGCCAAGGCTAGGACGGAGCGGCCCGCGGGGAAGAGTTGGTCGGAAGCGCGGCTAGCCGATCACCTGCTTCCAGGCGCGGATCTCGACCGATTGGAACAACCCGGCCAGCGCATAGGGGTCGGCGGCGCACCAGGCCTTGACCACCGCCCGGTCGTCGGTGTCGTAGATCAGCAGCGAGCCGCACATCGCGCCCGCGTCGTCCAGAAAGGGCCCGGCGGCGGTGATCGCGCCGTCAGTGCCCTTGATATGGGCGATATGGGCGTCGCGATTGGCCTTGCGCATCTCCAGATGGCCCGGCTTGTCGAGGCAGATGATGGCGAAGGACATGGGCAGGCTCCTGTGGTGGTCCGGCGCCTCATGAAGCATTCCGTGCCGGCCCCGTCCAGTGCGCCCCTTAAGTGCTCTGCGAAGGCCGCGTCAGGCCTTGGCCCCCTTGCGCCCCGCACCCAGCATCGGTGCTGCATCGGCATCCAGCGGCCATCGTGGCCTGGCGACGGGCTCGGCCCCGCCGATGCCGGCCAACAAACGCTCCAGCCCCGCATGGGCGATCATCGCCCCGTTGTCGGTGCAGAGGGCGAGCGGCGGCGCGACCGCCTCGAACCCCGCCGCCTCGGCCGCCCGGTCGAGCGCGGCCCGAAGCGCCCGGTTCGCCGCCACGCCACCGGCCACGGCGATCACCCGCGGCGCCTCGGCCGGCAGGCCCTCAGCGAAGAGCGCCATGGCGCGGCCGGCCTTCGCACCCAGCAGATCGGCCACCGCCGCCTGGAAGCCTGCGCAAAGATCGGCGATGTCCTGTCGGTAGAGCCCGCCTTGGGGCTCCACCAACAGGTTGCGCGCCCGCAGAACGGCGGTCTTGAGACCCGAAAAGCTCATCACCGGCTCGGCCCGGTCAATGAGCGGCCGTGGCAAGGCAAAACGCGCGACATCGCCCAGGGCGGCGCTGTGCTCACCCGCCGCCCAGCGCTCGACGATCGGGCCGCCGGGAAAGCCGAGGCCGAGCATCTTGGCGACCTTATCGAAAGCCTCGCCCGGCGCGTCGTCGATGGTGCCGCCGAGGCGACGGTACCGGCCCAGCCCCTCGACCGCGATGAACTGGCAATGCCCGCCCGAGGCCAGCAGCACAAGATAGGGGAACGCCACGCCGTGGGAGAGGCGCGGCGTCAGGACATGCCCCTCCAGATGATTGACCGCGATGACCGGCAAGCCGGCACCGAGGGCCAGCCCGCGCGCCGCCATGACCCCTGCCATGACACCGCCGATCAGCCCGGGCCCCGCCGTCACCGCCACGGCGTGCAGATCGGCGAGGGTGGTACCCGCCTCCTCCAAGGCGCGGGCGGTGACGCGGTCAACCCGCTCGGCATGGGCGCGGGCGGCAATCTCGGGCACGACGCCTCCGAATGCACGGTGCAGGTCCTCCTGCCCGAAGACGGCATTGGAGAGGATCTCGCTCGCCAATTCTCCGCTGCGGCCGGCGTTGCCGGCAACCACCGCCGCCGCGGTCTCGTCGCAGCTGCTCTCGATGCCCAGCACCAGCTGGCGCTCCGATGGGCGCTTTCGTGGACCCTCGGGGACGTTATGCACCGCGTGATCCGACATCTGACCCGCCCCTTCTCGGTCTTTTTGGACGTGCCCCCCACCAGATGGCAGTCAGCCCGTTGCCTCACCCCAGGGTCCTCTCTACTAATCAGCCTGTCCGGGCAAGACGGCCCCGGCTCTGCGACGTGCCGTCACCCGCCCAAGCCGCGAGAGCCCACCGGAACGCCCAACATGACCCTCGATCTGCCCAGCCCGGAACGGCCGCTTCGCATCGGCACCCGCGGCTCCCCCCTCGCGCTGGCGCAGGCCGAGGAGACGCGCGCCCGACTGATGGCAGCCCATGGCCTGCCGGTGGACGCGTTCACCATCGTCACCATCCGAACCACCGGCGACGCGGTGCAAGACCGAGCGCTATCGGCCATCGGGGGCAAGGGCCTGTTCACGCTGGAGATCGAAGAGGCCCTGCTGCGCGGCCACGACCCGGCGCGCGAGAACGGCATCGACATCGCCGTGCATTCCATGAAGGACATGCCGACCGTCCTGCCCGAGGGCCTGATGTTGGCGGCCTACCTGCCGCGTGAGGATGTGCGCGACGCCTTTATCAGCCCGCGTCACGACGGGATTGCGGCCCTGCCAACGGGCGCAGTGGTCGGGACCTCGTCGCTCCGCCGGAAAGCGCAGCTCTTGTACCGAAGGCCCGATATCGCAGTCGTGGAGTTCCGCGGCACCGTGCAGACGCGGCTGCGCAAACTCTCGGATGGCGTGGCCGAGGCGACGTTTCTCGCCTGCGCGGGGCTCAACCGCCTTGGCATGACGGACCATATCCGCAGCAGGATCGAGGCCGAGGAGATGCTACCCGCCGTGGCCCAGGGCGCCATCGGGATCGAGGCGCGGCGCGGCGATGACGCCGTGCTCGCACTGCTCGCTGCCATTGACCATGGCGAGACGGGGACGCGCCTCGCGGCCGAGCGGGCGTTCCTGGCGGGTCTCGACGGCTCGTGCCGCACGCCGATCGGCGGGCTCGCGGTGTTTCATGGCGACGGGCTGTGGCTGCGTGGCGAGATCGTGCGCCCCGACGGCAGCGCGCGGCATGTGACCGACCGGCGTGGCCCGGCCTCTGACGCTGCGGCGATGGGCGCCGATGCCGCCGCCGAACTGCGCGCCGCGGGTGGCGAGGGGTTCTTCGATCTCTGAGCCGGGTCCAGCGTCGAGCGCCCGCCTGGTGCTGGTGGTCCGGCCCGAGCCGGGTGCGGGCGAAACGATCGCTGCCCTCGCGGCTGAGGGCATCCCCGCACTCGCCTGTCCGCCGAGCCGCATCATTGCGGCCGATCCGCTGCCCGCACCGCCGGCGTCCTTCGATGCCGTCGTGCTCACCTCGGCCAATGCGGCGCGTGTGATGGGGCGCCGACTGGCCGGCTGGCCCGCCTGGTGCGTTGGCGCCAAGACCGCCGAGGCGGCGCGGGCAGCGGGCTGCGCACCCGTCCACTCGGCCGAGGGCGATGGGAGGGAGCTTGCGGCGCGCCTCGCCGCAGAGCCCGCGATGACACTCTTTCATCCGCGCGGCGCCGATACCGCGCTCGCGTTGGGGCCATTGCTGGCGCCGGCGGGCCATGGCTATCGCGATGCCATCGTCTATCGGGCCGAGCCGGTCGGAGCCCTCGATCCGGAGGCTGCGGCGGCACTGGCGGCGAGGCGCGTCGCGCTCGCCGCCTTCTGGTCGCCCCGGGGCGCGCGGCTTTTTCTCGACGCTCTCGACGATGCCCCTGCGGCCGCTCGGCGGGCCCTTGCCGAAGCGACCCTGCTCGCGCTGTCACCGGCCGTGGCCGAGGCGCTTGGCGGTGCGGCCCAAGGGGTCGTGACTGCATCGCGCCCGGATGGTCGATGCATGCACGATCTGATCCTAGGCCGATGGTCCTGAAACCCGAGAATTGCCCAGCGTGTCACAGCTTCATAGGGTATCAGCCGAACGCCACCTCTCCGCGAGAGGACGATACCTTCGAAGGGTCTATTGCGGCGCATCACGACAAGGGTGGACGATGAAGGACGAGCAGGCGGAGGCCGGATCATGAGCAAGCCGACGGACGACAAGACCGCGAGCGAGGAAAGCGGGGTACCCGGCCGGCCGTTCTCGGAGATGCCTGGCCTGAACAAGGCGATCGCGGCCGAACAGGCAGCCGCCGAACCCGCGCCCAAAAAACCGGATGCCAAGGCTGCCGCGGCCAAGCCCGAGCCCGCGAAACCGGCGCCCGCGAAGGCTGCGGTGCCCAAGGCAGCTGCCGCCAAGCCCGACACCGCCAAGCCCGCCGAGAAAAAGCCCGACGAGAAAAAGCCCGCGGCACCGCCAAAGGATGCGGCTGCCGGTCCCGTGACGCCCAAACCCGTCACGCCGAAACCCGCAGCGGCACCGACGCCCGCCGCGGCGCCCACCCCGAAAGCCGATGAGGCGAATGGGGGCAGCAAGATCGGCCTCGTGCTTCTGGCGCTGATCGCAGGCGTCCTCGGTGGCAGCGTGGCCGCCCCGGTACTCAGCCCCCTGCTGCCCGCGTCGCTCACCGCGCTGACCGCGCGGGACGAAGGGCCCGATCCGGTCATCACCGCGCTGCAGGCGCGCATCGCCGAGCTTGAGCAGGCCACAACCGCCGATGAGCAGGCCGATTCCGGGGCGATCCAGTCGCTCGGTCAGCGCCTTGCCGAGCTTGAGGACGACGATGGCTCGAACGTCATCCAGACGATCTCGGCCGAGATCGCGGGTCTTTCCGAGAGGATTGCCGCGCTGGAGACGGTGGAGCCCGAGGTGACCGGTGCCGATGTGGCCACGCTGAGCGAGCGCGTCGCCGAACTGGAGGCTGCCGAGCCCGTGGTGACCAATGCCGATGTCGCCGTGGTGGCCGAGCGTCTGAGCGCCATCAGCGACCGGGTGACCGGCTATGACAACAAGCTGGACGCGGTCGATCTGCAACTCGGCACCATCGGCACCAAGCTCGATCTCGTGGACGGTCAGCTGGAGCGGGTCGGCGTCGTGGCCCATGACGAGCTGGAGGACGCTATCGGCCCGTTGGATGAGCGGCTGACGGCGCTGGAGGCGAATGCCGTAGCCGCCGAGGCCGCGGCCCAGCAGCAGGCCGCCATGGTCGAGGTCGCGCGAACGGCCGCCGGCCTGTCGAGCCGGGTCAGCACGGGGCAGCCCTTCGATGACCTGTTGTCGACACTCGGCACGGCGACGGGCACCCCCGCGCCGGCCGACCTGCTGGCGACGGCGGCCGAGGGTGTCGAGACCACGGCCGAGCTCAGTCAGGATTTCACGGCGGTGGCGCAGGCCGCGTTGCGCGCCGATGTGGAGGCTGACGCCGATGGCGGTGCACTCGGTCAGGCCTCGGCCTGGTTGCAGAGCCAGGTGACCATCCGCCAGACCAACGCGCAGGATGGTGACGGGCTCGAAGCCCGGCTGAACCGCATCGGCGCGGCGCTCGACACCGGCAATGCCGCCACCGCGCTTGCCGAGGCCGAAGGGATCGGCGATGCCCCGCGCGCGGCGATGGGCGACTGGCTGACCCGACTGCAAGCCCGTGTGGCCGCCGAGACGGCGCTGTCCGACTATCTCGCAACCCTCGGCGTGGCGCCCAAGGGCTGACCAAGGAGACCACGACACATGCTGAACTCCATCCTGAAATTCGCGGTCTTCATCGCCATCATCGGGGCCGTCGCCTTCGGCACCAACTACCTGCTCCAGGCGCCCGACGGCAGCCAGGTCGAGATCCGCTTCTACGAGTTCCAGATCGCGATAAAGCCGTTCTTTGCGGTGGTGCTGCTGATCGCCGGCTATGTCGGCCTTTATCTGGCGCTTCGCGTCTCGGGCATCGCCTTCGGGCTCTACAACTTCATCGTCGGCAACGACTCGAATTTCGGTCGCTACTTCGCGCGGATCGACGAGCGGAAGGGCGCCGAGGCGCTGGCCCAGGCCTATGGCGCGATCGCCGTCGGCGATGGGCGCAAGGCCAAGCAAAAGGCCCAGATCGCCGAACGCAAGCTGCGCCGGCCCGAGCTGACGCGCCATGTCAACGCGCAGGCGGCCGAACTGACCGGCGACAAAGCCAAGGCCAAGACCTATTACCGAGGTCTGGCCGACACGACCGAGGGCGCGCTGGTCGGGATCAAGGGCCTACTCCGCATGGCGGAGAGCGAGGGCGACCGCGATACCGCACTGATCCTCGCGCGCACCGCGGCCGCGCTGAAATCGGACGATCGCGAGGTGCTGGACGAGCTCTACACCCTGCAGTGCCACAAGTTCGATTGGGAAGGCGCGCGCATCACGCTCGGTGCGATGAAGAAGGCCAACCTGCTCGATGCCGCCGAGGCGGCGCGCCGCGAGTCGGTCTTGGCGCTGGCGCAGGCGGCCGAGCATCAGGACGCCGGCCGCGATGGCGAGGCGCTGAAGGTGGCGGTCGACGCGGCGAAGATCGACCCGACCAATGTTGAGGCCCTCGCCCGCGCGACCAAGCATTTGGCCGAGACCGGGGCCACCAAGCAGGCCTCGCGCCTTGTCAGCGAAGCGTGGAAAAAGGCACCGGGCCCGCAGATCGCCGCGGTCTTTGCCGAGCTGGAGCCGGAAGAGACGCCGGATGAGCGGCGCAAGCGCTTCGAGGCGCTGTTCGAGGCGAACCCGAACCATCCGCAGACGCTTTACACCCGCGCGGAGCTTGCGCTGTTGCAGAAAAAGTGGAGCGAGGCGAACGATCAGCTGAAGACGCTGAACGAGACCGAGCCTTCGGGGCGTTATTGCGCGATCCGCGCGGCCATTGCCCGCGGCGAGGGCAAGCCCGAGAGCGAGGTCCGCACCTGGCTGGTGCGTGGCATCGGTGCGCCGGGCGGCGGGCAGGGGATGATCGCCGATGCCTCGCTGCTGCCGCTGCTGATCGGTGCCGACAAGCCCATGGCGCCGAAATCCGGCAACCAGTTGGTGACGACCGGGGAAGATGACGGCGCCAAGCCCGGCACCGATGTCGCCACCACCGCCTGAACACGTCGCGTTGATGCACGCACGCCGTCAAACGCGCGGGCGAGCGCACGGGCAAACGTGTCGGCAAACGCGTGGGAGGGCAGGCGGGTGACCAAATGGGCCGGCATCGCCGCGTTTCGGCGCGCGGCGTCCTTCGCAAACCGGGCTGTCCCCTGACGCTCTGGCCAAGAACGGCCACTGGTGGCATTTGGTGCGGGGCGCGTGAAGCCCGCGAGCAGCTGAACGACAAGGGGTGACCCATGCGCATCGCGATGATTGGCGCGGGCTATGTCGGGCTCGTCTCGGGAGCCTGCCTGTCGGATTTCGGCCACGAGGTTCGGGTGATCGACCTCGACCCGGCCAAGATCGACACGCTGAAATCTGGTGGCGTGCCGATCTACGAACCTGGCCTCGATGCGCTGATCCAGCGTAACGAAGCAGCGGGCCGGCTGAGCTTCACCACCGTTCTGGCCGAGGGGATGAAGGACGCCGAGGCGATCTTTATTGCCGTCGGCACCCCCACCCGGCGCGGCGATGGCCATGCCGATCTAACCTATGTCTTCGCCGCCGCGGAGGATGTGGCGCGCAATCTCGACGGCTATGTCGTGGTGGTCTGCAAATCCACCGTCCCGGTCGGCACCAATGCCGAGGTCGCACGCCGCATCCGCGCCACCAACCCGGATGCCGACTTCGACGTCGCCTCCAATCCCGAATTCCTGCGCGAGGGTGCCGCGATCGAGGATTTCATGCGCCCCGACCGCGTTGTTGTCGGCGTCGAGACCGCGCAGGCCGAGGCGGTGATGCGCGAGATCTACCGCCCGCTGAACATCCGGGAGACACCGGTTCTCGTCACCTCGCTCGAAAGCGCCGAGATCACGAAATACGCCGCCAACGCCTTTCTCGCGACCAAGATCACCTTCATCAACGAGATCGCCGATCTCTGCGAGAAGACCGGCGCGGACGTGCAGCATGTCGCCAAGGGCATTGGCCTCGACAGGCGCATCGGCTCCAAGTTCTTGCACCCGGGGCCCGGCTATGGCGGCTCCTGCTTTCCCAAGGACACGGCCGCGCTGGCCCGCTCGGCCGTCGAGCTCGCCTCGCCGCTCCGCATCGTCGAGACGGTGATGTCGGTGAACGACGCGCGCAAGCGCGCCATGGTCGAGAAGATCCGCGATGCCCTCTCCGGCACGCTCAGCGGTCGGCAGATCCTGATCCTCGGCGTCACCTTCAAGCCCAACACCGACGACATGCGCGACAGTCCAGCGCTGACCGTGGTGCCGGCGCTGATTGGCGGTGGCGCGACGGTCCGGGTGATCGACCCGCAGGGCCGCAAGGAGGGCGCCGATCTGCTGCCCGGCGTCGAGTGGCAGAGCGACCCCTATGCCGCGGCCGAGGGCGCGGACGCCATCGTCGTCCTGACCGAGTGGAACGAGTTCCGCGCCCTCGACCTCGCCCGTTTGGCCGGGGCCATGGCGAGCCCCGTCATGGTCGACCTGCGCAACATCTACACGCCCGCCGATGCGCGCGCCGCGGGGTTTGACTACAGCTCCGTCGGCCGGCCCTAGGCGTGGGTGACCCCGCGATCCTGATCACCGGTGCGGCCGGCTTCATCGGCGCGGCCCTGGCCGAACGATTGACCGGCGAGGGCCGCGCCGTTCTGGGCGTCGACTGCCTCTCGCCCTATTACGACGTGGCGCTAAAGCGCGCGCGCCTCGCCCGCCTGCACGACCGCGCGGCCTTCCGCTTTGTCGAGGCCGACATCGCCGACCGCGCCGCCATGGCAACCCTGTTCGAGACCGAGCGGCCGGCTGTCGTCATCAACCTCGCCGCACAGGCCGGCGTGCGCCACGGCCTGCACGCGCCGCACGACTATGCCGACGCCAATCTGGCGGGCTTTCTCAACGTGCTCGAGGGGTGCCGCCATGCCGGCACGCGGCATCTGCTCTACGCCTCGTCCTCCTCGGTCTATGGCGGCAACACCAAGACGCCGTTCTCCACCGCCGACAGCGTGGACCACCCGGTCAGCCTGTATGCGGCGACCAAAAAGGCCAACGAGCTGATGGCGCATAGCTACAGCCACCTGTTCGCGATACCGGCCACGGGGCTGCGCTTTTTTACCGTCTACGGCCCGCGCGGACGGCCCGACATGGCTTATTGGAAGTTCACCCGGGCGCTGTTGGCAGGCGAGACCATCGACGTCTACAATCACGGCCGGATGAAGCGTGACTTTACCTATGTCGATGACGTGATCGAAGCGGTCGTCCGGCTCATCGATCGCCCCCCGGCGCCCGAGCCCGGCTATGACCGCAGCGCTCCCGATCCGGCGACAAGCTGGGCACCCCATGTCATCTACAACATCGGCAATAGCCGGCCCGAGGATCTGATGGACTTCATCGCCATCCTCGAGCGTCTGACCGGCCGAAAGGCGGCACTGCGCCTGATGGAGATGCAGCCCGGCGATGTCGAGGCGACCGCCGCCGACACCACCGCGCTGGAAGCCGCCATCGGCTACCGGCCCGACACGCCGCTAGCCGAAGGGTTGGCCCGCTTCGTGGACTGGTACCGCGGCCACAACGCCGGCTGACCCGTCCCCGATCCGTCCGCTGATGCGCTTGCTGCGTCCCATGAGAACGATCAAGAGACCCCTGATCAGGGTTCTGGAGAGATGGTGTCAAGCGCCATTGAAACGGGACCCCGTATTGGCGTCCCAAAAGGCCCCCCCTGCGGAGCGAGTTTGGGTGCAGCCCCGATCGGCCCGGAGCCGTAGGCGGAGGGATGATCGGGGCTGCGCGAGCGGTCTGGTTTTGCGGGTCAGGCGCGGTTCTTGAAGCGCCAGCTCTCGTTGCCGGTCTCGACGATCTCGCAGTGATGGGCGAGGCGGTCGAGGAGCGCCGT
>JBCCJI010000035.1:0-33061 GCA_039027855.1 Pseudomonadota bacterium | reverse complement strand
GGCTAACAAATGTTGGTCGCTTTGTTCGAGATGTTTCATCTCACGATCCCTCTCCACAGAGATCGTTTGGACCTCACGAAGCGCTCACCAACAACATGGGGTCCGCGCATCGCTTACGTTGGTCGCTTTGTTCGAGATGTTTCATCTCACGATCCCTCTCCACAGAGATCGTTTGAACCTCACGAAGCGCTCACCAGCAACGTGGGGTCCGCGCATCGCTTACAGTTGGCGTAATCTGCTGCGCTGCGTTCGAAGGCCGGCTTTGAGCCCAGAGCGACGGATGCTGCATGACGCACGAATGTCTGAGATGCATCTATTGATACGAACACCAATCGGCATTCGTCAGTTTCGTAGAAAAACTCTGTAATCGTCGCTCGCGTTAGATTCCGAATAGTGACTCCAAATAAGAGAGTGCGCTTACGCTCTCAAAAGTATCATCAAGAAACTCGCGCTTTATTCTTCCAGAAAAAACAACGGCATCTGATGCATCAAAAACGATGTGAGATCTACAGGAATTAGGTGACAGCCTGTCTAGCTTCGCCCCAACACATGCGATTGCGTTTCGATACTGCGCCCGTATCTCACTAATCTCTTCCCGGGGGCTTCGTAGCGGTGACGTCTGATCAAAATCAACTGCTATGGCATCAACTAGGTGCCTGGTTTCTAGCCTCAGCGACCGCTCCGATGGAGAAAGATCGGTTACCAGTCCGGATTCGTCGGTTAGCACGCGAATGTTGCGCTGCACAATCAGTGAGTTTTCGATGATTTGCTCGATAGCGAGAAGTTGACGCTCTAACGCAAAGTTCTTGCGCTGGTAATTTTGCTGAATCGTGCCCCCAAATACTCCTACCAACACAAACCCGAAGGTAGCAACAATAATTGGATGCTTCGAGACCTTCAAAAATAAACCATCCTTTTGAGCCTTATCGCCTACAACGCTCCGGGCCGTTCTGACCTCACCGGCCTCATCCTTCTCGGTGTAGTGAGTTAACTCTGTCATGGTCATCCTGTAGAATTAGGGATTGCTGTTGGCCTAAGATTTCCTCGAACTCCTCTAGATGTTGGATCATCTGCACGAGGGCCACGTATGGTTTGAACTTTACTTAAGTCGGGTGGGAACACAATTTGGACGGGCAACCTCCTGGAGCGAAGAGTCTTATTCAGGGAGTGGACTCTCAGCCGACCGAGCGTTTCATCCGTAATCTCACTAGGTCTTGATATCCGCTTCCCGGTCTCGCTGGCAGTGAATTTCAGTAACCCAAGTCTTTCAGCCTCTCTAAATACGCGCACCTTGCCCTGAGAGGTGAGGGGGCTACGGTCATAGAGGCCAATTACCTCAAACAAGTCAAAGAAGAATTTCTGATCTCCAAAAACCATGCCATCTAAACCTTCCCTCTGAGATATGATTTTTTGTATGAATTCATCTACCACTTCATCGGGAACAATTAAACTCGCCGACTCAAATCCCGAGAGCAGTATTGGCTGAACTGGAACGTTCGGAGGAAAATATTCATCAGATTTGGGTTGCGCGGGGCACAAACCAAGACTGCTCCGCACTCCACCTCCAGGACAATGCCTTTCTTCGCCCAAGCTATGGCTTGCAATAAAGCCAACTATTATAGCAAGGGAGGCCGCGCAGAAACTATAAAAATTTGTTGCTTTGTTCCGCATAGTACTGTGCACTCAAAAAAATTGCATTCAAGATAAAATTTTGCCGACGAGGCTCATCGAGTCGCAATTGTTCTCTCTTAGAGTTAGAGAAGGCGTATTGCATTCATCCAATGGACAAGCCCAGCGAGTCTCATGCCAAAGTTGTTGCAGGTTCACCGCCGTAATATGCGACACTGGCCGATCACGCTTGCCTCCTGAAGCCATTTTGTGCGCCGGGGCGGGAAGCGTACGACTGCTTGGACGTGTTTTCCAGACTCCTGAAGATTGCGCCCCATCGGCAGCTTTGTCCGCGGAGCTGACGCAAGGCGACGATGGCGAAAGCCGATCTTGAACGGAGAGAGGTCGCCGGTTGGTGCTTATGGCAGCGCTTTTCCGAGGGTTGCGCTCTTCTGCCATTGTGGAGGCTTTGACTGCAGGAGCGTCGCCATCCTCCATGCGGTCAGCAAACCCGGAGCGTTGCTGGCCCGTAAGCTCGGCGTTCGGCGTGTCTTGGGCTGAAAGGGCGTTCGTGCTTGGCGTAGGGAAGAAGTACGCGCAGATTGCTCAGCGGGTGAATCTGCTCATCGAGACTGCCAGGGCGGACGATGATGGTTTTCAGAGCACCTTCGACGCTGCCAGTCTGCGCAAGATCGCCGTCGTGACAGTGCCGGTGGTCCGGCAGGCTACGTGAGGTGCGGAATTCGTCGATCACATCTACGGCGCCGAACCATCACCATCACGGATAAACGCACCTCCCATGGCACAGCCACAGGCTGCTCCACCAGGTCAGAAGGCTTCGGGCAGCAGGGTTTCGGGCAGGTTCTGGTAGCAGACCGGCCGGGTGAAGCGGCGGATCGCCAGCGTGCCGACCGAGGTTGCGCCGAAATTGGTCGAGGCAGGGTATGGCCCGCCATGCACCATGCTGTCGGCCACTTCGACACCGGTGGGGAAGCCGTTCACGAGCAGCCTGCCGGCCTTGCGCTCGATGATCGGCATCAGGCTGCGGGCAAGCGCGGTGTCGCCCTCATCCATGTGCAGCGTGCAGGTGAGCTGGCCGGGGAGCGACCGGGCGAGCGCGCGCATTTCCTCAGCATCCTCGGCCACGACGACGAGACCGAGTGGACCGAAGACCTCGTCCTGCAGGCTCTCGTCGGCCTGCCAATCCTTGGCCGAGACGCGAAAGAGATGGGGGCTGGCAGAGCGTCCCTGCACCGCCTCGCCGAGCATCGCGCTCACGCCCGGGCGGCTCGCGACCCGGGCGGCGCCGGCGCGGTAGGCATCGGCGATGCCGTCGGTCAGCATGGTCTGCGCCGCAGTCTCGCGCAACGCCGCCTCGGCCGCCGCGACAAAGGCCTCGGCCCCTGGCATGACGACCGCGATGCCCGGGTTGGTGCAGAACTGGCCTGCGCCCATGCTCAGCGATCCCGCCCAACCCGCACCGATCGCAGCACCGCACGCCGTGACCGCCTCGGGCAGCAGGAACATCGGGTTGATCGAGCCAAGCTCGCCAAAGAACGGGATGGGCTCCGGGCGCGCGGCGCAGAGGTCGAACAGAGCCCGCCCCGCGGCCAACGAACCGGTGAAGCCGACCGCTCGGATGAGCGGATGCTGCACGAGGGCGGCGCCGATCTCGTGACGACCGCCCTGAACCAGGCTGAACACGCCAGCCGGCATACCGGTGCGCGCGATGGCGGCGTGGATCGCCTCGGCCACGATCTCGGTGGTGCCCGGATGCGCGGGATGGCCCTTCACGACAACCGGGCAACCGGCGGCGAGGGCGGCGGCGGTATCGCCCCCGGCGGTGGAGAAGGCGAGCGGGAAGTTCGACGCCCCGAAGACCGCCACGGGGCCGATCGGACGCTGCACCATCTTGAGGTCCGGGCGAGGCAGCGGCGCCCGGTCGGGCAGTGCCGCGTCGTGGCGCCGGTCGAGGTAGTCGCCCTTGAGGATATGCGCCGCGAAGAGCCGGAGCTGACCGGTCGTCCGCCCACGCTCTCCCTGCAGCCGGGCCTCGGGCAGGCCGGTCTCCTGCGTGCCGATCTCGGTGATGGCGTCGGCGCGGGCCTCGATCTCATCGGCGATGGCGTTCAGGAAGGCGGCGCGCGCCTCGCGCGTGCTGTAGCCGTAGCTCCAGAAAGCCGCCTCTGCCGCCTCGCAGGCCGCATTCACCAGCGCTCTCGTGCCCTCTGAAAAGCCATGGGCCGGCCCGGCTGCAGGGTCCGAAGTGAACCGCTCATCGCCATCGGCCCAGCCGCCGGCGATCAGATGCTTGCCATGGGGGATAAAACTCATCGGTCCCGTCCGTTTCTGGTGTGATCGAGCCTGCAGAGCACCGAGGAGGCGCACTGAGGGTCATCGAGAGAGCTATCGGCTGCGGTCATGGGCTCTCGGCGCCCAGCATGGTGCTGACGAACGAGGCGCCCTGCCCCGCCGCCACGTGGCTTTCGAGGCGCGCGGCCATCACGGCGGCGACCTCGGTATGCGCCAGACCGCTTTGCGCGATCAGATCACGCGCATAGTGCAGGTCCTTGCTGGCGTTCTCGATGGTGAACTGCGATCCGCCAAGATCACCGCGGAGAGCTGGGCCCACGGCTTTCTCCAACGTGCCGGAGCGGCCTGATCCACCCATCATCACGTCGAAAAGCGCCGCCGTATCCACACCGATCGCCGCCGCCGTGCGATAGGCATCGGCCAGCAGGATCAGGGTGCCCTGGGTGACCAGGTTGTTCAGCAGCTTGGCTGCGTGGCCACGCCCCGGCCCGCCGATGCGTCTGAGGTCCTTCGAATACGCGCCGACCACGGCTGCGACGGCGTCGAGATGCGCCTCGGCACAGCCGATCATCGAGACGAGCTGGCCGCTCTCTGCCTGCGGCGGCCCGCCGGTCACCGGGGCATCGGCGAAGATCGCGCCGCGCGCCTCCAGGCGTTCCGCGACGGCCTCGCTGGTGCCGGGGCGGGAGGTTGTGGTGTCAATCCAGATCTGCCCGGCGCGCATCAGCGGCACGACCGTCTCTGCCAGCTCACCCACCACATCGGCGTTTGGTAGGCAGGTGAGCAACACGTCGCAGTCCTGGATCAGCGCCGGCAGATCGGCAGCCTCGCGCGCGCCCCGCGCCAGCAGCGGTGCGGCGCGCGTGCGATTGCGGTGGACCCGGAGTGTCACCGGGTGACCGGCGTCGAGCAGGCGTCCCGCCATCCCCGCGCCCATCATGCCGACGCCGATAACGCCGATGGCAGGCTTGCTCATGCCGCGGCCTCGGCGGCGTGGTTCCGGGCCATGCGCACCAAGAGGTCAAAGGCCTGCCGCGTCGCGCTGACATTGGCGATGCCCTTGCCCGCGATGTCGAAGGCCGTGCCATGCGCCGGGGTCGTGACCGGGATCGGCAGGCCGCCGGCGACCGTGACGCCACGCTCGAAACCCATCAGCTTGATCGCGATCTGGCCCTGGTCGTGATACATCGTCACCACCGCGTCGACCTCGCCGCGCTTGGCCTTGAGGAAGACCGTGTCGGAGGGCCAGGGGCCGGTCACGTTCATCTGTCGCTCTTGGCAGGCCTTTACTACGGGTTCGATGATGTCGATCTCCTCGCGCCCAAACTTGCCATTGTCGCCGGCATGCGGGTTCAGCGCGGCCACCGCCACATGCGGGCGGGTCTTGCCGGCCCGGGTCAGCGTGGCGTGGGCGAGAGTGATCGCACGCTCGATGCCGGGCCCGTCGATCTTGGCGGCCACATCCTTCAGCCCGATATGGCTGGTGACGCGGGTCGTCATCAGGTCGTCGAGCACGTTGATCTCGGAGTGGTAGCCGCTGAAGCCGAGATGGCGCGCCATGTAGCGGTGCTCGTCCTCGGCATTCAGCCCGGCCGAGGTCATGGCTGCCTTGTTGAAGGGTGCGAATAGCACACCGTCGACGATGCCGGCCTGGGCGAGATCGAGCGCCTTGTCGAGACAGCGCAGCGACGTGGTGCCGCCTGCGACGCTGACCTCGGCGACCCGCACATCCTCGGGCTCGATGGTCGTGAGATCCAGGTGGACGAGCCCTTCGAAGACGGGCAGATCGGCCTCGGTGACCGTGTTCAGCGCGATCTCGCCGCCCGCCTGCTCGGCGCCGCGCCGCCACAGATGCGCATCGCCGACCAACACGATATGGGCGGCGTCGCGAACGCCTTCCTCGGCGAGCAGCTTCGCGATGAGTTCAGGCCCGATGCCCGACGGGTCCCCCGGTACAATGGCAAGTCTCGGACGCATCAATCGGCCTCCTCGGCGGCGGCCATTTCGGCCATGGCGGCGGCGATATTGGTCTCGGCAGTCCGCAGGTGTTGCTCCAGCGCCTGTCTTGCCGCTGACGCATTGCGCGCCTTCAGCGCCTCGACGATGGCGCGGTGTTCCTGGCGCGTGGTGTCGCGCCCGGCGGCGCGTTGGGAGGATAGGAAGCGCACGCGCCAGAGCCTGGCATTGTAGGTGGCATGGGTCTCGGCCAGCGCCGCGTTGCCCGAAGCGGCGACGATCGCCTGGTGAAAGCGCATATCGGCGCGAAAGGCCTCGAGCTTGCCGTCGCTGTCGCGTGCGTCCTTGATCGCGCCGTTCAGGCGTTCGATCTCGGCCAGCCGCGCATCGCTCGCTTGCTCGCAGGCCAGTTCCCCGGCAAGCGCCTCTAGCGCCCCCTGCACACGGAGCCAATCATTGATCTGACCGGACGACGGGTTGGCCACGAAGGGACGCCGCGTGGGGCCATAGACGACGAGTCCTTCAGCTTCCAGAATACGCAGCGCTTCTTTCAGCGGCGTACGACTGATGCCGAAAGCCTCCGCCAGATCGCGCTCACGCACCGGGATGCCGGGGGCCAGTCGGCCAAGGATGATGAGCTCACGCAGGTTGTCCGCAGCCTCGGCGGCGAGCGAGCGCCGCGGCTTCAGCTCAAGCACATCGCGCAGATCGCCGAGCAGGCTGGCCTCGCTCATCTCAGTGCCCCCAACGCAGAACGAGCGGATCGAGCGGGCGCAGAAGATCGATCAGCCGGGACCGGATCGCCGGGTGCAGCGGCGGGATCGGGTGGCGGCAGAACTCGGAGCGGATCACCCCGCCTTCGACCATCGCGGCCTTGCAGGACTGCCAGCCGCATTGGCGGTTCTCGTGGTTGATCGCCATCGCGACCCGGCCATAGGCCTCGGTCGAGCCCGCCACATCGCCGGCATGATGCTTGGTGATCACGGGCTTTATCTGGTCGACGATCATGCCGCTGGTCATCGAGCCGGTGGCCCCGGCATCGAGATCGGCCAGCAGGGTGATGGCTTCTTCGCCGTCAAAGGGCGCCTCGATCGCGGCGCCGCCCTCGGCGATGAGCGCGCGGATCTTGTTGGCGGCGCGCGGGCATTCGATCTTGAAGAGCTTCACCGCCTCGATCTCGCGCGCCATCCGCACGAGCAGCGGCACCGGCAGATCGACGCCAGAGAGCGGCGCGTCCTGCACCATAATGGGGATGCCCACCTCGCCTACGGCCGCGAACTGCTCGAAGCTCTGCTCGGGCGTGCCCTTCAGCAGTGCGCCATGATAGGGCGGCATCATCATCACGATATCGGCGCCCAGATCCTTGGCAAAGCGCGCGCGCTCCACCGCGATCTGGGTGGCGTAGTGGCTGATGGTCACGATCACTGGCACGCGTCCTGCCACATGCTCGACACTCAGGCGCGCGAGGGTCTCACGCTCGGCATCCGAGATCAGGAACTGTTCCGAGAAATTGGCGAGCACGCAGATGCCGTCGGCGCCCTGGTCGATTAGGCAATCGAGCACGCGCTTCATGCCGTCGAGGTCCAGCGTCCCGTCGTCGTTGAACGGGGTGGGCGCGACGGGCCAGATGCCGGAATAGCGGGTCATTCGATGATCTCGAAATGCTGGAGGTGCTTGTCGCTGATGGTGATGCCGAGACCCGGCGTCTCGTCGTCGAGCTGCAGGTAGCCGTCGACCGCTTCGGCATCGCCCTCGAAGATGTAGTAGAACAGCTCGTTACCGACCTCGACATCGAAGACGGGGAAGTATTCGCTGATCGGACAGTTTGTATTCGCCATGGTCAGGTGGTAGTTGTGCATCTGACCGGCATGGGGGATGACCGGCAGCTGTGCGGCCTCGGCGATGGCGTTGATCTTTTGCGCCGCGGTGATGCCGCCGACCCGGTTGGTGTCGTATTGCAGCACGCTCACCGCCTTGCGGTTGATGAGCTCGGCGCATCCGATGACGCTGAATTCATGCTCACCGCCCGAGATCGGGATGATGTTCATGGCGTTCAGCTCGGCATAGCCCGCCACGTCGTCGGCGATCACCGGCTCTTCGAGCCAGCGCGGCTCGAACTTGGCCAGCCTCGGGAGCATCCGCTTCGTATAGTCGAGATTCCAGCCCATGTAGCATTCGAGCATGATGTCGACGTCGTAGCCCAACACCTCGCGCAGGGCCTCGACGCGGATGATGTTCTCGCGCATGCCCTTGCTGCCGTCCTTTGGCCCAAAGCCGAAGCGGGTCTTGAAGGCTTCGTAACCCTGGGCCCGCGCCTCTTCGGCCTCGCGCTGCATCGCCTCGACGCTGTCGGCATAAAGCTTGGAGTAATAGACCGGGATCTTCTCCTTGGTGCGCCCGCCCAGCAACTTGAAGACCGGTTTGCCGACCAGCTTGCCCATCAGGTCCCAGATCGCGATGTCGATGGCCGAGATCGCGGTCATGCCGATGCCCTTGCGCCCCCAGGCATGGGTGCGGCGGTACATCTTCTCCCAGAGATAGGCGTAGTCGAACGGGTCCTCGCCAATCACCAGCGGCGCGTACCAGTCGTCGATGGCCTGCTTGACCACCGTGGGGGCCAGCGCCGCGTTACCGATGCCGATGGTGCCGTCTTCGGTCTCGACCTCGCAGGTCAGCCACTGGTGAAAGCGGAACGACGCCATGGCATCGCCCTTCATCCAGAGGGCGTCGGAGGCGTTGGTGCAGAAGTTCCCCTGCGGCGGCACCGTCGGCCCCGTCCAGTTCCAGACCCGCGTCCGGACCGATTTAATCCTGGTCATCACTTATTCTCCGGTGGAAACGATGGGGTCACGCTGCGTGAACAGCCGCCACAGGAGCGGGCCGAACAGGGCAAGGATCGTGAGCACGAAGAACAGGAGGGTCAGCGGGCGCTCGAACATCAGCCACCACTGGTTGTCGAGCATGATCAGGGACTGACCGAGCCGCTTCTCCAGCATTCCCCCGAGAATGAGACCAATGGCCAGCGGCACGACCGAGTAGCCGAAGCGACGCATGAAGTAGCCGATCACGCCTGAGGCGAGCGCAATGAAGACATCGAGCATCGACTGGTCCAGCGCATAGGCGCCGACGATCGAGAAGGTGAAGACGATCGGCCAGAGGATCTGCATCGGGACGAAGGTCACGCGGGCAAAGATCTTGGCGCCGAACAGCCCGACAAAGATGAACATCACGTTCACCAGCAGCATGGCCCAGAAGATCGCATAGGCGAACTCGGCCTGCTGGGTGAACATCGTGGGCCCGGGCTGCAAGCCGTGCACCATGAGGCCCGCCAGGATCACCGCCGCGGTCGGGCTGCCGGGGATGCCAAGCGCCAGCGTCGGCACCATGGCACCGCCGGTCGCCGAGTTATTGGCCGCCTCCGAGCCCGCGATCCCCTCGATCGAGCCCTTGCCGAACTCCTCGGGCGTCTTCGACCAGCGCCGCGCCTCGTTGTAGCCGATCATCGAGGCCACCGTGGCCCCCTCGGCCGGCAGGATGCCGATGAAGGTGCCGATGCCGGAACTGCGCAGGATCGTCTTCCAGACCTTTCGGTAATCCTCGCGCGAGGGCAGTTTGACGGCATTCATAAAGATGAACTTGCGCTCGACATGGAGCCGTTCGGCCTGCACCAGCAGCTCGGAGATCCCGAAGATGCCGATCATGACCGGCACGAAGCCGATCCCCTCGGACAGTTCATTGAAGCCGAAGGTGAAGCGCTCCACCGTGGTCAGCAGATCCTTGCCCACGGTCGCGAGCAGGATGCCGAGCGAGCCCGCAATGATGTTCTTGAGCGGCGTGCCATCGCCGATCGTCGCCAGCATCGAGATGCCGAAAACCGTCAGCGCGAAATACTCGGGCGGCGCGAAGTTGTAGGCCATGCGCGCCATCAGCGGTGCCGCCATCATCAGGCAGATGACCGACAGGATGCCACCGATGGTCGACGACACCGTTGCCATGCCCAGCGCGCGCCCAGCCTCGCCCCGCTGGGCCATCGGATAGCCGTCGAGGCAGGTCGTCGCACTCGCCGAGGTGCCGGGCGTGTTGATCAGGATCGCGGTGATCGCCCCCGCGAAGGTCGCCGCACAATAGATCGTGGTTAGGATCGCGATGGCCGGGATCGCCTCCATCGTGATGGTGAAAGGCAGCAGCAGTGCCGCCCCTGTGGTGGCGTTCAACCCCGGCAGCGCGCCGATGATCACACCGCCCAGCGTCGCCGCGAACAGCAGGATCAGCAGGTTGGGATCGAGGAGCGCCAGCAGACCGGCGAAAAGCGGTTCCATCGTCCTCACCCGTACCAGAGGTTGGTCAGGAGCCCGCGCGGGAAGCGGATCCTGAAGACCATGTCGAACAAGAGAAAGATCGCCAGCGGGCTCACCAGGGTCACGAGCCCGATGCCCCAGACCCGGCGCTCTCCCCAGCTCCAGGCCAGCGCCCCTGCGAACACACCCAGACCGAGGAACAGATCGATCTGCGCGAGGATCGCAAAGACGACGAACAATCCGAGACTGGTCCAGACGTTGCGGCCGATCGGCTGATGCTCGATCGGGCGATCAAACAGCGCCACCAGGATCGAAAGCGCGATGATCAGCATCAGGATCATCTGCGGAAAATCGGACGGCTGCATGCCGCGCAGCAGGATCGGAGGGACCCGGTCGAACTGCGTGCTGAACCAGTAGGCGAGCAGACAGAAAGCGATCGTCCCGCAGGGCACCGCATAGCGCGTCATGGCACTGGCCTTTGTCATGGGGCGATGACCGGGCCGCAGAGAGAGGCTGCGACCCGGTGGGATGCTCAGGCTTACTGGATGAAGCCGAGCTCGCGCAGGGCCGCGTCCATGTCGCCCTGCATCGAGGTGAGCTGGTTGCCCCAGACGTCAGAGCCGGCCACCGAGGTGGAATCGAGGCCCACCGAGGTCAGGAAGCCCTGGTAGACGTTATGGTTCATCGCGTTGAGCAGCGCTTCTTCGATCTGGCTGGCCACTTCATCGGATGTGTCGGCATGCACCACGAAGCCGCGCACCGTCGAGAAGTTGGCGTCGATGCCAAGCTCCTGGGCCGTCGCGACATCGGGCAGGCCGCTCATCCGCTCGGGCGCCAGCACGACGATCGGGCAGATGTCGCCCGCCTCGATCTGCGAACCGGCCTCGGCCAGGTTCAGCACGGCCACATCGACCGCACCGGCCACAAGCTGGGTGGCCAGCTCACCGCCACCCTCGAAGGGCACGATCTTCGGCGTGGCCAGATCGCCGCGGCGGGCGAACATGAAGGCCGAGACGTCGTCGATGCCGCCCAGATGCGTGGTGCCGTAGGTCAGGCCCTCGTCCTTCTGCGCATCGACGAAGGCCTGCGCATCGGCATAGACGCCGCAGCGCGTCATCAGGATCTGCGGATCGTCGGTGCCGCGGGCAATCGGGCGCACATCGTCCAGCGTCATGTCGGTCTTGCCGAGTGCGACCGTCGCCGAATGGCCGATGGTGAAGGTCAGGATCGAGTGACCGTCGGCCGGTAGCTCGAGGTAATAGTCCATCGCCGAGGCGCCGCCGCCACCGCGTTTGTTGACGACGACCATGTCCTCGCCGAGCTCGCGGCGCGCGCGGATCATCATCATGCGGGTGGTGACGTCGGTGCCGCCGCCGTTGCCGGCATGCGTGACAACCTCGATGGTTTTCGACGGAAAATCCTCGGCGGCGGCGGCGCCACCGATCACGGCCGCGGCGGCGGCCAGAGCGATCAGATTCCTCATAGGGTCCTCCCTTGTTCCAGCGCGTATCCCGCGCTTCGTCAGGTCCGCTAGCATGGCATTTGGCATTTTGGAATACCAAATTCCGAATTATCTTGGTGAATGAGATGGGGTCGCGCGACCTGCACCGATCCAAAGGGCAACCAGCAGAGCGTGAGCGACAGGCAGAGCCGCCTGACGCGCAGAAGCTGTACACAGGATCGGTCGACTGCGGCGCTGGTTGAACCGGCGAGGCAGGGTGCGGTCTGAGCGTGAGGGTTTGCCTGCGAACGCGGCAAAGGCTCAGTGTCACGAGCCAATCGGCTTTGGAATGACTGAAGGCCGACAAAATATAGCAACGCGGTCAATGCACTGCCGAGACAATCTGGGATGCGCCGCTGTCGGTGTGATGCCCGGCGCAACCTCAATCTGCCGCAAGGCGCTTATTCACTGATGGCGCCCAAAGGGCGCGTCGGCTATCGCCTGCCGCGCAATGTGCCGGGCCCACGCTCGCAGACCGCCATTGCGGCAACGCAGAAGCCTGCAGGAGAGGGGATGACGCCCTGACATCGACACGGGCGCCGTTTACGGCTCGATCATGGCGGCAGCCTCAGGCGCCGAAGACGAGGCTCGGCGACAACGCCCTCAAACATGAAACCGGCCGCCGGTTTGCGCCGGCGGCCGAGGATCTTTTCGGGGTCTCCGGCTGTCAGCCACCGAGGGCTTTGGAAACCTCGGCAGCGAAGTCCTCTTCTTCCTTCTCGATGCCCTCGCCGACCTCGAGGCGGACGAACGCCGTCACACTCGCGCCCGGCGCGGCCTCGGACACCGCCTTCTCGACCGTCAGGTCGGGGTTGATTACGAAGCTCTGCTTCAGGAGGCAGACCTCCTGATAGAACTTGTTCATCCGCCCGACGATCATCTTCTCGATCACGTTGTCGGGCTTGCCCGAGGCGCGGGCCTGCTCGGTCAGCACGTTCTTCTCACGCTCGACCAGCGCGGGGTCCAGATCGCCGACATCGAGCGAGGCCGGGTTGGTCGCCGCCACATGCATCGCCACCTGACGCCCGACCGCCGCGGCCGCCGCGGCATCGCCGCCCGACAGCGCCACCAGCACACCGATCTTGCCCATGCCCTCAGTGACGGCGTTGTGGACATAGGCCGCGACCACGTCGCCCTCGGCCAGCGCCATGCGGCGGAGCGTCATGTTCTCACCGATGGTGGCGACCTTGTCGGTGATGATCTCGCCGACCGTCTTGCCGCCCATGGGCGCGCCCTTCAGCGCCTCGGCATCGCCCACCTTCAGCGCGGTCTTGGCGATCTCGCCGACCATGCCCTGGAACTCGGCATTCCGCGCCACGAAGTCGGTCTCGGAGTTGACCTCGACCGCCACGCCCTTGCCGCCCTCGACCGCCACGGCGACGAGACCCTCGGCCGCGGTGCGGCCCGACTTCTTGGCGGCCTTGGCGAGGCCCTTCTTGCGCAGCAGGTCCACCGCCGCTTCCATGTCGCCCTCGACCTCGGTCAGGGCCTTCTTGGCGTCCATCATGCCGACGCCGGTCTTCTCGCGCAGTTCCTTCACCAGGCTCGCGGTGATCGCCATCTTGGTCTCCATCGGTCTGGCAGCGCACGCCCGCCGGTTGCGGACCCCGCAAAGGCCCGAAATGGCCCCAGGATGCGTGGCTGCGCCTAATCCATCATCGTGACAGTGACGCGACAGGCGCGTCACGAGGGGCGTGGACCGCGTGCTGCACACGCGCCGTCATGCCGCCCGGTCGAGGCGGGTGCGAGGAATCAGCCCCAGCACCCATCGCATCTCAGCCCTGGGCGGCCGCGCTCTCGGTCCCCGCCTCGGCCTCGCCCGCCGCCGGCGGCAGGTCCTCGACCGGGGCATCCTCGAGCGCGCCGATATCGAAGCCCGCCTCGCCCATCTGGCTCGCCATGCCGTCGATCGCGGCGCGCGCGGCCAGATCGCAATAGAGAGAGATCGCGCGGCTGGCGTCGTCGTTGCCCGGTATTGGGAAGGTCACGCCGTCGGGGTCGCAGTTCGTATCAAGGATCGCCACCACGGGAATGCCCAGCTTCTTCGCCTCGGCAATCGCCAGCGCTTCCTTGTTGGTGTCGATGACGAACAGCATGTCGGGCAGGCCGCCCAGCTCGCGGATGCCGCCGAGGCTGAGCGTCAGCTTGTTCTGTTCACGCTCCAGGCCCAGCCTCTCACGCTTGGTGAAGCCGGCCGCGCCACCGTCCAGCCGCTCGTCCAGATCGCGGAGGCGATTGATCGAGTTCGACACCGTCTTCCAGTTGGTCAGCGTGCCGCCGAGCCAGCGGTGGTTCATGAAGTACTGTGCCGAGCGCTGCGCGGCATCGGCCAGCGGCTGCTGCGCGGCGCGCTTGGTGCCGACGAACAGGATACGCCCGCCGCGCCCCACCGTCTCGCGCATCGCCTGCAGCGCCGCGTCGAGCATCGGCACGGTCTGCGTGAGATCGAGGATGTGGATGCCGTTGCGCTCGCCATAGATGAAGGGCGACATGCGCGGGTTCCACCGGTGCGTCTGGTGGCCGAAGTGAACGCCAGCTTCGAGCAGCTGGCGCAGAGAGAACTCTGGCAGAGCCATGTGTTGTCCTTCCCGGTTTGTGCCTCGGCAGGGGATCACGGAATGCGCCGTTCAGCGCCCCCGAACCGGTGGACCGCCCAGGATGTCTCCCCGCGCCAGCCCGCCCCTACCTGTGGATTGCGTAGCGGGGCGATACACTCCCGATCAGCTTGGTGCAAGGGCAAACCAAGGCTATGCTCCGGGCCTCAGGATTGGGGGCTTTATTGTGCAGGCATTTTTGACCGCGATTGCCGACTGGGTGCCAATCATCGCAGTCTTGACCATGCTTCTCACGGCGGCGGGCGTCGTGATCGCCTACAAACAGCTAGTTCGCGCAAAATCAGCTCCTCCTTCGTCGGAAGATGGAACGAGATCGGTCAAGCCTGCTGTCTCGGCTGATCGGGGCGGTGTCGCGATCGGTGGCAGCGCAAACAACGCTGTCGTTGAGACGAACGCCACCGACATCGGGGCGCCGCGAGAGCATTGACACGGTCATTAATCGGCGGGGCGAGCGAGACTACCGGCAGCGAGGGAGGCGTCGCCATCGCCGGCGACGCCTCCGGCGCGAGCATCCAGACCGGGATACCGCCTGAAAGCCTGATCCCGCTGCTTGACCGGGAGCGGCGGCTCGCTGCAGAGGCGGCGGGTATCCAGCAGGAAGCAATCCTGTCGCTGGCTCGGCGGAGCGGTGCAGCGGTTACGACGGTGGACGAGGCGCTGCGCGAGCTCGATAACCTCGTGGCCATCGCTATCGAAGTGCAGGCCGAGGGTCATCGCCCTTCGAACCTCGGCGGTTTCATCGACGAGGTGCTGGACCGCGCCGCCACCCTTTCGGGCGAGGGCCGATTTGACGACGCCGCCGCGACCATCGATGAGGCGTTGGCGCGTGAGGCCGAGGCCCAGGCCGAGGCCAATGCCCGGGTTACCCGGTTGCTCGATCAGGGCGAACGGCTGGACCTTCTTCGCGGCGACGCTAAGGCCGCCGCGGCAAAAATCGCGCAACGGATGTTGCTGGAGGCGCCGGACGGGGCTGACGCATTCGAGCTGCTGCGAAGGGCGCAGGACCAGTGGTATGTCGAGGGGCGTGACAAAGGGCTGGCCCTGTCCTTGCGCGTCTCGATCCACCTGGCAGAGATCACTCGTGACCGCGCGTCGACACCTAACCAACGCGGCGCCGCGCTGAACGACTTAGCGATTTCGCTCGTGACCCTCGGCGGGCGCGAGCAGGGCACCGCGCGATTGGAGCAGGCCGTCGACGCCTATCGCGCAGCCCTCGAGGTTCGCACCCGCGAGACCGTGCCGCTAGACTGGGCCACGACCCAGAACAACCTCGGCAACGCGCTCCAGGCCCTCGGCGAGCGCGAGCAGGGCACCGCACGGCTGGAACAGGCCATCGACGCCTATCGCGCAGCCCTCGAGGTCCGCACCCGCAAGACCGTGCCGCTGGACTGGGCCATCACCCAGAACAACCTCGCCAATGCGCTCGCGATCCTCGGCGAGCGTGAGCAGGGCACCGCGCGGCTGGAACAGGCCGTCGACGCCTATCGCGCAGCCCTCGAGGTCAGCACCCGCGAGACCGTGCCGCTGGACAGGGCCATGACCCAGAACAACCTCGGCGGCGCGCTCCTGAGACTTGCCGAGCGCGAGCAGGGCACCGCGCGGCTGGAACAGGCCGTCGACGCCTATCGCGCCGCCCTCGAGGTCTACACCCGCGAGACCGTGCCGCTGGACTGGGCCATGACCCAGAACAACCTGGGCATCGCGCTCGGGACCCTCAGCGCGCGCGAGCAGGGCACCGCGCGGCTGGAACAGGCCGTCGACGCCTATCGCGCAGCCCTCGAGGTCCGCACCCGCGAGACCGTGCCGCTGGACTGGGCCATGACCCAGAACAACCTGGGCATCGCGCTCGGGACCCTCAGCGCGCGCGAGCAGGGCATCGCGCGGCTGGAACAGGCCGTCGACGCCCATCGCGCGGCCCTCGAGGTCTACACCCGCGAGGCGGCGCCTCACCAATGGGCAATCGCGCAGGAGAACCTGGGCATCGCGCTTTTGGCGCTGGCCAAGCGTGACGGGCCGCCCGGATCGCTTGATGGCGCACTCAAAGCCGTGCAGGGCAGCCTGGAGGTTTACCGGGCCGGTAATGCCGCCTTCTACATCGAGAAAGCCGAGCGGCTAGAGGCCCGCATCCTCGCGGCGATGGATGAGGACCCGCGCTGAGGCCTTCATTTTGCCCTGACGCTGTGTCATGGCGGCGCACCATGAAGGTGTTTGCAGTCCTCGCGGCGGGCCTTGGGTGGCTCAACCTCGTGCTCGTGGCTCTGTGGATCGGGGCGACGGCGCTGCTGCTCAATCGGAGCCAGGCGCATCTGGAGGCCTGGCCCTCGGATTTCGGGGTGTTCTGGCAGGTCTCGCGGCTCACGCTCTCGGGCGATGTACTGCGCGCCTTCGATACCGCCGCCATGGCGCCCGTCTGGCAGCTGCCGAGCACCGTCAGCTATGCGTGGGAGCCGCTCTGGCTGTACCCGCCGACCTGGACGGCGATGGTGGCCCCCGTGGGCCTGATGCCGTTCTCCATCGCCTTTGCCGTCTTCACCGCGGTCACGCTGGTGTTCTTCGCGCTCAGCCTGCGGGGGGCGGCGGCGGTGCTGCCGGGGGGGATCATGCTGGTGATGGCCTCGCCGACGCTCTGGGCCTCGGCCACCATCGGCAACAATGCGGTGCTGACCGCCGCCATCGCCGTCGCCGCGCTGAGCGCGCTGGCGGCGGGGCGGGAGCGGCGGTCGGGCGTGGCCATGGCGTTGATGGCGATCAAGCCGCAGCTCGGCGTGGTGCTGGCGCTGGCTGCCTTTGCCGCCCGCGCGCGGGGCACGGTCGCCACCGCGGCGGCGGGCAGCCTGGCGTTCTTGTGCGTCGCAACGCTGATCTGCGGCTTCGCCTATTGGCCGGCCTTCGTCGAGGCGTTCTCCGCCCATGACAGCGGGGTGCGCGGCGATGGCGGTTATCAGCAAGCTGTGGCGGTCTATGGCTACATGGATCTCTCGATCACGCCCTATGCCTATGCGCGGGCGATGGGCCTTGGCGACATGCCCGCGCTGGCGCTACACCTCGCCACCGCACTGACCGGTGGCGCACTGGCGGCCATGGGCTGGCACCGGATCGCGCAGGCGCGGCGTGAGGGTACGGCGCCCGGCGACGGGCTGGTGCCCTCGACCATCGCGCTCAGCCTGATCCTGATCCCGCTGATCCCGCACCGCGCCCTGCCCTATGAGGCGATGTTTCTGCTGGCGGCGGTGCCTTTCCTCTGGGCGGCCGGAGCGGCAGCGCACTGGCCGGGGCGGGTGGCGCTGGTCATCGCCTGGTTCGGCGTGCCGCGCCCGGTCTTCGATATGGCGGGCATCCCGGTGGCCGGCACCATGATGCCGGCCATCCTGTTGCTGCTGGCCTATGCGGCCTGGCAGGTCTGGCGCCGGCGGGCAGTGGCACCGCGCCCCACCGCGGTCACCGCCTGATGACCCTCGCCGCGCCGGCAGAGGCGGTTGGCACCGGGCAAGCGCCGGATAAGGCAGCCGGTGCAGCGGCGCCAAGCGCCTCGGCGCGCGGGATCGTCGGCGCGTTCGAGACGCGCCCGGGGCGTGTCCTGCTCATCCTGTCGGTCTGGGCGATGATCTGCCTTGGCGCCATGGTGCTGCTTTTCGTGGTCTGGCGACTGACGCCCCCTGGCACGCTAGGCTCGGTCACGCCGAATGACTTTTCGGCCTTCTGGGCGGCTGGCCGCATGGCGCTGGAGGCCGGGCCGGTCGCGACGCTGAACCCTGCCACGCTCGCTCCGGTGCAGCTTTACGAGCCGGCGACGGGAGGGCGTGAGCACTACTTTCCCTTCCTCTACCCGCCCGCCTGGCTGGTCACGAGCCTGCCGCTCGGCGCGCTGTCCTACGCGGTTGCCTATCCACTGTTCGTGGTGCTGAGCTTTCTGGGCTTCATGGCCGCCTGCACGCTGATCGCCCCGCCGGGCGCCCTGGCGCGGCGGCGCACGACCTTTGCGATGCTGGCGGGCGGCGCGCTGCTGATGTTCGCGCAGGTCTATGCCGGCCAGCTCACACTGCTCTGGACCGCCGCCTTGATCGCGAGCCTGGCGCTGGCCGAGCGGGGGCGCCCCGTGGCCGCCGGGCTGGTGCTGGGGCTCTGCTCGATCAAGCCGACGCTTTGCCTGCTGTTGCCCATCGCGGTGATCGCGTCGGGCGACCGGCGCTACATCGCCTCGGCCAGCGTCTCGGTGATCTTGGTGGCGGCGCTGCCGACGCTCTGGACAGGGCCGGAATACTGGAGCGCCTGGCTCGGCGCGCTGGCCGAACAGTCGGACCGCGCCGGCAACAATATCGAGAGCCTGCGCGGCATGCTGTCATGGTACGCGGTGCTGCGCGATCTGGGCATCGATCAGCCTGCCGCGACGGCGATGCACGCCCTTGTCACGCTGACGGCCGCCGTGGCCGTCGGCATTGCGTGGTGGCGCGCGGGCATCCCCTTTGCCGCCCGCGCGGGGCTGTTGCTGATCGCGATCCCTTTCGCCTCGCCCTACGCCTGGTATTACGAACTGGCCGTGGTTTTCGCCGGCATGCTGTATCTGGGGCGCGCGGGCTGGGGGCGCAGCCCGGTGAGCTGGGTGCTGTTCCTGATCGTCTGGGCGCTCGGCGGGTTCCTGCCGTTCCTGTCGAGCATCATCGAGTTTCGCTACCTGATGGCGCCACTCGTCACGGTCGCGTTTATCGCGGCACTGGCGCAGACCGGCCTGATCGGTCAGCGGGCTGCGCGCCTTCTTGGCTGAGGCCGCCGCGCCACCGCGCCCCATCCTGCTCGCCGGGCCCACCGCCAGCGGGAAGTCGGCGCTCGCCCTTGCCATGGCCGAGCGACTGGGCGGCGAGATCGTCAACGCCGACAGTCAGCAGGTCTGGGCCGACTGGCGGGTGGTGAGCGCCCGACCGAGCCGCGCGGACGAGGCGCGCGTCCCCCATCATCTCTACGGCCACCGGGACGGCGCTCAGCGCTATTCAGCGGGCGACTGGCTGCGCGAGGCGGAGGGCGTCCTCGGCGATATCGCGGCGCGCGGGCGGCGGGCGATCATCTGCGGCGGCACCGGTCTCTACTTCACCGCGCTGACCGAGGGCTTGAGCACCATCCCCCCGATCCCCGACAGCATCCGTGCCGAGGTTGATCGCGCACGTCAGAGCCACGACGCACCCGCCTTCGCTGCGCTGCTTGCGGCCGAGGATCCCGAAACCGCCGAGCGGATCGACCGCGCCAACCCCGCGCGCGTTGCCCGCGCGCTCGAAGTCATCCGGGCCACCGGCCGCAGCCTCACCTCGTGGCAGGCAGAGACCGGTGCGCCACGCGTCACCCACGCCGTTACCATCGCGCTGATGCCCGACCCCAAGGGGCTCGATGCGCGCATCGCCGACCGGTTCCGCGCCATGGTCGCAGGCGGCGCGCTGGAGGAGGCGGCGGTGGTCGCCCGTCGGGCCCTGCCCCATGGCGCCGGTGCGCTCAAACCCCTCGGCGCATCCGAGTTGATCGCCCATGTCGAGGGGCGGCTGTCGCTGGATGAGGCCATCGCCCGCGCAACGCTCGCCACCCGCCGCTATGCCAAGCGCCAGCGCACCTGGATCCGCGGCCGGATGAAGGGCTGGACGCATCTGCCCACCCCCGCCCCGCTAGGCGCGCTGGCGGTGATCAGGGCCACTGAGGGCACATGATTGCGCTCGCGACGCCGCATGCGACCGATTGTTCCGCCTGATGGGACGAAAACGCCAGTTCATTCACCGAATGCGGGCTTGACGCGCCCTGCGCGACGGCGCACTACGTTCACTAGAACAGGGAGGCAGCCGTGTTTGGCATTCTCGTAGTATTGGCGCATGGGCGACGGATGGGGTGAGACCCGATCCGAACCATGCGCCCTGCCAGCCCCATCCGGGGCTTTTTTTATGCCCGAACGACGCCGTCACCGACCCGACCAAACCCAATCAACCCACCGGCCAGGTAGCCAAACGGCCACACGATCAGGAGCCCAAGCGATGTCCACCGAGACCGCCATGCCCACAGAGACCGATACCATCGCCCGCCAGATGACCGGCGCCGAGATGGTCGTCGAAGCCCTCAAAGAGCAGGGTGTCGAGGTCGTGTTCGGCTATCCCGGCGGCGCGGTGCTTCCGATCTACGATGAGATCTTCAAGCAGCAGGGCATCCGTCACATCCTGGTGCGCCACGAACAGGGCGCGACCCATATGGCCGAGGGCTATGCCCGCTCCACCGGCAAGCCGGGCGTTGTGCTGGTGACCTCGGGCCCGGGTGCGACCAATGCGGTGACCGGTATGACCGACGCGCTGATGGACTCGATCCCGATGATCGTGCTGACCGGCCAGGTCCCGACCTTCATGATCGGCAACGACGCCTTCCAGGAAGCTGACACGGTGGGCATCACTCGCCCCTGCACCAAGCATAACTGGCTCGTGAAGGACACCGACGATCTGGCGGCCACGCTGCACAAGGCCTTCCACGTCGCCACCCATGGCCGCCCCGGCCCCGTTCTGGTCGACATCCCGAAGGACGTGCAGTTCGCCACCGGCGTCTATACCCGCCACGACGAGGTGCGGCTGAACAGCTATCAGCCGAAGACCAAGGGCGACCGCGCGATGATCGAGGCCGCGGTCGAGCTGCTGGAAAGTGCCGAGCGGCCGATCCTGTATACCGGCGGCGGCGTCATCAACTCGGGCGACCGGGCGACGGCGGCGCTGCGTGCGCTGGCGGCCGAGACTGGCTTTCCGGTGACCTCGACGCTGATGGGTCTGGGCTGCTACCCGGCCTCGGGCGCCTCGTGGCTCGGCATGCTCGGCATGCACGGCACCTACGAGGCCAATATGACGATGCATGGCTGCGACGCGATGTTCTGCATCGGCGCGCGGTTCGACGACCGCATCACCGGCCGGCTCGACGCCTTCAGCCCCGATAGCCACAAGGTGCACATCGACATCGACCCGTCCTCGATCAACAAGAACGTGCATGTCGACGTGCCGATCATCGGCGATGTTGCCGAGGTGCTGGAGGCCATACTGGAGATCTGGCGCGCCCGCGGCAGCCGCAAGCGCGACATCGGCGACTGGTGGGCGAAGATCGAGGGCTGGCGCGCGGTGAAATGCCTCGCCTACACGAACTCGACGACCGAGATTAAACCGCAATTCGCGCTGGAGCGGCTGGAGGCCAAGACCAAGCACCTCGACCGCTATGTCACGACCGAGGTCGGTCAGCACCAGATGTGGGCGGCGCAATTCCTGGGCTTCGAGGAGCCGAACCGCTGGATGACCTCCGGCGGGCTCGGCACCATGGGCTATGGCCTGCCGGCATCCATCGGCACGCAGATCGCCCATCCCGACAGCCTGGTGATCAACGTCGCGGGCGAGGCGTCCTGGGTGATGGTGATGCAGGAGATGTCGACCGCCGTGCAGTACCGCGCGCCGGTCAAGCAGTTCATCCTGAACAACGAGCGCCTCGGCATGGTGCGCCAGTGGCAGGAACTCTTGCATGGCGAGCGCTACAGCCATTCCTACAGCGAGGCGCTACCCGATTTCGTCAAGCTGGCCGAAGCCTTCGGCTGCGAGGGCATCCGCGTCGACGATCCTGCCGAGATGGACGCGGCCATCGACGAGATGCTGGCCTATGACGGCCCGGTGATCATGGACGTGCTGGTCACGCGCCATGAGAACTGCTTCCCGATGATCCCGTCGGGCAAGGCGCATAACGAGATGCTGCTGGGGGAGGCCTCGACCAAGGGCGCCATCGACGACAGCGGCGCAGTGATGGTCTGAGGACAGGGCTTGCCATCTGGCCCGGTGGTGGGGTTGAACCCCACCCTACCGCCCGATGGCAGGTCTCCGCTGAGCTCCGTAGGGTGGGGTTCAACCCCACCATCGACCCCGTCGCCGCACCGCGCGGCTATCATATGCCCGGAGACGCGACCGATGTCGCCCATGACCCTGAAGCCCGGCTCCTCCGCGCAGTCGGCCTATAACCTCCGCTCCTCGCTGCCCCAGGACCATGAGCGCCATACGCTGAGCGTCCTTGTCGACAACGAGAGCGGTGTGCTCGCCCGCGTGATCGGCCTGTTCTCAGGGCGGGGCTACAACATCGAAAGCCTGACGGTCGCCGAGACCGATCATGCGAGCCATCTAAGCCGCATCACCATCGTCTCGACCGGCACGCCTCAGGTGATCCAGCAGATCATCGCACAACTCGAGCGGATGGTCCCGGTGCACGGCGTCAACGATCTCTCGGTGCTCGGCGCGCATCTAGAGCGCGAGCTGGCGCTGGTGAAGGTGCAGTCGACCGGCGAGAAACGGGTCGAGGCGCTGCGCATGGCCGATATCATGCAGGCCCGCGTCGTCGACGTGACGCTGGAAAGCTTCGTTTTCGAGGTCGCCAACACGTCGGAACAGATCGACGCCTTCGTGGAACTGATGCGCCCGCTTGGGCTGGTCGAGGTCGCGCGCACTGGGGTCGCCGCGGTGATGCGCGGGCCGGGGACGCTCTGACCGCGCCGCGGACCTGCGTATCGGCCAGCGCACAAGCGCGACAGCGGGCGTTTCGCTGACCTCGCCCTTGTGTTAGGGCGCGGGCCAGATTGCGAGAGCGAAGGGAACAGGCTCCGATGACCGCCACGACACGCACCCTGACGGCTGTTCTGCTGCTCGGCACCACGCTTGCGCTTGCGTCCTGTGCGGGCCGCCCGCTCACGCCGGAACAGGCGGCCGAGCGCGAGCGTGAGCGCGCGGCCGAGGCGGCCGAGGACGCCGCGGAAGCCCGGCAGCGCGCCGCGGCGGCGGACGCACGGCGCCGGGCGGCCGCGGCTGAAGCCGAGAGTTCGATCGCGACCGCACCCTCGACCGCCGCGCCCGCAGTCGGGGCGACGACGGTGGCACCTCTTCCGGGCAGCGGCTCGGGGGTGGCGGGGGCGTCGCCCGATCTGCGGGCTCAGCAGGCGCTGGCCGACAGTGGGGCGCCGACCTTCCTGCCCGCCGATGACGAAGCCGGGCGGATCAGCGAACTTGGCTTCCTGCCCCTCGGCGCGACCGACGAGCCCGCACCGGCCGCAGGGCCAACCTCAACACGTGCCACCAGCTCGACCCAGGCCGGCGAGACCCGCATGAACATGGCGTCGATAGCGGCGGCGAGCGCTCCGCTGGGTGCGCCGCGCCAGGCGCGACAGATCAATCGCCAGCAGATCGACCCCGAGACCGAGGCGCGCGCCGCCGCAGAAGCGCGCGCCAGGGCCCGGGCAGAGGCCCGCGCCCAGGCAGAAGCCCGCGCCCGGGCAGAGGCGGAGGCGCGCGCGCGCGCCGCGGAGCAGCAGCAGGCTCTGGCGAGCGGTTTCGGCACGCCGGCGGCGCAACCCACGCTGTCGCTGAACGCACCGAGCGCTGCCACTCCTGCCCGTCAGGCGTCGCCCGCGGACGGGCCGCGTGTGACGCCACCGGCTGACGGGCCAAGGGCCGCCACAGCCACCGCCGCCGAGGGCCCGCGCGTGGCCAGTGCCGAGCAGGCGGCGCCCACCCCGGCAGAGACCGGCCCTTACGCCCGCGACGATGTCCCCGAGATCTGGCTCACGCTGCAGAAGAACGCAGAGGGCGAGCCCATCAGCCTGCTCTTCGCCATTGACAGCGCCCGCGACGGCACCACCGCCAATGACGAGATCATCGCGATCACGCCGATCAGCCGCGCCGATGGGAGCGGCGACTGCGATATCCAGGAGCGCGGCGGTCGCGCCTTCCCCGCACGCCAGCCGATCTTCAGTGCGACGCAGGCCAACCAAGGCGTCAAACCCTCGGACATCCCGCGCTACCTGGCCTTTGCAACCTCGCGTGCGATGGTCAGCGCCGGCATCGCGGCCGATACCGACGCGACGGTGGCGCACAACATCTGCACCCGGAAATTCTGGGAATTCTGGCTGAGCCAGGCCGCGCCGATTACCCCGAGCCGCGGCTAAGGCACCCACGATAGTCCGAGCGCCGGTCACGCCTCAACACTGTCGCGCTCTGGCGTCAGGGCACCCGGCTGGACAGACCCCCGGGGCGGCGATACGACGCCGCGCAATCAATACCGCGTCAGCGAGCTCTCGGCGGCGCATCAACACGCGCCGCCCGCCAGCGGCGCCACCACGCACAAAAGGGAACGGGACATGCGCGTCTACTACGATCGTGACTGCGACATCAGCCTCATCAAGGACCGCAAGGTCGCCATCGTGGGTTACGGCAGCCAGGGCCATGCCCATGCGCTGAACCTCCGCGATTCGGGCTGCAAGCAGCTTGCGGTGGCGCTGCGCCCCGGCTCGGGATCGGCGAAAAAGGCCGAGGGCGAGGGCCTGACCGTCATGGCGATCGACGAGGCGGCGAAATGGGCCGATCTCATCATGATGTGCATGCCCGATGAGCTGCAGGCCGA
This sequence comes from Pseudomonadota bacterium, assembly GCA_039027855.1. GTDB lineage: Bacteria > Pseudomonadota > Alphaproteobacteria > Rhodobacterales > Rhodobacteraceae > Thermohalobaculum. The sequence continues at coordinate 8,348 of JBCCJI010000035.1, read as the reverse complement.
CACCTACCAGGCGCATATCCACGACAATCTGCGCGAGGGCGCGGCGATCGCCTTCGCCCATGGCCTTAACGTCCACTTCAAACTGATCGAGGCCAAACCGGGTGTCGACGTGCTGATGATGGCGCCCAAGGGCCCCGGCCACACCGTGCGCGGTGAGTTCGCCAAGGGCGGCGGCGTGCCCTGCCTCGTGGCCGTGGACAACGACGCCTCGGGCAAGGCGCTGGAGATCGGGCTCGCCTATTGCTCGGCCATCGGCGGCGGGCGGTCGGGAATTATCGAGACAACCTTCAAGGAGGAATGCGAGACTGATCTGTTCGGCGAGCAGGCGGTGCTCTGCGGCGGTCTGGTCGAGCTCATCCGCATGGGTTTCGAGACGCTGGTCGAGGCCGGTTACGCGCCCGAGATGGCCTATTTCGAGTGCCTGCACGAGGTGAAGCTGATCGTCGATCTGATCTACGAGGGCGGCATCGCCAACATGAACTACTCGATCTCGAACACGGCCGAGTTCGGCGAGTATGTCTCGGGCCCGCGCATCCTGCCCTATGAGGAGACCAAGGCGCGCATGAAGGCGGTGCTGGAGGACATTCAATACGGCCGCTTCGTCCGCGACTGGATGGCCGAGTGCAAGGCCGGTCAGCCGTCCTTCAAGGCCACCCGCCGCATCAACGACGCCCACCAGATCGAGGCCGTCGGCGCGAAGCTCCGCGGCATGATGCCCTGGATCGAAGCCGGCAAGATGGTCGACAAGTCGAAGAACTAAGCGCGATTTGCCCTGCGACGGAGGCGGCTAGATCGGGCCGCTCTCTCTTTGCCCCGCGCCCGCAGAGCTTGGTCGTTAGACCAGCACTCTCTCTGGCGCGGGCAAGCTCACCAGACTGAACGGATCAACCGCAAGGAGAGCTGTGGCGATGATAACGGTCATCGCTACCGCCAGCACGATCCAGTCGATCAGGCCCACAAAGACCTGCCGCGACACCCGTCGTCCGTTCATGACGTATCCACCCAATCGACGCGGGGGCGCGCCCCCCGAAACACAACACATCGCCACAACACCTTGCGATGACTGGAGATAGCGCTGCGATCTGGGCGAGGAAAGGACCGGCGGCGGTCCAATACGGGATTATACGACTAAATCTACGCGTGTGGCGCGCCACTTCTGAGCGAAAGGCGCGCCAATTGAGGTCAGTTATGCGGCGGCGCAATCCTCACTCAACCACAAGTCGGCGGTAGAGGTGCCAGCTGGAGTGGCCGAGCAGGGGCAGCACGATGATCAGGCCTAGGAAGAACGGCAGCGACGCCGCCGCCAGTCCCAACCCGATGATCGCCGCCCAGCCCAGCATGACCTTGGGTGAGGCCATCACCGTCTTGAAGCTGGTGATCATCGCGGTCACGCAGTCTAGGTCGCGATCCAGGAGCAGCGGAAAGGTGATCACCGACATCGCAAAGGCCGTCGCGGCGAAGAAGGCCCCGGTCACATGGGCCATGAGCAGGAAGCCGAGACCGTGCGACGTGGTGAACATCTCGCCGAGGACGCTCCAGAAGAGCTCGGCCCGCACGCCCATGAACAGCGCGAACTGCATCCAGCCGATATGCACCCAGAAGGCCAGCCAGAAGAGCATGACAAAGCCCTGGTAGAGGATCTGCTTGCGCGCGGTATGGGCGACCATCGGCATGATATCGGCGGTGCCGAAACCCTGCCCGTGCTCGCGGCGTCGGCTGATCTCGTAGAAGATGACGGCCACGAAAGGTGCGATCAGCGCGAAGCCCGCCATCAGCGGGAAGGCGAGCGCTCTCAGGCCGCCGGCGTCCAGCATGTACATGATGGCGATGCCGCCGAGCGCATAGACCGCGCCGACACCCATGCTCATGGTCGGGTTGGCCTTGAGATCGGAAATCCCGTCGGCGATCGAGTCGTTGATATCCGCCCATGTCGCGACACGGACGTCGGGCACACCCTCGGCCGGCCGCCATGGCCCTGCATCGGTGCGCGCTGTCCCCAGATCGGCCGCAAGTTCTGCCGGCGTCGCGACGGCCCCCGCATCAGCGTCCATCGGCATTGCGCCATCACTGCCGGTCATTCGACCCTCCCTTAATCCTAGCCGGCATACGATCCGGCATCAGTAGCCAGAGGCTACTTGGTCGAGGGGGCGAGGCGTTTCATCCAGATCAAACGGGGCGCAAAGAAGCGAGGAGGCGCGGGTGCGAGTGGGGCAGATTCAATCGGGGGTTAGTGGCGAGCGTTAACGACGGGTGGAACACTGCGTTTTCTTGGTGTTGGGAAAGTGTGTTGATGCGAAGTGTTCACCGTTTCATCCATTCGGACGATGGCGCCGTGGCCATCGATTGGGTGGCGCTTGCCGCCGGTCTGCTCATCCTCGGCATCGGTGTCGTGTCGCTCGTCGCGGACGACCTGCAATCTGTGGTCGACGAGATGGAGACGCAGTTGGCAGCAGCGACCGAGGTCGGAACCCTGGTCAACAACAGCGGCCTGGTACCCCCAGTCGACGGAGGTCCATCGACCAGCGGCGGCGGAGGTACCGGCGACGGGGCAAGCGGCGAGACACCACCGGGGGATGGTGAAGGGCTCGGAGAACCGGCAGGCTCGCTCGGCGGCGAGGATTACTTCAGCGCCGCTTGCGACGGGTCGACATGCTTCATGGACACCACCGGCGATGGGCTGGCCGACAAGCGTTTCGACGGCAACAGCGTGCAGAACGACGGCAGCAACCAGAGTGTGAGTGATCTGCTCGCCGGTGGCTTCACGTCGCCGGGCTGACCACCCGCGATGTTCTGAGAGTACGGCCTTAACGCCGTACGCCACCGGACTTAGGCCGCAGTCCCCGCCCGCGTGCCGCGACACTGTCGTGCCGGCATAGGCGCTAGATGCCTTAAACCCTTCGACGTGAAAGACCCAGTTCACGCCGAAGCCGCGCGTGCGCGATCACTCTCAAAAATCTCGCGGGTCTCAAGGCCGACGCCATGGGTCTGCCGCGCCCACCCCATTGTAAGACGCTTAGAACATAGCCGGTTCGCCCGCGGCGGTGACACCGGCGATCACGGGTCACGGAGGTTGCACAGCACACGCAGCACTAGACTAAATGGCGAAAATGCGGCATTCTTGCCACGTTGTGTCCATGTGGGTGAACCGATGCTGTTGGGTCGTCTCTTTTCTGCACGTGAGGAGGGTGAGTATCGTCTTCTGGCGAATGAGCCGAGGGCATTGCTCGCCCATGTGAACCGCTTGACGGCGGATCAGATCTACGACCGTTTCATGACCGATATGACGGATGACTGCCTGGCGCGATGGGCGCGTGGCACCGCCTACAGCGACGTCATCGGCTGGTTCCAGGAAGGGATCCTCCGCGCCACGGTCGAGATCGGCTACCGCGGGGAGCGTGCGGAATGCGCGGTGACCTGCGAGGACGCGTATCGCGACCGGCATATCGGGCGGCAGCTGTTCTCGCGCGCGTGCCGCAGGGCGCGCTCGCAGGGGGCCACGGCGATGGCGATGCTGACCGTCTGCCATGGACAGACCGATGCGTTGCGGATGCTCGATCATCCGGGGTGGATGGTGAGCCGGTGTTACTCCCGTTCGATCATCCTGCCCCATGCCGGGCCCGAGACGCCGCTCTGGATGGTGCGCAAGCTCGGCAGCAGCGAGGGCCTGCTCAGCGGTCTGCTCTCACGCGAGGCCGAGAACGCCTGAGCCTGCGCTGATCGCCTGCAATTCTGCCATCGCCCGCCGCCCAGCGCCTGGCAGCGCTGTGTGTGTCGGATGCACTGGACAGGCGCGTCTATCGTGCTGCCAATGAGCGGATGAACACACCCGATCAGGCCGCGGCGCCGGGGCATAACCCGCGGGTGCTGGAGGAAAGCCGCGTGCTGATCGTCGGCGGCACGGCGGGCATCGGCCTTGCGACCGCCCGGGCCTTCGTCGCCGCAGGCGCGCGCGTGGCCATCGTCGGGCGCTCGGCCGAGCGGGGCACCGCCGCTGCGGCGTCGCTTGGAACGGCAGCGCGCTTCCTGCAGGCCGATGCGGCGGATACCGATGCCGTAGCTGCGATGGTCGAGCATGCGGAGAACACTCTGGGGCGCATCGACACCGTCGTCGCCTCGCCCGGCACGACCCGCCTGCCGGAACTCCTGCATCGCCAGTCGCTGGAGGAGATCCGCCAGGCCCTGACGCAGGATCTGGCGCCTGTCCTTTACGTGACGCGCGCCGCCCTGCCGGCGCTCAAAAGGGCCGGTGGCGGATGCGTGATCGCCGTGGCCTCGGATGCCGGCAAGACCGCGACGCCGGGTGAGGCCGTGATCGGCGCCGGCATGGCCGCCATCATTCAGTTCATGCGCACCGTCGGGATCGAGGGCAAGCGGGACAACATCCGCGCCAATACGCTGACCCCCTCGCTGGTCGAGGGAACGCCGCTGACCGAGAGACTGATGGCTGAGGGAACCTTCTCCGCGAAGCTCTTTGCCAAGGCCCGGGCGCTCGCCCATCTGGGTCCGACCGAAGCCGAAGATCTCGCGGCGCTGGCCGTCTTCTTGGCCTCGCCCGCTGCCCGGCGCATCACCGGGCAGGCGATCAGTGTCAACGGGGGCATCAGCGCCGCTTGACCACCACCAAAGAGCCCCGACCCGGGTGTCGCGTCCCGCATCCTTCCCTATATGACGCGGGGCGCCGCGTGTTAGGCGATGCGCGCCGACCGTAGCATTGGACAGCAGCGCGGGGCGGCGCTAGACCACCGGCCGAGCGCCGCGGCCCCGACCGCATCAGACCCCGAGGGAGGGATCGATGGAAAACGTCGTCCTCATCATCCACCTGCTGATTGCCCTCTGCCTGATCGGGGTGGTGCTGCTGCAGCGTTCCGAGGGTGGCGCGCTCGGTATCGGCGGCGGCGGTGGCGGCCTGGTGTCGGCGCGCGGTGCCGGCAATGCGCTGACCAAGCTGACCTGGGGCCTCGCGACCGCGTTCATCGTGACATCGATCACGCTGACGATCCTGTCGGGCGGCGGGACCGAGCGGCGCTCGGTCACCGACAACTTCCGGGCGCCCCTGACCGATGACGTGTCGATCCCGCTCCCCGATCTGCCGGCGACGGGCGATGAGGACGGGGATGGCGGGCTGTCGCTGCCGGGTCTTGGTGGCGATGGCGGATCCCTGCTGCCACCCCCAGCAGCCGAGTAAGCGCGCCCTCAGGCCGACGGCCCATCATGCCGCGCGCCGGCCTTTTTCTCGAACGGCTCAGCGACAGGCTCGAGCTCGGACTTGACCGGCTGCTTGCCTGGGCGGCGCTGGCACCGTGGCGCGGCTATCTGATCGTTGCCCTGGTCGCCGTGGTGACGTCGCTGCCTGGGATCACCGAACTCCCCGTCACAGACCGCGACGAAGGCCGCTTTGTGCAGGCCACCAAGCAGATGATGGAGACCGGAGACTTCATCGATATCCGCTTCCAGGAAGAACCCCGCTGGAAGAAACCGGTCGGCATCTACTGGCTGCAGGCCGGCGCCGCGACGCCCTTTGGCGCGACCGAGGCGCCAGTTTGGGCCTATCGCCTCCCCTCGATGCTAGCCGCGATCCTCGGCGCGGTGGCCACGGTCTGGGCGGCGCGTGCAATCCTGTCGCCAAAGGCATCCATCCTCGCGGGGCTCGCGCTCACGACCACCGTCCTGCTGGCGGCCGAGGCTACCATCGCCAAGACCGACGCGACGCTGATGCTGACCGCGGTGCTGACCCTCGGCGCGCTGTTTCGCGTGCTTACAGGTAAGGCGGCACGCTTTGACTGGCTGATCTTCTGGCTCGCCATCGCAGGCTCGATGCTGATCAAGGGGCCGATCGTGCCAACGATCGCGGCGCTCGCGATCCTCGCGACCGGGATTGCGACCCGGCGCCTGCCACCGCTCGCAGCGCTGCGCCCGGTGCCGGGCCTTGTCCTAACCGCAGCCATCGTCGGCCCCTGGCTGATCGCCATCTGGGAGATCTCGGGCGGCGGCTTCTTCGAGGAAGCGGTCGGGCGCGACCTGCTCGGCAAGGTTGCCGAGGGGCAGGAGGCACATTGGGGCCCGCCCGGTCTTTACGCTGCCATCGTCTGGGGCACCTTCTGGCCCGCCGCAAGCCTGCTCCCCGCCGCGCTGGCATCAGGCTGGGCCGCCCGGCGCGACAGCACGGCGATCCTGATGATCGCGGCCTGGGTCGTGCCCTTCTGGCTGATGCTGGAGGTCGTGCAGACCAAGCTGCCGCATTATGTGCTGCCGCTTTATCCGGCGCTGGCGATGCTGGTCGCCTGGCATGTCACGCAGCAAACCGCGCCCAGGGCGCGGTGGCTCCGCATCGCCGCAGGCGTTGTTGCCGCCCTGCCCGGCGTGGTTCTCGGCCTCGCGGCCATCACCTTGCCTCTGGTGCTCGAGGGTCGATTGATCGCCGGTGCGGCGCTGTTTGGCCTTGCCGCAGGCGGCATGGCCATCGTGGCAGGTCACGCCGCGCTCCATGGGCGCCAGCGCGCGCAGCTGGCTGGCGGCGGTCTGTCGGCCATGCTGGCCATCACGGCGGTGCTGCAATTCGGCTTGCCAGGGCTCGATACCGCCTTTGGCACGCCGCAGATCGCGGCCCTCGCCCGGCCGTTCGAGGCCTGTCGTAGCGGCCCCCTGGTCTCGGCAGGCTACCGCGAACCCTCGCTGGTCTTCGCGACCGAGACGACCATCAGGATGCCGGGGACGCGGGAGACCGCGCGCATCATCGCCGAGGAACCGGGTGCCGTGATCCTGCTCGAGGAGGGTCGCCGCAACCGGCTCGACCGCGCGCTCACCGAGCGCCCTGATGCGCCGCGCATGGTTGGGCACGCCAGCGTTTCCTACTTCAACTACAACCGCGGAGACCGCGAGACCGTCACCCTGATGACGCGCGACGACCCTCGCTTTGCCCCCTGTATCGCCGCCCTCGGCAATGCGGCGCAGCCTCTCGCCACCCAGCAGCCATCGACCGAGCAGCCATCCAGCGAGTAGCCATCCGCGGGCCAGCGACCTATAGCTCGCAGAGGGGGACGCGCCATGGACCAGTACAGCAGCGCACCACGTTTCACGGTGATCGCGCCAATGCTCAACGAGGCGGGCAATGTGGGCCCTCTGGCGGATGACATCGCCCAGGCCTGCGCCCCTCTCGGCCCGTTCGAAGCGATCTTCGTCAATGATGGCTCCACCGATGGGACCGACACCGCGATCGCCGAGGCCAGGCAGCGTCATCCCTGGCTTCGTGAGGTGCGCCACGCCGCGCCCTGCGGGCAATCGGCCGCCGTACGCTCAGGCGTGATCGCGGCAACGGCGCCGATCTGTGCCACGCTGGACGGCGACGGTCAGAACCCGCCGGCGGAACTGCCAAGGCTGCTGGCGCCCCTGCTGGACGACAGCGACGGCATGATCGGGCTGGTCGCCGGGCAGCGCATCGACCGACAGGACACCGCGTCGAAGAAGCTCGCCTCACGCGCGGCCAACGCCATTCGCAGCCACCTGCTCGGCGACGATACCCGCGATACCGGCTGTGGGCTGAAGGCGTTTCCGCGGGCCCTGTTCCTGACCCTACCCTTCTTCGACCACCTTCATCGCTATCTGCCCGCGCTGACCAGGCGTGAGGGCAAGCGGGTCGTCCTGGTCGACGTCACCCATCGCGGTCGCATGACCGGCACATCGAAATACACCAATCTCGGCCGGGCCATCGTCGGCATCACCGATCTTTTCGGGGTTTGGTGGCTGATGCGCCGTCGCCGCCTGCCGCAGGTCACCTATACCGACAGCGCCCTGTCCTCGGCGCACGGCACGCAGGACAAGGCGATCCCCGCCACCGCACACGGCGACACCCCCGGCACAATTGCCGCACCCGAAATCGGCACCGAGGCCACGACGTGATCGAGGGTCTTCGCGGGTTTCTAGGGGCGGCCAACGATCTTGAGCTAGCCTGGATCATGGTCGGGCTCGGCGGTCAGTTCCTGTTCATGAGCCGCTTTCTGGTGCAGTGGATCGCCTCCGAGCGAGAGAAGCGCTCCGTCATCCCGGTTGCCTTCTGGTGGCTTTCCATCGGAGGCGCGGGCGTGTTGCTGGCCTATGCGATCTGGCGCGCCGATCCGGTCTTCATCCTGGGCCAGTCGTTGGGCTTTTTCATCTACGCCCGCAATCTCTGGCTGATCCATGCCGAGAAGAAACGGGGCACGCAGCTTGGACACTGACCTGAGCCCCGACTTTCCTCCGGCGGTGGGGAGAGTGCTAGGGTTGATGTCTGCGCGCTACGCGGCCTTCTCGTCCAGTGCGATCTGCGGGGCGAACTCTGCCGGCGGGACGTTCCCTAGGGCGGAGTGCGGGCG
>JBCCJI010000034.1:0-34338 GCA_039027855.1 Pseudomonadota bacterium | reverse complement strand
TCGCCTGGCTAATCCCGGCCTTGCGGCAGATATCACCAACCGGCACGCCCTCATCGGCCTGCTTCAGGATGAACGCCTTTTGCGCGTCCGTGAATTTGCTCGCTTTCATACTTCTCTGCTCCTACCGGCCAAGGGGTCAGGCCGCGGAAAATTCTAGCAGCGGATGGCCCAGTTTGACGGGAACACAGCACACAGCAAAATCTATATGATTTTCCGCAGCTCGCCTTTGTCTATGCACGGATCTGCGACAACCCTTTCGTGCCACAGGTCAAACCGGATCCTGCCTACGACATGGCTTTCAAGAGCATAGAGGCGAGGATCCGACGATGATGCCGAACATGACCCATCCTCTTCCGAGTTTTGACCGCGTTGTCACCACTGGAAAGCATTTCGCCCAACAGGTATGACATACCCAGTGGCTCCCTCAGCTACCATTCTGCCAATGGCAGCTTGATCCACCAACTCAGACCCCATGTGCGCGTCACCGCAGCGAGTAATCGGCGCCGAATACGCCCATCGGGCCTGCTGCGAACGGCTGCTTCAAGGGCAGTCCACCGCCGTGCCGCACAATTAAACCCGACCGAGCCGGCTAATCTCTCGTGCGCGACGTGGATCGTGCTGCATCCGCTCATGGCCGCTTCGTCCGCAGTGCTGACACGCCCTTCTCACGCCACCCGATCCCCCGGTGCGCTGCCCGCGAAAAACGCGTCCAGATTGTCGAGCGCTCGGAAGCCCATGGCGTCGCGGGTTTCGTCGGTGGCGCTGCCGACATGGGGCATCAGGAAGACGTTGGGCAGGGCGGCGAGGCGGGGGTTGCCGCCGGGCTCCACGCGGAAGACGTCGAGGCCTGCGGCGAACAGGGGGCCGGTTTCCAGTGCCTCGATCAGGGCGTCTTCGTCGACCAGGGCGCCGCGGGCGGTGTTGACGAAGATCGCGCCCGGGCGCATCGCCGCAAAGGCATCGGCATTCATCATGCCCGTCGTCTCGGGGCTCGCGGGGCAGTGGAGCGAGATCACCTCGCAAGCGCCCAGCAGGCTTTCCAGCGTGTCGTGATAGACTGCGCCGCCGGTCACCGCGTCGTCCAGCCGGCGGCGGCCGTGATAGTGGATCTCCATGCCGAAGCCGCGCGCCCGCGCCGCGGTCACCTGGCCGACACGGCCCATGCCGACCACGCCGAACCGCTTGCCGCTGACCTGACGGCCGACCATGAAGGCGGGGGACCAGAAATCCCAGCGCCCCTCGCGCACCATGTTGTGCCCCTCGGCCCCCCGCCGCGCGGCGCCCAGCATACAGAGCATCGCGATCTCGGCCGTGGCATCGGACAGGACGTCGGGCGTGTTGGTCACCACCACGCCCCGCGCCGCTGCGGCCGCCAGATCGACATGGTCGGTGCCGACCGAGTGATTGGCGATGATCCTCAGCCGATCGGGCAGGGCGACGATCACGCCGGCATCGAAGATCTCGGAATGGCAGGGCAGCACCGCATCGACGCTGCCGCAGGCCTCGATCAGGCCCTCGCGCGAGAACACCGCATCGGAGGGGTTCAGCACCACGTCATAGTCGCGCGCGGCCCGGGCTTCGACGGCGTCGGTCAGTTTGCGGGTGATCAGCAGGCGGGGCTTGGCCACGCTCAGGAGCCGCCGTCGCCGCGGCTTTTGGCGAGCGTGCGCAGGAAGTCGAACACCGCCATGCCGATCACGAGGGCGAAGATGCCGATCAGCGGGTAGGAAACCTCGCGCATGACCTTGGGGATCACGTAGAGAAACGCGCCCATGCCGACCAGCGCCCAGAGCGCGAAGACCGCGTCGCTGACCAGTTCGCGCCTGCGCCCGGCGAGCGCGATGACCACGATCCCGAGGAGCAGGACTGCCCCGGCCGCTTGTGCGTAGCTGATGACGCCGAAAATCATGTCGGGCACTCCTCGCCGGAAAGATGGGTGATCAGCCAGCGCGCCGTGCGCATCAGCCGTGCGTCGTCGCCATGCGGGCCCACCAGCTGCAGACCGAAGGGCAGACCGTTAGGGCCCGCCATGACCGGTAGCGTGATCGCCGGCAGGCCGGTGAAGGACCAGAGCGAGCAGAAGGCGGGATCGCCGGTATTGTCGCGCCCCGGCGCCTCGCCGGTGGTCGCGGGGGTGATGAGCGCGTCGCATTCCTCGAACACCTCACCAAGCGCGGCACGGAGCCGGTGCTGCGCGGCCCGGGCGGCGAGGTAGCCGGGCGCCGTCGTGGCACGGCCGGTGCGGAAGACCTCGGCGATCACCGGATGAACCTGGTCGGCGCCCCGGTCGAGGTAATGGCCGAGGTGATGCGCGCTTTCTGCCGCCATCACGGTCTTCAGCAGGTCGAACACGGCCATGAGTGCCGAGGGCGTCGCGATATGCTTCACCTGACCGATGGCGCCGATCAGTTCCTCGAAGGCCTGCGGTACCCAGTCCTCGGCCTTCTCCCAGGACGGGCCCTGGAAGAAGCCCAGGACCGGGGTCATCGGGGGACGCGAAGTGGCGGTGGCCGAGAGCGCCATGGCGTAGGGGCGGGCCGCGGCATCCGCGCCGTCGGGCCCCGTCAGATGCTCGATCAGGCAGGCATCCTCGACCGAGCGGGCAATGACGCCCAGATGATCGGTCGCGGGGGCAAAGGGCATCACCCCGGTCAGCGGCACGCTGCCATGGGTCGGCTTGTAGCCCACTGCGCCGCAATAGGCGGCGGGGCGGATGATCGAGCCGTTGGTCTGCGTCGCCAGCGCCAGCGGCACCATGCCCGCCGCGACCGCCGCGGCCGAACCCGCCGACGACCCGCCTGGTGATCGCGCGGTGTCATGCGGGTTGGCCGTGGGCGATGGAGGGTAGGAGGCGAACTCGGTTGTGACTGTCTTGCCGATGACGATCGCGCCCGATGCGCGGAGCCGCGCGACGGCGGTCGCGTCCTCGCGCGCGATGCGCCCGGCCTCCAGCGGGCTGCCCCGTTCGCAGGGCATGCCGGCGACGTCGATGATGTCTTTCACGCCCACCGGCAGACCGTGCAGGGGGCCAAGCGGCAGGCCCTGCTTGCGATGGGCATCCAGCATGGCGGCGGTGCGGCGCGCGCCCTCGCCATCGACATGGGCGAAGGCGCGGATCTCGCCGTCATGCGCCGCGATCCGCGCGAGGCACGCCTCAACCAGCGCTACCGCCGACAGGCTGCCATCGGCGAGGCGGCCAAGCGCCTCGCGTGCCGAAAGGTCGGCCGGATCGGGGCGGTCATCGCGCATCGCTCAGCCCCCTCAGTACAGGTAGTTCGGCAGCCACTGGTAGATGCCGGGGAAGTTGTAGACCGCGACCATGGCGATGAAGATGAGCACCAGGAAGGGCATCACGCCTCTGAAGATCTCGGTCAGCTCCACCCCCGGCGGGGCGACGCCCTTCAGGTAGTAGGCCGCCATGGCCATGGGTGGCGTTAGGAACGAGGTCTGCAGATTGAGCGCGATCAGGATGCCGAAGAACAGCGGATCGATATCGAAGAACGGCAGCAGCGGCAGGAAGATCGGCACGAAGATGATGATGATCTCCGACCACTCCAGCGGCCAGCCGAGCAGGAAGATGATGACCTGCGCCATAATCAGGAACTGCAGCGGCGACATGTCGAGGGAGAGGACGAACTCCTCGATCAGCCCCTCGCCGCCGAGATAGGAGAACACGCTGGCAAAGGTCCAGGAACCGACGAACATCCAGCAGACCATCGCCGAGGTCTTCATGGTGAGATAGACGCTCTCACGCAGGCGATCCCAGGTGAGCGAGCGATAGGCCACCGCGAGGATTAACCCGCCAAGCGCGCCCAGAGACGCCGCTTCGGAAGGCGTCGCCAGTCCGAACAGGATGGCGCCCAGCACCGAGAGGATCAGGATCGCCAACGGGAAGAACGAGGTCACCAGCATGACCACGACCTGCGCGATCGACAGGTCGTCGGTATCATCCGCCGGTGGCTTCGGCGCGAGATCCGGCTGCAGCGCCGCGCGGCCCACGACGTAGACCATGTAGAGGCCTGCCAGCAGGAAGCCGGGCAACAGCGCCCCGGCGTATAGCTGCACGATCGAGACGTTGGAGGTCGCCGCATAGACGATCAGCATGATCGAGGGCGGGATAAGGATGCCGAGGCAGCCGCCCGCGCAGATCACGCCCGAGGCGAAGGAGGTATTGTAGCGCGCGTTCAGCATGCTCGGCAGCGCCAGCATGCCCATCAGCGTCACGACCGCGCCGATGATCCCTGTGGCCGTCGCGAACAGCGCGCAGGTGGCGAGTGCCGCGACCGCCATGGCGCCTGGCAGACCCTTGGCGGTGACATACAGCGTGTCGAAGAGGCGCGTGACGATATTTGCCCGCTCCACCACATAGCCCATGAACAGGAACAGCGGGATCGCGGTTAGCACATCGTTTGCCATGACCGAGTAGGTCTGGTTCACGAACAGGTCGAAGATCCGGTTGTTGAAAAAGCCCGCGATATACTCGCCCGCAAGCTCGAACGAACCCATCATTTCGCCATTGGCGATCTGCTCGGGCGTCGCGTTGGCCGCCTTTTCCGACGCGCGGTCATAGCTCCGCCACATCCGATCAGCGTCGAAATAGGCGTAGTAGCCAAACAGCACCGCCATCGCCATGAGCGTGAAGGCGACGGGGAAGCCGAGGAAGATGCTCAGGATGAAGAGCACCAGCATCATGATGGCAATCTGCGGTTCGGTCATCGCTCAGCGGCCCTTCACGTCGGTTCCACCGCCAAGGCCCTGTTCGGCGGCCTCGCGCAGGATCTTGTCTTCCAGTTCCTCCACGTCTTCCTGATGCTCCAGCCATTCGCCGGTGCGCATCGCGAGGATGCAGCGCATGACCTGCGCGATCCCCTGCAGGAACAAGAGGACCCCGGCGGCGACGATGATCGTCTTGAACTGGAAGATCGGCATGCCCGCGGGCGACATCACCGACACCTCGGTAAAGCGGATCGAGCGCTCGGCGTATTTCCAGCCGGCAAAGATGAGCGCCAGCACGCCGGGGAAGTAGAAGATGAAGAACAGCACCATCTCGACGCGCGCCTGGGTCTTCACCGACCAGAGCCGGTAGAGGAAATCGCCGCGCACATGGGCGTTGGTGGCCAGCGCATAGGCGCCGCCCATCATGAAGAGCGAGCCGTACATCATGTAGCTGAGATCGAAGGCCCAGGAGGTCGGCGCGTTGAACAGATAGCGCGAGAACACCTCGTAACTGACGCCGAGTGTCATGATCACGATGAGCCAGGCGAATGCCTTACCAAAGGCGGCATTCAGCCGGTCGATCATATGGATGATCGCCACCATCTCGTCGTTCTCCCTCGTTTCCACGCTCTTCAGGCGCGTCTGTTGCGAGCGGTGCCAATCCTGAAGTGCCAGTCCTGAAGTGCCAGTCCTGAGGTGTTGGCCTGACCGTTCGTGCCGAGCGCGCACCCTACGTTTGATCGGTAGAGTCCGCGCTCGGCACGCGCTGCTCGAGTTGTCCTTAGGAATGGCTGGCCAGCAGAAGACCTCCGGCCAGCCATGATGGCATGGGGGTTCGTTGCCGATCCCCCATGCCGTATCCGGTGACGCGGATCAGAACGCCGGCAGCTTGCCCGGGTAGTAGTGGTTGTAGGCCAGCTTGTAGTCGGCCGCGTTCAGGAGGTCGTAGAACGCACAGCGCTCGCACCATGCCTTCTGGCTCTCGACAACGCGGTTGAAGTACTCATCGCCCGTCAGATCGGCCAGCACCGTGTCCCAGGCGCCCAGCTGCTCCTTCAGGATCGACTCCGGCGTGCGGTAGACGTTCACGCCATCCTCGTTGATCAGCTTCTGCAGATCGGCCGAGTACTTATCCATCGCAAGGCCGTAGTTAGCGGTGTTCGCCGCCTCGGCTGCATATTCCAGGATCGCCTGCTGCTCTTCGGACATGTCGTCGAACAGGTCCTTGTTGAAGATGATCTCGAAGAACTCAGCCGCCTGGTGGTAGCTCGACATGTGGTAGTGCTTCGAGACGTCCTGCGCGCCGAACTGGCTGTCCGAGGTCGGGTTGTTGAACTCGAAGGCGTCGATCACGCCACGCTCCAGCGCCGGCACGATCTCGCCGCCCGGAAGCTGCGTGACGTTGATGCCGGCGGCCTGCATGACGTCGGCCGCGAGGCCAACGGTGCGCCACTTCAGGCCCTTCATGTCGTCGAGGGTGGTGATCTCGTTCTTGAACCAGCCAAGCGGCTGGGTCGGCATCGGCAGCGCGAAGAAGCCGACGACGTTGAGGCCCAGGATCTCCTGGATCAGCTCTTCGTAAAGTTCCTTGCCGCCACCGAAGTGGATCCAGGCGAGCATCTGGCTGGCATTACAGCCAAACACCGGCCCCGTGCCGAACAGCGAGGCGGCCTTGTTCTTGCCGTACCAGTAGGCGGTCACGTGGTGACCGGCGTCGAGCACGCCGTCCGCGACCGCATCCTGGATCTGGAAGGCCTTCACCACCGCGCCCGAGGGCAGGTAGTCGATCTGCATGCGCCCGCCCGACATCTTGTTGACGCGCTCGACATACTGCTTGGCAAAGTCCGAGAAGACGTTGGCATCGGGCCAGGCGCCCTGCATGCGGATGGTGGTGGTCTGGGCGCGGCTGACCTGCGGCGCGGCGAGCGTCGCGGTGGCAGCACCGGCGGCGAGGCCGCCGCGCAGGAAGCCGCGGCGCGAGGTGGTGGCGTCGGTCATGTGTTGGAACCTCCCGAGTGTCCATTCTTTGTCCGGCCCGGCCGGGTATGTGCCCTCGCAACTTAGAGGCGCGTTGTTTTGCCGGCTGGCGCTGGGCACCTGCCGACCGGCTGGCAGGCTGGAATCATCCTGTAGCAACGACTTCTCGTTGTGTCAGCCGCCTCAGAGCAACCGTTTGCGGCAGATGAAACCACATCTCATAAATCTGCTAAGGGCTTGAGAAACAATGTTGCGTCGCAATAGCGACCTCACGCGAATGCGAGGTTGCGTGAGCCCGGCCCCGCTGCAGCGAAAGTGATGAAGAACGCGGGTGGACTACCGGAGCGTGCCGGGCGCGAAGGCGGCGGGCAAGGCCGGTGCCGGGCCGAAGGGGCCGAGCATGGTGCCCGGTGCGATCCCGAGTGCCGCGGCCGCGACACCCATCCCGGCATGATGCGCCAGCGCCAGCCCGATCTTGAAGCCACCCGAGGCGTGCCAGAGCCCTGGCGCATCCGCGACCTCGCCGATACGCGGCAACTTGCCCGGCGGGCGCGGCCTGATCCCGGCCCAGCGGCGTTCGACCCGCGCCTCCTCAAGCACCGGCATAAGCGCCCGTGCCGAGGCGACGACATCGTCGAGCCCGTGATCGGTGCCGAGATCGGTCTCCCCGGGCTCGTTCGTCGCGCCGACGCCGATACGTGCCACATCAGCCCGCCTCTCGGGGTCTGAGGCCGTATGGTTCACGATGAAGAGCCGCGGCGCCTGCACGACCGGCATGTAGACGGGTAGGCGCCCATGCGGCAGCGCGAGCAGCGCTGACTGTCCCTTCACGGGGCGATCCGCAGCGGCGGCAGCCCCTCGCAGCGGTGCTTCAGGGGCCTCGATACCGGCCGAGGGCCCTGCCAGAACCTCTGCGCCAAAGCCCGCAAACGCGGCCAGAGCGCCAGACTGCCAGCCCGAAGCCAGGATCACCCGTCGCGCCGCAACGGTGGTGCTGCTGGCGTTCAGCCGCCAATGCGGCCCAGTCCGCTCGATCTTGCTGATGCGACATCCGAGCCAAAGGCGCAGTCTGGGCGACAACCCTTCGGCTGCGCCCTCGAGCGCCTCGGCATAATGTGCGCTGTCGATCTGCGCCGAGACGCTGTCGCTCATCCACCCCGCCGAGAAGCTGTCCTGGGCGAACAAGTGGCTGTGGCGGTAGCTGTCGCTGATGCGCCAGTCGGACCGCCGTCCGCGCGGACCCCAGGGCATTCTTCGCTTGCCTTCGACGACTTGTGCCTCGGCGCGTGCGCGGTCTGCCGCTGACCGGAGTGGGGTCAGGCGACCATGGGGGATGTAGCCTGTGACAATCCCCGACATCGCGGTGAGCCGGTCCATAGCGCCCGCCATCGTCAAGAGCGCCTCGGCCTGATACGCGGCCAGCGGGTCATCGGGCCTGGCGAAAGGAAACGGTGTCAGCGCGCCCACCGGCGTGGCCGAAGCGCCGGAGAACACCGTCGGCCCGGCCTCAAGCAGAACGACCTCGGCGCCGGCCGCGGCCGCCGCGATGGCGCACCACATGCCGAAGGCGCCGCCGCCAATCACCGCGATATCGACTGCCCGGTTCGTCATGCGCGCTCCTTGCCAAGAGCGCCCCCGCGCCGCAAGCGTAGTGGCGAGAGACCCGAGGACGCCCCATGCTCGATATCCGCCGCCTTGCGCCCGACGAGATCCGCGCGCGGCTCGACGATCTCGCCGACCTGCGCATCCGCGTCTTCCGCGCCTTTCCCTATCTCTACGACGGCGACCGCGCCTATGAGGCCCGTTATCTCGCGCCCTATGCCGAGAGCACAGAGGCCGTGGTGGTCGGCGCCTTCGACGGCCAAACCTTGGTGGGCGCGGCAACGGCGACGCCGATGGAGGACCACGCGGATGACTTCGCAGTCCCCCTCGCCACGGCGGGGCTAGACCCCGCGAGCGTCTGGTACTGCGCCGAGAGCGTGCTGCTGCCGGACTACCGGGGCCAGGGTGTCTATCCGGCGTTTTTCCAACAGCGCGAAGCGGCCGGTCGCGCGCTTTCGCGCCAATGGTCGGTGTTCTGCGCTGTGATACGCTCCGATGACCACCCGGCGCGCCCGGAGGGTTATCGCCCGCTCGATGAGGTCTGGCGCCGCTATGGATATGCGCTGCTCGACGGTGCCACCGCGCGGTTCCCCTGGCGCGACATCGGCGACGAGGGCGAGACCGAGAAACCCATGCGGCTCTGGCTGAAACGCCTCTGAGCCAAACGGTATCGCGGCTGGTCGCCGCGATGCTTCTTGCGGGCGCCCGGATCGTCAGGCCCTTTGCCGGTGTTTCCTTGACGCTTTCGGCGTAGAAGACACCGCGCCCCAGCCCGTGATTACGCGCGAGCGTAGAGCGAGCCGCCACCTAGGGTCACTGGGGTGAACGCCTGCGGGTCGTGCCGGTGCTTGGTGCGATCCGTCACGCGACCCGCTGTCAGGTACGGTGCTCGGTCGGGAGAGGATCGCGCGGTTGCCTCAGCTGTCGCCCTTCAGGGCAAGTGCGCGCTCTGTCGTCCAGACCCCATCGATGCCGCCCCAGCTGCCGCTTGGCACCTCATGGACCCGCGCCGAGGTGTTTGCCGCCATCGCCGTCGCGGCGACGCGGCCGAAACCTGTGGCCGTCTCGACGATCATCCGCCGCTTCTCTTCGGCGCTGGACACGCCCTCCATCACGTGAATATCGATCAAGGGCATCGCAGCTCTCCTTCACTTGCCCGGCTCAGTCGGCGGTCTCTTCAGCCAACGCCGGGATCATCGCCTCCAGTGTCTCCAGCCGGTCAGCCTCCGCCGCCGGTTTGTCCCAGCGGATACGCTTAATCCGCGGAAACCGCATCGCGATGCCCGATTTGTGCCGGGTCGAGCGCTGCACGGCATCGAAAGCCACCTCCAGCACCAGGTCTGGCGTGACCGAGCGCACCGGGCCGAAACGCTCCACCGTGTTGTTGCGGATCCAGCGGTCGATCACCTTCAGCTCCTCGTCGGTATAGCCGGAATAGGCCTTGCCGACGGGCACCAAGCGCAGGTCGTTGGCGCCCTTACCCCCTCCCGCGCCGTCCCCGGTCCAGGCCGCGAAGGTGAAATCGGAATAGAAGGATGAGCGTTTGCCATGGCCGCGCTGGGCATAGACCAAGACGCAATCGGCGGTCAGCGGGTCGCGCTTCCACTTGTACCAGGGTCCGACAGGTCGCCCGGCGAGATAGGCGCTGTCGCCGCGCTTCAGCATCAGACCCTCCTGGCTGGCATCGCGGGCGCCGTCGCGGAGCGCTGAGAGGACTGCCCAATCGTCAAAACCGATCGCCTCGGAGAGATCGGTGCGCATCGGGTCATGTGTCCGCAGCCATCGCTCCAGCACGCCGCGCCGCTCGTCATAGGAGAGCGCACGGGTATCTGCCTCGCCGTCGTGCAGGATGTCATAGAGCCTCAGATGCGCGGGCGCCTCGGCCATGAGCCGCGCACCGACCTGTTTGCGCCCAAGCCTGCGCTGTAGATCGGCGAAGGGCGCCACGCGGCCATCGCGCACCACCAGGAGCTCGCCGTCGACGCATCCCTGCCATTCCATACTGGCGATCACATCGGGAAAGGCTTGGCCGATATCCTCGCCGGTGCGGGTATAGAGCCTGCGCTGGCCATCGAAGGCGACCGCCTGCACGCGGATACCGTCCCATTTCCACTCGGCGCGGTAGGCCTTGGCGTCGAGGTCGGCCCAGCGATCTTCGACCGGGTTGGCGAGCATCATCGGCCTGAACGCCAGCGCGAGGTCCACATCCGGCTCTGGCCCGCCCTCGAGCCAGGCGAAGAGCTCGCCGTAGGGTGGCTCGATCCCGAACCAGAGCTCCTCGATCCGCTCGATCGGCCGGGGGGCGCCCGCCGCCCGCGTGCCCCAGCCCGCAAGCGCCGTCCGCGCGAGGCGGGCCGAGACGCCGACCCGCATGCCCCCGGTCACCAGCTTGATCAGGGCCAGCCGTTCCGAGGGACCCATGCTGTCGAGGAGGCCCGCGAAGACCCCGCCTATATCGCTCCGCGAGGTCGCCTTGAGTCGGTCGATCACGGTGAAGAGGCGCGGCGTCTCGGCCAGAGCAGAGCCCTCGGGCGCCGGCCAGATCAGCGCGACGGTCTCAGCAAGGTCGCCCACATAATCGTAGCTGAGCGCAAACAGCACCGGGTCGACCCGTTCTTCGACCAGCCCCCTGATGCGGGCGGCGCCGAGTGCTGGCAGGTCGATCCCATCGGACAGCGCCGCCAGCGCCCAGCCTCGGTCGGGATCGGGGGTCGCCGCGAAATACTCTTCGAGAAGCCGCAGCTTCGCATTCCGCGACGGCGTGAAGAGCAGGCGTTCGAGCAGTCTGGCAAAGGCACGCATGATAGCGAGCTTAGCGCGCGTTGATGGCAGAGCCAGTGAGACCGATTTGACGACACGCGGAGCAGGCCACCCCAAAAGTCACGTCACGCCGATAGGGCGAGGCATCATCGCTGGCGCCCGCGATACATCTCGAGAAACGCCATCAGCTCCCAGGCGCGGCGTGCAAGGTCCGGCTCGACCCTTTCGGACAGGGCGACCGCCTCGATCCTTCGATGGATGGCGTCACCTGTGTAGAAGGCCATGATCGCCGCCTTGTCCTCCCAGAAGGCCGAGGCGATGAGAGGATAATGGCCGAAGCGCAGCCATTCGTCGAAGAGGGTGCTGACGAGCGCCTCGTCGGGCCAGGCAAGCACTTGCGCCGTCAGGCTTTCGAGTGGCCATCCGGCCGTCGCGAACATGCAGAGCATGGTGTCGAGCCCGTGGTGCCGCCGCTGGTGCACGCAGGCGATCATCTCGCGCTGCCAGTCGTCGATCGCGTCCCAGGCGTCGGCCGACCAGCCTTTCCGATGACCCGTCGGGTAGCGGGAGAGCGCGAGTTCGATGTCGACGATCTCCTCCCCCATCGCCAGCAGTGCCATCAGGCGCGGCAACAAATAGCGCCAGAGCGGGGTGGGCAGCGGGTGATCATAGGCGCCGAAGAACCAGTCTATGAAGTGTTCGGCAGTGATCTGCCGTCGATCCATGGTGCGCATCTCGGCCATGAGGACGGCACTGGGGCAGCAGTCGCAGACACCGAGCGATTGCGGACGCGGCGCGTCGATGGCGGCATAGGCGCGCTCGATGATCGGGGCAAAGGGGCTCTGATCCCAGGGCCGTCCCGCCAGATCCGTCTGCATCGTGCTCTCCCTCCGTACCCCCGTCGCGATCCAGATCTTGGCGCGGACTGCCTGGCGGCGCTATCACCCGCGCCTATGCTCTCGTATCAACATGCCTACCACGCGGGCGGGGCGGCGGATCTCCACAAGCATCTGGCGCTCGCGGCATTGCTCGAGCCGCTGGCGGGGCTCGGCATCGCCTATGTGGAGAGCCATGCCGGCCGGGGGCTCTATGACCTCGCGGCGCCTGAGGCCGCCAAGACTGGCGAGGCGGCTCAGGGTCTCGGTCGTCTCGTGGCAGCGCTGCCGGATGGCCCGCCCGAGGGCGCGTTCTGGAACGTTCTCGTGGCCCTGCGTGCCCGCGACGGTGGCGATGCCTATCCAGGCTCGCCCGCTGTCGCGGCCTCGATCCTTGGTGGCGAGGACAGCCTCACGCTTTTCGAGCGCCACCCGGCCGAGTATCGCGCCCTGACCGCATCGCGCGGCCGACTTGACGCGTTTTCCCGTGGACGGGCGGGGCCCCGTATCGTCCTCCATGCCGAGGACGGCCATGCGGCGCTGACCCGCAAAGGCGCGCTTGAGGGGCCGGCGGTGGTGCTGATCGACCCATCGTACGAGGTGAAGGCCGAATATGCCACGACAGCGGCCACGGCCCTCGCGGCCGCCCGCGCGCCGGGCATGGTGAGCGTGGTCGTCTGGTACCCGATCCTGCCCGACGGTCGGCACGATGCGCTGGTGGCACCGGTGACCGACGCGCTTGGCCCGCCCGGCGATGGCAGCGGTTGTCTCGTGCATGAGGTCGCCTTTCAGGACCTGCCCGCGCGGGGCATGGTCGGGTCGGGGATCTTGGTGCTCAACCCGCCTCCCCATGCCGATGTGACCGTCGAGCGCGCGATGGCGCCCTGCGCTCCGGTCTTCGCGGTGACAAAGGGCGCGCATCGCCCCGCCGGTCGCCCCACCGGTCGCGGCGCCTGATCGCTTGAGGCCAGCTCGCTTTAGTCCTCTTCGCCGCGGCCCATGATGGTCAGCGGCCGGGCGTCGATGCTCTGGGTGGCGCACCAGTGACAGAGCGCCTCCTCCGCGCCATGCGTCACCCAGACCTGGCCGGCACCCGTCTCGCGGATCGTCTGGCATAGCTCGTCCCAGTCGCAGTGGTCGGAGATCACCATGGCGAGCTCGACACCGCGCTGCTTGGCGCGCTGGCGTACCCGCATCCAGCCCGACGCCGCGCCCACCACCGGGTCGGGCAGGCGGCGCACCCAGGTGTCGAGCAGCGCCGAGGGTGGGGCGAGCACGATCTCACCGGCGGTTTCCTTGCCCTCGGCTGCGGTGGCATAGGCCGTGGGGCCGAGGTCGTAGCCAAGGGTGCGATAGGCCTCGCAGAGCTTGATCAGCGCACCGTGCAGCCAGATCGTCCGGTCATAGCCAGCCGCGCGCAGCTCCAGGATCAATCGCTGCGCCTTGCCGAGCGCATAGGCCCCGACCGCATGGGCCCGCTCGGGGAAGGTCGCGAGGCTCTCGAGCAACTTCGCGACTTCGCCCTCGGCCGGGGGGTGGCGGAAGACCGGCAGGCCGAACGTCGCCTCGGTTACGAACAGATCGCATTCGACCAGTTCGAACGGGGCGGAGGCCGGGTCGTGGCGCCGCTTATAGTCGCCCGAGACGACCGCGCGCCTGCCGCCCGCCTCCAGCACCACCTGCGCCGAGCCCAGCACATGCCCCGCCGGGGCGAGCCGCAGGTCGACATCGCCGACCCGGAGGGCGGTGCCATAGCCAAGGGTCTGCGTCGCCCCGAACGCCTCGGCCCCATAGCGGGTCTTGGCGATGATGACCGTCTCGGGCGAGGCCAACAGGTGGCGATGCCCCGGGCGACAATGATCGCCATGCGCATGGGTGACGACGGCCCGCTCGACCGGGCGCACCGGGTCGATATGGAACCCGCCGGCCGGGCAGAAGAGCCCCTCGTCGGTGAGGGTGAGCAATTCGGTCATGGCGTTGACATACGCCGCGTAGGGTGGGGTTCCACCCCACCGCTGGACCCGACCTTCCGGATCAACCCTTCATCAACTATCCCGCCCGCATCCTCACGCGATGCCCAACTACCGCCGCGCCCGTGCCGACGGCGCCACATACTTCTTCACCCTCGCCCTCGCCGAGCGCGGCCGCGATACGCTGACCCGCCATATCGGCGCGCTCCGCCACGCGATGGCCGAGACCTTTCGCGATCATCCCTGTTCGCTGGATGCGGCCGTTGTGCTGCCGGATCACCTGCACCTCGTGCTGACGATGCCGGAGGGGCGGAGCGATTTCTCCACGATCATCGGGGCGATGAAGGCGCGCTTCACGCGTCGGATGCGGCAGGTGGGGTGGAACCCCGCCTTACCTGTTCGACCGAGCCTTGTGCGCAAGGGCGAAGCGGGCGTCTGGCAGCGGCGGTTCTGGGAGCATCTGATCCGCGACGACGCCGACTATTGCGCCCACGTCACCTATTGCTGGGCCAATCCGGTCAAGCACGGGCTGGTGGCGCGGCCGGCCGACTGGCCGTTCTCCTCGCTTCACCGCGATATTCGCCGCGGTCTGGTGCCGCCAGAATGGCAGGAAAGAACTCCGGAGATCGACGCAGGCGAGTAGGGTGGGGTTCCACCCCACCGTTGTGCAGCGTTTGTTCACCCAGGGTGGGGTTGAACCCCACCCTACGGACGACCGCTGATGTCGTGCACTCTAGCGCGCGAATTTCTTGTATTTGATCCGTTTCGGCTCCACCGCATCCGGGCCCAGCCGGCGGATCTTGTCTTCCTCATAGGCCTCGAAGTTACCCTCGAACCATTCCACATGGGCGTCGCCTTCGAAGGCCAGGATGTGGGTGCAGAGCCGGTCCAGGAAAAACCGGTCGTGGCTGATCACCACGGCGCAGCCGGCGAAGTCGTCCAGCGCGTCTTCGAGCGCGCGCAGCGTCTCCACGTCGAGGTCGTTGGTTGGCTCGTCCAGCAGCAGGACATTGCCGCCTTCTTTCAACAGCTTGGCCATGTGGACGCGGTTGCGCTCGCCACCAGAGAGGAGCTTCATCTTCTTCTGTTGGTCGCCGCCCTTGAAGTTGAAGGCGCCGCAATAGGCGCGGCTGTTCATCTCCGCATCGCCGAGGCTCAGCACGTCGAGGCCCTCGGAGATCTCCTCCCAGACCGTCTTTTCCGGGTCCAGCGCGTCGCGAGACTGGTCGACATAGGCGAGCTTGACCGTGTCGCCGAAGCTGACGGTGCCGCCATCCGGCGTCTCGGCCCCTGTCAGCATGCGGAACAGCGTCGACTTGCCCGCGCCGTTCGGCCCGATCACCCCGACAATCCCGCCCGGCGGCAGCGAGAAGCTCAGCTCCTCGATCAGCAGGCGGTTGCCATAGCCTTTGCGCAGCTCCTCGACCTCGATCACCTTCGAGCCGAGACGGGGGCCATTGGGGATGACGATCTGCGCCTTGCTGATCTTCTCGCGCTCGGACTGGTTGGCGAGCTCGTTATAGGCGTTGATGCGCGCCTTCTGCTTGGCCTGGCGGGCCTTGGCGCCCTGACGGATCCACTCAAGCTCGCGGCTCAGCGTGCGCTGGCGGGCCTTGTCCTCGCGCGCCTCCTGCGCCAGCCGCTTGGCTTTCTGTTCGAGCCAGGCCGAATAATTGCCCTCGTAGGGAATGCCCCGGCCGCGATCGAGTTCGAGGATCCAGCCCGTGATGTCGTCCAGGAAATAGCGGTCGTGGGTGACGATCAGGCAGGTGCCCTTGTACTCGATCAGGTGCTTCTGCAGCCAGGCGATGGTCTCGGCGTCCAGGTGGTTGGTCGGCTCGTCCAGCAGCAGCATGTCGGGCGCTTCGAGCAGCAGCTTGCAGAGCGCCACGCGCCGCCGCTCGCCACCTGACAGTGAGGCGACCGGCGCCTCGTCGGGTGGGCAGCGCAGCGCCTCCATCGCGACGTCCACCTGCGCATCGAGATCCCAGAGGTTCTGGCTGTCGATCTCGTCCTGCAGGTTGGTCATCTCCTCCATCAGCTCGTCGGAATAGTCCTCAGCCACCTTCATGGCGACTTCGTTGAAACGGTCGAGCTTGCCCTTCTTCTCGGCGACGCCCAGCATCACGTTGCCGCGCACATCCAGGCTTTCGTCGAGTGCCGGTTCCTGGGGAAGATAGCCGACCTTGGCGCCCTTGGCGGCCCAGGCTTCGCCGGTGAAGTCGGTATCCTGCCCGGACATGATGCGCATCAGCGTTGACTTGCCCGCGCCATTGACGCCGACCACGCCGATCTTGACGCCAGGCAGGAAGCTCAACCGGATGTTTTCAAAGCACTTCTTGCCGCCGGGATAGGACTTCGAGACACCGTCCATGTGGTAGACATACTGATAGGCCGCCATGGCGCTTCTCCCGGGGGGCTGGCTTGGATCGCCCGGCTTCTAGCCCCGCGCCGCCGGGGGTGCAATTCCCGCTGCCACGGCAGCGTCGTGGCGCCGGTGACGGTGTCGTCGCTCGCGTGGGGGTTGGCAAGGCTCGGCCGGGCGGGGCGGGCAGAAAAGGATTGCGCCGCGCTCTCTCAGCTTTCGGGCCGGGGCAGGCGGGGGCCGATCGCGTCGATCACCGCCTGTGCGTCATAGGCGGTCGTGTCGTCGGCATCCTCGGGCAGGGGGCCGGCGTCGATCAGGATCTCGGCAGACGCTTCGATCCGGCTGACCGAGCCGCGCGGTATGCCGTAGAAGGCCGTGCCAGGCCCATAGCCGTAGAACGGGCCGGAGCCATACCCGTAGCCGTAAGGGCCGAGATAGAGCGGGAAGCCAAAGCCGAAGCCTACGGCGACGCCGGACTTCCGCCGATGGAAGCGCCGAGACTTCCGACGGAACTTTCGGTGACCGCGGATCTTGGCGGGCTTGAACTTCCGGCGCGGGCCCTTGAAGCCGTCATTGTTGCTGTCGCGCTTGCCGCTGAGCTTTGCTTGGTCAGCCTCGGACAGGCGCGGCAGATGGGGCAGCCTGGATTTGCCGAAGCGCTTCACGACGAAGATCCGGCTGGTGAAGACCGGTGCTGCGACGGTCGTGGTGTAGAAGTTCACCACCGGCACCGTCTCGCTGTCGACCAGTCGAAACCATGTGCCGCCATTGGCGAGCGTGACCTCGGCGGCGCGGTAGAGCAGATAATCCTCGATCAGCGCAACCGGCGTCGCGGGTGAGGCGCTGTAGGTAATGCGGTATCGGTCATCCTCGAGCGCTGCGTCTGTGTAACCGCCCCCGGTGCCGGCCCCGGTGCCAACGGCGGGGTTTGCCGCGAGATACGGCGTGGGGCCGGCGGCGCAGCCCGCCAGCCCCAAGGCCAGCATGGCGAGGGTGATCAGGCTCGCCAGCCGGGTCAAAGCGCCGCCACACGACCTATTGGCTGCTGACCGGCTGCAGATCTGCCTGCTGATGGTCGGGGCTCTGGCGCTGCACATCGACGATACCTCCAGCGTGGAGACTACGCGAAAATCGGCCACTGCAGAAGCGGGGGCAGAGGACAGCAGCATGCGTGCTCGCACTCGGAGAATTCGGTAGCCTACATTGGCCAGATGCGGCGCGCCACGCCGCCGGCGATGCAAAGGCGCTCCTGCGGCCACTCACTCTGAAGGCCTCCTTTTGCGCGCCGGCTTGACGGCGCTGCCGCGATTGTCGAGTGTCGCGCCTTGCAGGGGGGCCCCGGCTTAAGGGGGCTGAGAGGCTGACAGTGCCGCGCGATATGAGCGGGCACGGCGATGCGACCCTTCGAACCTGACCCGGTTGATACCGGCGTAGGGAGCATGGGGTGCTCAGCGGTGCAAAGGATCGCTGGAAAGTCCCCGGGGATCGCGCCTGACAGCGCTTCCCGCCCGCCGCCATCGTCTTCGGGTCGCGACAGACACCGCGAGGAGATGACGCGACATGACACCCACCCATCGCCGAGACGGCACCGCCAGCCATGCGCCGGCCTCGACCCGGTACCCGCTTCTCGATTTGCGGCGCACGGCCTCGGCGCTGGCCATCGCGGCCGCGTCAATGACGGCATTGCCTGGCGCCGCCGGTGCGGAGGATCGGCCCTTCCGCCTTCTGCTGGACTGGTATCTCAACCCCAACCACGGCCCCATCGTGCTGGCCGAGGAGCTGGGCTATTTCGACGAGGTGGGGCTCGACGTGGAGATCGTGCAGCCGACCGACCCCTCGGCGCCGCCGCGCCTCGTGGCCGCGGGCCAGGCCGATCTTGCGATCAGCTACCAGATCCAGCTGCATCTTCAGGCCGATGAGGGTCTGCCCGTCGCCTGGGTCGGCACCCTGGTTGCCACGCCGCTCAACTGCCTGATGGCGCTGGATGACAGCGGGATCGAGAGCCCCGCCGACCTCGCCGGCAAGACGGTCGGCTACTCCGTCCCAGGGGTCGAGGAGGCGCTGCTCGGCGCGATCCTCGAGGAGCACGGGACCAGCCTCGACAGTGTCGAGCTCGTCAATGTCAACTTCTCGATCACCCCGGCGCTGCTCACCGGCCGGGTCGATGCGGTGATTGGGGCCTATCGTAACTTCGAACTCAACCAGATGCAGATCGAGGGCGAGGAGGGGCGCTGCTTCTACATCGAGGAGGAAGGTCTGCCCGCCCATGACGAACTGATCTACGTGGCCCATAACGAGGATCTGGACCGCGAAGCGATTGCCGATTTCCTCGACGCGACCGAGCGGGCGACGACCTATATCGTCAATCACCCCGAGGAGGCCTGGGACATCTTCAAGGAGACCGGTGCCGAACTGGACGACGAGCTGAACGCCCGCGCCTGGGTCGATACGCTGCCGCGGTTCGCGCTGCGCCCCGCGGCCCTCGACACGGCGCGCTATGCCCGGCTCGGCGCCTTCATGGCCGAGCGGGGGCTTACCGGTCCGGCAAAGCCGGTGTCTGATCTGACCATCACGGTACACGGCGACTGATGGTCTTCGAGGCGCCCCGCGACGGGCCGGGTGTTCCCGGTCTGATGATCGAGGGGCGCCTCGACTTTCCCGGCGTCCAGGGCGCGATGCAGGTCGTCTTGCCGGTCTTGGCCGGCCGCTGGACGGTGCTGCTCGG
Organism: Pseudomonadota bacterium; assembly: GCA_039027855.1. GTDB lineage: Bacteria > Pseudomonadota > Alphaproteobacteria > Rhodobacterales > Rhodobacteraceae > Thermohalobaculum. Next base: position 15,345 of record JBCCJI010000034.1, on the reverse strand, counting down.
TCCCTCCGGGGTGGGCAAAAGCACGCTGCTGCGGCTGATCGCGGGCCTGCCGTCCGGCGGGCAGCTCGATGGGGCGATCACCGCAGACGACGCGGCACCGGCGGCCGGCCGTGTTGCCTGGATGGGGCAGACCGACCTGCTCGCGCCCTGGCTCGACGTGATGGGCAATGTGACCCTCGGGGCGCGGCTGCGTGGCGAGCGGCCGGATCTCGGTCGCGCCCGCGCGCTGATCGGGCGTGTCGGTCTCGCCGGGCGCGAGCACGACACCCCGGTGATGTTGTCGGGCGGTCAGCGTCAGCGCGTGGCGCTGGCCCGCACGCTGATGGAGGATCGGCCCATCGTGCTCCTCGACGAGCCGTTCTCGGCGTTGGATGCCCGTACCCGGGCCGAGATGCAGGAGCTGGCCCATGAGGTGCTGGCCGGGCGCACGGTGATCCTGGTCACGCATGAGCCGGGCGAGGCCGCGCGGCTTGGCGATGCACTCTGGCTGATGCTGGAGGCCGGGCTGCAGCGCATGTCGACGCCGCCGGGCGCGCCGGTGCGCGATCTGGCGGATACGGCGCTCTTGGCCGCACAGGCCGAGCTGTGGCAGGCGCTGCGCGCGCCCGCGCCTCCATCCTCACCTGCGCCCCCGCCCTTGGTGCATGCGGCTCGGCCTGCGGCCTCGCCCGGCGGCCCGACCCGGCCATGAGCGACGACATCCCGCAGACCGGACCAGCCCTGACGGCGCGGCAGAGCAGCGTGAAACGCGCGGAGGGGGAAATCCGCGCGCCGAGAGCCATGACCTGGCTTGGGCATCTGCGCGGTGTGCTCGTGCTCGCCCTCTTTCTCGGTCTCTGGCAGTTCTATGTCTGGGTCTCGGGCATCACGCCGTTCATCCTGCCAGGGCCCGGCCGTGTGGCCACCACGCTCATCTCCTCGGGCGATGTGATCTTCTCCAACGCCCTCGTCACCATTGGCGAGGTGCTGGCGGGTCTTGCCCTCGGCACCTTGTTCGGCGCGCTCACCGCGCTTGGTCTGATCGCAGCACCGCGCTTGGCCCAGATCGTCATGCCCGTGCTGGTGTTCAGCCAGGCCATCCCGTTCTTCGCGCTCGCACCACTGCTGGTGATCTGGCTCGGCTTCGGCATGGCCTCCAAGATCGCGATGGCGACCCTGATCATCTATTTTCCCGTCACCGCGGCCTTTCATGACGGGTTGAAACGCACCGACCCAGGGCTGATCGACCTTGCCCATGTGATGGGAGCGGCGCCCCGACGGCTGATCTGGCACCTGCGCATGCCTGCCGCGCTGCCGGATTTCGCCACGGGCCTCAGGCTCGCCACCGTCTACGCCCCGGTCGGTGCGGTCATCGGCGAGTGGGTGGGCGGCGCGCAGGGTGGGCTCGGCTATCTCATGCTGCTGGCCAATGGCCGCTCGCGCATCGACTTGATGTTCGCGTGTCTTGTCGTCCTGGCGGCCTTCACCGTAGCGCTCTACGTCGCCGTCGACCGCCTTGCCCGACATCTGGAGGCGCGCGCGGCCGGGCATCGAGGCACGGGCGACCGCCAGGCCTGAACCCCCCCGATGCTGCGCCTGGAGCCCGGCCAAAACCGCCGTGGCCCCAAAACGTCATCGCTCTTCCCTTTCGGATTTGGGATTTTCGGGTAATCCTTCCGCAGAACGGAACGCGCTGCGAAAGCGCGCCGCGCATCGGGAGGACGACAACCATGCTGATTGCCAGTGACCAGGCCTGGGAAATGAAGCTCGGCGAGGTGCGCCGGTTTGCCGAGGAACGTCTCCCCGAAGAAACCCGCGCGGCCTTCCTGCCGGATTTCGAGCGCTTTCTCGCGGGTGCTGCGCCCGACGAGATTGCCGCACTCGATGCCGAGACGCTTTATGGCGCGACGCTTGCGCTGTGGCAGACCGTGGCACGGCGCAAGCCTGGCACGCCCTGCATCCGCGTCTACAACCCCACCATGGCCGAGCATGGCTGGGCCTCGCCGCATTCGATCATCGAGGTCATCAACGAGGACTCTCCCTTCCTCGTCGACAGCATGACCGTGCTGCTGACCGAGCGCGGGCTTGGTGTCCACGCGCTGATGCATCCCGTGGTCGATATCGCGCGCGACGCCGCAGGCAATCGCGTCTCGGGCGCCGAGGCGGAGGCCGAGGGTGTCGAGCGCCGGGCCGAGAGCATCATGCAGTTCCAGGTTGATCAGATCGGCGGCGATGACGCCCTTGCCGAGCTGGAGACCGCGGTTGCCGCGACCATGGCCGATGTTCGGGCGGCGACCGGCGACTGGCGGGCGATGCTGGAGCGTCTGGCCGAGGCTACGGCGGCGATCGGCGCGGTCGCGGGTGGGGCCGATGCGGACGCCCGGGCCGAGGCGACGGCCTTCCTCGACTGGCTGGGCGCCAACCACTTCACGTTCCTCGGCTGCCGCCGCTTCTCGATGGGCGCGGATGGCCGACCGGTGGCGGTCGAGGGATCGGGCCTCGGCCTGATGCGCGACCCCGACTACACGGTGATGCGCGACGCGGCCGGCAACACGACCCACTGGACCGCCGAGATGGCCGAGATGCGGGCCGACCGCGACCCGGTGCTGATCCTCAAGGCCAATCGCCGCTCCACCGTGCATCGCGGCAGTCATTTCGACGTCATCGCCGTCGCAGACTATGCCGAGGATGGCACGCTCAAAGGTGAGCAGATCTTCGTCGGTCTGTTCACCTCGGCGGCCTATAACCGCTCGCCCCACACGATCCCGCTGCTGCGTGAGAAGATCGGCCGGGTCATCGCCCGCGCCGGCCTCGATCCGCGCAGCCATGACGGCAAGGCGTTGGATAATGTGCTGGAGAAGTACCCGCGCGACGAGCTGTTCCAGTCGACGGATGAGCAGCTTTTCACCAACGCGCGCGGCGTGCTGCAGTTGGTCACCCGGCCGCGTACCCGCTTTTTTCTGCGCACCGACCGCTTCGGCCGCTTTGTCTCCTGCCTCGTCTACGTCCCGCGCGAGCGCTACTCGACCGATCTGCGCCGGCGTCTCGGCGAGATCGTCTGTGCCGCCATGAACGGCCGCGTTGCCTCCTGGGAGCCAAGCTTCGACATGGAGGCGCTGGCCCGCGTCCATTATGTCGTCGCACTGACCGATGGCATGCCAGTCGACCTCGACATCGCGCGGATCGAGGCCGAGATCGTGGAGGCCACGCGCATCTGGGCCGACCGCCTGTCCGAGGCGCTGGTGGATCGCCATGGCGAGCATGAGGGCCAGCGGCTGCACCGCCGCTACGGTCTCGCCTTCCGCGCCGCCTATCGCGAGAACGTGCCGGTCGCGGTGGCCGTGGGCGATGTCGACAAGCTGAACGCGCTGTCCGAGGACGCGCCGCTTGGCCTGCACTTCTATCGTCGTCTTGAAGATCCTCAGACCCTCGTCCGCTTCAAGATCTTCCACTACCGCAAATCGGTGGCGCTCAGCGACTGCATGCCGGTGCTGGAGCATATGGGCTTCCGCGTCCTCGCCGAGCAGCCGCACAAGATGAAGGTCGACGGCGTCAACCACTGGATCCACGACTTCCAGATGCGGGCCCATCCGGGTGACGCGGTGGATCTGCCGAAGCTCCGCACCAAGCTGGAGGCCGCCTTCGCCGCGATCTGGGCGGGCGAGGTCGATGACGACCCGCTGAACCGCCTCACGCTGGGCTCGGGCATCGGCCATGGCGCGGTCGATGTGCTGCGCGCCTATAGCCGGTTCTTGCGCCAGGCCCGCATCCCGTTCTCGACCACCTATATCGAGGACGCGCTGGCCGAGCAGCCCGCCATCGCGCGCATGCTGGTCGGCCTGTTCATGGCCCGCTTCGACCCCTCGACCGGTGCCGACCGGGCCGCGCGCGAGGCCGATAGCGCCACGCGGGCCGCCGAGATCGAGGCCGCGCTCGACCAGGTGCCGAGCCTCGATGTCGATCGGATCCTCCGCCGCATCCTGAACGCGATCCTGTCGACGCTCCGCACCAACGCCTTCCAGCCCGGCGCCGACGGGCGGCCCAAGGCCTATGTCTCGTTCAAGTTCGACTGCGCGGCGCTGGACGACCTGCCGCTGCCCCGCCCCTGGCGCGAGATCTTCGTCTACGCCCCCTGGGTCGAGGGCGTCCATCTGCGCGGCGGCCCGGTCGCGCGCGGGGGCCTCCGCTGGTCGGACCGCAAGGAGGACTACCGCACCGAGGTGCTGGGGCTTGTGAAAGCGCAGCAGGTGAAGAACGCCGTCATCGTGCCCGTCGGCTCGAAGGGCGGCTTCCTGCCGAAGAAACTGCCCGCTGGCGGCTCGCGCGAGGAGATCCAGACCGAGGCGATCCGCTGTTACCGCACCTTCCTGTCAGGCCTCCTCGACATCACCGACAACCTGTTGCAGGGCGCGGTCGCGCCGCCGGCAGATGTGGTGCGCTTCGACGATGACGATCCCTATCTGGTGGTCGCGGCCGACAAGGGAACGGCCACCTTCTCCGACATCGCCAACGCGCTGGCCCGCGACTATGGCTTTTGGCTGGACGATGCCTTCGCCTCGGGTGGCTCGAACGGCTATGACCACAAGGGAATGGGCATCACCGCCAAGGGCGGCTGGGAGGCGGTGAAGCGCCACTTCCGCGAGATGGGCCACGACACGCAATCCGAGCCCTTCACCGTGATCGGCTGCGGCGACATGTCGGGCGACGTGTTCGGCAACGGCATGCTGCTGAGCGATCAGATCAAGCTGGTCGCGGCCTTCGACCATCGTGACATCTTCATCGATCCGAACCCCGATCCGGTGACGACCTTTTTGGAGCGGCAGCGGCTGTTCGCCATGGGCCGCTCAAGCTGGCAGGACTACGACACCGCGCTGATCTCGGCCGGTGGTGGGGTCTTCCCGCGCAGTGCCAAATCGGTCGCCCTGACGCCCGAAATCCGTGCGTTGACGGGCCTGAGCGAGGACAAGGTGGCGCCCAACACGCTGATCAACGCGCTGCTGAAATCGCAGTGCGACCTGATCTGGTTCGGCGGCATCGGCACTTACATCAAGGCGCCCGAGGAGACTGCGCTCGATGTCGGCGACCGGGCCAACGACGCGATCCGCGTCGATGCAGGCGAGGTGCGGGCCCGGGTGGTGGGCGAGGGCGCCAATCTCGGCGTCACCCAGCGCGGGCGCATCGCGCTCTCGCGCGGCGGTGTCCGGATCAATACCGATGCGGTGGACAACTCCGCCGGCGTCGATTGCTCTGACCACGAGGTGAACATCAAGATCGCGCTTGGCCAGGTGGTGGCCGCGGGCGATATGACCGAGAAGCAGCGCAACCAGCTTCTGGCCGAGATGACCGACCGCGTCTCGGAGCTGGTGCTGGCCACCAACTATGCCCAGACCCGCGCGATTACCCTGGCCGAGACCCGCGCGGTGATGCGCTTCGAAGACCATCTCCGCCTGATGCGGGGGCTGGAGGCGCGGGGTCTGCTCAATCGCGAGGTCGAGCTGCTGCCCTCCGAGGAGGAGATCGCCGAGCGGCGGGCACGGGGCGAGGGGCTGTCGCGGCCCGAGATCGCGGTGCTGCTGGCCTATGCCAAGCTGACGCTGTTCGACGAGGTCGTGGCCTCCGCGCTGCCCGACGACCCGTATCTCGACGGCTGGCTGATCGGCTATTTCCCCGAGGCGCTGTCGGGTCCTCATGCGGGTGCCATCCGCGAGCATCGTCTACGCCGCGAGATCATCGCGACGGTCGCCGCCAATATGGCAGTGAACGAGGGCGGTCTCACGCTCGTCAACCGGGTGCGCGAGGAGACCGGATCGTCGGTCGGCGAGATCGTCGAGGCCTTCGTCGTCGCCCGCGAGGTGATCGACGCGGGAAGTCTGATCGCCGGGATCGACGCGCTCGACAACCAGGTGGATGCAGGCCTGCAGACCGAGCTTTACCTCGGCATCGCCCAGGCGGTCGCCTCGAAGATGACCGCCGTCCTGACCCGCCCGGCCGAACTTGGCGCGGGCGCCCTGATCGAGCGGTACCGCCCGGGCGTCACCGCCGTGGTCGAGGGGCTTGGTGAGATGCTGTCCGACTACTCCAAGGACCTGCTGGACGGCGAGGTCGCGCGCCTCGTCGAGGCCGGGCTGCCGGAGGAATTGGCCCGGCGGCTGGCGGCGCTCGACTTCTCGGGCGGCCTGCTGGACGTGGTGGACGTGGCGGTGTCGCAGGAGCGTGACGTGGCCCAGGTGGCCGAGACCTACTACGCCGTGGGCGCCCGGTTCGGGCTCGATTGGCTCCGCACCGAGGCGCGCGGGCTGGAGACCGCCGATCATTGGGAACAGGTGGCGGTGAGCCGGCTGATCGGCGATCTGCGCGCACAACAGAGCCAGATCGCAGCCGCGGCGCTGGGCCTTGCGGGCTGCGACAGCAGCATCGACCGCGGCCGCGCCTGCATCGAGGCCTGGGCCGGCGCCAAGGCCGAGGAAGCCCGCCGCGCCGATCAACTGGTCGCCGAATTGAAATCAGGCGACGGCCTCACGGTCTCGAAACTCGCGGTCGCCGCCAGCCAGTTCCGCGCGGTGGTCGCGGGCTGAGCGCCAAGCGGAATCGCGGCTGGTCGCCGCGATGAGTATTGCGGGGGTGCCCGGATAACGGGCGCCCTCTCTGGCCGTGAGAAGCCGCGAGCGGCCTCTGATCGAGCGTTCTGCGGTTGTCCGGCCGCTGTCCAAGGTCAAGCGGGCTTTGCCCGTCGCTAGCGCGACCTGGCACCCGCGCCTCCCGCTTGGGTGCGATCGCCCGGTCGCTCAGACCCCCTTTCCGCTCAGAATCCAGTGCCGCCGAGCACCCAGAGCCAGAAGGTGATGGAGAATACGCTTCCAGCGGTCCCGATGAGCACGGTGGAGGCCGCGATCTCGACTGAGCGCTTGTACATCTCGGCGAAGACATAGCCGTTCACGCCGGTCGGCATCGCGGCGATAATCACGGCGGCGCGCGTGAAGCTCTCGCTTAGCTCGAAGACCTGGGTCGCCAGCACCCACGCCACCGCCGGTTGCAGCATCACAGAGATGGCCGCCGTGACGCTTGCCGCCGCCACCCCGCGTCCCAGGCTGTAGCGCGTCAGGATCCCGCCGAGCCCGAACAGCGCCACGGGCAGGCCGGCCGCCGCGATCAGGTCGACGGCGGCGAGGACGGGCTCGGCCAGAACGATACCGGCGAGATTGAAGGCAAAACCCGCCATGATCCCGACGGTCAGCGCGTTGTGCAGCATCTCGTCGACGATGCGCCGCAGCGTTGCGATCAGACCCGCCCCGTCGCGCCGGCTGATCTCCATCGCTGTGATGCCGACGAGATAGCAGAACGGGGCATGGATCGCGATGATGGCGAAGACGGGCTCGATGACCGAGGCGTCATAGGCGCGTTCGACCACCGGCAGCCCGAGCAGCACCGAGTTCGAGAAGAGCGCGCAGAAGCCGATGGCGACGCTCTCGCCCGGTCGTGCGCCGAACAGGCGGCGCGCCGCGAGGATCCCGGCGCCAAAAGCTACCAACGCCGAGAGATAGAACGAGGCGAGGAGATCCGGCTGGAATACCTGGCCGAGATCGAGACGGTAGATCGCGCGGAACAGCAGTACGGGCACGGCGATGCCGGTCGCGAATTTGACCAGCGGGCCGATGCCGGCATCGGGATAGGCGCCTGTTCTGACAGCGGCATAGCCCGCGCCCACCACCAGAAAGACCGGCAGCACGATCAGCAACAAAGCGGTCAGGGTGTCCATGGTGGGCGGTCCGGCCGGCGCGGTTATGTCTGGGGGGCGGGCCAACCCTGGGCCAACCTTCTGCAGCCGCGCGCCCCGCCTATGGCGATGACTACGAGGCTCTCATGCGGGAAAGGCGACAACCAGCCCGTCGAATGCAGGGCTGACATGCACCGGCGTGGCGGCATCCAGCATCGCGTAGTCCAGATCGACATGCAGATTGGTGAGGTAGGCTCGCGGCACGCCGGATCGCGCCACCCAGCCGAGCGCGGTCTCGACATTGGCATGGCTCGGATGCGGCCGGTAGCGGAGCGCGTCGATCAGCCAGACCTCGGCGCCCTCGAGCATGGTCCAGGCTTCGCCGGTCATCTCGGAGATGTCGGGCACATAGACCAGCGGGCCGATCCGGAACCCGAGCGCCGTGGTGTCGCCATGGGGGACGCGGAAGGGCTGGCAGGCGATCTGGCCGCCGGCGCCATCGATCTCGACCGTGCCCTCGATCATCCGCTTGGTCAGGATCGGTGGGTAGCTCGACCCCGCGGGCGTCTCGAAGATATAGCCGAAGCGGCGGTCGAGCGTGCGCTCGGTCGCGGCGTCCATATAGGCGGGCAGCTTGGTGCGGCGGTTGAAGAACACCATGCGCAGATCGTCGATGCCGTGGCAGTGATCGGCGTGGTCATGGGTGAAGACCACCGCGTCCAGATCGCCCGCGCCTGCATCGATCAGCTGTTCGCGCAGATCGGGGCCTGCGTCGATCAGCACCCGGGTGCGCCCGCCGGGGCCTATGCGCTCGACGAGCAGGGAACAACGGCGGCGGCGGTTGCGCGGCTCGGCCGGGTCGCAGTCGCCCCATTGCGGCCCATCGGCGCCGATGCGGGGCACGCCGCCCGACGAGCCGCAGCCGAGCACGGTGAAGCGGAGCGAGCCGGTGCCCGTCCCGTCCGCGTCCTCGGCCGCGCCTTCGCCCGGTGTGGTCCCGCTTGCGTCCATCAGGCCGCGGCCTCCTCACCGCTTTTGGCCGCCTTCCAGAACAGGCGGTCGAAATTGGCGCTGGTGGCCGCGGCGAAGGCTGCGAGGTCGAGGCCGAACACCTCGGCCCCCACCGCCGCGGTCAGCGCGGTATAGGCGGGCTCGCAGCGTTTGCCGCGATAGGGTGGCGGCGCGAGATAAGGGCTGTCGGTCTCGACCAGCACGCGGTTGAGCGGCGCTGACGCGAAGATCGCGCGGAGTGCCTCCGAGCGCTTGAATGCCGCGATCCCCGACATCGACAGATAGAAGCCGAGGCCGAGCGCCGTCTCGGCCAGCGCAGCACCCGAAGAAAAGCAGTGCATCACGCAGGCATAAGGGCCGGCGCGGTGCTCCTCGGTGAGGATGCGGGCCATGTCGTCGTCGGCGTCGCGGGCGTGGATGATCAGCGGCAGACCGGTGCGGCGCGCGGCCTCGATATGCCGGCGCAGGCTCTTCTGCTGGGCGCCCGCGCTCTCGGCGGTGTAGTGATAGTCGAGGCCTGTCTCGCCGATGGCGACGAATTTCGGGTGCGCCGCCAGCGCCGTCAGCTGTTCCACCGTCGCCATCGGCTGCTCGGCCACATGCATCGGGTGGGTGCCGGCGGCGTAGAACACGCCGGGGTGGGCCTCGGCGATGGCGCGCACCTGCGGCTCGGCCACCAGACGCGTGCAGATGGTCACCATCCGCGTCACCCCAGCCGCGGCAGCGCGGGCAATCACGGCCTCGCGCTCGCCGTCGAAGCTGTCGAAATCCAGGTGGCAATGGCTGTCGACCAGCCGGGGTGCAGACATCGTGGCCTCTCTCGCGCAGCAGGGCGCCGTGGCAGCGGTCGGTGGCAGGTGCCGCGCCCCGTCGAGAGGGCGCATCAGGCCGCTGGTGCCTCGCCCGACGATCGAGGACCGAGGCGCGCCCACGTATCTATGACGGTCCGCGCCGGATCAAGGTTGGCATCGCGCGCCTTTTGCCCCTCGGCCGCCATCGCCGCTGCTGCCGCCGCAAGCCTCCGCGCATGCGGAGGGCCCGCCCTCGCCGCGGCGTCGAGCAGCGTGGCCTCGGCGGGCACTGCTGGCGGGGGCGCTGTCTCCTCGGCCGCCGCGCGGGCCAGTCGCACGATCAGCGTGACGCCGAGATCGAGGACGAGGCGGAAGCGTTCGACCCGGTCGCGCCCGCCCACGGTGTCGGCCAGCGCGATGACCCGGCGCAGATCGGCGCCGTCGCCGTGGGGCGCGATCAGGCCGCAAAGCGTGGCGTAGAGCGCAAGCCCCTCGGCATCCACCAGCTTCCACGCCGCCGCGACCGAGCCACCGGCCAGCGCCGCGAGGCCCGCCAGCGCGCCATCGTCCACGCGGCTGCCAAGCGCGCCGAGGGCCGCGCCAAGATCGGCCGGGCCGAGCGGTGCCAGCGCGAGCTTGCGGCACCGCGAGCGGATAGTCGGCAGCAGACCGGCCGGGCGGTGCGAGAGCATCAGGAAATGCGTGCGCGCCGGCGGTTCCTCGACGTTCTTCAGAAGCGCATTGGCGGCCTGCGTGTTGCACTCGTCGATGCTGTCGACGATGACCACGCGCCGCCCGCCATCGGGCACGCGGAACGAGAGCGCCCGGTTCAGACCGCGAGCCTCCTCGGCGGCGATGACGGTGCGCAGCCGCGCATCCGCGCGCCCCGGTCGGTCCAGCCCGCGGCGAAGCACGATAAGGCGCGTCTCGCTGCCCGCCCTGATGCGGCCTGTCACAGGGCAATCCGGGTCCATGTCGAAACGCGCGGGCGCCGTCTCATGGGTCAGCAGTGCCCGCGCCAGCCGATAGGCGAGCGTCGCCTTGCCCACGCCCTGTGCGCCGGTGATGAGCCAGGCGTGGTGCAATCGGCCAGAGGTCCAGGCTTGATGGAACGCCGCGACGGCCGCGTCCTGGCCGAACAGGCTCTCGGTTTCAGCGGGATGGGGGCAGCCCTCGACCCGGTCCGGTTCCGGGCCGTGCTGGCCATCCTCGTCGCGCCGGCTCATCCCTCATCCACTGGAAGGGCGCGGTGCAGCGCCACGTCTAGCGCCACATCAAGCACTTGCCATAGACGCCCGGTGATGCTCTCGATGTCACCGGTCGCGTCGATCAGCCTGCAGCGGGTGGGATCATCGGCCGCGATCGCGCGGAAGGCCGTGGCGAGCGCAGCCTGGAAGGCCGGGCCGCGCTTCTCGAAGCGATCCTCGGCGCCGGGACCGCCGGCCATGCGGGCGGCAGCGCGGGCATGGGCCTCGGCGGGGTCGAGGTCGAGGATCAGAGTCAGATCCGCCTCGCGCCCGATGGTCAGGGCATGGAGCGCGTCGATCTGCGTCCGCCTCGCCTTGGCCCCAGCGGTGCCCCCGGCGCCCTGGTAGGCGCGCGTGCTGTCGACGAACCGGTCACAGAGCACGATGCGTCCGGCCGCCAATGCCGGGGCGATCACCCGTTCCATGTGATCCCGGCGCGCGGCGGTAAAGAGCAGCATCTCGGTTTCGGCCGACCAGCGGCCAGGCTCTCCCTCGACCAGCAAGCGCCGGATGTCCTCGGCGCCCGGTGCCCCGCCCGGCTCGCGCGTTCGAACGACCGTGTGGCCCGCGGCGGTCAGCCGGTCCTCAAGCGCTCTCGCCTGGGTCGACTTGCCGGTGCCGTCCGCGCCTTCCAGCGTCACGAAAAGCGCGCCCGGCGCCGGCTGGGGCCATGATGGGATGGGCCATGTGGCGGCGTGAGCGTGGGGTATCGCCACGCGCCTAGAGCCCGGCGAGCGCCAAGGCACGGTCGAGCAGAAGGCGGGCTGCCGCCTCAATCCGCACCGTGAAACCGCCCGGGGCAACATCCTCGGTCGCGGCGAGCGGTACGGTCACCGGGTCGAGCCCTGGCACCGCGATCCGGATCTCGCCCACCACGTCGCCAGCGGCGATGGGCGCGGGCACGGGGCTGTCGAAATGCGCGGTCACCTCCGCCTGGTCGAGCATGCCGAGCGGGGCCGTCAGGATGACATCCCGCGTCGGCGCCAGCCCGACCGAGCCTTCCGCGCCGATCCAGGTATCGGCGGTCACAACCTGGCGCCCGGCCTCCTGCACCTTGCGCGTCTCGAAAGCGCGGAAGGCCCAGTTCATCAGCCTCTCCGCCTCGCGCGCCCGCTGGCCCTGGGTCTCGAGGCCCGCGACGACCATGACAATGCGCCGGCCCTCGCGCTCGGCCGAGGCGACGAGACCGTAGCCCGCCTCCTGCGTGTGGCCTGTCTTCATGCCGTCGGCGCCATCGACCACGCCCAACAGCGGGTTGCGATTGCGCTGTGTGATGTCGTCCCAGGTGAAATCGCGGGTGGAAAACAGCCTGTAGTGGTCGGGGTGGTCACGGATGATCCGTTCGGCAATCGCCGCCAGATCGCGCACGCTGATGCGGTGGCGCGGATGGGGCCAGCCGGTTGCGTTAGTGAAGTTGAAATTCTCCAGCCCGATCTCACCACCGCGGCGGTTCATCATCTCGGCAAAGGCGTCCTCGGTGCCGGCCAGCGCCTCGGCCAGCGCCACCGAGGCATCGTTGCCCGATTGGATCGCCACACCCTTCAGCAGGTTGCCGACGCTGACCCGCTCACCCTCGCGCAGGAACATGCGGCTGCCGCCGAGCGCCGAGGCCTTGGCCGAGGTGCGGAAGGTATCATCAAGCGACAGCCGTCCGCTCTCCAGCGCCTCGAACACCATCAACAGCGTCATCAGCTTGGACATGGAGGCCGGCGGCAGGGGGGTGTCGGCGTCCTTGGTCAGCAGCACCGCGCCGGAATTCAGATCCTTGACGAAAGCTGCGCGCGCCGGCGTCGACATGGGCTGCGCCAGCGCAGTGCCGGTCAGCGACAGACAGAGTGACAGGCAGAGCAGCAGGCTGATCAGACCCACCGCCACTCTCAACCGCGGGCTCAGCGGGTGTCGGGTCGGGCTCGGCGTCATCATGTCCCCATCGCATGTTCCGATCGGCCGCGCCGCATGGCCGATTGCCGATCGCAGCGATATCGCCAAGCCAGTCACTGCGCCAGTCACTGCGCCAGTCACTGCGCCACCGGGACTGCGTCACGGATCCCGTAACCGGCCAGCACTTCGCGGGCAAAGCGGACTTCGTCTTCGCTGGCGAGCGGACCGATGCGCACGCGCTTGGCCGGCCTTCCGCGGAACTGGAAGTCGAGCGCTGCCGCATCGAGGCCGGCCGCCTCGATCCCGGCCACCAGGCGGTCGGCATAGGTGTCTTCCTCAAAGATTCCCGCCTGCAGGAAACGGGCCGAGGGCGCAGTCGCCGGAGCCGTAGGCGCGGCGTCCGAGGGATCTGTCGACGGTGTTGCAGTCTGGGCCGCAGTCTGGGCCGCAGTCTGGGCCGCAGTCTGGGCCGCAGCCCGGGCCGGGCTCGTCGTGGCTGCTGGCGATGGGCGTTCTTCCGGCGCCGCACGTGACCCGGCCTGGGGCTCGCCCGATGCAAGGGCCGGCGCCAAGGGTGCCAGCAACGGTCCGAAGGCCGCCAGGCGCTGAGGTGCCGCATTGGGCTTGGCCGCCGCCGAGGGGTCGGCAAGCGTGATCGTTGCCCCATCAACCGGCGTTCCCCTCGTCGTCGCGGCGCCCGCCGAGCCCCCTTCCTGCCCCTCCGCCGCGGCGGTTGCCGGCGCGGGCGAGGGATCGCCGCCGTCACCAGCGTCATCATCGATCGCCGCTACCACGGCGGCGGGGAGAACCGTCAGCGTCTCGCCCGGTCTTACCAACGGTTCGCTATCCGCTGGTCCACTCGCCGCACCGGCGCCTTGGCCTGGAGTCGTGGCCGCGTTTGTGGTCGCCGTGGTGGTCGCGGGGAGGGGCGCATCGGGCGTGTCGAGCCTGCCGACCTCGGCCAGGGCGAAGACCGGCCCTTCCGCTGGTGCGCCGATCTCGCTTGGCCCTGCCTCGCTGTCTTCCTCCGGCACGACGTCCTGGGTCAGGCTGCCCACGGCCTCGCTCACCGTGCCCGGCGCCACGGCGACATCCGCCGCCGCCAGCGTCTCGATGGCCGCCAACGTCTCATCATCCCGGTCGCCTGCCGGCTCGGATGTTGCCTCTCCCTCACTCAGGAACGCCGCCACCGAGACCGGCTGGGCCCCGACTGCGCCGCCGAGCGCTGGGTTCACCGGCACGTCGCGCACGCTGACGCGTGGCCCCTCTCCCGGCCATGCGACCGCTACGACGACAATGTCGTTGCGCCCGCGCTGCAGCGCCAGCGCCGCCGCCGCCTCCGAGGAGACCGACGGACGTTCGGCGGCACTCGGCACCAGCGCCCCGTCAGCCGCGAGCCCGGAAGACGGGTTGTAGAGCCTGACCCGCGCATAGGTCGTCGCTGCCGGGTGAGAGATCCAGATGCCGGGCAGCGTCTCGCGGCCGATCCAAACCACCGGACCACGCCCGGCGAAGAGATCGGGCCTAAGCTCCAGCCGGTCGTTCACGGCCCCCTCATGCGTGCCCTCGACAAGTGCCGCCGGCACCACATCCGCGAGCGGTGCTTGGGTGCCCGCATCGCCCGCGGCCTGGATCGCGGCGACACCCTGCACGCCCACAGGCGGCGCATCGCCGCCTGGCAGCGCCCGGCACGCACCGACGGCCACGACAAGTATCAGTGCCCCAAGGCGGCGCGCACGGATGATGGCAACGGGTGACCCTATCGCACCGACCCTCTCCCACGCGGTCGCGCCCGATCGACCGTCGCCCCTCAGCCGCATCGTCTCTCCGTCCATATCGCGACACGCTTTGGCATGAGTCTAGCGCCGCGTGCCCTGCGCGTCCAAGTTCGAGACAGCCAATCGTGACCAGTCGCGGAAAAGCACCTTCCCGGCACCGTGGCCGGTGCGCCGCATGGCGAGGGCGCTGAGGGTGCGGCCGACCGTTGACACTCCAGCTGTCGCGGCGCAGACCGAGTGCCCCGGGGGTTGGCAGAGTGGTCGAATGCAGTGGTCTTGAAAACCACCGAACCTTCACGGGTTCCGTGGGTTCGAATCCCACACCCCCGGCCAAAATCTCATTATAAAATATTGATAAAATTCAATAAAATTTCAGATATAAAAGACTCTGACAGCATAAAACACACCATCCTTCAGACCGTTTGAAAACGCAGGGGGTTCTGCGGCGCGCCGGAGCGCGATAGGCTGGGGCTTGGCACATATCTCTGGGGTTGATCGATCGCAGCTGATGCTTCTGCCGGAGGCGGTCGAGGACTATGTTAGGCCGGACAATCCGGTGCGCTTCATCGATGCCTTTGTCGACCAGCTCGATCTTGCGGAGCATGGGTTCGTCCGCGCCGAGGCGAAGGAGACGGGCCGGCCAGGCTACCATCCGGGCGATTTCTGAAGCGCTACATCTACGGTTATCTTAACCGCATCCGCTCCAGCCGCCGCCTCGAGGCGGAGACGCATCGCAACATCGAGGTGATCTGGCTCATGCGCCGGCTCACGCCGGACTTCAAGACCATCGCCGATTTCCGGTGCGGGAACACAGCACCTTCCGGAAGGTGTTCCGCGAGTTCGTCGCGCTCTGCCGGGATCTCGATCTCTTCGGCCGAGAGCTGATCGCCTTCGACGGGACGCGGATAAAGGCCGTGAACAGCCGCAAACGGAACCACACCGCC
>JBCCJI010000033.1:0-34369 GCA_039027855.1 Pseudomonadota bacterium | reverse complement strand
GTCGAGCCCTTCGCTTACCTCAAAGCCACGCTCGAGGCCCTCGCCAACGGCCACCCAGCCTCCGAGGTCGACGATCTCCTGCCATGGGCCTTCAATCCCATGTCAAGCTGAGGCCAATACGGGCTCTACGCACCGCTTACAAATACTCCTTCGTCGACATAATGGAACATATAGTGAACAATCTTGGCGTGTTCGTCAAGTGTTCTGTGTGTGACTACACTCGTGTGTTCGGTCCTCAGATAGAGGACCCCGCAGTTCAGATACTGTCATCACCCGGCGAAGAGCTGGGTCGCGTAGATCTTCCCGCAAAGCTCTGGCGCGCCCGTCGGCGCGACGCTGAGGCCGTGGAACGAGACGCCCTGGCGGAGGATGTTCTCCCGATGACCTGGGCTGGCCATCCATGCAGCGACGAGATCCTCAGCAAGGCTCGCATAGCTGTGGCGCTGGATCACGGTGCCGTCAGTGTAGCTGAAGCGGGAGGTCCTCTCGTCATCGGTGAAGAAGGGGCGGCGCGCCTCGTAGTCCATGTACCAGCCCTGGCCGAGGTTCTCGGCCGTGAGCCGGAAGCGGCCACCTGCGGCGATGATCCGGTCGCGCGGCGTCTCACGGCCAGAGACGGGGGAACGGTGCGCGAAGAAGCCGTGGGCGATCATGTCGGCGGTGTGAACCGCGGCGGCTAGGTTGAGTGACGGATCATCGGAGAGAGGGTCGAGACCGGCAGCGCAGCGCTCGGCATTCACCTCGGCGAGCACGGCTTCGGCGATCAGGTCTCGATCATGGCTGCGACCACGGGGGAAGACGGCGTCGGCGCCTCGGATGTCGAAGGCGCGGCCGCAGGACGAGGCCGCCGCGGTATTGGGCGCGGCGACGGCGATGATTGCCGAGAGCAGCGCAGCGATGGGCAAGGCAGCGCGGCAACGCGCTCGGAAGGAAGTAGGCATGGCTTGGGTCATGTCGTCATGCTCCGTGCTCGTCCGCTCGCGAAGAACGGTGCGGGTTATGGGATCTGTCGGTCTGTGGACCGGCAGCCTGAGCCTGGCGCGGTATGGAGAGCCTCTGGGCGGAAGGCGGGCGCAACGTAGGGCCGATCACGGTTCAGGAGAGATGCCGGGCCCGTGCGCCTGCTCCGGCACCTCGCGCCTTGGGCGCCGTCGCCGCGCTGCCAGAACGTGCGGTGCCTGCAGCTTCTCAACCAAGCGGTCTCGATCGGTGCGAAGATCCTGCACGAGGCCGAGGGCTTCTCGACGCAGTTGGGTGCGCGCCGCCTCGAGCTGCCGTCTCTCTGCGAGTTGTGCGTCGATCATGCGCTGACGCTGTTCTCGATCTCGACTGAGAGCAGACAGTGCTGCCGCTTCGTTCTTTGCGATGATCCTGGACCGCTCACCGGTGAGCCGTTGCCACCAGCCTGAGAGACCCTTGCGTAGTTGGGCGGCGCGCTCGGTGGCTTCCGCCTTCCACCGATCTGCTTGACCGGCATCGAGCACCGCGCGCTCGCGTCGGTGCTCCGTGATCATCGTCGCCCGCGTGGCGTCGAGCCGGGCACGATCCGCGGAAAGACCGCGGCGAGCCTCGCGGGCCAATCGGCCAAACTGCGCGCCAAGATCAGCACGGTGCCGCTCCTTGGCCTCATCAACACTCGGGAGGTCATTCGGATCGCCCAGTCTGGCGCGCACGTCCTTGGCTTTGTGGCCTGTGGCTCGTGCGACGGCGAACACCTCACCGTCATGCGCGACGATCACGTGACTACGGCGCGTGCCCTGGGCCAGGAGATAGCCGCGCTCGGATAGGGCAGTGGCAAAGCTCGCCCGATCATCACTGGCGGCCCAGCACTGTTGAATGAGCGCCTTCTGGTCGATGGCATTGCGCCCGCGCCGCTTGGCAGCCTGCCATTCGGCGAGCGTCACATTGGTTGGGTTGCTCTGGCTGCGATCGATCAGGCCCCTCGGCATTTTCCACTGATGCTCGATGAAGAGGGCGCGCGAGATCGCCTGCAGCTTGTTCTTGAAGTGGGGGAGGTTGCGGGCGGTCATGGTCTCAGCGTCGATGCGCGACCAAACCGCATGGGCGTGGCGCCGACCATCCTTCTCGTGGAACACGATCACCCGCGGCTGTCCCACAAGGCCATGGGCCTTCTCGATCTTGTCAATCGTCGCCTCGAAGAGCTCGATGCTGACGGAGACATCGTTCGGCGGGTTGAGGCTCACCGAGAAGAACGGCTGCTTGCACCGCGTACCCTTGGCGATGGCCTGCACCTCCTTGAAGGCGCCGGTCATCTCCTCGCTCAGAAAGCCGCGAACCTGATGCAGCTCGACGAAGTCGTTGTCGGTCTCGTTGGAGAGATGATTGGCCAGGGCCTTCGCGCCGCTCCGCTGCGCGCCCTTAAGAATCATCGCTCCGAGATCCCGAGCGCCTGCATCAGAAGGCGCTTCATCTGAGAGATATCTGCTGCGATGTCCTCGAGCTTCTCCTCAATGGTAACTGAGGTCGGCAGGGTGCCGTCAGCAGTTCCCGTCACTGCATCGCGGAACGCTTGAACAATGGCCGACGATCCCAGCATCGCGAGCAGACGAGCGTAGGCCGCTTGATCGACCGTCACAGCCCGAACAGGTGCTTTCCGCCGACGACCAACCTCAGTGAGCAGCAGCTCTCTTGCGAACGTCGCCAGGGGCTTTGCTCCAGCCTTCGCCTGAATCTCCGCCCACTCCTCCGGCGTGAGCCGGATCGTGAGGCGGGGATTTGGGCGGTTGGACATGGGATCTGTGCGTCTCCAAAAAAGGAAAACCCGCCGACGCGGGTCACTAACGGACCACGTCGACGGATCAGGTTATCGGGTGAGGAATCGTGCCTGGGCACAACTCGGGCGCATCCGGATGTACTGCTAGATGCCAGGTTGAGGAACGGCATGCAGTAGATCAGCTGGACCTGCGGCTCGCAGGCGCGAGCAGCTGACCGGCATCACGTTAAAGCATTGAAATATATTAGATAAGCGATGAGCCGCTTGGGCGTCAGAGAATGCAAGGGAACGATGGTGGGCGGTACTGGATTCGAACCAGTGACCCCAGCGATGTGAACACTGTGCTCTACCAACTGAGCTAACCGCCCCTCGGGCCGCTCTTAGGCCTGTGTGTGTATGGCGGTCAAGGGTCGGCATTGGGGTCGGTCTGGGAGCGACTGTCCCTGCGGCGACATGTGCTGAGGTGCGGGTCTTACGCGGAGCGGCTGAGCGTCTTTTGGCGTCGCTCGGGGGCGCAGGATGGCAGGTGCGGCACTGAGACCGCTGCCCTGCGCGGCTCCATGGGCTGGTCTGTGTTTGCGCGAGGTTGGGCATGGGCAGGATTGGACACGGGCGGGACTCGGCATCTTCGGGACCGTGACCGCGGCGGATCAGGCGGGCATCAGGGCTTCCAGCAGATCGGGGACCTCGTCGAAGCTGTCCGCGATGGCCTCTGGCGCCAGCGCTTCCAGCGGGGCGCGGGCCAGGTCATGCACCATCAGGACGCAGGGCACACCGGCGCGCCGCGCGGTCTCGCGGTCGGTCAGCGTGTCGCCCAGCATGACCGAGCGTGCTCGGTCTGCGCCGATCCGGCGGCAAGTCTCGACGAAATGCTCGGGATCGGGCTTGTTCACCGCGAGAGTATCGGCCCCGAGGATCGCGCCGAAACGCGTGGCGAGGCCCAGCCGGTCCATCAGGTCGAGCGCCAGGCGCTCGGGCTTGTTGGTGCAGATACCGAGCCGCCAGCCCGCCGCCTCGAGCCGGTCGAGGCAGGTCTCTAGGCCGGCAAAGGGGCGTGTGTGGACTGCGATGGCCCCGGCATAGGCCTCGATCAGCGCGGGGTAGGCCGCCCGGAAAAGCGGGCGTCTCGCCAGCTCGGGATCCTCGGCGAGATCACTCCGCCCGGCCAGCGCGAGTGAGCGGCTCAGCATCGAGCGCCCGCCCTTCATCGCATGCGCCCGGTCGCGCGGTAGGGCGAGGCGTGGCAGGCCGTGGGGCTGGAAGGCGATGTTCGCCGCAGCGAGCAGATCGGCCGCGGTATCGGCGATGGTCCCGTCCAGATCGAAAATCGCGCCGCGCATGGCTTGCCCCTTCGCCCGGCGTGTCGTGACGCCCCGCACTCCCCTAGCGCGGGCAGACATCTTCCGAAACAGCTTATTACCGCAGCGCACGCCCCTTGCGCCTTCCGGGCGCCTGGACAGGCGCGTATATCGGCGCGCATGACCGCCATACCGCCCGATAGCTTGCCCACCGCTGCCCCTGGACCACGCGAGACCGGCCCGGAGCGCCCGTCCCGTCCTATGGCCGAAAGCGCGAGCAAACGCGCCGGGTATCGGGCGCTGGCGGTGATCGTGCTCGCTGCGGGCAAGGGCACGCGCATGCGCTCGACCACGCCCAAGGTGCTGCATCCCCTCGCGGGGATGCCGATGCTCGGCCACGTGCTCACGACGGCCCAAGCGCTGGCACCGGAGCGTGTGGCCGTTGTGGTGGGCAACGGTGCCGAACAGGTGACGGCGGCAGCAACCGCTATACTCCCTGGTGTGCGCATCTGCCGGCAACGGGAGCAACGCGGCACGGGCCATGCCGTGATGGCGGCAAACGAGGCGCTCGACGGGTTCGAGGGCGATGTCCTCGTGCTCTATGGCGACACGCCGCTGCTGACGCGAGAGACGCTCGTGCGGTTGCGCAGTCCAGTCGCCGCGACGGACAGCCAGCCGGCGGTCAGGGTCCTCGGCTTCGAGGCGGACGATCCCGCCCGTTACGGTCGCTTGATCACCGATGCGGAGGGCTCTTTGACGGCGATCGTCGAAGCCAAGAACGCGACCCCGGATCAACTGGCGGTGACGCGCTGCAATTCCGGGGTGATGGCCGCCGATGCGGCGACACTGCGGCGCCTGCTCGCCCATCTGACAGACGACAACGCGCAAGGGGAGTATCTGCTCACCGATCTGGTGGGCCTTGCCGTTGGCGAGGGGCGGCGGGCCGAGGCGGTGCTCTGCCCCATGGCGGAGACGATGGGCATCAACGACCGTGCCGAACTCGCCGCGGCAGAAGCGCTTTGGCAGGCTCGGGCGCGCACGGCCGCCATGCGCGCAGGCGTCACGATGACGGCGCCCGCGACGGTGACGCTGTCGCATGACACGGTGCTGGAGCCGGATGTGACCCTGGGGCCCGGTGTTGTTTTCGCGCCGGGCGTGACGGTCCGCTCAGGCGCACGGATCGAGGCGTATTGCCACCTCGCCGATACCGAGATCGGCCCCAGGTCGGTCATCGGCCCCTTCGCCCGCCTGCGCGGCGGCTGCACGGTTGGTGCCGACACGCGCATCGGCAATTTCGTCGAGATGAAAGCGACCGACTTTGGCAACGGCGCCAAGGCCGCGCACCTGACTTATGTGGGCGATGCCAGCGTGGGCGCGGGCGCCAATCTTGGCTGCGGCACGGTCACCTGCAATTACGATGGTGTTGACAAGCACCGCACGACCATCGGCGCGGGGGCCTTTATCGGGACCAACAGCGCGCTGATCGCCCCCGTCGCGATCGGCGCCGGCGCCTATGTGGCGACCGGAACGGTCGTGACCCGCGACGTGCCGGACGATGCGCTGGCCATCGCGCGTACGGCGCAGAGCAACCGCGAGGGGGCGGCGGGCCGTCTGCGTGCGGCGATGCTGGCGCGCAAAGCGGCGCGCGGCGCCAAGAAAGGCTGAGACCTCACGGCAACTAGGGGGCGACCATCCGGGCCAGTAAAGGGGGCCACGATACGGGGCGGCCCCAACCATCCGACCGACCGGGGCCAACCCCGGCGTCACCGAGGCAGGGACAGGAGGCAGAGCATGTGCGGGATCATCGGCATCCTCGGACAGATGGAGGCGGCACCGCGCCTGATGGATGCGCTCAGGCGGCTCGAATACCGTGGCTATGACAGCGCCGGGATCACCGTGCTGCAGAACGGCATCGCAAGCCGCAGGCGCGCGGTCGGCAAACTGCGGGCGCTCCGCGAGGTGGTCAGCGCCGATCCCCCGCATGGCAGCGCGGGCATCGGCCATACCCGTTGGGCGACCCATGGCGCGCCGACCGAAGGCAATGCCCACCCCCATGCGGCCGGGCCGGTGCATGTCGTCCACAACGGCATCATCGAGAACCACGCCACGCTCCGCCGCGGGCTGATTGCCGAGGGTGTGAGCTTCGACACCGAGACCGACACCGAGATCGTGGCCCGCCTTGTGGCGCTGCGCATGGCGGCGGGCGACGATCCCGTCGCGGCGGTGGCGGCCACCCTGCCCCGGCTGGAGGGGGCCTATGCGCTGGCGTTCCTGTTCGACGGCCACCCCGATCTGATGATCGGCGCCGTCAACGGCTCGCCGCTGGCGCTCGGCTGGGGCGATGGCGAGATGTTTCTCGGCTCCTCGGCCGAGGCGCTGGCACCGATGACCGACCGCGTCAGCTTTCTCGAGGATGGCGACGTGGTGGTGATGACCCGCGAGGGCGCCACCGTCACGGGGCGCGACGGCAAGCCGGTCGAGCGCAGCGTGGCGCAGGTCTCGCTCGACCAGACACTGGCCGAGCGTGGGCCCTATCGCCACTTCATGCTGAAGGAGATCCACGAGCAGCCGGCCGTGCTCTCGCGTCTCGTCGAGCATATGCTCTCACCCGGTCGCGACCGGTTGCCGCTGGCCGATGGCAGCCCCGACTGGGCCCGTGTCAGCCGGCTGATGCTGATCGGCTGCGGCACGGCGGCGCTGGCCGGGCGGCTTGCGAAGTACTGGTTCGAGAGCCTCGCGGGCCTCCCCTGCGAGGCCGATATCGCCAGCGAATTCCGCTACCGCGCCCCGCCGCTCAACGGCGACGAGGCGGCGATCTTCATCAGCCAGTCGGGCGAGACCGCCGACACATTGGCCGCCATGCGCTTCGTCAAGGATCAGATCGCCCACCGCGCCGTGGTGCTGAACGTCCCGACCAGCGCCATGAGCCGCGAGGCCGACCAGGTATTGCCCATCCTTGCCGGGCCCGAGATCGGCGTGGCCTCGACCAAGGCTTTCACCGCGATGCTGGTGCGCCTGGCGGGCGCTGCCGTCGCCGCCGCGGTCGCCCGCGGGCGGATGGACGGCGCGGCCGAGACCAACGCGGCGCGTGCTCTCGCCGCCTTGCCCGCCCAGATCGGCGAGGCATTGGCGACCGAAAACACCATCAAGGCTTTGTCGCAGGACCTCGCCGCCGTCTCCGATGTCCTCTACCTAGGCCGCGGCGCGATGTTTCCCGTGGCACTCGAAGGCGCGCTGAAGCTGAAGGAGATCAGCTATATCCATGCCGAGGGCTATGCCTCGGGCGAGCTGAAGCACGGGCCCATCGCGCTGATCGACGAGACCATGCCGGTGGTCGTGGTGGCCGCGCGCGATGCCAACTTCGCCAAGTCGGTCTCGAATATGCAGGAGGTGATGGCCCGTGGCGGCCGGGTCATCCTGATCTCGGACGCAGCCGGCATCGCCGAGGCGGGCGACAAGGCGGTCGCGACCATCGAGATGCCCGATGTCCCCGACTGGCTGGCGCCGATCGTCTACACCGTGCCGGTTCAGCTGCTTGCCTATTACACGGCACTGGCCAAGGGGACCGATGTCGACCAGCCACGCAACCTCGCCAAATCGGTCACTGTCGAATGAGGCGCCACAGGGTTACCGTCCTTTCGCTCGAATATCAGCGCGTTTCGGCGTAACGTCGGTCAAGCCGTCAGAAACAGGCGGCATAGAGGGAGCAGTGTGATGCGTGCAGGCGTTCGGGCCAGGACGATGGCCACCTTGGCAGCGTGCGGCGTGGCGACGATGCTCGCCGGTTGCATGGGCTCGAAGCAGGAGGTGGCCGAGGCTCAGCCCGCGCCCCCGCCCGATCTTACCCGGTCGGATTGCTACACCGTCACGCTGTTCGACGGCTTTGACATCAAGCCGCCCCCCGAGGGCACGCCGGTCGCGCATGCGGCCTTTCTCGGCGAATGGCGTTTCGGTGCCTGGGACGGCAAATGGTGTCACGATCTGCTGGTGACCGAGATCCTCGACGACGGCACCGTGATCCTGATGGACAAGCATGCCCCTTACGTGCCCTGGGGCCAGCCGGCGACGGCGTTTGAGCGCAAGGGCCGGATCGACCAGAACGGCGTGCTCCGCTTCCGCCATGGCACCACACAGCGCAGCTATCGGCTGGATGCCGACAGCGGACGCCTTGTCGGCATGCGCGAGGACGTTAATGGCGCGCTGACGGCCGAGCTTCGCCGCTCCGGCGTCTCGCTGGTGGCCCCGGTACCGCCGACCCGCGCCGATGCGCTGGCCCGGCGCTCGGCCACGGCTGCAGCCACCGGCATCACACCGACCGCGAGCGAGGGCTGAGGCGGCCTAGCGCCTCGGAAGCACTTGTGAACCCCGTCGCTGTGGCAGCGCGTCGGTGACGCCGGCTCTCTGAGCCTCACGGTTCGAGCGTCACCATGACTTCGTTGCGGCGCATCCACGGCAGCGTCCAGGGCGGGTTGTACCCGGCCGAGGTCCAGTCGCCCCGATGGCTGAGGCCCTTGGATGACATCCAGCCCGCCAGAGCCGCCTCGCCATCCGCCACGTTGCCCTCGGACAGGAAACCGGCAAAGCGGTACACCGCGACCCGGCGGGGCGCGATCGTGCTGATCTCGACGGTCGGATCGGTCGGACGGGGCGCGGTGTCGGCCGTCATGTCGTCGGGCAGCACGAAGACGATGGTCCAGCCCTCGCCCTGCCCCTCGCCCGACGGGTCGACGAGGACGGGCGCGGTCATCGCGATCTCGGCCCCCTCAGCCGCACCGCTGCCCTCGCTCTCGGGCGAGACGAGCACCGGCGCGGTCATCGCGATCTCCTCGCCGCTGGCGGCATCGTCCACGATCACCGGCGCCGTCATGGCGATCTCGGCCCCGTCGCCGCCGCCCACGGGAACGTTGCCGCCGCTGATGTAGCGAAACAGGCGGCGAAACCCGATGCCGGTCGCCTCGTCGCGATCGGCTTCGGTGACGGTAGTCTGCACGACGGCGATGGCGGGATACTCACGGATCTCGAAATCGCCCTCCTCGCTGATCAGCGTGAAGGGTGGCTCTTCGGCCGCAGGGGCGCCCAGCACCGAGCATCCGGCCAAGAGCGCGCCGGTCATCAGTGCCAGCACGGCGCGGCGGGGGCTTTTGAGACGGGTCATCGACGGCTCCGGCAGGGTTGCGAGGCAGATCGGTCAGGCGCGCGTGACGCCGAGGTATCTCCTGTACGCGCCCGTACCAGAGTTACGTCGCAACCCTTGGCGCAGTTTCAGGCCGCTGCGTAAGCCCTCAGCCCGAGGCATGGCTGTCGCGCAGCACCCGGCGCATGATCTTGCCCGTGGCGGTCATCGGCATGGTCTCGACCACCTCGATCCGGCGCGGGGCGAGATGCGGGCTGATCCGTCGGCGCACCAGATCGGTCAGCTCCTGTGTGAGCCCCTCGCCACCCTCGTGGCCGGGTGTGAGGGTGACGAAAGCCGTCACCGCCTCGGTCCGCACGGGATCGGGCAGGCCGACCACCGCAGCCAGCGCCACGGCCGGATGGCCAACCAGGCAATTCTCGATCTCAACCGGCCCGATGCGATAGCCTGCCGAGGTAATCACGTCATCGGTGCGCGCGGCAAAGCGGAACACGCCCGCTTCGTCCATCACGCCCTCGTCGCCGGTCATCATCCAGTCGCCGCGGAACTTGCCCGCGGTCTTTTCGGGTTGCTGCCAGTAGCCGAGGAACATCGCCAGGTCGCCGCGCCGGATGGCGATCTCGCCCGTCTCGCCCGGCGCCAGTGGCGTCTCACCCTCGGCGCCGAGGATGGCGACCTCGCTGCCCGGAAAGGCCCGGCCCATGGCGCCCGGCACGACCGGTGCCGTCTCTTGGTGGTTGCCGATCGCCAGGTTGCACTCGGTCTGGCCATAGAACTCGTGGATCGTGACGCCGAGCGCCGAGCGTCCCCACTCCAGCGTCTCGGCGCCGAGGCTCTCACCACCCGACCCAACGCTGCGGAGGGACGCCCCAAAACGGCCAGGGTTGTCCACCGCCTTCATCATGCGCAGCGCCGTCGGCGGGATGAAGGCATTGCGCACCCCGTGGCGCGCCATCAGATCGAAGGCGTATTCCGGGTCGAACTTCTCCATCCGGTGCGCGATGAGCGGCACACCGCTACGCAGCGCCGGCAGCGCCATATTGCAGAGCCCGCCGATCCAGGCCCAATCGGCCGGGGTCCAGGCGATGTCGCCCGGGCGCGGGAACAGGTCATGGGTCAGCCGCACGCCCGGCTCGTGCCCGATCAGCACCCGGTGGGCATGCAGCGCCCCTTTGGCCGGCCCCGTGGTGCACGAGGTATAGGAGATGAAGGCCGGATCGTCGGGCCGGGTATCGGCGACGCGGATCTGGTCGGACGCCTTACCAAGCTCCTGCCAGAAGCCCCAGGCGTTCTCACCCGGACGATCCACCGAAAACACCGTCTCGATCGCCGGCAGCGCCGACCGCAGGCGATTCACCTTCTCGAGGTTGGCGTCGTCGGTAACGATCGCTTTGCAGCCGCTGTCGCCCAGACGGTGGGCCAGCGCATCGTCACCGAACAGTGTGAAGACCGGCACCACGACCGCGCCCAGCATGTAAGCCGCGACATGGGCGATGATCGTCTCGGGCATCTGCGGCAGCAGCAACCCGACGCGGTCGCCCTGCCGGACGCCATGGCCTTCCAGCGCATTGGCGAAGCGCTTCGCGGCGCGGCTAAGCTGGATGTAAGTATAGTCGCGACGCTGGCCGTCGGGGCGCAGGTAGATCAGCGCCAGTCGGTCAGGCTCGACCCGGGCCCATTTTTCGCAGACATCCCAGGCAAGGTTGTAGCGCACCGGCACGTCCCAGCGATGCGCTGCCCTCAGCGCCTCCCAGGCCTCGCGTCCACCGCTTGCCATCGGCACCTCTCCGTTTCGTGTGGACGGACGCTAGGCCAGCACCACCGGCCGGGCAAGCCGTAGGCCAGAGCGCTGCCGCCAGCTTGAGGCGGCGCGACAACATGGGTAGCGCCGCAGCGTCATGACCACCCACCATGTCCCCACGGCATAAAGGCCCGAGGGCCCTCGGCTCAGGGTTTTGTCGCGGCGATCCCCGGCAGCGCGTTCACCCGCGCGCTCAGCCCCGCAAGTCGCGGATAGGGCTCTCCCTCGACAAGGTGTGGCGAGGTCATGGGCAGGAAATCCATCAGGCAGGCCGCCGCCAGGTCCGATCCGTCGGGCCCCGCGCCACCCCAGAAGCCCTGCTCCGGTGCCATCGTCTCCAATTGTGCCAGACCGCGCGTCACCTGCCCGGTCAGATGCTCGATCCAGTCGGACCAGCGCAGGTCCTCGGGCCGCCGGCCGGCCTCGTAGAACAGCGCGACGCCCTTGTCGGTGGTCGCCGACAGCACCGCAAGGCGCATGAGGCAGTCGCGCCGCGCAGACCCCGTGGCGGGCACCAGCCGTTTCTCGGGTGCGCTATCGTCCAGCCAGTCACAGATCATCAGGCTCTCTGTCAGCACCGCGCCATCGTCCACCACCAGCGCCGGCACGCGCGCCACGGGGCTGATCTTGCTCAGCGTCTCGCGATCCTCGGCGACCGTCAGGGCCAGCGGACGCTGTTCGAACGCGCGGCCCTGCAGGATCAGCCACATCACCACGCGGCGGGTATAGGGCGAGAGGTTGCGGCCATAGAGGATCATGGGGCGTCTCCGTCAGCATCGGGCGCCTCTGCCTGCCATGCGTTGCGATCTGGCGAAAGGGCGGGCATCCCCGTTTTGCCCCCGGTTCAGCATTGGCCAGCGGCACGCGCCTTGGGAACAGCCTGTCCTCAAGACGCGATCGCCCCATAGTCATCGTAGCGTTGCGCCACTGCCGGGGCGCCGATAGGCTCCACCCCGACTGGAGAGCCGCCAGCATCCGGCACGCACGGTGCAAGCCACTCGGGAGACTGTCATGGCGACCGCAGAGAAGACGACCGCACCCACTGTCAACGCCATTCCCCCGCTGATTGACCCCTTTCAGCGCGCGATCAGCTATCTGCGCGTCTCGGTCACCGACCGCTGCGATTTCCGCTGCGTCTACTGCATGGCCGAGCACATGACCTTCCTGCCGAAGAAGGAGTTGTTGACGCTCGAGGAACTCGACCGCCTCTGCTCGCGCTTCGTGGCACTCGGCGTGCGCAAGCTGCGTGTCACCGGGGGCGAGCCGCTGGTGCGCAAGAACATCATGCAGTTCTTCGAGAGCATGGGCCGCCACCTCGACAGCGGCGCCTTGGATGAGCTGACCGTCACAACCAACGGCTCGCAGCTGGCGCGTTTCGCCGACCGGCTGCACGCCATCGGGGTGCGCCGCATCAACGTGTCGCTCGACACGCTGGACGAGAAGAAATTCGCCGATATCACCCGATGGGGCAGGCTGGCCAACGTGCTGCATGGCATCGACGCGGCATTGGCGGCTGGGCTCCGCGTCAAGATCAATACCGTGGCGCTTAAGGGCTTCAACGAAGACGAACTGTTCAAGCTGACCGAGTGGTGCGCCGAGCGCGGCATGGACCTGACCTTCATCGAGGTCATGCCCATGGGCGATCTCGGCAACGAGGATCGGCTCGACCAGTACTGGTCACTCAAGGACCTGCGCACCCGTCTGCGTGAGCGCTACACCCTGCACGACACGGCCGAGCGGACCGGCGGCCCGGCTCGCTATGTCCGGCTGGAGGAGAGCGGTCAGAAGATCGGCTTCATCACACCGCTCACGCATAACTTCTGCGAAAGCTGCAATCGCGTGCGCCTGACCTGCACGGGTCAGCTGTACATGTGTCTCGGCCAGGACGACGATGCCGATCTGCGCAGCGTGATCCGCACGACCGAGGATGATACGGCGCTCGACGCCGCCATCCGAGAGGCGATCACCCGCAAGCCCCGCGGCCACGACTTCGACTATTCCCGCCAGCGCGTCGACGGCCAGGTCGGCCGTCATATGAGCCTGACCGGGGGCTAGGGTTCGCGGATCGGTGGTCAATCGGATTGGATGAGCGCGCGCCTGCCGCGTTCAATGAGTGCCGCGGCGCCCTTCATCCTCCATCTAGAATCGCAATGCACCACATCCACGCGGCCCATGATTTCGCAGGCTCATCGTTACGTCAAAGGTGTAGGGGCAAACCCACTCACTGTAGCTGCGAGACCAAGATCACGCAGGACGAGAACGAAGCGCTGACGCGTCGTGGCTCTCTGTTGGCGTGCTTCCACCTGCCATCATCTGCGATGTCGCTCAGTCAGAACAATCCGGCAGAACAATCCGGCAGAACAATCCGGCTGTGAGCGTAGCCGTGGCGTGGCGTGGCGACCCGAAACCTGCTGAACCCATGAGAACGGTCGCCGGTTGCCAGCAGCAAGTCATGGATGAAGCGCGAGGCTGGCCCTTAGGCCCGGCGGCGCAGCAGTAAGGTCCAGGCACGGAGGTCGACGGCGACCTTGATCGCGACCACCAGGACCAGGGCGCAGAGCAGCGCCTTTGACACCTGCCCCATGGTGCCCTCGATCAGCATGGCATGCACCACGGTACTGATCACGCCGATCACCGCCAGCGCCGTGTGACCGACCCGCCAGATCCGCGGCGAGAGCCTCCAGCGCCGGCGCACCAGCGCCAGCAGTGCCGCCGCGACCACCGCCCACATGGCGACCGCGCCCCATACACCGAACGGCGTGGGCGAGCGGAACAGCAGGACGTCGATCACATCGGGCGGGCTGGTGATCCAAAGGCCGCCAACATGCACCGTGACGGCGGCAACGAGTGCCGCACCGATCCAGCCATGTGCGCGCCGTCCGGCCCGCAGGCCGAGACCCGGGAGATACCCCGCGGCCAGCAGGGGCTGCAGCACCATCAGCGCCAGCCCCATAACACCGGCAAAACCGCCGATGATGTAGACCGGCTCGCGCCAGGCCAGCTGAGGGCTGGTTGCAGCGACCGCCAGCGGCAGGATCAGGGCTGTGGCAAGGGCCGCCCAGATCGCCGCGCCGCGCAGACGGCTCCGCGTCGCCCCCTGCCCCGCCAGCCGCGTCGCCGTCATGGCGGTCAGACCGGCTTCAGCACGAAGTCCGCATGCAGGGTCGTATCGCGCGAACTCGGCATGATCGGGCGGAGGAAGACTGTCTCGAACCCCGCCTCGCCATGCTCCGCGTCATAGGCGAGATGGCCATGCGGCTGACCGAAGGCGGGCACGATTTGCGGCATGTCCATCTGGAAGCGTCCATCGGCATCGGTCAGCGTCGCGCCATGGCTCTCCCAATCGCGCTCGTGCCCCTCGGTCGTATGCGCCCAGATCTGGATGCGCATGCCCTGGAGCGGCGCCCCGTCGCCGGCCCGGCGCACGGTGCCGGTCATCAGGAAACCGCCGCCGCCAATGCGATCGGTGATCGGCGCGCCGGGCCGGTAGTTGTTGGCGCCGCCGCGCATCGTCGGCGTGGGCGGCAGCCCGGCTGCGCGCGCCGGCACCATCAGGCCCGAGACACCGGTCACCAGCGTGGCGCCTGCGGACGCGATCACGTTTCTACGGGTGTGAAGCGGTGCGGTCATGCGATCTCTCCTCTGTCGCGCGCCGGTGGCGGTCTTGCCCCTCGGCGCACCCGGAATGTGACAAGGCGTCAAGCGGTGTCGTCAGTCGAACGCTTCGCTGAGATAGGGGCGGATGCGCCCGCGTGAAGAGCAGCGGCGCCAAGAATGCCCACACAACTGCCCACTCAGCAGGGATCGATCCCGCTGATACATCGGGAGAAATTGAAAGGCGGGCCGCTAACAGCCCGCCCCGTTCTTCGCTCACTTACCCTGCAGTTGCCGCCTCAGGCGGCCTTGCCGGCAAGGCTCGGATAGTCGGTATAGCCGCGCTCATCGCCGCCATAGAAGGTGTCGCCGTCGGGCTCGTTCAGATCGGCGCCGATCCGGATCCGCTCGGGCAGGTCGGGGTTGGCGATGAACGGCCGACCAAAGGTCACAGCATCGGCCCGCCCGCGCGCGACCCAATCGGCCGCCGTGGCCCCGTCGAAGTCGCCATTGGCGACGTAGACCCCGCTCCAGAGCGCTCGCAGGCGCGTCAGCGCCTCCGCCTCGGCATCCGGCACATCGAACCCTGGGAACTTCTCGACCACGTGAAGATAGGCGAGGCCCAGCCTGTCGAAGGCACGATAGACTTCGGTGTAGAGCGCTTCGGGATCTGTGTCGCCCGCATCGTTGAAGCGGCCGAAGGGCGAGAAGCGGATGCCAACCCGGTCGGCGCCCCAGACCGCGGCCACCGCCTCGGTCACCTCAAGCGGCAGGCGGAGGCGTTTGTCGATCGAGCCGCCATAGGCGTCCTCGCGCCGATTGGTGCGGTCGGCGAGGAACTGGTCGAGCAGGTAGCCATTGGCGGCATGCACCTCGACGCCGTCGAAACCCGCCGCCAGCGCATTCTCGGCCGCGCGGCGGTAATCGGCGATCAGGCGCGGGATCTCGTCGGTCTCCAGCGCCCGCGGCTCCGACACATCGGCAAAGCCGCTTTTGATGAAGGTCTGCGCCTCGGCCCGGATTGGCGAGGGCGCCACCGGCACCGTGCCTTCGGGTAGCAGCGAAACATGGCTGATCCGCCCCACATGCCAAAGCTGCAGCCAGATCCGCCCGCCGGCCGCATGCACGGCATCGGTGATCTTGCGCCAGGCTGTGACTTGCGTTTCGCCATGGATGCTCGGCGTCTGGATGTAGCCCTTGCCCTCGGGCGTGATCTGCGTCGCCTCGGTCAGGATAAGGCCGGCCGAAGCGCGCTGCGCGTAATAGGTAGCGGCCTTCTCCCAGGGCGTGCCGTCGTCATGGGCGCGGTTGCGGGTGAGCGGCGCCATCAGCACCCGGTTCGGCAGAACCGAGCGACCAAGCGGCAGCGGGGTGAAAAGGGTCGTTTCAGCGGCATGCGTCATGGCTGCCTCCATCAAGCGTTGGATCGGCCCTGCGGCTTTCCGGCCGCGCCGAGATGGCAGGGACCTAAGCACCAAGAGACCCGCGACAACCGGGAGGGTGGTTTGCGATGGACGCCCTTGAACGGCGGTTGCGCGACCCCGCGCTGGCCGCAGGCCGCAGCGTCGGTTGCACTCGGCGACCAATCCTCGGTCGGCGTTTGGGCCGCGGGCCCCGGCGTGCTCTGATGCAGCGCCCAGCGCCCACACGACCGTTCCGGGCCGATCAGGAGGCCGAGATGCCCACGCCGCCCCACCGAAGCCTCGCCCCGCCGAGCTCGCCGCATCTTTCCGGGTCGGTACGCCGCATCCGTGCCGCGCTACGCACCGCCGCCATGATGGCGATGGCGACGGCGATGGCGACGGCGGCGGCCGCGCAGCAGAACCAGGCCAGCGACGCCCGCGCCGATCCCGAGGCCGCGAGCGGGCGCAGCATCAGCGCCGCCGTCACGGCCGAGCGCGAGATGATCGTCGCAGCCCATCCCGCTGCGGCCAAAGTCGGCGCCGCGATCCTGGCCGAGGGGGGCAGCGCCGCCGATGCCGCCATCGCCGCACTGCTCGTGCTGAACGTGGTGGAGCCGCAATCCTCGGGTCTTGGCGGTGGCGCCTTCGCCCTCGTGCTCAATCCCGCCATCGGGATCACGACGCTCGATGGGCGCGAAACCGCGCCGATGGCGGCCACGCCCGACTATTTTTTCGAGGACGGCGCGCCGCTCGGCTTTTGGGATGCCGTGGGCTCCGGCCGCTCGGTCGGCGTGCCGGGTCTCGGTCGCTTCCTCGGCCGCCTGCACGAGACCCATGGCCGGCTCGACTGGGCGCGCCTGGTACGACCGGCCGAAGTGCTGGCGCGTGAGGGCTTCCCGGTCAGCCCGCGCCTCGCCGCCTCGATCGAACGCTTTGCCGAGCGTCTCGCAGGCACCCCGTCAGCCGCCGTCTTCATGCCCGGCGGCAGGCCGCTGCAGGTCGGTGAAACCTTCAGGCAGCCCGCCCTTGCCGAGACGCTCGCGACGCTGGCGGCCGATGGTCCCGATAGCCTCTATACCGGCCCGGTCGCCGAACAGATCGTGGCCGCCGTCACCGCCGAGCCGCGCCCGGGCGCCATGACGCTCGAGGATATCGAGGAATATGCCATCATCCCCCGCAGCCCGCTCTGCGTGACCTATCGCGACGCCTGGGACATCTGCGGCATGGGTCCGCCCTCGTCGGGCGCCACGACGGTCGGTCAGATCATGGGGATGGTCGGCGGGTTCCCCCCGGCCGAGGATCCCGTCCGCCGCGCGCATCTTTTTGCCGAGGCCTCGCGCCTCGCCTATGCCGACCGGGCGCAGTATCTCGGCGATGCCGACCACGTGGATGTGCCGGCCGCCGGCCTGCTCGACCGGCAGTATCTCGATACCCGCCGCGCGCTGATCGACGCCACAGCCGCCGCCCTTGAGCCGGCCACCGCCGGCGAGCCGCCGATGCGCGACGGCCTCTGGCGCGCCCCGGATCTCAGCCCCTCACGCCCCGGCACGACGCATCTTTCGGTGGTCGACAGTGACGGCATGGCGGTGGCGATCACCGCCTCGATCGAGCAGGCTTTCGGCTCGGGCCGCATGGCGGGGGGGGTCCTGCTCAATAACGAGCTGACCGATTTCAGCTTCCGGCCCACGGGCGCAGACGGCGCGCCGGTCGCCAATGCCGTGGGACCCGGCAAGCGCCCGCGCTCCTCCATGGCGCCGACCATCGTCACCGCCGTCGGCGAACCGCGCCGGGCCCGTCTCGTCATCGGCTCACCCGGCGGCTCGCGCATCCCGGAATACGTGGCCCGGGCGCTGATTGACATGCTGGACCACGGCGCCGACCCGGCCGCAGCGGCTGCCGCGCCCCATGTCTCGCACCGCAACCGGGGCAAGCTGACGCTTGAGGACGCGGCCCATGATCTCGACTTCGCCGAGGCGCTGATGGCGCTCGGCCACGAGGTCGATACCGCGGTGATGGTCTCGGGCCTGCACATCATCGCCATCGGCGAGGACGGTCGGCTGACCGGCGGCGCAGATCCCCGGCGCGAGGGGCTGGCGGCGGGGCGGTAACGCGCCGGCCGCTTAGCCGGTCGGCTTGGCCGCGCGCATCCGTGCCGCCCGTCCCGGCGGCACACGCCGCACCTCGACGCCGGTGAAGACGTGCAGGGTGTTGAGATCGTGGTCGACCACCGCGTGATCCGAGACCCAGCCGCCCATCACCAGATAAGTGCGCAACAGCGGCGGCATGCGCCGCATCGCGATCTTCAGATCCGGCTTCTTCAGCTTCAACGCCTTGGCGAAGCGAAACACCTTGGGCGCCTTGACCCGCGGCAGCCAGCGCCGAGGCGCCAAGTGCTTATCCTTCAACAGGGCAAAGGCGTCGGCGTATTGCGCATCGTCCACCCCGTTGAACGACGAGCAGCCAAACAGCAGCGCGATCCCCCGCGCCTCCACATGATCGCCAAGCCCCTTCCACGCCGTGCGCAGGATATTCGGATCGCGCCACTCGGGATGGATACAGAACCGCCCCATCTCCAGCATGCGGTCAGGATAGGCCTCCAGCCCCGAAAGCTCATAGTATTTGGCCGCATAGGAGCGCCCGATCGAGGCGCCGTTCTCGAACTCCTGCATGCGGAAGGTGCAGACCAGCGTCCCGGTCCGCGCGTCCTCGACCATCATGTGACGGCAGCGGGCGTCGAACTCGTCGGCATCGAGCCCGACGACGGCGCTGGCGGGCACCCCCGGCGCGGCGTCGCTACCCGCGCCGACATCACGGGCCGCGCGGAAGGTCAGCCAGCGCAGACGCTGACATTTTGCGAGATCAGCCTGATCCTCGGCCAGCCGGGCCGTGAACTTACCAAGTCCGAACATCGCCCCTCCCCTTGCGCCGCGCGCCGAGCGGGCAGCTGCGTCACCTTAGCCCAGCCCGGTCGCAGCGCCCCGCCCCCGGGGTAACTGCCCTGGGGTGACTGCACAGCGCCCCGCGCGCCGCTATATAGTCTTCGAGTGATGACATCACGATGAAAACAGGCACGGAGCATTCACTGATGGCTGAAGCGGCAGGCAAGATGGCAACACCCACCGCGCGCATCGAAAAATCCGATGCGGCATGGCGCGAGCAGCTCTCGCCCGAGGCGTATCGCGTCACGCGCCGCAAGGGCACCGAGCGGCCCTTTACCCATGACGATTTTTCAAAGGCAGCGGGCACCTTCAACTGCGTCTGCTGCGGCGCGCCGCTGTTCGTGGCCGATCACAAGTTCGATTCCGGCACCGGCTGGCCAAGCTTCTGGCAGCCGGTCTCCGACACGGCACTCGAGGAGCATGTGGACAATTCCTGGTTCATGCGCCGGACCGAGGTCGTCTGCGCCACCTGCGATGCGCATCTCGGCCATGTCTTCCCAGACGGCCCGCCGCCGACGGGGCTGCGCTACTGCATCAACGGCGTCGCCCTCACCTTCGTGCGCGACTGACCCCTTTGCCGTCGGATCGGGGTCGGCTTAGGCGCGAGCGGTGATGAGCCAGAACCGCCCCTCAAGCCGCACTGCGTCGCCCTGTACCAGCGGCGCGAACCGCTCGGCCACCGCTTCGGCGTAGGCCGCCTCGGCCCCGGCCCGCTCGGTCGCATCCTCGATCAGCTTCATCCGGCGCGCGACGGGACCCACGATGATCGACAGCCGGACAGCGGCCGCCACCGGGTCCTCGGCCAGCCCCTGCCCGATGGACATGGTGACGTCTTGAGGGGTGAGAACGACATCGTCGAAGCCCGCCCCCTCCAACACGCCATGCACAGTCGCCGGGTCTTCCCAGGCGAAGGGCCCGCCGGTCTCGGGCGATGCGGGCCAGTTTTCCTTGGGGCCCAGCACCGTCTCGGCCGCCACCACCGGCAGGGTGCCCCAGGGATTGTCGCGCCGTGCGCCCCAGGCGACGAGCACGACCCGCCCACCGGGCTTCAGCGCCGCGCGCAGGTTGGCGAAGGCCGCCACCGGCTCCTCGAAGAACATGCATCCAAAGCGAGAGAACAACGCATCGTATGCACCGGTTGCAAACGGGTGGACGGCCGCGTCGCCGACGATGACCTCGGCCTGCGCCATCCCGGCAACCCGCGCCCGTGCCCGGGCTGCAAGCTCTTCGGAGATATCGACCGCGGTGACACGGCCGGTCTGGCCCACCGCCCTCGCCAGCGCCTCGGTCGTTGTTCCACCACCGCAGCCAAGGTCGATGATCCGCTGTCCGGGCCGGGCGTCGAGCGCGGGAAGCGCGATGGCCGAGACGGGCGCCAGTTGCGCCTCCATGCTCTCGACCACAGCCGACCAGCGGCGACCGAGATCGCCCTGCCAGCCGCCGGCGACACCGCCCGATGTCTCCTGCCCGTCCATCACGCTCTCCTCCGACGCCGCCTGCGAAACCTCATCAGTGCCCGAGCGCGACGCCGATGTCATGCCCTTGGGTATGCCGACGGCAAATACGGAAGCCCCGCCGTCAGACGAGCATGGCGGCACGGTCTTGAATGGTGCGTGACGAGCGTTGGTACGGCGATGCGACGGGGTGCGGGAGAGATCGACCTGCCCGCGCGCCGTGGTTGCGGCTACCGTCTGCCATGTCATGTCAGGCTCGGCGCCGGCGCTGCATTGCCCAGGGTCCTCCGCCCGGGCTACCCACCAAGCACGACAGGTCCATCCACGCCCCGACCGGAATGCGAGCAGCCACCCCATGCCGAGCGTAGCCCCCATGAGCAGCCGCATGGCTGAGACGGCCGACGGCTCCGCCGCAACGCCCAGCATCGTGCCGGGCGCGCTGTTGCAGCGCCTCGCCGCGCGGCAGACGTGGATCTTCGACCTCGACAACACGCTCTATCCGCCCGAGGCCGGGATCATGGCGCAGGTGAACGAGCGGATGACGCAGTTCATCATGCGCGAGCTCTCACTCGACCGGGGCCGCGCCAACGATATC
Organism: Pseudomonadota bacterium; assembly: GCA_039027855.1. Taxonomy (GTDB): domain Bacteria; phylum Pseudomonadota; class Alphaproteobacteria; order Rhodobacterales; family Rhodobacteraceae; genus Thermohalobaculum. The sequence continues at coordinate 13,417 of JBCCJI010000033.1, read as the reverse complement.
CGCAGCCGGTACTGGCGCCGCTACGGCATCACGCTGGAGGGCCTGCGCCGCCACCACGGCGTTGCACCCTCGCGCTTTCTGGACGAAGTGCACGATCTGGATCTCAGCCATATCAAGCCCGATCCTGCTCTTTGCGAGGCGCTCACCCGGTTGGCCGGTGACAGGGGCACATCCCGGCGGCTGATCGTCCATACCAACGGCTCACGCGCCCATGCCACGCGCGTGCTCGAGCGGCTGGACCTGACCGAGACCTTTGCCGCGGTCTACGCGATCGAGGACAAGGGGCTTTCCCCGAAGCCCGAGCCCGAGGCCTATGACCGCGTGATCGCCGCAGATGGCCTCGACCCACTGGACGCCGTGATGCTGGAGGACACCGCCGCCAACCTCGCCGTGCCCCACCGCCTCGACATGGTCACGCTCTGGGTCACGCAGCAATCGGGGCCGACACCGCCGCAGGTCGATCACGTGATCCCGGCACTCGTGCCGTTCCTTCGCGCCATCACCTGACAGCCGCGGCGCCAGTAAGGCCCGCCCCGCGTAAGAGGCTCCAGAATCAGTTGGCGTGGCGTCGTCTCCTGATCCCCTCAAGGTCAAGCGTTCGCAGCAAAAGCCGAAAGACTTCTGCAGCGTCTGCGTCGCTCACCGCGTCGTCGACATAGACATCCAAAACGCCGTCGCCGAACACCGCTTCGAAGGAAATGACGACGGGGCCGTACCGGTCGTGGGTGCACCAGACATACGCGTCATGGCCGGCATCCTCGATCACATGCTTGGCGATGCAAAGATCGCGGAGACGGCACCAGAAATGCGCGATGCACCAGCCCTGCCCCGATGGCCAGGCATCGAAGGGCGTGCTGCGGAACGCCAGCCGGGATGACGTCGAAGATGACGGAGTCGATCATAGCGGCTGGGTCATGCCACCTCCACAGTCGCTCAGATCTCGACGCTTTCCATGATCTCTGGCGCGATTACGGGCACCGGTGCGACGGCGCGGGCAAAGACATCGGCCGTTTGCTCAAGCAGCGGGAAGGTCGCGTAGTGGCAGGGGATCACCGCCTTGAAGTCGAAGAACTTCTTGCAGGCCCAGGCGGCGCGAGGGCTGTCCATCGTGAAGATCCCGCCGATCGGCACCAGCGCATGGCTCGGCCGGTGCAGCTCGCCGAACAGCGCCATGTCCGCCATCACGTCTGTGTCCCCCATCGCGTAGAGCACCACGTCACCGGCCGCGATCATATAGCCGGCCTCGGCGCCCACATAGACGGGCGCATTGTCCGCGCCGGGCGTGGAGGAGGAATGCACCGCGTTCACCATGGTCACCATGGCATCGCCAAGCGCGACCGTGCCGCCTTTGTTGAAGCCGATGCCGTCGACGCCCTCCGTCTCGGTGATCCAGCTGACCCAGTCGTAGATGCCCACCACCGGCGCGCCGGTTTCTTTCGAGAGCCCGGCCGCCTCGCCGGCATGGTCACCATGGCCGTGGGTGACGAGGATATGCGTGGCCCCCGCGATGGCCTCGGCCCGGCGCGCATCGGGAAATGCCGGGTTCCCGTCCAGCCAGGGGTCGAGCAGCATGACAGTGCTCTCGGTTTCGATGCGGAAGCTGGCATGGCCGAGCCAGGTGATCTTCATGGGGGCCTCCTAAGGCAACTGCGCTCCGCCCGGGTGGGTAAGCCCTGGCAGAAGCACGGGCAAACGGGTCACGGAGACCATAGCCAGCCTCGACGCCACCGAAAGACGCGATCAACCACCACTGCCAACCGCCGCTGCGATGGCTGGGCAGCAGGTCGGCGGACGGCGAGCACGGGATCGAGCCGGGCCAAGGCTGTGACGGCCATGGGCGTCGGCCCGCCGGGCCTTGATGCGAAAAGCTTCCGAGTAGACGCCCGCACGATGCCCGGGCACTAACCACCGGCGGCGCGTCCCCAGCCCAAACTGGAAAGACGGCGCCAGGCGCCATGCAAGCGGTCTCGGGCGCCCTGCAGGACTCATCGCGGCGACCAGCCGCGATACCGCATGGCTTGGCGCAAGGCCTCGCCGGGGATTGCCGCGCCCGCCCGGCCGGGGCTAGACCGCGGTGGTGACATCACCCGGGCGCGTCGCCCGGAACCAGCAGCATCCGGAGGGGACGCATGTCGATCGACGCCGACACCGTACGACGCGTGGCCCGCCTCGCGCGGATCGCCGTCGAGGAGCACGAGATCGAGGGGCTGAGGCAGGAGTTATCCTCGATCCTCGATTGGGTCGAGGAACTGCAGGCCGTCCATGTCGAGGGCATCGAACCCCTCGCGGCCGTCAACGACACCACCATGCCGCGCCGCGCCGACGCGATCACCGCCGCCCCCGGCGAGGACGGCATCCGCGAGGATGTGCTGGCCAACGCCCCCGAGGCGGTAGAGGGCTTCTACGCCGTGCCGAAGGTGATCGAATGAGCGACCCGCGCCCCACATGGCTGACCATTGCCGAAGCTGGCCGGGCGCTCGCAGACGGCAGCCTGACCGCCACGGCACTGACCGAGGACTGTCTCGCCGCCATTGGCGAGGCTGGCGTGCTGAACGCCTTTGTACACACCACCGCCGACAAGGCCCGCGCCATGGCGGCCGAGGCCGATAAACGCCGCGCCGGCGGCGAAAGCGGCCCCCTCCTCGGCATCCCCATCGGCGTCAAGGACCTTTTCTGCGTCGAGGGCGTACCTAGCCAGGGCGCCAGCCGCATCCTCGACGGGTTCGTGCCGCCCTACGAGAGCACGGTGACCCGGAAGCTCTGGGCAGCGGGCGCGATTTGCCTCGGCAAGCTGAACCAGGACGAGTTCGGCATGGGCAGCTCGACCGAGCATTCGGTCTACGGCCCCTCGATCAGCCCCTGGCGGCGCGCGGGCGATACCAAGGCGATTGTCCCCGGCGGCTCCTCCGGTGGCTCGGCCGCGGCGGTGGCGGCCGATCTTTGCCTCGCCGCCACCGCGACCGACACCGGCGGCTCGATCCGCCAACCCGCGGCCTTTACCGGCACCGTCGGCATCAAGCCGACCTATGGCCGCTGCTCGCGCTGGGGGATCATGGCCTTCGCCTCCTCCCTCGACCAGGCGGGCCCGATTGCCAAGACGGTCGAGGACGCAGCGCTCATGCTGGGCGCCATGGCCGGTCATGACCCGGCCGACAGCACCTCGGCCGATCTCGCCGTGCCGGATTTCACCGAAGGGTTGGGCCGCGATCTCGTCGGAAAGACAATCGGCGTGCCGCGCGAATACCGCGATGGGCTCGGCGCCGAAATGACGGCGCTTCTGGAGGATGGGATCGCCAAGATCCGCGATGCGGGCGCCAAGGTCGTGGAGATCACCCTGCCCCACACCAAGGCGGCGCTCCCCACCTATTACATCATCGCCCCGGCCGAGGCGTCGTCCAACCTCGCCCGCTATGACGGCGTGCGCTATGGCCGCCGGGCGGGTCTCGGGCAGGGCGACGGCGTGCTGGAACTTTATGAGAAGACCCGGGCCGAGGGGTTCGGTGCGGAGGTGCGCCGGCGCATCATGATCGGCGCCTATGTCCTTTCGGCCGGATATTACGACGCCTATTACCTGCGCGCACAGAAGGTGCGCCGGCTCGTGCGCCGGGATTTCGAACAGGCCTTCGAGGGCTGCGACGCGATCCTCGCCCCCGCGACCCCCGGCCCGGCCTTCGCAGCGGGCGAGATGGCGGGCGATCCGGTGCAGATGTACCTGCAGGACGTCTTCACCATCACAGTGAACCTCGCCGGTCTGCCGGCCGTCTCGCTGCCAGTCGGGCAGGCGTCGACCGGGCTACCACTCGGCCTGCAAGTGATCGGGCCCGCATGGTCCGAGGCCCGCATTCTGGGGATGGCGTCCGCGATAGAAGCCCGCTCCGGCGGGCGGCGCCGTCCTGAGAAGTGGTGGTAGGGGCGTGAATGCCAGGCCGCTCGGTTTGGAGATTTGGCTTTAGAGACGCGACGGGCGGCCGCAAGGGCCGCCCGTGTGTCGGAGGTACCGCCATCCCAGTGCCTCTGTGTGAGAGGATCTGTCTTCGACAGACCTTCTCGTTGGGGACTTGGCACGGGGCTGGAGCGAGGAACAGACGGTAAGCGCTCCGAAGGCCCGATACACACAACCGGGTAAACACTCGTTAAATGATGGGGCGCCAAAAGGGCCACGGCAAGGGCCTCATCGGTTGAAAATACCCGAATATTCTCGCGCAGAACGCGAAATTCAGCCCGCAAAGGCCCGAAAATGGTTAACGACCGGGAGGGACGATGATACGCAGGCCAGCGGCGCGCCCGGGACCGAGCGCTTCAGCGCAAAAGGACCACGAAGATCAGCGCGAGAAACAGGTAGATCACCGCGCCCCGACGCACGCCAAGAGCGAACAGGATCAGCGTCGGCAGCGTAATGATGAAGAGATTGGGATGCCCGGGATCGAACAGCGTTTCGATCCACGCCCCCTTGTTGCCGACCCCGATACGTTCCATTGCACCCTCCGATGATCGAGAACCTATGACAGCGGCACGGATCGATCACGCGAAAAAAGACACACGACGGGTCAGCGTCGCCGATGGGCCACTTCCGTTGCAAAGCTGCGGCGCCCGCGCCGTACGAATGCCGTGGGGCGCAAATTGACGACTGCGACCGACGCCGAGGGGCCTTGCAGCCTGTGCCCTGGGCCCGCCGAAGTGCCTTTTAGATCAGTTCAAGATCGCCGGCGAACATGCGCCCGTCGCGGCCCGATTGTAATTCGTATTTGACCTTTTGATTATCCTCGAGCCCCTCCAGCCCGGCCCGCTGAACCGCGGTGATGTGAACGAAGACGTCCTTGCCGCCCTCGTCAGGTGCGATGAAGCCGTAGCCCTTCTCGCTGTTGAACCACTTGACCGTTCCCGTCGCCATCGTCTTCCGTCTCCAGTCTGGGCCGGAATTGCGAAGGGCGTGCCGGCCGTCTTCGAGAGGGCAAAGCGCCCGAAACTGCCGTCTTGGCGACCGCACTGCCGCGGCCCCCAATGAGGCACGGAAGCCTTTCCGTGCTCGAAAGGTACCGCGAATCGAGAGCTGCTCTCAACCCGCAGAGGTTGAAACGGTTGCAACCAAGACGGTCTCTGGGGGCCACCAACCGACTGAAAACAAGACTTTTGAAAGGGATTTGCGCGATCTGACGGTCGTGGCACCCGTCATTCGGCGATGAATTTCGGTATGTGGCGCGCCGATAGGCAAATGAGTGCAAAAAATGCAGGATCGGGGCTTTCTTTAACGCGCTGGTGACACTACTTCTGCGGTCCCGTGACGGGTCGCCCCCCTGACCCTTCGCGGTCAGAATTTCTGGACTGGATGTGTACGGGAGGCTGAGATGCCGCGGGATCTCGATGATATCGGTATGCAGAACGAGCAGGGATCGCGGTGTCGCAAGCTGTTTGCGGCGGTCGTGCTCGCGGCGCTCGACGATGCCGTGAAAGAGCAGAAGGAAGCCGGTACCGGGGTGGAGAGCATCGCCACCTGGGCGCGTACGCGCGACGGCAAGATGATCCTGTCCAACGCTGGCCTCGAACTGTCCGAGCGGACGATCTCCCTGCTTGAGGACTTCGTCCGCCGCGGCATCCGTCCCGCTGCCGCCTGATCCCTTTCCTCGCCCGGATCAAGGCGCGTGAGGCTCGCTTCGCGCGCCTTTTTCTCGTTCGAGCGACGCCAGACCTGGGCCTCAGCTCACGGCACGACAAAGGTGGATTTCATTCACTCTTGAACCAATCAGGCACGGGTGATCTGGATCAAGGCGAATGCACCGCAGCGCAGCGAGAATGACGGCACACTGAAGGAGTGCGCGCCGTGGCCGATGCCGTGGAGACGACCCTCGACTCTGGAACGCCGGCGAACGATCCCGGCCCGCCCGATCTGGTCCATCGCCGGACGGCGAGGCCCGCCGTGGCTCGGGACACCACATCCAGCCCGGCGGCGCATGCAGCGGCCGGATCCTTCGCCCATCATGAGTTCGGCACGTTCAGCGAGGCGGAGATCGCGCGCGCCCGCTCGGCCGGCATGCTCTGCGATCCTGAGGCCCGCCGCATGCTCGATGTCTATCTTCACGAGATGGCAGGGGCGGCGGCGCCCGATTTATGTGCGCAGCTCCGCGCCGATCTGCTTCTCGCGCAGGGCCGCGCGGACGAGGCGCATGCGACCACGCTGGCCCGGGCGCTGCTGCTATACCTGACCGAGCATCGGGCGAGCGATAGCGTACCCTGCGACTGAGCATCCCCCACCAAACGATCTCACCAAGCCATGCGCGCTGACCGGGCCGTCACGGACAGATCAGCCGGGCGGTCATGACGCTGTGATCCATGCTGACGGTGCGCCGGTCGACACGGCAGCCCGTGGCCCGCACCACCAGCGCCTGGTAAAGCTCTGACAGGCTAGCCTCCGACAGTCCCAGGGTCGAGCCCATGCGGATGAGCTGCACCTGACCGCGGGCCACATAGACATCATGGCGCACCCCGTCATGGGCGATGGCAACCGGCTCGACCCCCAGAAAGCCGACACCCGGGCTAGAACAGGCGGCGAGCATGAGCCCGGCCAAGGCGACGAGATATCGGGGCATGGCACCCTCCTGCCCCTGTGTTCGCCGATCATGATGAACAAGCAGCTAAGATGCCCCGGCACGATCGCCACCCGTGGCCCTCTCTGCCGCGCGACCGCGGCCAAAGGAGCAGCGCCGTGTGGCGCGCAAAGGGATGACATCGACATGCACCGGCCACTCCGCCGGATGAGCCAGGTGCGGCGATGGAGAGCAACGCGGCGCTTGCCCCCGCGCCCACGGTGCGCGCAGGCTGACCGCTGAGGAGGACTACCGATGATGGAACGCCAAGCCCTGCCCGTCGCCGCGATCCGCGTGCCGGTCAAGCGCGTCCGCACGCTGGACCATGCCAAGGTCGAGGCCATCGCCGAAGACTGGATGGAACGCGGCCAGCAGACGCCGATCCGCTGCCGCGTCGACCCCAAGGAGACCGGCCGTTTCATCCTGGTCGAGGGCTACCACCGCCTCGAGGCCGCCCGCGCACTCGGCGAGGAAACGATCCTCGGCTACCTCGTCAACGCCCGCCTGCATTGAGGGCGTCGGTGACGGCACAGCACTCGAGGACGACACCCACGTCCCCTCCCAGCGCCAGTGACGCCGACGGCGTCCAGCCCTTACCCAAGCACCACCCCCGTCACGACCGCCCGTAGGGTGGGGTTTCACCCCATCAACCGGCTTTCGATGGTGGGGTGAAACCCCACCCTACGGGCGCAACCCCCCTGTCTATTGGCGAACTGGTTGTATCGAGGTTGCGGCAGGGAGCGCGTCCCCGCCTTGGGTGACAGCCGATGCGGGAGCAAGGGCCCCTGCCGCATCGCTCTCGGCCTGAACAGGTGCTTGGGACGCGTGACCCCGCGTGACAGGGACGGGAGCCCGCACCATGCCGGAAACCGTCATCGGGTGCGGTCTCGCGCGTGCCTTCATCGACATCCACAGCCTGCGCGACGGCCGGCACCCGGCCTGATCTGCCATTCTGACCGGGGTGTCCAATACGCCAGCGGCGACTAACGCAAGTTGCTTGCGGCCCATGACGCCAGGGCTTCGATGAGTGGCAAGGGGAGCTGCCTCGACAACGCGCCGCTGGAGAGCTTCTTCGCCTCGCTCAAGACCGAGATACTCTAATATGCCCACTTCCGCTCTCGCCGCCAGGCAAAAGCCGCGCTGTTCGAGTACATCGCCATCTTCTACAAAAGACAGCGCCGCAACTCCCGCATCGGCTACAGAACCCCCAAACAGGCCAGGATCGACATGACCCGCGCCAAAGCAGCATCGTGAACAAGCGACCAGTCCGGTCTCAGGGGGCAAGCTCGGACCGAGACCTTTACCTATTCGATCGGTCGGGTAGAGCCGCGCAGCTGCAGTCCGGATCGGCCGGGGGTCTGGGATGCGCAAGTCCTCTGTCGCTGTTCCCGCACATCGTCACTCGGTGCCTCGCCGGTGGGCAGTGCCATCTGCCGGTTCATGGCGCAGCTACCGGTGCCGGTGAGGGTGACTGGCAGCTGAAGGGGAGCGGCGGCTTCAGGATCAATCAGGCGCGGTTCCTCGATCCTTGATAACGGCCATGGTTCGACGACCCCCTGTTTTTCATCGACCGCGATGCCATTTTTGTTGTGCCAGCCCCGCGCCAGCCCCGCGCCAGCCACCCCCATCTCGGTCAGCACGAAAGCATGGCGATGCCCGACACCCCCTTTCCCCACGAAGCCCGGGCCGATCTGCCGGGCGTGCCGTTCTCGGCGATGCGTGCCGCGATCCTCGCGCAGGCGCGCGAGACCAAGTTGACGGTACTCGAAGACGGTGCCGATCATCTGACGGTCGAGACCGCGCATGGCCTGATCGGCCTCCGCCCTGGGGTCGAGGCCGAGACCGCCGGCATGGTCGCCGCCCGCGATGCGCGCTGGCTTTTTGTCATGAAGAGCGCGGTGATCGCGCAGATGCGCCAAATGATGCCCGCCGTGGCCGAGGCCATGCGTTGGTCCGAAAGCGAGGCGCCCGGCAGCCTGCCGCCCAACTTCCAATTCGTGCGCGCCACGCGGGTCGAGCGGCTGGGCAGGGTCTTCCTGCGGGTGACGCTGCAGGGGGAGGACCTGTCGGCCTATGGTGACGCAGCCATCCATTTCCGGCTTGTCCAGCCGCCCAGAGAGACAGAGCCCGCATGGCCAAGCGTCGGCGCCAATGGCTCGACGGTCTGGCCCGAGGGCCCCGGCGCGCCCCACAAACCCGTATACACGGTCCGCCATATCGATCACGATACCAACACCTTAGAGACCGATGTCTTCATCCACGCGGGCGGGCGCACCACAGCCTGGGCCGAGGAGATCATCGCGGGTGAGCGCGACCGGCGCATCGTGGGCCTGGTGGGGCCCGCCGGGGCCGGGCTGCTTGATGCCGAGCGCGTCATCATCGCCAGCGACGAGACGGGCTTTCCCGCGGCGGCACGGCTGCTCGATGGCTTGCAAGCGGGCGCGACGGGCCGCGTGATCCTGGAGGCCGAGCATGGCGCGGACTGCGCCTATCCGATCACGATCCCGCCAGGTCTCGAGGTGACATGGCTGGCGCGAGCGAAGGGACAGCGTCTCGGCGCGCTGGCTTTGGAGGCTCTCGGCGACTGGAGCGGGCACACGATCTGGTTCGCCGGCGAAAAGGGCGATGCCAAACGGCTGAGAGACGCGGCCAAGGCGGCGGGCTGGGAGGCGGGCCAGCTTCGCGTCTCGGGTTTCTGGAAGCGGCCCGAAGAGCACGGGGCCGAGACGGCGTAGGTTGGCGCAATGCCACCGCTGCCCCCGTGCCTCACGTACTCTCGGCGACATGACCTGAGACACCGGATAACCCGGTTTGGCCGGGTCTGGGGAGCGTACCGCGGTGACGGGGTGCGGGAGGGTCCCGCCCAGCAGTGTACGGGCGGAGAGCGCCTTCTTGGGTGGAGCGCGCTAGATCCGATGGAGAACAGGCGAGGACATGATGAGCGTCTCCATGACCGACACCGGGACTGGCACTGGCAGTGGCGCTGGCACCGACACCGGGCCGCACCGGAGCGCCCGAACCGATACCGCGACCGAAGAAGATCAGACCGAAGCCGCGCGACGCCGTGCCAGCGGTGAGTTCGTGCGCGGTGTCAGCGGCTTTCGCCACGCCATCGGCGATCCGGACTTTCCGGCCGAGCCCGGGCGCTATCACCTTTATGTGGCGCTGAACTGTCCGTGGTGTCATCGCGTGGTGCTGGCCCGCGGCATGCTGGGCCTCGCGGGTACGATCACGATGGACGTGGCCTTTCCGAACCGTACCGGAGATGACGACCCCGCGGGCCCCAATCTGTGGGAGTTCAGCCCCGGACGGATCGCCAGCCTGACCGGGGCGACGCTGCCCGAATGCAGCGGCGAGACCGCGACCGGCCGGGGCCTTAGGCTGGCGCGAGAGATCTACGGCGCGGAGGGCTCGGGCGAGCAATCGGTCCCGATCCTCTACGACAAGCACGCGCAGCGGATCGTGAGCAATGAGAGCGCCGAGATCCTGCGGATGCTGGACCGCCATGCCTCAGCGCTCGGCAGCACGACCCCGAAGGAGGGGAGGCCGATGCTGCTGCCCGCGGACCCAGCACTACAGGCTGAGATCGCGGCGCTGAACGACCTGATCTACACCGCCATCAACAACGGTGCCTACAAGGCGGGGTTCTCCTCGGATCAGCGCGTCTACGAGTCCGCCTTCACCGCCTATTTCGACGCGCTTGGCGTGCTGGAGGCCCGTCTCTCGGACGGTCGGCCGTTTCTGACTGGCGAGGCTTTCACCGAAGCCGATCTCAGGCTTTTTCCCACGCTCTATCGCCATGATCCGGTGTACTATCTCAGGATGAAGCTCAACGGGGCGCGGGTCCTCGACTACCCCGGTCTCTGGCGCTGGCTCTGCCGGGTCTATGCGCTGGACGGCGTGGCCGAGAGCAGCGCGCTGACCCATTGCCGGCAGGGCTATTTCGGCCGGACGTGGAACGGGGTCATTCCACTCGGCCCGGTGCGTCCGATGCCCTATCCCGAGGCCTATCGCCACCCGGAACTGGCCGCTGGATAGCAGCCGCGTCCCACCATCGCTCAGAGCCTGGCTTCGGGCAGCCTCACTTGCGGCGCAGCACGCAGCGCCAACCGTCCCATCGTTGCGCCGATACCCGATACGATACCGCGGGTCTCAGGCGGGCCTTCCGGATCGGCCCTATTTGCTTCGCGCGATGTGCCCCCGAAGCGTTCCGGCATAGAGGGCGGGTTCGTTTATTGGCCAGAAGTGATTGCGCCCGTCCAGAACAAGACCCCGGATATTGGCGTGTTGCCGGGCCAGTCGGTCGGGCATCCGCCGGATTGCCGCCGGCTCATCTGCGGCTGCGACGGCAAGGATCGGCAGCGTCAGGCTATCGAGACCCTCGGGCGGTACAAAATCCACCACCTGTGACCCGGCGCGGTACATGGTCCGGGCGTCCATCACCTTTGCGCCCGCGAGAAACCGCCGCGCCGTGGCTGGGTCGTCGAACACGCCCACGAAGCGGCGAAGCAGCGGTGGCGCTCGAAAGATCAGGCCGTTGGCGAGATAGGCAAGCTTGAGAAGCGCGGGCACCGGGGGCTTGCCGACGTGAAAGCCCGACAGCATCGCACTGGCGAACCTATCTGGCCGCAGCGTCAGCAGAATCAGACCCACATAGCCGCCGAGCGAGTGTCCCGTGACATGGACCGGCCGCGCGGGTGGCAGGGTGTCGACCACCTCGGCCACGCGGGTGGCCGTGTCGGCGAGCGAGCGCCAGGGGATGGCGGCGCTGCCCTCGTGACCCGGCAGATCGGGGATCAACGCCGCGTTCTCGGGCAGAAGGGCGCGCACCGGAGCCCAGCACCATCCCCCGACTGCGAGGCCATGCAGGTAGAGGACGATCGGCGCCTCACCGTCGGGTTGCTCGAAGACGTGGGAAAGCATGATGGACCTCGGTCGCCCCGCCTGCGACACATAGGCAGTCAGGGCAGCCGGCCCAAGATCCGGACGCGGGCCAGGGGCGCGGGCCAGGGGCGGGGCGCGCGACGACGGGGTTGGGCGCTGGGGTTGCGCGCTGGGGTTGCGTCGACGCACTAACCGTGGTCCGCCCCGCGCCCGCGGCGACCCGGCCAGCCGATTGTCTGGGTGTCACAGAATGATGATGGTGGAGTGATTGGTGTCTGAGCCATCCCCCCGCAGAGTGTCGGTCCTATTACCCGTGGGGTGACGCCGCGCTTCGCAGCAGCGCCCCACCACCCCAGTGTCCCAGATCGCATGAGGCCAACGATGCGCAGTGCCCCCGCCACCCGCCTGCCGCAGGCGTTGCTGATCGCCGCGATGGCCCTGGCCACGACGATCTCCACGCCAACGCCGACGGCGGCCGAGAGCCGGGTGCTGCCGGAACATGTGCTGGAACGCTTCGGCCAGCCTCCCGCCACCCCCGACGGTCCGCTGTCGGCAGAGATGCGCGACGCCATCCAAACCGTCTTTATCGAGGGCCTGTCCAAGTCGCTGTGGAACGAGGACAGGGCAGCGGCGCTGGAGCGGATCGCGGCCTCGGGCGACCCGCGGGTGGTCTGGCTGATCAGCGACATGATGCGCTTCACCTGGCAGCCCTCCTTCGACAATGCGCTGGTCGATGCGGGTGAGCGGCTCTTGAAGATCGAGATCCGCACCCCGCGACGCTGGAGCGAGATCACCAATCACCTGATCGCCTGGGATATCCCGGCCTATCCCGGCTACCTTGAGCACAAGCGCGCGATCTTCAGGAACTTCCTGCCGGGGCTGGAGGAGATCTTCGTCGAGGGCGCGGTGGACTGGCGCCATGTCTCCTGGGGCGGCGTGCTGATCGACGACCGCGCCTATGACACGACCGACGAGCCTTGCAACTGCATCCCCGCCGCCGACAATCCCGAGGTCTCAAGCGCCGCGGAGGCCACATGGCTCCGCGATGATGACGTGGTCTTCGGTGTCGAGGTGGGTGGCGAGTTCCGCGCCTATCCGCGCCAGATCATGGAAGTGCGCGAGATGGTCAACGACACGCTTGGCGGGCGCGATCTCGGCATTCCCTACTGCACGCTTTGCGGCGCGGCGCAGGCCTATTTCACCGACCGTCTGCCCGAGGGTGTGGAGCGCCCCGTGCTGAGGACCTCTGGACTGCTCAGCCGCTCGAACAAGCTGATGTACGACATCACGACCCAATCGGTGTTCGACACCTTCCTCGGCACCGCGCTGACCGGGCCACTGGCCGAGCGGGGCGTGCGACTGGAGCAGGCGAGCGTGGTGACCACGAACTGGGGCACCTGGCGGCGGGCCCATCCCGAGACGACGGTGTTGGTCGAGGCCCTGGCGCTTGGTCAGAACTTCGATTTTCGCAATGACCGCGATGCCAATGGGCCGATCTTCCCCGTGGGCGATGTCGATCCGCGCCTGCCGGTGCATGAGGACGTGATCGGCGTGCTGACCGCCTCGGGTGAGCCGGTGGCTTTCCAGCGCAGCACGGCGCTGATCGCGCTCAGCCAGGGGGCCGAGATCGCCCATGAGAACGTGCGCCTTGAGCTCGCCGCCGGTGGGATCAGGGCAGTCGATCTCGATGGGTCGGATCTGGGCAGCCATCAGGCGTTCTGGTTCGCCTGGTCGCAGTTCTACCCCGACACCACGCTGTGGACCCGCTGAGCCCGGGACCCGGACACCCAAAAGGAAAAGGCCCGGCTTGTGGTCGGGCGTATGCGTCCGGTCTGGCCGCTCTGCCGCGACCGCCGGCGCACGGATAGTGTCCACGATCGATGATGGACACTATCGGAGCGGGCTTTGGCGAAGCGGCGCAGACGGCGGAACTGGACGGACGACGAGAAGCG
>JBCCJI010000032.1:0-36954 GCA_039027855.1 Pseudomonadota bacterium | reverse complement strand
GATCGCCAGATCGGGATCGGGACAGGCCGTATCGACCCGAGAGCATCAAGCTCGGTCCGCTGATGGGCACCCAATCCGCGTACCACCATGACCTCGCAGCGGTCATGATCCACTCGGGCACCGCACAACAGGCCTGACACCTGACCGCAGCGATCTCTCCGCTCCGACGCCTGAAAGCACCTCGACCCCGAGGGGGCATCCACACATGGGTCGATAAATGGACGCTGATGCTGCTAGCGGCATTCGCCCTCTAAGGCAGAAAGGGACTGCTCGGGCAGGACGGGGCGTCGCTTGTCGATGAGATTGATCTTCGAGAGCTGGTGGCTGCTCGCTGGATAGAGGTCGCTCTAAACCGTGCCGGTTGAACGCTGCCGGCGCCGCACGACCGGACCCACGCTCGTTGAGATGGGGTCGCGGGCGCGGGTCGTCGGCAGAGCGCGGACTCTTGCTTTTGCGCTGCTTCATCCAACCGCACAAGGAAGGACGCCTGCATTCCGCCCTTGGGGGCTATCCAAGTCCTGCTCAGTTCGAGGTTCGCAACGCCCGCAACCCCGGTGGAAATCGCCGCTTGATCGTGCCCAGACCCAGGGGGCGCACTGCACTCTGAGGGTCGACATTCCCCACCGCTCCGCACCTGGCCTCACTGATTAACCTTGGACTTGACGTCACCAAGACGATGAAGCGGTGCACGCGGGGGCCCAACGAAAGTGAACAAAGATTTTTGGTCTTTACATCATTGGCATAAGTCATTCGGTCTAGATCTTGCCGGTCACCAATCACGCAAGTCTTGGGGGCTGGGCCGGGGCGCCCAGCACCGGTCCCAGCACGGGTCCCAGCACGGGTCCCAGCACGGCGCACCGACGGTGCCCAGCGTGCCGCGCACAGTCGCTCGCCGGCAGATGCAGAGCCTGCTTGATCAGCGGCGTCGCAAGTACTCGGCTCTTGATGGGAGCGGTTGCGCCAATCAAAGCGCGAGGATGATCGGGCGCAGCACGACGCGCTGGCGTCTTGCGGACGGGATTCTGCGATATGGAAGGCCGTTGTCTTGACGGACTGACCCGTTGAACCGACCATTGCGCGCGACGTCAGTAGCTTTCGCCATGCCGTCTCCGGCAGGCTTTGGCGAGGTCACTGTGAGTGCGAGTTGGAACAAGGTCGTCTCTGCAGGGACGGGTACGGCACCCCCCTGCGAGAGCGATGTGCAGCACGACGGCGTCGAGCGTGTGGAGACGCTCTATCGAGCCCATCACGACTGGTTGCTGGGCTGGATCATGCGGCGGCTTGGCTGCCGCGAAACGGCCGCCGATTTGATGCATGACACCTTTTTCAGACTTCTTCAGCACGCACCGCCCGCGTCGCTGCGCGAACCGAGGGCCTATCTCAGCACCGTTGCGCGCGGACTGACGATCGACTGGATCAGGCGCGCCGAGCTGAACCGTCTCTACCTCGATCATCTCGCGCGGCTGGCGCCGGCGCACCAACCCTCGGAAGAGGACCGCATCGTCCTGCTGGATCTCATAGTGCAGATCGACCGGATGCTGGATCGGCTGAAGCCACGGGCCAAGGCAGCGCTGATGATGAGCCGGTTGGAGCGAATGCCCTACCCGGAGATCGCAAGCGCGCTCGAGGTCTCGATCAGCACTGTGGAGAAGGATATCGCCCTTGCGCTGAAGCACTGTTATCGGCTGCGCTTTGCGGATCAGACCTGAGCTGGCCGGCCGCGGCCCCGAGGATCGGTGGCGCGGGATGTCGGGTGTGTCCTGACGTTCTGGTAGATCGCTGGGGTCACTTGGACGGAGCGAGACGGAGGCAGCGCCATGGCCGATCTGCCAGAGCATGTGGTTGACGAGGCGATCGGCTGGATCGTGAAACTCGGCTCGGCGGAGGCCACCGACGCCGATCTGGCGGCCTGTGACAGGTGGCGCCGGGCCAGGCCGGAGCATGACAGGGCCTGGCGCCGCCTCGCCACCATCGAGCATCGTTTCGATCAGGCCGCCGCCATGGACGGACGCGGCGCCCGACTTGCGCTGCAGGCCGACCTGGACAGCAGCAAGCGGCAGACCCTGAAGCTGCTGCTGCTGGCCGGTGCGGGAATCGGCCTTGGCGTGGGGGCGACGCAGACCCCGGCCTTCCGCCGCATGATGGCCGATGAAGCGACCGCGCCGGGCGAGCGTCGCCGGCTTCGCCTGAGCGACCGCAGCCATCTGCTCATGAACACCGATACCGCGCTGGATCTCGACCTTGCAGCGCCCGGGGCCGAGGTCACGCTGCGCCGGGGCGAGCTCTACGCCGAGGTGGCCGACGGGCCGGGCGCCACGATCATGACGCGCCATGGCCGTTTCGGCGCGCGCGATGCCAGCTTTGCGTTGCGCGATCTTGGCGGGCTGACGCGGCTCATGGTGGCGAAGGGATCCGTCGCCGCATCACCGCGAGACCGGGCGGCCGATCTTGCCGAGGTGACCGCCGAGACCGGACCGATGCTGTTTGCCCCGGCGCGCTTTGGGCCCGATCCCCTGGCGGGCGTGATGGATCATCTGGCCTGGCGGCGCGGCCGACTGGTGGTGGAGGGCATGTGGCTGCGCGACTTCGCGGCCGAGCTTGAGCGCTATTCCGCGGGCTTCATCCGCACGCGGGGCGAGGCCAGCGGCCTGACCATCGCCGGGGTTTTCCCGCTTGATGACATCGCCGCGGCGCTGGCAGCGGTCGAGGCGACGCTGCCGGTGCGGATCCGCCGGATCGCGGGTCTCTGGACCGATATCTCGGCGATCTGACCCGCGTGGCATCACCGACGCGGTAGAGGCAAAAAAAGTAAAGAAAGTCTTACGGGTTTCGCCCCGCTGGTTCGGCCTAAAGCCATAAGCAACCAGAACCGGGGGACCGTCGTGGCTCAAACACCTCTTTCGTACCGACCGCGTATCGGAGCACGACTGCTGACATACACTGCGCTGGTACCGGCGCTGATGCTCTGCGCCGCCTCGACCGCTGAGGCGCAGAATGCAGGCGCCGCGGAACCAAGGGCGATCGAGTACAGCGCGCCGGCCGGGCCGCTTGGCAGCAGGCTGAACGATTTCGCCGAGGCGGCTGGCGTGACGCTCTCTTTCAATCCGAGCGATCTCGCAGGGCTGACCGCGCCGGCGCTCAGCGGGCCGGTGACACCGGCCGATGGTCTGGATCGCCTGCTGGCCGGCACCGGGCTCGCCTGGCGGCGGGTCGGTGAGAACGCGGTGACCGTCGAGCGGCTGACGCTGGATGACGCTCCTGACGGGGTGATGCGCCTGGACCGGATCGACGTGCTTGGCCAAGCCGGTGTCTCGGCGGCCCCAGACCTGTTCGAGACGCCGCGCTCGTCGACCATCGTCGATTCCGAGGACCTGGCGCGCGACCCCGCGGCCACCAATTTCGAAGAGGCGCTTCGCCGAGCGCCGAACGTGCTGTTCACAGGTACCGAGAACGGGTTTCTCGAGATCCGGGGCGAGCAGTCCGAAGGTGCGGGTAACTCGGCCTTCGGCATCATCCCCGGCAGGTTGTCCCCGACCCCCGTGACGATCGACCGGCGCCCCGTCACCTATGGTGAGATCACCTTCGGGACGGGGTCGGTCTACGACGTCGATTTCGTCGAGGTCGTGCTGGGGCCGCAGACAACGGGCGGCGGGATCAACGGGGCCATCGGCGCCGTGAATGTCGTGACCAAGGACCCGACCAACGAATTCGAGATCGAAGGGCTCGCCCAATTTGGCTCCTTCGAGCAGTACAAGCTGGCCGGGCTGGTCTCAGGCCCATTGATCGAGAACGAGCTTTTTGCCCGCGCGTCGTTCGACGTCAATTACCGCGAGACCTACCTTGATTATTCCAATCCCAACCTGATCCCCGAGCCCGAGGCGATCTTCGAGTTCAGCCAGGCGACGGCGCGTGCCAAGCTTGTTTGGCTGCCAAGCTTCAACGACGATCTGCGGATCGAGACGGGCTATACCTTCGCCAATTCCGACGGGCCGCAGACCGAGCGCATCGCCGGCCCGAACACGCGCGCCTCAATCGAGGATTTCGATCGGGACAGCTCGAACGTGGCCGCGTTCTTCAACCAGTCGCATGCGGGCTATATCGAGACCGACTATGCCGTCTCGGACAGCATGGCGCTGAACAACCACTTCACCGCCGCGTTCTCCGAGCTTCGCAGGAGGAGCGGCAACGAGACCTTCAGCCTCGACCAGGAGACGCTGGATTTCCAGAACGAGTTCTCGATGGACATCGTCGCGCTGGATGGCCGGCTGACGCTGTCGCCGGGCGTCATCCTCCGCCGGCAGGAGGTCGAGATGTTCTGGGACTACTTCGGCCCCACGCCGCTCGACGATCAGCGCACGAGTGTCGGCCTCTATGCCGAGGCTACCTACGCGATCACCGACAAGCTGCGCGCCACCGCGGGCCTGCGCTACCAATACGATGCGCAAAAGCGTGAGGGCGTTCTTTCCGGCAACGAGCCGGGTCAGCTCAATAACCCTACGCCCATCGATTTCGACGAGGCCTTCGACGCCTTTCTTCCCCGCTTCGGACTGGAATACGACATCACGGAGGATCTGCGTATCGGTGCCTTTGCCGCGCGCGGTTTCACGCCCGGTGGCTTCACCTTCGTCCGCCCGTCGGGCGATCTGAGAAATGACGGTGTGACGCCGTTCCTGCTGCCCGAGTTCGACGAGGAAACGCGCTGGACCTTCGAGGGCTATGTGCGCTCGCGGCATTTCGATGACCGGTTGGAGCTGTTCTTCAACGTCTTCTACAATGACATCAACGATTTGCAGCTTAGGGAGAGTGTGCAGGTATCCTCCGACCCGTTGATCTTCTCTTCGGTCGTCCGCAATGCGGAGCGTGGTCGGACCTATGGCGCGGAGTTTTCGATGGCCGCGCAGCCGACCCCCTGGCTGGAGATCTCGGGCTCACTCGGGCTGTTGCAGACCGAGATCCAGGAGTTCTCGGAAGCCCCGGGGGTGGAAGGCAACGAACTGGAGCAGGCCCCGACCTTCAATGCGAGCCTCAGCGTCGATGTCGAGCCGATCGAGAACCTGTTTGTGGGTGCGACAGTCTCCTTCGTCGACGGCTACTTCAGCGCCTTCGACAATGACCCGTTGGAAGAGACGGAGTTCCGGACGACCCTCGACATCCGGGCGTCGTATTCCCCGACCGAGAACCTGGAACTGTTCGCGGCGGCCAACAACGTCCTGAACGAGCGCGAACTGACCGATATCAGCATCTTTAGCGGTGGCTCGAGGATCGGCGGGTCAACCGTCAAGCCGAGGGAGATCATCGCCGGCGTGCGCGCGCGGTTCTGAGATGCTCGCGATACGCGTCTGCGGCAGGGTGAACGGGAGCGCAGGCGGGCCGCAGGTGCCGTTGGACAAAGTGAGCTCTGCGGCAGCGCCGCCACCGTCTCTTCGAGTGGTTCTCGAGGTGGCAATTCGTCTGCTTCTTGCGGCGATCGCCACTGTCGCGGGTGGCACGCTGCTTGCCGACGCGCAAACCGGCGCCGCGAGTGCGGCGCCGACACATGGCTTCGCGATCCACGGCACGCTGGCACAGGCGCCCGGGTTTGCGGGTTTCGCCTATGCCGAGCCCGGCGCTGTCCGGGGTGGGACGGTGCGGCAGGGGACGACGATCACCTTCAACAGCACCAACCGCATGCGGTTTCCCGGCAAAGTGCCGAACGAGCTTCAGTTCATCCACGACAGCTTGATGGTCCGGGCGCTCGACGAGCCCGCCTCGTTCTACGGTCTGCTCGCCGAAAGCGTCGAGGTGGCGCCCGATTACTCGAGCGCCCGCTTCACGCTGCGCCCGGAGGCGCGCTGGCATGACGGCGCCCCGGTGACCGCCGATGACGTGGCCTTCACCTTCGAGACGCTGCGCGAACACGGGCTGCCGCTCTACCGCACCACGCTGGAGGGCGTTTCGATCACCGTCGAGGGGCCGGCGCAGATCCTGTTCACGGCGCCGGGGGTGGGCGACTGGCGCTATCTCGAGCTGATTGCGACGTTCCCGATCCAGGCGGGGCATTTCTGGCGCGATAGGAAGCTGGATACCACGACCCTCGATATCCCGCTCGGCAGCGGGCCCTACAGGGTCACTGAGTTCGAGCCCAACCGCAGAGTGGTGCTGGAACGGGTGGCCGATTACTGGGGCCGCGACCTGGCGGTCAACCGGGGCCTCTGGAACTTCGAGGTGATCGACACGCTCTATTTCCGCGATCGCACGGCGCTGATCGAGGCGGTGAAAGCGGGCTATCTCGACATCAATCGAGAGGTGAATGCGCGCCACTGGACGAGGCTCTACGATAGCCCCGCGCTCGACGAAGGGCGGCTTGTGCGGTCCAGCTTTCCCGACCGCGAAGGCGGCTGGCTGGCGACCATTCTCTTCAACCTACGCCGGCCACCGCTGGACGATCCGCGCGTTCGCGAAGCCCTGAGCCTGGCCTATGACGGCCCGTGGACGCGTGAGACGCTGTTCGATGGCCTCTACGCGGCGCCCGGTCCGCTGTACGGTCCCGGAACGCTGTCTGCCCAAGGCATGGCCGGAGAAGGCGAGCGGGCGCTCCTTGAACCGCTGCTTGCAGATCTGCCCGAGGGTATCCTCGAGGCCCCCGGGCCGCCCGAGATCGACACGCTGGATCGGCGGCGACGGTTGCGCCGCGCCGATCGGCTGTTGCGCGAGGCGGGCTATGTCGTGCGCGACGGGCAGCGGGTGAACGCCGAGACCGGGGCGGCGCTGACGCTCAACTTCGTGAGCACGCGCGCATCGCTCGATCGGGTGCTCGCGCCCTGGGCCCAGACGCTGGGCCGACTTGGCATCACGCTGAACCGGCAGTTCCACGACTATGTCAGCGGCCGCGAGGAGATTCTCAGCCACCGTTTCGATCTGACGAGCGCCGGTTTTTCGGCCGAGTACCCGCCCGGTCGACGCGAGCGGGTCTTTTGGCACAGCGAACGTGCGGGCGAGCCGGGTTATGCCTTGGCGGGGGCTGAGGACCGGGCGCTTGATGCGACGATCGAGGCCATGACGGCGGCCACAAGCGGCGATGCGCTCATGGCCGCGAGCCGGGCGTTCGAGCGGGTGATCCGTTGGCGGCACTACATGCTGCCGCTCTGGCGCAACACCGACCACTGGATCATTCATCACCGCGACCTCGTTTTCCCCTACGGCTTCATCAACCCAGGGTTCTACGCGGTGCCCTCTCTGTGGTGGCGTGACGGGCGGCGCCCGGAGCGGTAAGGTCTCGAGCTTCTATCGTGCAGTATGGATGGAGCGAAGTCGGGCAATGCCTGTCGAAGCCCCAGGCGAGGAACCCCATCATCATCTGATGTGAACTGTCGGTGGGGAAGCCATGTCCCCATCTGCTGGGTGACTACCGGATGATCCGCTCCAGCGAGAACGGGCTGCAAAAGCTGCCCGAGGTACAGGTGCCGTCGGCCAGAAAATAGATGAAGGCTATCACCGCCGACAGGATCAAGACGATCGCCATATCGTTCGACATTCCGGGCCCCTTGGCCTTTGACGGACCGACGCTCCGCCACGACAAGTCTATGCACAACGCATACGGCGCAAATGTGTCACCCAACGTCACCACGCCGTGGCGGTATGAGACTGTTAAAATGGGATGCATTAGCAAGCCATCAATAGTATTGTTCATGCTATGTTCACCCATGACGGCGGATCGATGCGCGAACTTTTCAATCACACGTTGCCGGCGACGCGACGCCGCGGAAGGGCCGCCGCATGTAACCCTTCGGGACGATTCGAGCGGTTCAACACGATCCGAACCGACGATGGCTGGTCCGGACATCCCGATGCGGAACAACCAAGCCTGGCGACCGAGGTCAGTATCGATGCGACACGGTCCATTCTGACACGCAACACCTCGCCCGACGTGCCGTTCGACCGGTCCGTCAATCCGTACAGGGGCTGCGAGCATGGCTGCATCTACTGCTTCGCACGCCCGAGCCACGCGCAGCTTGGGTTATCGCCGGGTCTGGACTTCGAGACCCGGCTGACGGTGAAGCCCCGTGCACCCGCACTGCTGGCCGAGACGCTGGCCCGGCCCGGCTACAGCGTCAGACCCATCGCCATCGGGACCAACACCGACCCCTATCAGCCGATCGAGCGGCAGCACCGGGTGATGCGCGGCGTGCTGAGCGTGCTGGAGCGGTTCGGCCATCCCGTCTCGATCACCACCAAGGGCGCGGCGGTGGTCGATGATGTCGATCTGCTCTCCCGGCTCGCTATGCGGGATCTGGTGCAGGTCACGATCAGCCTCACGACGCTCGACAGCCGTTTGAGCCGCGCGCTGGAGCCTCGGGCGGCAAGCCCGAAGCGCAGATTGGCGATGATCCGCGCCCTGGCCGGTGCCGGCATCCCGGTCTCGGTCAATATCGCGCCGGTGATCCCTGGGCTGACCGATCACGAGATCGAGGCGCTGATCCAGGCCGCCGCGGCGGCCGGTGCGAGGGCGGCGCGGCACAGCGTGCTCCGCCTGCCGCTTGAGGTTGCGCCGCTGTTCCGCGACTGGCTGGCGCGTCAGCGGCCTGACGCGGCGGCCAAGGTGATGGGGCGGGTGCGCGAGATGCATGGCGGGCGCGATTACGATCCAACATGGCACCGCCGCATGCAGGGGCAGGGTGTGCATGCCCAGCTGATCGCCCGGCGAGTGGAGGCCGCGCGCCACCGGGCCAGCATGGTGGATCGGCTGGCCGATCTCCGCTGCGACCTGTTTCGCGTACCGCCGCCGGACGACAATCCCGAGACCGGGCAGCTGGCGCTCGATCTCTAGATCGACCTCTAGATATGCGTCGGATCGCCATCGCGCATGGTGGCCTGGGTGGTTCAGGCGCTATGATGATTGGAAACGCGAGAGCGGCGAGGGCGCATGGTGGGAGCAGCCGGAGAAAACGGTATCGGGCCCGATGGCGGCATGGCCCTGCTGGCCGGCCTGCCCGGGCCGGTCGCTGGGGTGGACGAGGTCGGGCGCGGCCCCTGGGCGGGGCCGATCGTCGCCGCCGCCGTCCTGCTTGGCGAGACGTGGCCCGCGGGTCTGGCCGACAGCAAGGCGCTGAGCGTGGCCCGGCGCAGCGCACTCGACGCGGAGATCCGTGCTTCGGGCGCAGCCCTATCCATCGCTGTTGTTGACGCCACCGAGATCGATGCACTGGGGCTGACCGCGGCGAATGATGCGGCGATGCTGCGGGCGGCGACAGGGCTTGAGGCGCTGACGGGCGCCATCGGTGCGCTTGCCATAGACGGCCGGCGCCTGCCGAGCGACTGCCGCTGGCCCGCTCGGGCGATCATCAAGGGCGACGGCCGCGTTGCCGCCATCGCTGCCGCCTCGATCGTTGCCAAAGTCGCGCGCGATAGCCTTATGGAGGCGCTGGACGCCCGCTATCCCGGCTATGGCTGGGCCACCAATCGAGGTTACGGCACCGCCGCCCACGCCGAAGCGCTGACCCGGCTTGGCCCGACGCCGCAGCACCGGCGCTGTTTTGCCCCTGTGGCCAAGGCCCTAGCCGATCGTAGCCGGGAAACACGACACGATGTGGCGGAAGGTAGCGTGTCTTAAGAATCACACATAACCTTCACATTAGAAACAGGAATATTGACTGGCAACTCTGGCAGCGGCACCGTCACGCCAACCACAGCATTTGGGAGGAGGGGCGGATGGGCGCCGCATCCGGCATGAAGGGCGCGCCCGGGGCGCCACGCCGAAAGACCATGACCGAGGTGCCGCTTGATCGGGTGCTGGAGGGCGACTGCCTCGAGGTTCTGGCCACGCTGCCCGATGCCTCGGTCGACCTCGTCTTTGCCGATCCGCCCTATAACCTGCAGCTGAAGGGCGAGTTGCACCGGCCGAACCATACCCGTGTCGACGGGGTGGAGGACGCCTGGGACCGCTTCGAGAGCTTTGCCGCCTATGATCGTTTCACCGCTGCCTGGCTGGTCGAGGCGCGCCGCGTGCTGAAGCCCAACGGCGCGCTCTGGGTGATCGGCAGCTATCACAACATCTTCCGCGTGGGCGCGACCCTGCAGGATGTCGGCTTCTGGGTGCTGAACGACGTGGTTTGGCGCAAGACCAACCCGATGCCGAATTTCCGCGGCAAACGCTTCTGCAACGCGCATGAGACGCTGATCTGGGCGGCGCGCGACGAAGACACCAAGCCGACCTTTCATTACGAGGCGCTGAAAGAGCTGAACGACGGGCTGCAGATGCGCTCGGACTGGGTGATGCCGATCTGTGGTGGGCCCGAGCGGCTGCGCGACGAGGGTGGCCAGAAGCTTCACCCGACGCAAAAGCCCGAGGGTCTGTTGCACCGTGTGATCCTCGGCACGACAAACCCGGGCGATGTGATCCTGGATCCGTTCTTTGGCACCGGGACGACGGGCGCGGTGGCCAAGCGGCTCGGCCGGCATTTTGTCGGCATCGAGCGGGAGAGCCGCTACGCCGCCGTCGCGCGCGCCCGAGTGGCGGGCACGGATGCGCATGACCCCTCGGCCATCAAGCTGGCGACGGCGAAACGCGCGGCGCCGCGCATCCCCTTCGGTAACCTGATCGAACGGGGCCTGCTCGCGCCGGGTGCAATGCTGGTCTCGGTCAACGGCCGCCACCGGGCGAAGGTACGGGCCGATGGCACGCTGATCGCCCATCAGGCCTCGGGCTCGATCCACCAGGTGGGGGCGACGCTGGAAGGCGCGCCGTCGTGCAATGGCTGGACCTACTGGCAGCATGAGACCGCCGCGGGACCGGTGCCCATCGAGCTTTATCGCCAGCAGATCCGCGCCGAGATCGAGCAGGCGGAAGGCTGAACCAGACGGAATCGCGGCTGGTCGCCGCGATGGGTCCTGCAGGGGTGCCAAGGGGCTGATGCCCGGCGATCGATTGGCACCGGTTCATTTGCTGGCATCGGAGAAGCGCCCAGAAGAGACGCACCGCAAACTACGCCAGGCGCGAGGGCCGTTGGGGACGCATGGGGCTATGTCTCGCGGCAGCTCTGACGGTCTCGCGCGCCGGCGACTATCACGGCGGGTTCGCGCACCCATTCAGAGCGCCTTCTCCAGCGCCTTGCGGAAGACCGTCGGCATCGCGTTCAGCGCTGCCTCGACGGGCATGGGTGCTGCGACGCTTGGCACGCGCGTGGTCATGACCGTCAACTCTAGCCGGAAATGGGTGAAGACATGGGTGATGCCCCCCGCCTCGACCCAATCGGCCGCGATGGGTGGTGCCGGGGCTGGGGCAGGGGCAAGGGCAGGCGTCTCGCACCATGCGGTCGTCGGCAGGGCGCGCATGCCGGCCAACAGCCCCGTTTCGGGCCGGATGACGGTGCCGACGCAGCCCGCCATATCGAAGGCGACATAGGCGACGCCCCGTCGCGTCGGTTTCGCGGGTTTGCGCGTCTTTGCCGGCAGATCGGCCGCGACCCCGGCCCGGCGCCCGGCGCAGAGATCGACCACGGGGCAGATCGCGCAGGCGGGCTTGCGCGGCGTACAGACCGTGGCGCCGAGGTCCATCATCGCTTGCGCATGATCGCCGGGCCGCCGCTCGGGGGTTAGCGTGGCGGCCAGTGCAGCGAGGCGAGGCTTGGCGGCCGGCATCGGCTCGCTCACCGCGAAAAGCCGCGCCACCACCCGCTCCACGTTGCCATCGACCACGGTGGCGGGGCGGTCGAAGGCGATGGCCGCCACCGCCGCGGCCGTATAGGCGCCGACCCCGGGCAGGGCGCGCAGCCCCTCTTCGGTATCGGGAAAACGCCCGCCATGCGTGCTGGCCACAACGCCTGCGCAGGCGTGCAGGTTCCGGGCACGTGCGTAATAGCCGAGCCCGGCCCATTCGGCGAGGACGTCCTCGCGCGGCGCGGCAGCCAGCGCCTCGACCGTCGGCCAGAGCGCTAGGAAGGCGTCGAAGCGGGGTGTGACGGTCGCCACGGTGGTCTGCTGAAGCATGACCTCGGAGAGCCAGGTGCGGTAGGGATCGGGCCTGACACCACGCGCCTTGTCGGCCGGCCCGACACGCCATGGCATGCGGCGGGCATGGCGGTCGTACCACGAGAGCAGTCGCGCCGCGATGCTGTCGCGGGTCGCCGCGGCGGCGGGCATCGCTTGCCGGCAGGACGCAGGCTCGGGCGCAGGATCGGACGCCGGCGCCGCGTCCTGCTCTGCTGCTTCGGGCCGTTGCTGCGTTGCCTCTGCGCGCATCGTCTCTATGCTGGTTGCCGTAAGAGGGTTACGGGGTGGCGCATCGCGCCGGATAGCGGAGCTAAGATGTCCAGCCGGGGCAAGATCGGCAAGATGGCGCAGGCGCGCGGGCGGGGGCAATCACGGCCGACGCAGGGCGTGCGGCGTGGCGGGGAGAGCGGCGCCAACATTCCCGGCGGCCCCGCTGGCGTTGTGACCACCGCTGACAAGCTTAAGGCCAGCCGTCCCCGGCGCGCCCGTGGTTTCGAGCATGCGGCCGCCACCATCGCCTCGCCGCTGGCCGAGGCGGCGGCGCGCTATGGTTTTGCCGAACCGGCCGTGCTGCTGCATTGGGGCGAGATCGCGGGGCCGGAACTAGCGCCGCTCTGCCGACCGGTCAAAGTGATCCACGGCCGGGCGCGTGATCTGTCGCGCACGTTGCTGGTGGCCTGCGACGGCGCCTCAGCCCCGATCGTCGAATACCGCGCCTCGGAGATCATCGCGCGGGTCAACGCGCATTACGGCTATGGCGCCATCGCTAGGCTGAAGATCACGCAGACGGGTCTACATGACGGTCTGCATGACGGGCAGACCAGCGTCGTCTCTGCGCCTGATGTCATGATGGGGATGGCCGAAGACGCCCCGGGTTTCCAAGGCGCCGATGGTCGTCTGGCCGTGGCTTCCGGCGGCAGCGCGGGGGGGGCGCGCCTCCCCCGCCGCGCCGAGCCGAGACCGACGCTCATCGCACGGCCCGAAGCCGAGAGAGCCGCGGCGCGTCGCACCCGAGACATTGAGGATCCCGCTCTGAGGGATGCGCTTGCGCGTCTTGGCGCCTACGTGATCACAGAACCGCGACGGGACTGATACTTTGGTCCGTGCGATAACCCCGGAATACTCATTGTCGACGAGGAGAGCCGACCATGACCACGCCCGTTACCACGCGCCGCGCGCTGCTTGCCGCTGCGACCGCGTTGCCCGTCTTCGCCCTGCCCAAGTTGCCCGCCCTTGCACAAGAGGCCGCGGAGGGACTGCCCGAGCGTGCGCTCGACGATCTGGTGATGGGCGATGAGAATGCGCCGGTCACGGTGATCGAATACGCGGCCTTCACCTGCGGCCATTGCGAGGCGTTCCACCGCGACACCTTCCCTACGATCAAGGCCGAGTACATCGATACCGGCAAGGTGAAGTTCGTCATCCGCGAGGTGTACTTCCAGCGTTATGGGCTTTGGGCCTCGATGGTGGCGCGTTGCGGCGGGGCCGATGCGTTCCACCCCGTGGCGGAGCAGCTGTTCAAGACGCGCGAGACATGGCTGCGCGCCGAGGATGTCGGTGCCGCGATCCAGCGGGTCGGCAAGCTGAACGGCCTCTCGTCCAAGGCGCTGAATGCCTGCCTGAGCGACGAGGGATATGCCCGCACGCTGGTGGAGCGCTACCAGGCCGGCGCCGAAGAGCATGGCGTGAATTCCACGCCGACTTTCGTCGTCAATGGCGAGGTCCATCGCGGTAACATGCCGATCGCCGATTTCCGTGAGATCCTGGACGAGGCGCTGTCGGCATAAGCCAGGCACTTGGATGATCCGTAGGGTGGGGTTCAACCCCACCCTACGCTCAACATTTTGTGGATAAGGCTTCGTCACCCCCGAAATCATCTGTCTGCCGTTGACAGAACCACCGGCCGCGGGAACACTGCTCCGACAACAAGCTCCAAAGGGGCATCGAGCAGTGCAGTTCACCAAACTCCGGCTGGAGGGCTTTAAGTCCTTCGTCGACCCGACCGAATTGATCATTCGCCCCGGCCTTACGGGCGTCGTGGGCCCCAACGGGTGTGGCAAGTCCAACCTGCTTGAGGCGCTCCGCTGGGTGATGGGCGAAACCCGTGCCAAGCAGATGCGCGGCGGGGGCATGGAAGACGTGATCTTCGCGGGATCGGCTGCCCGGCCGGCGCGCGCCCGGGCCTCGGTCAGCCTGACCATCGACAACACCGCTGGCCGCGCGCCGGAACGTTGGCGCGAGGCCGAGACGCTGGAGATCGTCCGCCGTATCCAGCGCGACACCGGCAGCGATTATCGCCTCAACGGCAAGGCCGTCAGGGCCCGCGATGTCGGCACCATGCTGGCCGATGCCGCGACTGGTGCGACCAGTCCTGCGCTGGTCCGCCAGGGTCAGATCGCCGAGCTCATCGAGGCCAAACCCCAGGCACGTCGCCGTATCCTGGAAGACGCGGCAGGGATCTCGGGGCTTTACCAGCGGCGCCATGAGAGCCTCGGTAAGCTGAAGGCCGCCGAGGCCAACCTCGAGCGGCTTGACGATGTTCTGGAGCAGCTGGCGAAGTCCGAGGCGCAGCTTGAGCGTCAGTCCGGCGCAGCGCGGCGTTACCGCGAGCTGGCCGCAGGCCTGAGGGCGGCTGAGGCGCGGCTGGTCGTCACGCGCCACCGGCTGGCCGCCGCCGCGCTGGCCGAGGCGGAGCGTCTGGGCCGCGATGGGCTGGTCGCGCTGTCGCGGGCCGAGGCCGCGGCGCGCGAGGCGGAGGGCGCGCGCGAGGCGGCCGAGACTGCGATCCCCGCCGTTCGCGAAGAAGAGGCGATCGCCACCGCCATCGCCCAGCGTCTGGCACAGGAACAGGCCGTGCTGGAGGAGCGTGCCCGCGAGGCCGCCGACCGTTTGTCTGGGCTGCAGGCCGCGGCGCGGCGGGTCGAGGAAGACCGCACCCGTGAACGTCAGCTCGCCGCCGACGCCGCCGGCGCGCTGGAGCGGCTGGCCGAGGAGGCGCGCCGGCTCGAACAGGCGGGTCAGGGGGCGGAGGCCCGATTGACGGCCGCGCGTGATGCCGCGGATGGCGCGCATGCAGCCGAAAAGGCCGCCGATAGCCGGGTCGATGAGGCGGCGGCGACGCTCGCGAGCCTACGCGCGGAGATGGAGAGCGTGACCCGTCGCCTGCAGGACGCCGAACGCTCGGCCGCCGCGGCTGAGACCGAGGCGCGCCGGCTCGACGCCGCGCGGCAGGCTGCGGAGGCGCAACGTGCCGAGGCCCGCGCCGCGGCGAGCGCTGCATCGGGCGCCAACCATACCGCTGAGGCCGACCGTCTGCACCGTGTCGAGCGGGCGGCGGAGGCTGAGAGCGCTCGCGACCGAGCTGCCGGCGCCGCCGATGCCGCGCGCACGGCCCTGGTCGCGGCGGAGCGGGCCGAGGCGACCGTCGAGGCCGAGCGCAAGGGTGTCGAGCGATTGGTCGCGCAGACCGCCGGCAAGGGTGACCGGGTTCTGGATCTGATCAGCGTCGCGCCCGGATACGAGGCTGCCTTTGGGGCGGCGTTCGGCGACGACTGCGATCTTCCCCTGCTGGATGGTGGGGCCGACGCCTCAGGCTGGTTGTCGGATGGCGCTTCTGCCGATGCGGTGGGCTCCGTGATGGCCGGGATCGCCGCGACGCCGCTCACCGAGTATGTGGAGGCACCGGCGGCACTTGCCCGGCGGCTTGCCCATGTGGGGGTGGTCGATGCCGCACCGGACAGCGCGGCATTGGCGGCCCTGCCTGCCGGTGTCAGGCTTGTCAGTCTCGTGGGTGATCTCTGGCGCTGGGACGGGTTGGTCTGCCGCGCGGGGGATGCGCCCTCGGCCGCGGCACAGCGGCTGAGCCATCTGAACCGGTTGAAAGCGCTGGAGGCCGAGGTCGAGGAAGCGCGAACGAAGACGACCGGCTTCCGGGCCGAGGCAGATCGCCTGAAGGCTGTCGCCGCAGAGGCCCGCGAGAGCGCCGCCAAGGCCGCGCAGGTGGCCCGCACTGCCACCGACACCGCTGCGGCGGCCGCGCGCGATAAAGCCCGCGGCGAAGCGCAGCTGGCCGAGGCCGAAGCACGCGCCGCGGCAACCTCAGAAGCCGTCATGGCGCATGGCGAGGTCATCGACTCGGTGCAGCGCGCTCTGCGGGAGGCCCGGTCCGCGGCCAACGCTGCCGCCGATCCCACAGGTGCCGAGGAGGCCCTGGGCGCGGCGCGTGAGGCCGTGGCCACGGCACGCAAGACGGCGCGGGAGGCGCAGCAGCGCCTTGCCGACGAGGAGCGGGCTGTGAGGGGGCGCGAGCGACGCCTGCGCGAGGTGGAGACCGAGGCGCGCGATTGGCACCGCCGTGCCGCCACGACCGCAGAGCGCGACGCGACGCTGGTCAAAAGGGCGGCCGAGACGGCGCAGGCGCTGGCGCTGGCGGAGAGCGCACCGGCGGAGATCGCGACGGCGCGGGGCCAGCTGGCGGAGAAGCGCGCGGGCGCCGATCGCCGCCTGAAGGCCGCGGCCGATGCGCTGGCCGCCGCCGAGACCGCGCTCAGCGACGCTGCTCGCACCGCGCGCGAGGCCGAGCGGAACGCCTCGACACTGCGCGAGACCCGCGCCAAGCACGAGGCCCGTATCGAGGCGGCGAGCGAAGCGGCGGCCGAGGCCGAGGCTGCGTTGACGGAACTTGACGCGGAGGTGCGCGTAACCGCCGAGGGCGCGGTCGACGGTCAGCCCGCAGTGGGCGAGGTTCGCGCGCTGGAAGGCGAGATCCAGCGGCTGACCAGGGCCCGCGATGCGCTCGGCGCCGTCAATCTGCGCGCCGATGAGGACGCCAAGGAACTGCGGAGCGAGCGCGAGGCACTGGAGGTCGAGAAAGCCGATCTCGACGGCGCCATCGCCAAGCTGCGGTCGGGGGTCGCCAGCCTCAACCGCGAGGGGCGCGCCCGCCTGACCGCGGCCTTCGATGCGGTGAACCGAGAGTTCTCAGCGCTCTTCCGCCGCCTGTTCGGCGGTGGCGAGGCGCGGTTGGTCATGGTGGAGAACGACGATCCGCTGGAGGCCGGGCTCGAGATCCTCTGCCAGCCACCGGGCAAGAAGCTCTCCTCGCTCTCGCTATTGTCGGGCGGGGAGCAGACCTTGACGGCGCTGTCGCTGATCCTGGCCGTGTTCCTCTGCCAGCCCTCGCCGATCTGCGTGCTGGACGAGGTCGACGCGCCGCTGGATGACGCCAATACCGACCGGTTCTGTTCACTGCTCGACGAGATGCGTGGGCGCACCGAGACCCGGTTCCTGGTGATCACCCACCATCCTTTGACCATGGCCCGGATGGACCGCCTGTTCGGCGTCACCATGGTCGAGCAGGGGGTGAGCCAGCTCGTCTCGGTCGATCTGGAGGCGGCAGAGCAACTCGTCGACGCCTGATTCACCGAGCCGCCGGGCGGTGGCGCGGCGCGCGATGTGACCGCGCAATATCCGTCGCGGCACGCTAGAAAGCACCGTTTTAATTGAAAACTCTCACGGTGGTGTCGCGCCTTCTACCGCACTGCCGAAGGTATGCTTGACCTGCCGATTGGCCGCTTCTAGTTTCCGCCGCGATTGCCGGGGGCCGATGTGTCGCCTGGCCCCTCGCGAAGGCCGAAGGGCGCGCATGGCAGATCGACAGAGGCAGGGCGCTGAGACGGGCGATCTTGCCAGCCGGATCGCCGCCGCCAAGGCCAAACATGCCCATAGGCCACGCCGGCCGCAGGGCGCGATCCGGGGCTGGGAGCTGGGTTTCCGCATGATGCTCGAGCTGGTCGTGGGGATCGCGATCGGTGGGGCGATGGGCTACGGGCTCGACTGGTTGATCGGCAGTCTGCCGCTCTTCACCATCGTCCTTGGACTGTTCGGTTTTGCGGCGGGCATCCGAGTGATGCTGCGCTCCGCCGAGGAAGTTAATCGCCCGCGCGGGGCGCCGAAGGGCGACGGCGCGGACACCCCCTGACCCCCGGCATCCCGGGATCCGGCCAGGCTATCATCACGCCCTCGCGGGCACGACCAACCACCACGGCGCCGTCCGGCGCCGCGCCAGCCAAGACGGAGTGCATCGTGGCAGCAGGAGCCGAAGGCGACGCGGGCAGCTTCTTTCACCCGATGGACCAGTTCCTCGTGAAGCCGCTGTTCGGCGGCAGCGAATTCTCGCCGATCACGGTGACCAATTCGACGCTCTGGATGGCGATCTCCATCATGGCCATCTCGGCACTGCTGATCTGGGGCACCTCGCAGCGCGCCCTGGTGCCGACGCGCACCCAGTCGGTCGCCGAGCTGATGTATGGCTTCATCCGCCAGATGGTCGAGGACGTGGTGGGCGATGGGGGGATGAAGTATTTCCCTTATATCTTCACCATCTTCGTCTTCGTGCTGTTCGCCAATGTGCTCGGCATGATCCCGATGAGCTTCACGACCACCAGCCACATCGCGGTGACGGTGTTCCTGGCGATGTCGGTCTTCGTCACCGTGACGATCATCGGTTTCGTCAAGCACGGCACGCATTTCCTGACCTTCTTCTGGCCGGCCGAGGCGCCGGGATGGCTGCGTCCGGTGCTCTGCGTGATCGAGGTGATCAGCTACCTTGTCCGCCCGGTCAGCCACTCGATCCGTCTTGGCGCCAACATGCTGGCGGGCCATGCGGTGCTGAAGGTCTTTGCCGGCCTTGTCGCGCTGGCGCTGGCTGGCGGGCTTGGGCCGGTCGCGATCCTGCCGCTCGGGGCGATGGTCGGCCTGACGGCGTTCGAGCTGCTGGTGGCCTTCATCCAGGCCTACATCTTCACCGTGCTGACCTGCGTCTATCTGCACGACGCCCTGCACATGCACTGAATTCCCTGCTGCGCGGGCCGGCGGGGCCGGGCGCGCGGTGGCGAGTGAGACCTCAAAAGGCTTCAACCAAAGGAGACTGGACCATGGAAGCTGAAGCAGCGGCCCTTCTCGGCAAGTACATTGGCGCGGGCCTTGCCTGCCTTGCGATGGCGGGCGCCGGCATCGGCGTGGGCCACGTGGCCGGCAACTTCCTGGCGGGCGCGCTCCGCAACCCGGCGGCGGCCCAGCAGCAGACGGCCACGCTGTTCATCGGCATGGCCTTCGCCGAAGCGCTCGGCATCTTCGGCCTCGTCGTCGCGTTCCTGCTGCTCTTCGCAGTCTGACACGCGACTGAGGGCGACCGGGTGCTGCCGATCCCTTGATCGAGCGGCCCTAATGACGCGACCCGGCAGCCGGCGTGCTGGCGGGTCTTGACGCTCATCCCGACGCGAGAGGGCGCTTTCCATGGCGACACCCAGCGAAGACGGCGCCGAGAAGGTCTCGGGCGGCCTGCCGCAGCTCGATTTCGACACCTGGCCGTCGCAGATCATCTGGACTGCCGTGGCGCTGCTGGCGCTTTACCAGTTGCTGACCAAGATGGCGCTGCCTCGCATCTCGGGCATTCTGGAGACCCGCGCCGATACCATCGCCGACGATCTGGACCGTGCAGAACTGCTGGAGCAGAAGGCCCGCGAGGCATCCGAGGCCTATGACATGGCGCTGGCCGAGGCCCGCGCGAGTGCGCAGAAGATCGCCGGCGAAGCACGGGCCAAGATCCAGGCCGAGGTCGACGCGGCGATGGCCAAGGCCGATGCCGAGATCTCGGCCCGCACCGCCGAAAGCGAGAAGCGGATCGGCGAGATCCAGGCCGAAGCGGCGGAGAACGTGAAGACCGTGGCCCGCGACGTGGCCGCGGCGCTGGTCGAGAAGCTGGCACCCGGCGGCGTTGACGGTGCGGCCGTCATGGCCGCTGTCGACAGCCGAACCTGAGGAGCGGGTCGATGGGTTCTCTATTCTACGACAGCAACTTCCTCACCGCGGCGAGCTTCGCGATCTTCCTCGGCATCCTCTACTATGCCGGGGTGCACCGGCTGCTGTTCAAGATGCTGGACGACCGGGCCGACAAGATCCGCGCCGATCTCGACCGGGCGCGCGAGCTCCGCGAAGAGGCACAGGCCCGCTTTGCCGAGATCGAGCGCAAGCGGGCTGAGGTGGACACGATTGCCGAGGAGATCGTGACCAAGGCCAGGGCCGATGCCGAGGCTGCGGCCGCCAAGGCCGAGGAAGACATCCAGTTGAGCGTCGCGCGACGGCTGAAGGCGGCCGAGGAGCAGATTGCACTCGCCGAAGCGCAGGCCGTGCGGCAGGTTCAGTCGCGCGCCGTGGAGGTCGCAGTTGCCGCCGCCGGCGCCGTGATCGCCGAAAACATGGACAAGGATGCCTCCGGTCTCATGATCGACAGCGCCATCGCAGAGGTTGGCGCGCGCTTGCACTAAGCTGGAGTAGTCGTCTGCTGGCAGTGAAAGGCTGGCGGTGACGCCGGCCTTTTTCGCTGCTGGAGCGGCACAGGGCTCAGGGCTCAGGGGATCAGCACCAGTTCCACCCGCCGGTTGAGGGCGCGGCCCTCGGCCGTGGCGTTGGTGGTGAGCGGTGCGAAGGGGCCGGCCGAATGCGTGACCAGCCGGTTACGCGCCACGCCAGCGGCGAACAGCGCTTCGGCCACCGCGCTCGCTCGCCGGTCGGCCAGGGCCATGTTGATCTCGGTATCGCCCGAGTAATCGGTGTGACCCACCACCGCGACACGCAGATCCGCATGGCGGCGGAGCATGGCGACGACGGCGGCGATCACGGCGCTCTCCCCGTCGGCGATCCGCGCGCCGCCGGTCTCGAACTCGATGCCGAGCAGGGGGACATGACCGCGCGCAACAAGCCGGGCATGCAGCGCCCGGGCATCGGAGGGGTCGAGCCCGGCGAGATCATCCGCCTCCGCGGCGCGGCGTGGCTGCTGATCGGGTGCCTCAACCACCGGCGCTGCCGGCGCATCTGCGTCCTGGCCCGTGCTGGCGGTATCGCTGGCGGTATCGAGGGCGATCGTCTCCACCGCTTCGTCGCCCGCAGCTGGGCCAAGCCGAGTGATCTGTACGTAGAGCTCACCGAGAACGCGGCTGACGATCACCGTGACCCAACGCGCGTCCCCGCCCTCGCGCCCGCCCCCGGCCTCTCCCTGGCGGAAGGTGGCGAGCGCCATGTCGGCGGTGTCGAGGCGCATGTCGGGGGCGGGCAGAAGGGGCAGGGCAAAGCGGGCCACCGCACCGCCGCAGCCACTGTCGACACAGTCGAAGACGAGCTCCCAATCGCCGCGGCGAAGCGGGTCGACCGCGCCCTCCAGCAGCGCGAGCGGCGTGATCCGGTCGCGCGCCTCCATCACGAAGGCCTGGCGCAGCACCCGACCCTCCAGCCGACGCGTCCCCGCGCCATCCAGCGTCATGACACCGACGGGCAACGAGACGCGGTCACGCAGCTCCTCGACGCTCGCGGTTTGCGATGCGGCCTCGGGCAGGGTGATCTGCGCGCCAGCCGGCGAGGTCGTCAGGGCAAGGATAACCCCCGCGGCGGACAGCGACGGCTTCATGCGGGTGCCCTGCGATAGTGATAGTGTCCGACGGATTGGAAGCCGAGACGGGCATAAAGCGCGCGGGCCGGGGCATTGTCGGTGACGACGGCATGGGCGATTGCCGTGGCGCCAAGCTCTGCGGCCGCCCGGCCCGCCGCCGCCATCAGCGTCGCGCCGAGCCCCCGGCCGCGCAACGTCGGATCGACCCAAAGCGCCTGCGTCACCGCAACCTCGCCATCGAGGGTCACGCCGACCATGCCGGCCGGCTGCTGCCCGATGCGGCCCAGAAATAGCGCCCGTGCGCCGCCCGCCCGCGCGAACACCGCCTGGCGCTCGGCTCCCACGCCCCCTTCAGCCCAGAGACGCGAGGCCATGGCAAGCGGCATCTCCAGCCGCACGGCTGCCGTGCCCTCGCCCGCGGCCGGCCAGTCACCGCCTGCCGGGCGCGCCAGGATCGCGCAGGCGTCGTAGGGCACCCAGCCCCGCGCCGCGAGCGCCGCGTCGAGCGCAGCGTCGGCGGGCCAGATCTGGAAACGCGCAGCGCGCCCGTGGCTGCGATAGAAGGCCTCGACCGCATCGATGGCGTCGTCTTCGGCCATATCAGCAGGGCTCCGGACCCAGGCGGAGTTGGCCCGCGATCCGGCGGCCTCGGCGCTCAGCCTGAGGTTCCAGCCGCCGAGCGTTTCGACGGTCGCGGCAGGCCAGGTGACGTCAGAGGCCAGGGCGAACCGCGCCATGTCGGGCAGCGAGACGCCTCCCGGAGCGCCTCCCGGAGCGCACCCCGGTGCGCCCGCCGTGACGCTCTCAGGTGCGCCCGACAGGGTGCCACCGGTCGCTGCTCTCACCGTTGGCTCTGCCACGGCGCTTCCCTCCAAAACCACCACGTCACATCGGAGCAGATCGCCCCGGCCCATGGTGCCCCTTTGCCCGTGCCGCGGCTCAGCCCTGTTTCAGCAAACGTGCCTTTTCGCGCTGCCAGTCGCGCTTGCGCTCGGTGTCGCGCTTGTCGGCCATCTTCTTGCCCTTGGCGAGACCGATCTCCAGCTTCGCAATGCCCCGGTCGTTGAAATAGAGCTTGAGCGGTACCAGCGTCATGCCCTCGCGGCCGACACCCTGGTCGAGCCGGGCAAGTTCGCGCGTGTGCACCAGCAGCTTGCGCTTGCGCCGTTCGTCATGGGCAAAGACACGGTCCTTGGACTGGCTGAACTGCGGGATATAGCTGTTGATCAACCACAACCCGCCATCCTCGACGCTGGCATAGCTTTCGGCGATGTTCCCGCGGCCCTCGCGCAGCGCCTTCACCTCCGAGCCCTGCAGCATGATGCCCGCTTCCAGGCTGTCCTCGATGAAATAATCGTGGCGCGCCTTGCGGTTCTCGGCCGCGATGCGGAGCGCCGGCTTCTTCTCAGCCATGACCGAACCCTCCGCGCCCCTCAACGATGCCGGAGACCGCTTTCTCAGGCGACACCGCGTTACCCGAGGCATCGACCCTGATCCCGTCGAGCGCCGCCATCTCGGCCGCCTCGGGTGCCTCCCACAGACCTTCCATGTAGGCAAACATCTCGGCCGTCACCACAAAGCCGGTGCCCCCGCCACCCGCCGCATTTCGCGCCTCGACCCGCTGCCAGCGCGTGCCCGCCTCGACATCCACCCAGTGGAGCCTGACGGGCAGGCCGAGCGCTGCGGCCCAGTCGGAAAACGCCGCCCGGTCGGCCCGCGTGGTGAAGCCCGCATCCGCCACTGCCGACAGCCCGAGCGGCAGCGTCTGGCCCAGCGCCTCGCGCATCTGGGCGGTGCAGCGTGCCGCTCTCTCATGCGCCCAAGTGCCGAGGTCTTCAGGCGTGGTGGCCTTCGTGTCGGGCCAGAAGAGACGTCCCATCCAGTCGTCGATCGACAACAGCAGCGCGTGTTCGCGCGAGGCCAGGGCCTTGGCATAGGTTGTCTTGCCAGCGCCTGTGCCGCCGGCAATCAGGTGCAGGCAGCCCGCCTGGCGATTACGCGCCATGCTCATCCATCGATCACGCCGGCATGTACCATGGCGGCGCGGATCTGCGCCTGCACCGGCGCGCTTACCGGCAAGAGCGGCAGCCGCAGTTCGTTGCGGCATTTGCCGAGGATCGACAGGCCGTATTTCGCGCCGGCCAGACCCGGCTCGGCAAAGATCGCCTCGTGCAGCGGCATGAGCCGATCCTGCAGCATCAACGCGCGGGTGTAGTCGCCGGCCAGCGTCGCTTCTTGGAACTCGGCGCATAGTCTGGGCGCGACATTGGCGGTGACCGAGATACAGCCCACGCCCCCATGGGCGTTGAAGCCGAGCGCCGTGGCATCCTCGCCCGAGAGCTGGATGAAATCCGGCCCGCAGGCGCCGCGCTGCTGGCTGACGCGGGCGATGTCGCCGGTCGCGTCCTTCACGCCGACGATCCGCTCAAGCTCGGCAAGCTCGGCCATGGTGGCGACGCTCATGTCGACCACCGAGCGTCCGGGGATGTTGTAGATGATGATCGGCAGGGCCGAGGCGTCGTGGATCGCGCGGTAATGGGCGATCAATCCGGCCTGGGTCGGCTTGTTGTAATAGGGCGTGACTACGAGGATCGCGGTCGCCCCGGCGCTCTCGGCATGCTGGGCGAGGCTGACCGCCTCGGTCGTCGAGTTCGAGCCCGCCCCCGCGACAATCGGCACGCGCCCGGCCGCCGTCTCGATCACGATGTCGACGACGTGACGATGCTCCTCGTGGCTGAGCGTCGGGCTCTCGCCGGTGGTGCCGCAGGGGGCTAGCGCATGGCTGCCCTCGGCGATGTGCCATTCGACCAGCGCCGAGAGCGCCGCCTCGTCCACTTTCCCGTCGGCCATCGGGGTCACAAGGGCCGGGATCGAACCACGAAGGATCGGTTGGGTCATGGCGGCCTCCTAGCTGCAGGCGGGCGGATCGCTGAGCCGCGCAGACATGCGCGAGAGCCGGCCGGTCCTAGCCGTGGCGACGGCGGGAGGCAAGCGCGCGCACGGCGTGTTGGGCGGAACCCCATCGACCACTTCCACCGACCAATTCGATCGGCCATCCCCTTGGTGCCCAGGGATCACGTCGCCGCCATGCGCGACGATCAGGGATGTGTCCCGGCCCCCCGCTCTGCTATCCTTTGGTCAATGAGGTTGGTTAACCGACCCATGGGAACAGTTGGGGCAATCGGGATGCGCCGTCGTCGGCATTTAAGGCCGCGCGCCGCATCCGAGGGGCAGGAGCGGGCAATGCAGGTGATCGCGTCGACAGAGCGGATGTCGGGTGCTGAGCCATGGGCGCGGGTGCGTTGGCGGTTGGAGCGACTGCGCTCAACGCTCAGCGCGGCCATGAGTGCCGGGGTGCTGGCTGCGCTGATGGCGACGACGCCCGCGACGGCGGTGCCCGGTGATGCCGTCGATCTGGAGTCAGCGCGCCGCCATGGTGAGATCGTGCGCGCGGCGCTGACCGCCGGGGAGGACGGCGACTGGCCGGCAGCCGAGGCGCTGGCCGCTTCTTCCGGCGATGCGGTGGTGCGCGATATCGTGCTGTGGCGAAAGCTGCGGGCCGGGGCGGGCACCATCGCGGAGTACCAGTCCTTTGTCGCGCGCCGGTCCGACTGGCCGGGTCAGGATCAGCTGCGCCGCGCTGTCCTCGGCGAGCGTTCGGGCCCGACCGGCCTTCGCCAGATGACGGGCCCGGCGCTGCAGCGCTGGCGCCGTTTCGACCGGCTCTACGATAACCGGGACTGGGACGAGGCGGAGGTCTACCTCGCGGAGATCTCGACCTCGGCCGCCAATCTGGGTGATCCGGGCCGCTATGCCCGCCAGCGCCTTGTGCTGGCCCGCCGGGCCGCGCGCGAGGGGCGGGGCAACCTCGCCTACCGCCTTGCGGCTAATGGCTTTACAACACCCGATGACGGCTACAACAATGCCGATCTGCAATGGGTCGCGGGCTGGGTCGCGCTGCGCCTGCTCGGCGATCCGGCCATCGCCCTCCGCCACTTCGAGGCCTTCGCCCCGCTGGTCGACACGCCGATCTCGAACGGGCGCGCCGGCTACTGGATCGGCCGCGCGCATGAGGCGATGGGCAATGCCCAGGCGGCCGAGACCGCCTATAAATCCGCCGCCCGCTACCAGACCAGCTACTACGGCCAGCTCGCCGCCGCGCGCATCGACGCGCCGGGGGATGGCGGCCTGCTCGGTACCGCGTTGCCGGACTGGCGCAGTGCCCGTGGTCTCGCCGGCGATGCCGTGCGCATGGCGGCGATCATTCACTACGCGGGCGAGAACAGCCTCGCCTGGCAGTCCTTCCGCCATCTCGGCGAAACCCTCGACGGGCGCGACACGCTGGGGGCGGCGGCGTCGATGGCGCTGGCGATGGATGCGCCGCACTTTGCCGTGCGTCTGGCCAAGCAGGCGGCCGGGCGCGGGCATATCCTGATGGATGCCTATTACCCGATCACCGATCTCGCCCGCGCGGCGGACCGGGTGGAGCCTGCCATGGCCATGTCGATCGCCAGGCAGGAGACCGAGCTGAACCCGCGAGCGATCAGCCGTGTCGGCGCACGCGGCCTGATGCAGCTGATGCCCGCGACGGCCAAGAAGGTCGCAGGCTGGCTCGACATGCCCTACGAGCCAGCGCGTCTGCTGGCGGACTGGCGCTATAATGCGACGCTCGGCCAGACCTACCTGGCGCGGCGGATCGGGCAGTTCCAGGGCTCCTACGTCCTCGCGGCCGCGTCCTACAACGCCGGCAAGGGCCGGGTGGATCGCTGGGTCGTGGCCTATGGCCATCCGCTGCGGGGTGAGATCGACATCGTCGACTGGATCGAGATGATCCCCTTCTCCGAGACCCGCAATTACGTGCAGCGGGTGATGGAGGGTCTGTATGTCTACCGCACACGCCTGACCGGTCAGGCCGGCCCCATGAGCATCGAGCAGGATCTGGCCCGCGGCATGAGGTAGCGCGGTCGAAGATCAGACGCGCTGGCCGTCGGCATCGATCAGCAGCGTCCCGTCCTCCAGATGCAACGGCCCGGGCGGCAGGGCGTCGAGGAGATCAAGCACCCTCTCACTCGGCCGGCAGAGGCGTACGCCCCTGGGCGTGCAGACGATCGGCCGGTTGACCAGCACCGGATGCTCGATCATCCGGTCGAGCAGGCTCTCGTCGGACACGGCCGGGTCTGTCAGGCCCAACGCTTCGGCCGGCGATTTGCTGGTGCGCAGCGCCGTGCGGGGTGTCAGATCCGCCGCGGCGAACAGCGCGAGAAGCTGCGGCCGCGTCCATCGGGTGTCGAGATAGGGGATCACCACCGGCTCGGTTCGTGCCGCCGTCAGGATGGCAAGCACGTTGCGAGAGGTGCCATAGTCCGGGTTGTGGTGGATCACGACGGCCATCAGATGTCCCTAGCGCCGGACGGCGCTGCCTCTGAGTGCTGTTCCGCCGTGTGCTGCGCCCCTCCCGTCAGCCACGCCGCCACGGCAACGGCGAGCATCGCGCCGGCCAGTTCGGCGATGATAAAGCCCGGCAAATCGACCGGGCGGATGCCGGAAAAGGTATCGGTGAAGGCCCGCGAGATCGCCACGGCAGGGTTGGCAAACGACGTCGATGCCGTGAACCAGTAGGCCGCCGTGATGTAGAGGCCCACCAGCCACGGGATCGCGCCCGACCGCTGCGCGAGGGCCACGAGGATCACGAACACCAACCCAAAGGTCGCCACCACCTCGGCGAGCCATTGCGCGGGCCCGGTGCGCACTGTCGCTGAGGCCTGCAGGATCGGCTGCTCGAACATCGCATGGGCGATCAGCGTGCCGAGGATGCCACCCAGGATCTGAACCACCACGTAAAGCCCGCCATCGCGTGCCCCGATGGTGCCCTTTACCGCCATCGCGGCCGTCACCGCCGGGTTGAAGTGGGCGCCCGAGATCGGGCCGAGGATGGTGATCAGCACGACGAGGATCGCCCCGGTCGGCAGCGTATTTCCAAGGAGCGCCAGCGCCGTATCCTCGGTCAGCGTCTCGGCCATAACGCCCGAGCCGACGACCGTCGCGACCAGCATGCCCGTCCCGATCGCTTCGGCAACCAGCCGTCTGGAAAGCTCCGCCGTCATCCATGCCCCCTGATTCGTCGACACACCGTCAGGCGGCTAGCAGATCGCACCGCCTCGATCATGCACGGTTCCGCGACATTTCCAGACATGATTGAGATTGTCTGCCAGAGCAGTCGTCTGCCTTGGATCACCCGTGCCCGATTTCGCGTGCCCGGCCTGTCACGCCCGGTCACCTGCGCCGGGTCGCATGCCGCTGGCGCATCGTCGGTGGCCGACACATCTCGCGCAAAGGGGGTGCCGCGGGCCGCACTGCGGCCTATGCTTGCGCCAAGGCACAACCTCACGGGGCACGCGCGGGCCATGACCGATATTGCCAAACGGGTCTACGACCATTCGTGGAAGATCGACCCCATCGTGCGCTCGGTGCTCGACACCGATTTCTACAAGCTGCTGATGGCGCAGAGCATCCTGCGCCACCACCCCACCACGCGTGTGAGGTTCCGGGTGATCAATCGCGATGCCTCGGTGCCGCTGGCGCGGTTAATCGACGAGGGCGCGCTCCGCGAGCAGCTCGACCATATCCGCAGCCTCAGCCTGTCGCGGGGCGAGAGCACCTGGCTCCGCGGCAATACGTTCTACGGCCGGCGCCAGATGTTCACGCCCGAGTTCATCGACTGGCTCGAGGCGTTCCGCTTCCCGGACTATCACCTTGAGCGCGTCGGCGATCAGTACGAGCTGACCTTCGAAGGGCCCTGGATGGCGGTCTCGCTCTGGGAGGTGCCGGCGCTCGCCGTGCTGATGGAGCTCCGCTCGCGCGCCGTGCTCGACCGGATGGGCAAGTTCGAGCTGCAGGTGCTCTACGCCCGCGCAATGACCCGGGTCTGGGAGAAGATCCAGCGGCTGCGCGCGCTCGACGGGGTCAAGATCGCCGATTTCGGCACGCGCCGGCGCCACGGGTTCCTGTGGCAGGACTGGTGCGTGCAGGCGATGGACGAGGGGCTCGGCGGCGGTTTCGTCGGCACCTCCAACTGCCTGATCGCCATGCGCCGCGAGTTGGAGGCGATCGGCACCAATGCCCATGAGCTGCCGATGGTCTATGCCGCGCTGGCCCGCGATGACGCCGCACTGGCCCGCGCGCCTTATGACGTGCTCGCCGAATGGCAGGAGGACTATGCCGGCAACCTGCTGATCGTCCTGCCCGACACCTTCGGCACGCGCGGGTTTCTGGAGGGCGCGCCGGAATGGCTAGCGGGGTGGACCGGGGTGCGCATCGACAGCGGCGACCCGGAGGGCAACGCGCAATACGTCATCGACTGGTGGCGCCGGCATGGTCAGGACCCGGCTGCCAAGCGTCTGATCTTCTCCGACGGTCTGGATGTGGAGCGGATCGAGCATCTGCACCGCCAGTTTGCCGGCCAATGCATGGTCAGCTTCGGTTGGGGCACGCTGCTGACGAATGATTTCCGCGGTTTCGACCCGGCGGGCCGGCTCGATCCGTTCTCGCTGGTCTGCAAGGTCGCCACAGCCGATGGCCGCGGCACGGTCAAACTGTCGGACAACCCCGCTAAGGCCATGGGCCCGTTCGAGGAGGTCGAACGCTACAAGCGCGTCTTCGGCGTCGGCGCGCAGGAGAGCCAGCGCCTGGTGGTGTGACTGCGGATGCACTGACACTTCGCATTGTCGTCACGCCGATTTGCCACCATCTTTGTCATGAGCTGGGGGGCGAGATGGACGAAGCGGATAAACAGCGCCGTCACGAGATCGAGATGGCGAAGATCCGTGCCGAGATCGAGCACATGCGCGCCATGACGACCAAGGCCAGCAAAGAAGCCCGCTGGTACGAGCTCGTCATTGCCGGCGGCGCCACCCTCGCACTCGTCGCCATCGTGAAGCTCGTCGTCTGAGCGCTCGCGCATCGCTGGGATTGCGTCCGCCGGTCCGCGCGGCCACTGTCGGTTCTTCCCACCGACTGACCGCGAGCGCATGCCATGAAAATCCAGATCTGCGTCTTCGACGCTTACGGCACCCTGTTCGATGTCGGCGCCGCCGTCCGCGATGCCGCGCGCGAGGAGGCCTATGCCGCCCTCGCCGAGCAGGGCGCCGCCATCGCCGAGACCTGGCGGCAGAAGCAGCTGGGCTATTCCTGGCTGCGCGCCGGCTATGGCTGCCACACCGATTTCTGGACGGTGACGAGCCAGGCGCTCGACTATGCGCTCGAGGCACACGGTTTCGGCGGGGATGAGGATCTGCGCGCCCGCTTGCTGCAGCTCTACTGGGAACTCAGCCCCTATGACGAAGTGCAGCGGGTATTGCAGGCGCTGAAGGCCGCGGGCATGCGCCTCGCCATCCTGTCCAACGGCGCGCCCGACATGCTGGAGGCTGCGGTCGAAAGCGCGAAGCTCGGCGAGGTGTTCGACGCGATCCTGTCAGCCGAGCAGGTCGGTGTCTTCAAACCCGCCCCGGCGGTCTATGAGCTGGTGGAGCAGAGCTTCGGCGTCGCCCGGCGCGAGGTGCTGTTCGTGTCGTCGAACGGTTGGGATGCGTGCTGCGCAACGGGCTTCGGCTTCCGCACGCTGTGGGTCAATCGCCAGGGCGAGCCGCTGGACCGGATGCCTTGGCGCCCCGAATTCGTGGCCGAGACGCTGACCCGCCTGCCCAAGACGGTGGAGACACTGTGAACACCGCGCCCAAGACCCGCGCGCCCGCGCCGCATACCGCGCCGGGTGCACGGTTCACCACCGCCGACGGGACGACGCTCGTCTATGATGACGAAGGGCCGGCGGTGCCGAGCGGTCTGCCGGTGCTGTGCCTCGCGGGTCTGACCCGTGATGCGCGCGATTTTGCACCGCTGTCAGCGCATCTGACCGATCGCTACCGCGTGATCCGCCTCGACAGCCGCGGCCGCGGGCGTAGCGACCGGGCGGCCGACCCCATGGCCGCCTATCAGGTGCCGGTCGAGGCCGGTGATGCGATTGCCCTGCTCGACCACCTGGGGATCGAGCGGGCGGCATTGATCGGCACCTCGCGCGGTGGTCTGCTCGCCATGGGCATCGCCGCCATGGCGCCGGGCCGGCTGGCGGGCGTCGTGCTGAACGATATTGGCCCCGTGATCGAGCAGGCGGGCCTTGATGCGATCCGCGGCTATATCGGCCGCGCGCCCGCATCGCCCGACCTCGATACCGCTGCCGCCGCGCTGGCCGGTGGGATCGGGCATATCTACCCGGATTTCGTCGCCGCCGATTGGCTGGCGCTCGCAGGGCGGCTCTACCATGTCGACGCCAAGGGTCGCCCGGTCCTCTCCTACGACCCCCGGCTCGCAGAACCGGTGGAGGCGAGTTTCGGCGCGCCCCAGCCCGATCTCTGGCCGTTCTTCGACGCGCTTGGCCCTGCGGCGCTGCTCACCATCCGCGGTGGGCGCTCCGACATCCTGTCGGCCGCGACGCTGGACGAGATGCAGGCGCGCCGGCCCGACATGGTGGCAATCACCCTGGAGAACCGCGGCCACGTGCCGATCCTCGACGAACCGCCCGCCCTCGCCGCCATCGAGGGCCTGCTGGAGAGCCTGTCATGAGCGAGATCATCGCGATCAATCCCCTGGTCTCGGCCGATGATATCCGGGCCGCAGCCGCGCGCCTCTCGGGTGTCGCAGTGCAGACGCCGCTTCTCGAGAGCCCGTTTCTGAACCGGCTGGCGGGGCGGCGTGTGCTGGTCAAGGCGGAATGCCTGCAGCTGACCGGCAGCTTCAAGTTCCGCGGCGCCTGGGCGGCGCTGACGGCGCTCTCCCCCAAGACGCGGGCGCGGGGCGTGCTCGCCTATTCCTCGGGCAATCATGCGCAGGGTGTAGCCCACGCGGCCGAGCGGCTGGGTATCCCGGCGGTGATCGTCATGCCGAACGACGCCCCGGCGATGAAGATCGCCAATACCCGCGCCTACGGGGCGGAGGTGGT
Organism: Pseudomonadota bacterium; assembly: GCA_039027855.1. Lineage (GTDB taxonomy): Bacteria > Pseudomonadota > Alphaproteobacteria > Rhodobacterales > Rhodobacteraceae > Thermohalobaculum. Next base: position 5,551 of record JBCCJI010000032.1, on the reverse strand, counting down.
GCTTTATGACCGACCCGGCGGTGAGAGTCGCGAGGCCAAGGGCGCGGCGATCGCGGCCGAGCGCGGGCTGACGCTGGTCCGTCCTTACGACGAGCCCATGGTGATCGCGGGCCAGGGTACCACGGGGCTCGAGATCGCACGCCAGGCCGCGGCGCTCGGCGTGACCGCGGGCGATGTCATGGTCTGCACCGGCGGTGGAGGACTGTCCTCGGGCATTGCCTTGGCGCTGGAGGCAGAGGCGCCCCAGATGCGCGTGCGCCCGGCCGAGCCCGAGGGCTGGGATGACTGGCGGATGAGCCAGGCCGTGGGCAATGTCGTCGGCATCGGACCCGGGACGGCGCCATCGATCTGCGATGCCATCGTCACGCCGCGCCCCGGCGAGATCACCTGGCCGTTGCTGTCGCCCCGCATGGGCGTGCCGATTGCCGTCAGCGATGATCTGGCCCGCCGGGCCATGGCGGCGGCGTTCAAACACCTCAAGATCGTGGTGGAGCCGGGTGGCGCGGTCGCCCTCGCCGCGGCGCTGTTCTCGGGAGAGACCGGCGGCGAGCCGGTGATCGCGGTGGCGACAGGGGGCAACGTCGATCCTGCGATGCATGCCGAGGCCATCACCCGCTTTGCCGATACCGTGTGATGCCGCGCCATTCCCGCGGCGCAAGCGGGGTCGTGGTTGGCGCAAACTGCAGGTGGCGAGCCGGGTCAAGGCTCGCGGGACGCGACGGGCAGCGCCCGCTCGGCCTTGATGCGGTCCGACACCTGCGAGACGCTTGATCAGAGGCCCTCGCGGCTTCTCCCCAGCCAGAAACGCTCCGCCCACCAAGGGCGATGAACCGAGTGGATGGGCCCAGGCTGCAGCACCGCGCCCCGCAATCCTCATCGCGGCGACCAGCCGCGATACCGCTTGGTCAGCGCATCGGTGGCAGTCGGGCTGGGCGGGAGCAGACGCGGGCGGCCCGGCCGGTGCAGGCGCGCGGCTTCAGGCTGCGGTCGAGGCAGAGGCGTACTTCGGCGATCCGCCCGTCGCGGCAGGTCACGCCGATAGCCTCGGCCGGCAGACCGGGATTGGCTTCGAGAAAGGCCTGCTCCACCACGTCGGGCGAGACCGTCAGCGCGCGGTCGACATCGCGCAACACCTGGGGGCGGACGACCTGATCCCAGGCCCGCCGCGACAGCTGGAAGTACCGCTCGGGCGGCAGACCGGTGCAGCGCCCATGCTTTTTCCACTGGTGCCAGGCGAGCCCGCCCGAGCCCATGATATCGGCCATGGCCGCCGTCTCGGCCCGGCGCGGGTCGCGGGTCTCGCGCGCGCAGAACTCGGGCCAGCCGTCGAGGTATTGGGGCCAGAGCCCGTGCAACGTGAAGCCGCGTTCCATCCCCGGCCGGCAGGTGGCGGCGCCGCGGCGGTCGCCCTCGGCCGCGCACCACGATGGCTGCCAGCTGAGCGACAGCACGTAATAGTCGAAATCGCCCGGCTGCCCTCCGCTTTGCGCCAGGGCCGCGCCGTGCCCTGCGCCAAGCGCCAGCAGGAGAGCGCCAAGCCCAAGTAGGGCGGACGCCGCCCATGCCCCAGCCCGGCCCCCAGCGCGGCTCTCGGCCCGGCGGATTGGGCTCAACCTCGGTTCCATGGGCGGTGCTCCTTCGACGCTTTCAATCCCCGGCGATCAGCGTATATCAGGGCTGATCCCGTTCATGGCCGCAAGGGCGTGTGCGCCGGGTCCCGGGGCGGCCAGCAGCCGCATCGGGCGGCCTCGGTGCTGTTGCCCCGGCGGGTTGCGGCGCATACGGGCCAGGAATTCGCCAAGGAGGGCGCGATGAGCAACGATCTGCCGCTGATGCCGAAGGCGACCGCCGTCTGGCTGGTCGACAACACGACGCTGACCTTTCGCCAGGTCGCGGAGTTTTGCGGCATGCACGAGCTTGAGGTCTCCGGTATTGCCGATGGCGAGGTCGCGGTGGGCATCAAGGGCCTTGACCCGGTTACCGCCAACCAGTTGACGAGCGCCGAGATCAAGCGCTGCGAGGCCGATCCCGTCGCCCGTCTGCGGCTGGTCAAGCGTGCGCTGGCGCCCGAGCCTAAGAAGAAGGCGCCGCGCTACACGCCGGTATCAAAGCGCCAGGACCGCCCGGCCTCCATCGCCTGGCTGGTGCGCTATCACCCCGAGCTTGAGGACCGCCAGATCTCCAAGCTGATCGGCACCACCAAGCCCACGATCCAGTCGATCCGCGATAAATCGCATTGGAACTATGCCAACCTTCAGCCGGTCGATCCGGTGGCGCTGGGTCTCTGCCGGCAGATGGATTTGGATGCGGCCGTGCGCGAGGCGGCCGAGAAGAAGGCGCGGGCGGCCGAGGCCGTGCCGACGCCCGAGGATCGGATGTCGCTCCTCTCGGCCGACGAGGCGCTGGCCCGCCAGGACGAGCCGTCCGAGCAGGAGCTGCCGACCGCGATCCGCGGGCTGGAAAATTTCAGCCTGACCGAGCCCGAGGGCGGCGAGGCCGGCGGCGCGGGGGGCGACGGTGGCAAGGAGATCGACGCCGACAGCCTGTTCAACCTGCCGAAGGACGGCTGACGCAGCCGCCCGGCGGCGTGCTACCCATCCCGCCACGCGCCGCGAAAGCGTAGGGTGGGGTTCCACCCCACCGTTCCATCCCATCGCGCCCACCAATCACCGAACCGGGCTCGCCAGCGGATCGAGGACCGACCGCCCGCCATCGACGGTGACGATCTGCCCGGTCAGGAAGCTTGCGCGACCGCTGGCCAGGAAACAGGCGACATCGGCGGCTTCCTCCGCCTCGCCGATCCGGCCAAGCGGGGTCACCCGAACCAGTTCGCCGCGAAGGTCGTCGCGCTCGCGCATCGCGACACGCAGCCGCTCGCTCATCACCGCGCCCAGCGCCACGCCGTTCACCCGGATGCCATGCGGCGCCAGATCGGCCGCCATCGAGCGCGTCAACTGGTCGAGCGCCGCGCAGGAGACCGAATAGGCGAGAAGCTCGGGCACCGTGCGCCGGGCGGCGATCGAGCTCATATTGAGGATCGCGCCGCCAGCCCCCTCGTTGCCCTCGTTCAGCTCGATCATCCGCTTCGCCACCGCCTGGCCTAGCAGGAACGAGCTGACGACGTTCTGTGTCAGCGCCTCGCTCAGCGACCCGCCGGACAGTTCGGCAAAGGCGCCGGGCAGGGTCGCGCGGGGGATGTTCACCAGCACGTCGATCCGGTCGAAGGCGTCGATGGTCGCGGCCATCAGGTTCGATGCATCGAGCTTGTCGTCGATCCTGCCATGGAACTTCGCCGCCTCCGCACCGCCGCCGCGGAGCGTGGCGCAGGTCTTGGCCAGCGCCTCGTCATTCTCGTCGGTCAGCATGACCTTCGCGCCGGCCTCGGCCATGCGGGTGGCCACCGCGCTGCCTATCTGGCCTCCCCCGCCGGTCACGATGACGACCTTGCCGCCAAGCTCGCCCATGGTCTTCTCCCCGGATACCGGTCCGCGGCCGTGGTTGGTCGTGATCGGGTTGGACCCGGGCACCGCCAAGCGCGACTTGGGCACGCGGGCGCATGGCTGTCGAGGACTATCGCATCTCTCTCCTCGCTGATCCCGGACGGTGGCAAGGTTTGACAGCGACAGGCGGCCCATCGTCTCGTCCATCATCAGGAGCCTTTCCACCTGACCTGAAGGCAGGACGATGGAGACCGGAGAGCGATGACCACCGAAGACAGTGCTGATATCGCGCCGCGCCGCCCGGCCAATTTCCAGCCGCTCACCCCGCTTGGTGCGCTGGAGCGCGCGGCGCTGGTGCATCCCGACCGGGTGGCGGTCATCCACGGCGCGTCGAGCACCGATTACGCCACGCTTTATGCCCGCACGAGGCGCCTCGCCTCGGCCATCGCCGCGGCGGGGGTGCAACCCGGCGCCGTGGTGTCTACGCTGTTGTTCAACACGCCCCCGATGATCGAGGCGCATTTCGGCGTGCCCATGGGCGGTTACGTGCTGAACGCCATAAACACCCGCCTCTCGGCCGAGGAGATCGCCTATATCCTCGACCATGCGCCCTCAGAGCTCATCCTTTGCGACGCAGCGCTGGTGCCGCTGTTGGCGGAGGCGCTGGGCAGGATGGTTGCGCCGAAGCCGCAGGTGGTGACCTGGTGCGATCCGACCGAGCCCGTCGAGCACCGTCTTGGCGTGGGGTATGAGGCGTTTCTCGCGGGCGGCGACCCCGATCACGCCTGGTGCCCGCCGGATGACGAGTGGGACAGTATCTCGCTCAACTACACTTCGGGCACGACCGGGCGGCCGAAGGGCGTGCTCTACCACCACCGGGGTGCGTCGCTGCTTGCGCAGGGCAACCTGCTGCACGCCCGCCTCGCCGAGCCGCCGGTCTATCTGTGGACGCTGCCGATGTTTCACTGCAACGGCTGGTGCTTTCCCTGGTCGATCGTGATGGCGGGCGGCACGCAGGTCTGCCTGCGCCAGGTGCGGGCCGAGGCGATGTGGGAGATGATCACCCGCCACCGCGTCACCCTGATGTGCGGCGCGCCCATCGTCATGGCGACGCTGTTGCAGCCCGAGACGCTGCCGAGGCTCGATCACCGACTGACCTTCTGGACCGCCGCCGCGCCGCCGACCGAGGCGATCCTTGCCGCCATGGCAGAGGTGGGAATCGAGGTCGTGCATGTCTACGGCCTGACCGAGGTCTATGGCCCTGCCGTGATCAACGAGTGGCTGCCTGAATGGTCGGCCCTGCCCGTCGCCGATCAGGCGCGCCTGAAGGCCCGGCAGGGTGTCCGCTACGGCGCGCTCGAGGCGCTGGACGTGCTCGACCCCGCGACGCTTGTCCCGGTGCCGCGCGACGGCGAGACCATGGGCGAGGTCATGTTTCGCGGCAACGTGGTCATGAAGGGCTATCACCGCGATCCGGCTGCGAGCGAGCGGGCGCTTGGCGCGGGCTGGTTCCGCTCCGGCGATCTGGCGGTCTGCCACCCTGACGGGCGTATCCAGCTTCGCGACCGGGCCAAGGACATCATCATCTCGGGCGGCGAGAACATCTCGTCGATCGAGGTCGAGAACGCCCTGGCGGCGCATCCGGCCGTGGCACTGGCCGCGGTGATCGGCGTGGCCGACGAGAAATGGGGCGAACGGCCGATCGCCCATGTGGAACTGCGCGAGGACGCCGAGGCCAGCGAGGCCGAGTTGATCGCCCATGTCCGCGACCGGCTGGCGCATTTCAAGGCGCCGCGCGCAGTGATCTTCGGCGAGTTGCCCAAGACCTCCACCGGCAAGATCCAGAAATTCGCCCTCCGCAATGCTGCCGAGCCGCAAGACTGACCAATCGGCATCGCGGCTGGTCGCCGCGCCTAGAGCGTGATCCGAGCTGATTGAATTGAATTGGGATTCCCATTGGGCGCATGTGTTTAGTCCCTGCGTGTGATGGCGTATTGTTCTGCCATCGCGCGAAGGAGGCTCTAGGGGCCAGGTACTCCACGGAAGCGCCGCGACCACGCGCGCTGTCCGAGCAGCGATACAGCGATCGACGGCTGCGCTGGGTCGGAAGT
>JBCCJI010000031.1:0-40477 GCA_039027855.1 Pseudomonadota bacterium | reverse complement strand
TTACTCTGAGTTTTTCGGGTTTGACACCTAGCTCTTCGGCAATACCAAACAACAATTGATCACTGTTTTTGCGGGCTTTATCGGTAAGTGTTTCGGGTTGGGCAAAGCCCTGCAAAGCATTTACAATACGCGCTTTCATTTCGTTGGCGGCATCGTTGGTAAATGTAATTGCCAAAATGAATTTAAAGTCATGGGGTTGCTCTCCTTTTAATGCAAGTTTGAGGTATTCTCTGGTAAGTGTATAAGTTTTACCCGAACCTGCCGAAGAACTATATATTTTAAAAAGCATCTATTCTTGGTTTGAATGAGGGCAGATCGACTTCAAAGAAATCGTCTGCCTTTTTGTATTTTGCTTAAGATAAATCACCCACGTAAACTTATGCCCACAAATCTATTTCAAGGTAGTCAATATGTTATCTGGGTAATGCCATTTTGCCAAATGTTTGGTATCAGGCAATCAGTGAAGTTAGTCAACATTCGCCGAAACTTATCAATCTAATATAGATTTTAAAGTGTAGACATATAATCAACTACATTTTGTCCTAATTACCTTCATACACAAAATTATAAAAAACTGGTTATCAAGCAAGTAAGTAAGGTTGCCGAAATTTATTTGATTTTTTTAAATAAAAATAGTACTCTCAGCACATATTAAGGCTGGTTTGGCAGCTTTATGCATCTTTCAAAACACTGGTTATGTAGTAAATGTTATATGGTCAGGAATAGAGAAAATGGTTTTAGGGTTGAACCTTCTAGTGCTAGTTTACAGTTTTGAACGTAGTTGATTACTCAAAACACCTTGCACCTGCTTAAGTTCTTACCATTAGCCAACGAACTTCTTGTCATTCCTTCAAAACACACTGAATTATGAGTACAGAGATTACACAAGAACAAAAAGAACAGTTGACTAAAATTACTGAGGAGAATTTTTGGCAAATAGCCAAACAAGGCCCATCCCCCTTTTTCAGCCGCAGGCGCGTGGCTGTACGGTGGGTCTCCAGGTAGGGCGCACCGATCATCGCGGTCTTCTCCTCGGGTTCCTCGGCGGACAGTCTCACTAGGATCCGGGCGAAGACACCCCTGTCGCTCCAGCGCTTCCAACGGGTGTAGAGGGTCTTGTACGGACCGTACTCCCGGGGAACTCCCGGGGAACTCCCGGGGAACTCCCGGGGCGCATCACACCAGCGCAAGCCATTACGGCTGATGAAGATTACCCCACTCAGCACAGGCCGATCATCGATGCGAGGCTTGCCGTGGGACCTTGGAAAGACGGGCTCGAGACGCGCCATCTGCGCCTCGCTCAGCCAGAAGAAACTGTTCATGACACCGCTCGTTTTCCAAGCCGTGAACCAACCCTCGACTACCTGATCAATCGCTTCTGACCCTAAGGGCCCGGTTCAGAGGCCCGGTTCAGAGCTCCGGTCCAATGGCGCCGCCCCTTGGGCGATCGAAACGGGAGCAAAAAAGACGGATCTGATCATAGAGTACTCTTTTGACATCGCGGCCCTCGGTCTCGACGACAGCATCAGGCGGCACTGGTTCGCTCGTCGACGGTGTGGCGCACAGCTGACGCTTGGCGATTACGGCACCGCCAGGCGGCGGCCGGGCGGTCAGCCCCTGCATCGCGTAAGTACCGCGTTCAGATCATTCCCAGGCGTTTATTGGAACGATAGACAATGGCTATCGCTCGCGCCTACTTCCCAAGAGTTGGCCAAACGTAATGATTGGCTGAGGCATGCGTTTTGTTCACGCAATTTCACCGGAGAGTTCAAAACATGCTTCCAATGCAGTAAGAGAGTAAAGCCGCTTTGATGAAGGCGTAGCGCTTATCGAAGGCGCATCATGGCACCACCGGAATTCGGAGAAACCGCGCCGCCTTGGATGAGCCTCACAGAAGCTCTCCGGCTCCGGGGCGATCATCGCGTACCATCCGCTCGCACCTCGGCATCGAAGCGCCATAGGTCGACGGCGATGATCTTGGACGCGTGATCGACACGCGCCAGCCCGCTCCATAAGCTGTCGCGGACCTTTGGCGTGGCTGACAATGCCGGCGCGCTGGTCGCAAGCACTTCAGCTCCGCGCTCTGGACGAACGGCGGTGGATCGCAGATGGCTGTGGTCGGGGCGGTCGCGCTTCGCCGCACGTCGACAGAACATGCCATCGCGGCCGATGCCGCCGGTTGGCGGGGAGCGAGAGGCGTGAGCCAGACTTTCACGACACGACCGGAAATCCGCGGCACCTTCGGGGCGGTATCAAGCACGCATTGGCTCGGCAGCACGGTCGGTTTCGGCATTCTCGAGCGGGGCGGGAACGCCTTTGATGCCGCCGTCGCGACCGGCTTTGCGCTGCAGATCGTGGAGCCGCATCTGAACGGTCCGGGCGGGGAGGTGCCGATCCTGTTCCAGAGCGCCGGCGCCGCGCGGCCGCGCGTTCTCTGCGGTCAGGGTGTCGCGCCGCGCCTGGCCACGATTGAACGCTTCGCGGCCGAGGGGCTCGACCGCGTGCCGGGCACGGGACTGATGCCCGCGGTCGTCCCCGGGGCGTTCGACGCCTGGATGATGCTGTTGCGCGACTTCGGGACGCTGCGCCTGCGCGACGTCCTGGAACCCGCCATCGGGTATGCTCAACACGGCTTCCCACTCGCCCATCGGGCCGCCGCCTCGATCCATGCCGGGGCGGCGTTCTTTTCGCGGGAATGGCCGACCTCGGCTGCCGTCTGGACCCCCGGCGGAGCCGCTCCAAAACCGGGGGCGCGCTTCGCATCACCTGCCATCGCCGGCACCTATCGGCGCATCCTGGCCGAGGCGGAAGCCGCAAGCACAGCGCGCGAGCCGCAGATCGAGGCGGCGCGTGACGCGTTTTATCGAGGCTTTGTCGCGGAGGCCGTCGACAGGTTCATGCGCACCGAGATCGCCGATGGCCTCGGCGAGCGGCGTGCCGGTCTGCTGAGGGCCGACGACATGGCCCGGTGGCGCGCCAGCTATGAGGACACCGTCGCCGTCCCGTTTGGCGATGTCGCTGTGCACAAGGCGGGGCCGTGGTGTCAGGGGCCCATGCTCCTTCAGTGCTTACGGATGCTGGATGGGCTTGAGCTGCCGGATATGGCGGCGAACGGGCCCGACTTCGTGCACCGGGTCGTCGAGACCATGAAGCTAGCGCTTGCCGACCGGGATGCCTTTTTCGGCGATCCGGATCATGTCGAAGTGCCGCTCGACCGCCTCTTGTCGGTCGAATACGCCGCTGAGCGCAGAGCGTCGATCGGCGAGACCGCCGACCGGTCGTTTCGCCCGGGCGCTGCCACCCCATGTTGGGCGGAACGGCGCGACAGACTGCTGGCCCAGATCGGTGACCCCGCGCCATCGGCCGGCATCGGTCTCGGCGAGCCGACCTTCGCCGATCTGCCAGAAGTCGAAGGCGACACGGTGCATCTGGACGTGGTCGATCGCTGGGGCAATCTGGTCTCGGCGACGCCGAGCGGCGGCTGGCTGCAAAGCTCTCCCGCGGTCGGCGAACTCGGTTTCAGCGTGACGACCCGGGGCCAGATGTTCTGGCTCGACGCAACGTTACCCTGCGCCCTCGGGCCGGGTCGCCGACCGCGGACCACGCTGACGCCGACGCTGATCACGCGCGATGGCGAGCCCTGTCTCGGGATCGGGACGCCAGGTGGCGACCAGCAGGAGCAATGGACGCTTTCGACCTTCCTCAGGATCTTCCAGCAGCGCCTCGGCCTGCAGGCCGCGATCGACGCGCCGCAGTTCCACACGGCTCACTACATCTCGTCCTTCTTCCCGCGGGGTTTCACGCCCGGCGTCCTGCATATCGAGGATCGCTTCCCCGAAGCGACCCGCCGGGCCCTGGCCGAGCGCGGTCATCTGCTGGCGGAGCAGCCGGGATGGTCCCTCGGCCGGGTCTGCGCCGCGGGCTTTTCGGACGGCATGGTGCGGGCGGCCGCAACGCCGCGGTATATGCAAGCCTACGCGGTCGGGCGTTGAGCGCTCAGAGAGCGGCGGCAAGCAGCACCGCGATCGTCTCTGCGGTGACGATATCACCCTCGCCGAGCGCGCCGGGGCCGGCGAGCAGGTTCATGGTGCCGATCACCGCGTTACCCCGTTTCAAGGGCAGGTTGATCACCGTCTCGAGGCCAAGGCCGAGGATCACCGCGTGGTCATCGAAGGCCCAGCGGATGTCTTCGGCACCGCCTCCGAGATAGGGCTTGCCGGCGGTCAACACATGCGCGCCCCACGGCGTGTTGCGCTTCTTCTTTCGTCCGCCAGGCGGATAAGCATCGGGACGGCTCGAATAAAGGCGCTCCACTTCCACGGTTTGCGAATGCAGGCGCATCACGGTGAAGAGCTGGTGGCCGATCATCGCTTGGGCCGCCGCCTCGGCCAGACGGCAGGCCTGAAGGATGTCTGCCCCGCCGTGCTCGGCATCGCGGCGCGCCGCTAAAGCGCGCAGCGCATCGAGATGCGTCTCGCCCATCATCGCGCGATGTCCAATCCCGTCTTGGGCACGCCGCTCAATCGATCCCCACGACGCGGGACGCGCCAGGCGACAGCGCCAGGAGATCGCGGCCGATGATGATCTCGCCGCCATAGACCTGCGCCATTTGACCGACGAGACGCTCAAGCAGGCCGGGCCGGTCCATCAGTGGCGTGAGGTGGGTCAGGACGAGCATCTTCGCACCAGCCTCGGCCGCAGTCTCCGCCACATCGAGATGACTGCCGGCCGCCGCGCGGAACGCTGCGCTCGGCTCGTCGCCAGTTGCGAAGTGACACATGTGGATGAGGATGTCGCAGCCATGGGCGAGGCGGATCATGTCGTCGGTGACCCCACCATTGTCACCCGAATAGACAATCGAGCCCGCCTCCGTCTCGAAGCGGAAAGCAAGGCAGGAGAGGTACGGCTGGAAATGCTGCGCGTGCCCGACCGTCATCCGCCAGTTACTGCCCTCCACCACATCGCCCGTAGCGATCTCGCGCAGCACATGTGCCGGTCGCGCGCGCGTGCCGGTGCCCCCACGCGCGGCAAAGACATCGAGGCTCGCCCGATGCGACACACGCGACCGGATATCCGGCTCGAAGGCGCCATCTTCGCCGAAAAACCGCTCATGCACGCGGGCGAGCGGCGCGGGGCCGTAGATCGGCAGCGCCCCGAGCGCACCCGCGCCGCTGTCCCAACGCTGCAGCACGAGCCGTGGATAATCGGCGATGTGGTCGTAGTGCAGGTGGCTAAGGAAGAGATGGGTGACGTCCTTGGGCGTCTTCCCCGCCTCCAGCAGCCTATGCGCAGCGCCGGGCCCGTGATCGATGACGATCACGTCGTCGCCGATCTCAAGCAGGTAGCCAGAGCTCTGCCGGGTCAGCGACGGCGCCGGTGTTCCCGTGCCAAGCAGCGTGATCCGCATAGGCTCCCCGTCACGTCGTTCGGCGCTTGACCAGCACAACGCTTGCTATTCTATAGAGTATTAAGCGTTCTTCTCAAGGTGCATCACCGTGGCCGACAGCGCGCCCATCACCGCCGAAAACGGCGTCGCTCTCGACGCCCTGCTCGGCTCGATGGAGCGCTCGGCGGTGGACACGCGGGGCCCGAAGTACCGCCGGATTGTCGTCGCCTTCTCCGAATGTATCCGCACCGGTCTGTTCCGCCCGGGACAGCGCGTGCCTTCTGAGACGGCGCTCGCGGATCGGTTGACGCTCAGCGTCGGCACGGTTCGCAAGGCGCTGGAGGATCTCGCGGCCTCGGGCGTCATCGAGCGCTATCGCAAGAACGGAACCTTCATCGCCGACCGGCGCGCGCAGGTCAGCGAGGTCTTCGTCTATCGCTTCCGCGACCCCCGGACCGGCGAGACCCAGCTACCCTTCGTGCGCACCTACCGCGTCGCCATCGACACCAAGGACGGGCCCTGGCGCGATTTCCTCGGCGCCGAAAGCCTCGTCCGCCTCGACCGTCTCGTCTGGTTCGAGGGTGAGCCGCCGGCGCAGTCCAGCGTCTATCTCCATCCGGACTATGGCGGCGTGTTCCTGGAGACTGAGGCTGATCGCCTGCACGGTGCCTCGATCCACCGGATGCTGATCGACCGCTTCAATCTACCGTCGCTTCGTCTCCGCCACGCCGTGTCATGCGGCGCCTTTCCAGTGGAGGTGTGCCAGCGATTGACGCTGCCGACGGGCGCATTCGGCACCGTCTGGGACATCCGGGACAGCACGATCTGCGACGAACCGATGGTGTTCCAGCGCTATCACCTGCCACAGGGACATCGACCGATCGAGATCGAGGAGACCTTCGGCGCACAAGCCCGGCACGCCGGGTCGCAGCGTCGGGCGACGCGCATGACAACGACCGAACAACAGGGAGCGTGACTGATGAGACTGCTGTTTTCGAGCATGCTGGCGCTGGGCCTGATCGCAGGACCCGCGCAGGCGGAGTGGGAGCCGGCCGGGCCGATCCAGTTCTGGATCGGATTTGGCGCCGGCGGCGGCACCGATACCCAGGCCCGCGCCCTTGCCGAGGAGCTTGAGGCGCTGAAGGGCTGGCGCATCATCCCGGAGAACAAGGCGGGCGGCGGCGGCCGCGTGATGGCAGCCCAGCTTAAGGACGCGCCGACCGATGGTCTGACCGTGGGCCTCGCGATCAACACGACCTTCGACTTTCCCACCAACGACAACATCCAGATCGACGACTTCACGCTGCTGACCATGACAGCGGGTTCGCAGATGGCGATCCTGGCGCGGGCGGACAGCGGCTGGACCACGCTCGACGACATGGTGGCGGCCGCGAAGTCGGGGACCGAGATCGTCTGGGCCAACTGGGGCAACCAGGTCGAGGCCGGCGCCGAGATGGTTGCCCGGCATTTCGAGATCGATGTGAACCATCTGCGAGGCAAGGGCGGACGCTCGGCCGTGAATGCGCTGGTCGCGAACGACGCCAATGTCGGCTGGGGTGGCGGCGTGCAGCGCCCGCTCGTGGCCGCCGGTGAGCTCGTGATCCTCGCGGCGGCCGAGCCGGAGCGTCTCCAGCAGGCGCCCGATGTGCCAACCCTGATCGAACGTGGCGTCATGGAGCAGGGCCTCGGCTTTCAGTTCGTCATGGTCGGCCCCAAGGGCATGGACCCCGAGGCGGCCGAGGCGATCACCGCAGCCGTGCACGAGATCCTGAGCGATCCGACATCGAAGACCGCGGAGTTCATCACCAAGCAGTACCCGCCGGGGCCGCTGTTCATTGCCGGCGAGGAGCTTGAGGCGACGTTGCGGGGCAATCTGGACGCGAATGTCGAGATGATGAAGCAGCTGAACTAGGCGCCTCGATGGACGCCCGGGACGGCGCCAGCACTCCGATCCGCGCCGGGACAAGCACTGGGACCAGAACTGGGACCAGCACTCGGACCGGCAATGGGACCGGCAATGGGACCGGCATCGGCAGCGGCGTGGCGGCGCGGGCCCGATGGGATATCGGGTTCGGCGCCGTCATGCTGGCCGGCGCGTTGCTAGCGCTGTTCGTATGGTTTCCGAGCGACATCCGGACGGGCTTCATCTTCACCAACGCCATCGGACGCGTCGAGCCGGGGGATGCGTTCTTCCCCGTACTGCTCGCCAGTGTCCTGGCCGCGCTCGGCGCGGTGCAGATCCTGATCGCGCTCACACGCCGTGGGCCACCCGGCGCGCCTAGACGTCTGACCGGCGCAAACCTGCGTTTTCTGGCCGAGCTTCTCGGGATCGTTCTCGCGGGGCTCGTGGTCATTTACTGGCTGGGCCCCATCGTGGTTGCGGCGCTCGGCGCGCTTGGCGTGCTCGAGGGGGGCTACCGGCTCTACACCGATACCGCGCCCTACAAATATCTCGGCTTTCTCGCCGGCGGCCTGGGGATGACGCTGGCGCTCATCTGGCGGACCGAGGGAGGGCTGCGTCGCGCCAGCCTCCTGTCGGTGGTGCTGGTCTTGCTAGCGTCGATCCTGATCTTCGACGTTCTTCTCAAGAACGTGCTGCTCCCTCCCAATGCCGAGTTCTGAGCCTGCCGCGCGATGCGTGGCCACGGGCGCGACGATGCGCGCCGCTCTCTGCCAGTAGGCGGTGACCGATGGATCTGGTGCTGGACTATATCGCCCTCGGCGTGATCGAGGTGTTCTACACCGCCGAGGGCGCCTTCGACTGGCTGCCCATCGCCATGGTCTTTGCCGGTCTGATGACGGGGATCGCGGTGGGCGCGACGCCGGGCCTGAACGGCCCCTTCGCCATGGCGCTGTCGCTGCCGGTGCTCATTTGGGCCTTCGGTGTCAGCGACGAGGCGCTACTGCCGATCCTCGGCTTTCTGATCGGCGTGATGAAGGGGGCGACCGTGGGAGGGGCGGTGCCGGCGATCCTGTTCAACACCCCCGGCACGCCCGATGCCTATCTCACGACGCTCGACGGCCACCCGATGGCGCTCAAGGGCGAGGGGCCGAAGGCACTAAAAATCGCGCATTTCAGCTCGGTCTGTGGCGATACGCTCAGCGACATCGCGCTCTTCGTCACCGCGCCGGTACTCGCGGTCATGATTGAGCGCGTGCTGAACCTGCCTGAGAAAGCCGCCCTCATTATCCTGTCGCTGTCCTTCATGGCCGCCGTTGCGGGGCGCGAGCCACTGAAGGGCATGTCCATTGGCGTCCTCGGCATGCTGGTCGCCCTCATCGGCTCGACACTCAGCGGGGCGGGCCCGCGCATGACCTTCGGCATCGCCGAGCTTGGCGGCGGCCTGCCGCTGACCTCGGCCATCCTCGGGATCCTCATCATGGGCGAGGTGTTCATGGGGATCGAAGACGCCGCCCGCGACCGCCTGACACGCCCGGCGGATACGCCCGTGCCCAAAGGGCAGCCCAGCGACCGCGACAATACCTTCCCCTGGCGTGAGCGGCGGCGCCTGATGCCCCGGATCCTGACCTCGGCCGCCATCGGCTCGGCCATCGGCGCCCTGCCGGGGATCGGCACCACGCTCGCCGCGACGCTCGGCTACGATGTCGCCCGGCGCGCGTCGAAAACGCCCGAGAAGTTCGGCACCGGAGAGCCCGAGGGCGTCGCCGCGACCGAGGCGGCAAACTCCGCGGTGTCGGGCGCCAATCTGATCCCGGTCATCAGCCTCGGCATCCCGGGCAATTTCGCCGCCGTCTTCATCATTCTCGCAGTGGAATCAGTCGGCGATTTCACCTTCGGCCCGCATGTCTTCCGCTTTACCGAGATCCGCGAGATCGAGGGCTTCGGGACAATCGTGAATAACGATCTGGTGCTGGCCTTCGCCATGTTCACGCTGATGGTGCTGGCCAACCTGTTCAACTGGACCGTGGGCGGCGTGTTCCTGCGCTCTCTCGGGATCCTCGCCCGCGCGCCGAAAAGCATCATGCTGCCCATCGTCCTGTTGATCTGCCTGACCGCGGTCTATGCGCAGGATGGCGGTTTCATCGCGATCTGGGTGGTGCTGATCTTCGGCGTGATCGGCTACGTGCTCCGCCGCCTCGAGATCTCGATCCTGCCCTTCGTGATCGGCTTCCTGCTGTCTCCGCAGTTGGAGGAACTGATCCGCGGCGGGTTTTCGGCGTCGGGCGGCGATCCGTACTTCCTGTTGAAGTCCCCGATCGCGGTGACGTTCCTCGTCATGGCGGTGCTCTTGATCATTTTTGCCAATCGCCGTGGATCACGCCGAGAGGGTGCCTGAACCGGCGTCAGCCGCAAGGCGCGCGCCCGGCGGCCTACTCTCGGAGCGAACAATGAGATAGTGGCGCGCGTCGAAGCCCCTGTGCGCGGAGTGGTGGATCATGGACACTGACGCCGTGCGCCTGTTTGTGATGGCGGCGGAGATGCTGAACATCAGCGCTGCGGGCCGCAGGCTTGGGCTCGCGCCGGCCGTGGCCAGTGCCCGACTGGCCAAGCTGGAGGGTCAGCTCGGCGCCGATCTGCTGCACCGGTCCACCCGCAAGGTCTCGCTATCGCTCGCCGGGGCGGAGTTCCTGCCCTTTGCCCGCGAGATCCTCGCGCAGGAGGACGCGGCCAAGGCGGCCCTTGGGTTCGGCCGCGTCGACGTGACCGGGACGATACGATTTGCGGCGCCGAGCAGTTTTGCGCAGCTCTACATCGCCCCGATCATCCCGGAGTTCATCGAGCGTCACCCCGGTGTCAGCCTGCAACTGAGGCTGTCGGACGCCCAGGTAGACCTGATCGAGGGGGGGTATGATCTCGCCCTGCGCAATGCGGCGCTTGAGGACAGCACCTTGCGCGCGCGGAAGCTGGCGGACGACACGAGGGTGCTCTGCGCCTCGCCCGCTTACCTCGACCGCTACGGCAGACCGGCGGTGCCCGAGGATCTGGCGCAGCATCGGACCCTGGCTTTCAGGGACGCGGCAGCGCGCACGCTTTCGGCCGGGCCTGGCGTTGCCACCAGCCTCTTTCCCCCACCCGGTGCAAAGAGGCGCGTGATCGTCGACGATGGGACAAGCCTCAGGATCGCCACCCTCGCGGGCGGGGGCATCTCGATGAATGCCCTTTGGAGCGTGCATGCGGAGCTCGCGGCGGGGTCGCTGGAGCGGGTCTTGCCCGATTATGTCATCGAGGATCGCTCCGCGCTCTGGCTCGTCTACCCGAAGGCCAATATCCTAACCGCCAAGGTGCGCGTCTTCATCGATTTCCTGCTGGAGAAGATCGGGCAGCCGCCGGTTTGGGAGCGGTAGGCCCGGATGACAACCCGATCCAACTATAGCGATAACCCGAATACTGAAATCGGAACTGGCCCGATTACACCGTCAGGACAGGGCGATATCTAAAGGGTCGACCGACCACCTGCCGGAGACGCCCCATGAAGACGATGGTCCTGACCACCTACGGCCCCGAGGCCGCTTTTACTGCTGTTGAGCGGCCGACGCCCGAGCCCGCACCGGGCCAGGCGCTCGTCCGGGTCGCCGCGACCAGCGTCAACACGGTCGATACGATGATCCGCGCCATGGGCAAGGACCTGCCGCTCTCACCCGATCTGCCGGCCCTGCTCGGCATGGACTTCGCCGGGGTTGTCGAAGCGGTAGGCCCGGGCGTCACGGGCTTCGCCCCGGGTGACGAGGTCTATGGCTGTGCCGGCGGGCTCGCCGATCTGCCGGGTGCTCTCGCCGAGTATATCGCCGCCGATGCGCGCCTCCTCGCGCTGAAGCCTAAGTCCATCGGCATGCGCGAGGCCGCGGCGCTGCCGCTCGTTGGGATCACCGCCTATGAGGGGCTGCAACGCGCTGGGCTCAAGGCCGGCCAGTCGGTCCTGGTTCATGGCGGCGCCGGCGGAGTTGGCCATGTGGCTCTACAACTCGCCCGCCATGCCGGCACGACGGTCTTCGCGACCGGCAGCGGCACGGAAAAGCTCGCCCTCATCGAGCGGCTGGGCGCGACACCGATCGACTACCGTGCCGAGACCGTGACCGAATACGTGGCCAAGCACACCAAGGGCTCGGGCTTTGAGCTGATCTTCGACAGCGTGGGCGGCGCGAATATCCTCAACTCGTTCGACGCCGCAGCGCTGAACGCCCAGGTTGCGACCACGGTCTCGCTGCTGGAGCTCGACCTGACGCTCGCCCATTTCAAAGGCCTGTCGCTGCATGTGGTCTTCATGCTGCTCCCGATGCTGCACGATGTCGGCCGTGAGACGCATGGCGCGATCCTGAAGACGCTGGCCGGGATCGTGGACGCTGGCGGGCTATCGCCCGTGCTGGATACGCCGCGCTTTGGCCTGGCTGACGTCGATGCGGCCTATGCGCGCCTGACCAGTGGCCAAGCGATGGGCAAGGTCGTGATCGAGATCTGAGCCCAACCCCGTCGCGGGCACCGCCCCGACCCTGTCGACAGGAGAGAGCGCGATGCTGGACCGACCCGCCGAGGCATTCGAACCCCTCAACCGGGCCTACAACACCGTCTTCCGCCCCGGTCGCCTCAGCCTTGGCCTCGTAATCCCGCTCGAGGCCTATGCCGTCGGCGCCGCGCCCTCGATGGCGCAGCATCTCAAGAAAGCCACGCTGGCCGAGAGCCTGGGATTTGCCGCGCTCTGGCTGAGGGACGTGCCCTTCAACGTGCCCGCCTTCGGCGATCCCGGCCAGATGTTCGATCCCTTCGTCTATCTCGGCACCCTGGCGTCGGCGACGCGGACCATAGCGCTTGGCACGGCGAGCGTGATCCTGCCACTCCGCCACCCGGCCCATGTGGCCAAGGCGGCGGCGACGGCCGATGTGCTCTCGGATGGGCGAATGCTTCTCGGCATCGCCTCGGGCGATCGCCCCGACGAGTACCCGGCCATGAACCAGAGCTTCCACGACCGCGGCGCCCGCTTCCGCGACAGCTTTGGCTATATGCGGGCGATGGCGACAGACTATCCCCGCCATGAAAGCCAGCAGGGCGCGTTGTCGGGCGCCATCGATATGCTGCCAAAGCCCGCGGGGGCGCGGCTGCCGCTGCTGGTGACCGGTGGCAGCCAGCAATCGCCCGACTGGGTGGCCGCGAACAGTGACGGCTGGATCACCTATCCCCGCAGCCCCGACGAACAGGGCCGAGCCGTCGCCGGTTATCGCCGCCGCGTCGCCGCGGCCGGCGGGCCGGACAAGCCAGTGATACAGTCGCTTTACATCGACCTGGTCGATGACCCCAACACCCCGCCTGCCCCGCTGCATCTCGGTTTTCGGAGCGGCACCCGCTCTCTCCGCCGGTACCTGCGCGAGATCGAGGCGCTCGGCGTCAACCACGTGGCGTTCAACCTGCGCTTCAACCGTGCGCCGATCGAGGCAACGCTCGCGCGGCTCGCCGATGCGCTGCTGCCCGACTTCCCGTCATCCCAGCCCCAGAGGTGCCCAGCATGACCAAGACGATCCTCATCACCGGATCGACCGACGGGATCGGGTTGCTGACGGCCAAGAAGCTCGCGGCCGACGGTCACACTGTGCTCCTCCACGGACGAAGCGCCGCGAAGCTCGACGGGGCCTTTACCGAGGTCGGGGCATCCGGTCGCTATGCCGCCGATCTCGCCGACATGGACGCGGTCGAAGGTCTCGCCGCCGCCATCCGCGCCGATCACCGCCGCCTCGACGTGCTGATTAACAACGCCGGCGTGCTGAAGGCGCCCAACCCGGTGCTGGCGAGCGGGCAGGACATCCGTTTCGTGGTGAATACCCTCGCGCCCTACCTCCTCACCCAGCGGTTGCTGCCCATCATCCCGGCGGACGGCCGGGTCGTGAACCTCGCCTCGGCGGCGCAGGCCCGTGTGGATCTGGCCGCCATGGCGGGTCAGCGTCGGCTCGATGACATGAGTGCTTATGCCCAAAGCAAGCTCGCCATCACGATCTGGTCGCGCGCGCTCGCAGCGGTGCTCCCACAGGGCCCCGTCGTCGTGGCCGTAAACCCGGGCTCGCTGCTCGCCTCCAAGATGGTGAAGCAGGGCTTCGGGATCGGCGGCAACGATCTGAATATCGGGGCCGATATCCTGGTCGAGGCGGCGCTTGGCCCGCGCTTTGCCACGGCATCGGGCGCCTATTTCGACAATGACAGCGGTCGCTTCGCCGACCCCCACGCCGCAGCGCTCGACGCCACGCACGCGGCCGAGGTCATGGGGTTGGTGACCAAGCTTGTACCGGCCGACAGCGCGGTGTGACCCAGGTGTGCTTGCGGCGGGCGGCCTGATCCGTTCCCTTCGCAGAGTTGCGCGAAAGGGTGTCAGGACGGGCAGGTTCACGCGCGCCCAGAAGGCTCTGACCGAAGGCATTTATCCTGACGGGCGACGGTGTGCCGGTCAGTCGGACGTGCCGCGAAGCCATGATGCCGATCTGGGTCGAGGCCGCTCCCACGGGTTTGGCGGTGGGCCTAGCGGGCGTCGTCAGTTCCTCAGCAGCGTCGGCAACAGCAGGCAGATCGACGGGATCAGGATCAGCACCCCGACGCGGATCAGCTCACCCAGAAAGAAGGGAAAGACGCCGCCGAAGATCGTGGCGATAGAGGTTTGAGGCGAAAAGCTCTTGATGACGAACACGTTGAGGCCCACCGGGGGTGTGATAAGGCCAAGCTCGACCACCACGAGGGCGAGGATCCCGAACCAGATCTTGAGATCCTCATTATCCATCCCGAATGCCGCGGTCTCGTCCGTCGCAAAGTCGCCGCCGTTCAATTCCACCAGGATCGGCCAGAAGAAGGGGACGACGACGAGGATCATGGAGAGAGATTCCATGAAACAACCGAGCAGGATGAGGACGAGCAGCAGGATCAAGACAATCAAGTAAGGATCGAGCTCGCTGGCGCCTGCCATGCTGCTGAGCGTTGCCGGCAGGCCCGTGCGCGCAAAGAAACCCTTCAGCATGTCGGCGGCGAAGAGGATCAGGTAGATCATCCCCGCCGTCTTCCCCGTCGCCAGCACGGCGTCGCCGACCCCCCGCAGGCGGAGGGGCCGACCCGGCGCGAGACAGCCGTAGACCGCGATGATGAACACCCCCACCGAGGCTGCGGGCGTCGGCGTGAAGAAACCGAGGCCGAGGCCAAGGATCATCGCGCCAAAGATGGCGAGCACGGGGATCAGTCGCAACAGCGCCCGTCGTTGGGCGTCCGCCGGCAAGGGCTCCGCCCTCGGCGCAATCTCCGGACGCCGCAGGACCAGGACCTGCACGACGATCATGAAACCGACGAGCGCAAGGAGGCCCGGCAGGACGGCGGCCTGGAACATCTCGATGATCGATGCTTCGACGACAATCGCATAGATGACCAGGGCGACCGATGGCGGGATCAGGATGCCGAGCGTCCCGCCGGCGGCCAGTACACCGGTCGCGAGCCCTTCCTGGTAGCGCAGACGCCGCAGCTCGGGCAGCGAGATCTTCGCCATGGTGCTGGCGGTGGCAAGCGATGAGCCGGACACCGCGCCGAAGCCCGCACAGGCGGCGATCGTCGCAATCGCGACGCCGCCTCTCAGCCGCCCAACGATGGCGTTGAGGCCGTGGAAAAGATCGTGGCTGAGCTGCGCCTTCGACGCCAGAAACCCCATCAGGATGAAGAGCGGCACGACCGAGAGGTCGTAGTTCGAGACGATGTTCCAGAACGATGTGGTGAATTGTGAGAGATAGGGGCCAAAGCGCAGAAACGGCGCCACCTCACTCAGCACATAAGCGCCCCCGACCGAGGTGGCGATCATCGCTAGCGCCACGGGGACGCGCAGCGTGATCAGCAGAAACAGCACCGCGACCGCCCCCGCGCCCACCAGCTCGCGCTCGCTCATCGCGGGTCCTCATCCGCAGCTTCGGGAGCGATAGCCAGCGCAAAGGCCACCGCGGCCCAAAGGGCGAGCGCCAGAACACCCGGCGCCATGAAGGGCCAGATCGGCCATTCGAGGACGGGTGTCCGAACACCGTCAGCCCGGTAGCCGAGCATGCCCCTTGCCATCATGACGGTCAGGAAAGCGGCCAGAAAGCCCATGATCGCATCGGTGACTTGCGTCATCAGACGCCGCGCGCGCGCCGACAGCAGGCTCGTGAACAGGTCGACGCTGACATGGCCGCGCTGCAGCTGGCACCAGGGCAGCATGAGGAGCGCGCTGAGGCCCACGAGCATCGAGACGGCGTCCTCGTAGCCGGGCAGCCCCGGTACGGTGCGGTCAAACGGGCGCGCCGCGGCGTTCAGCATGAAACCGCCGACATTGACGACGGTCACCAGGACGACAACGCCGAAGAGCGCGCCGCCGAGGAGCGCGCACCACCGGCAAAGGGAGCGGAGAAGTCGAAGCATAGGTCGCACCAGGTTGGCCCCCCACTTTTCGCAGCAGAGGCCGAACGCCCTAGATGGCATGCGCTTTCATGGCGGCGAGAGCTGCGGCGAGGAGCGCATCGCCATCGATCCCCTTGTCCGACACCTCGTCCAGCCACCGCCCGGTCAGGCCTTGATGCAGCGCGTCGAACTCGGCCGAGGCCTCGGGCGACAGCTGTTTCACCGTGCGGCCCTGATCGGTTGCGATCTTCTTGCCAACGGGCTCGATCGCATCCCACGCGGTTCCGATATCGCCGGCGATCGCGGCGTTCGAATGGGCATCGATCACCGCCTTCAGATCTGCCGGCAGGTCGGCAAAGCGCTGCTTGTTCATCGCGAACATGAAGGTCGAGGTGCCGAAGCGGCGCCCGCCGGACATCTCGACCGAATACTCGGCGAGCTGCGCTATCTTGAGGGGGATCGCCACCTCGAAAGGGATCAGCGCGCCGTCGATCGTGCCCTTCGAGAGCGCCTGCGGCAGGGCGGGCACGGGCATGCCCACGGGCTCGGCGCCCCAACTCTCCAGCATCCAGACGCCGGTGCGCGAGGGGCTGCGGAGTTTGAGCCCGGCGACATCGCTGGGCCCGTTCACATCGGTGCTAACGGTATGGAGCGCGTTCCCCGCGTGGGTGTGGATCAAGAGCGGCTTCACATCGCTGAGGTCGCCCGCCAGCATGGGCAAGACGCTTTGGATCGCCTTGGTCGTCACCGCTGCACTGCCACTATGCACGGTCGCGAGTTCGAAGACCTCCAGACGCGGAAACACACCCGGCGTATAGCCCGGCAGGGTCCAGACGATATCGGCCACACCCGCTCGCACCTGATTGTAGAGTTCCGGCGGTTTGCCGCCGAGCGCCATCGCGGGGAAGATCTCGAAGGCGATCCGCCCCTCCGAGGCCGCGCTGACGCGCTCTGCCCAGGGCTCGATCAGTTTGGTCTGCGTCGAGGCCTTGGGGCTGAGGAAGTGGTGTATGGTAAAGGTGAACTCAGCGGCTTTGGCGATGTGCGGGGCGGCGAACGCCCCGGCGGCTGCGGCAGCGGCGGTCGCGCTGAGAAACCTGCGGCGTGTGACCATGAAAGACCTCCCCTTGTCGATCTCTGTCTTTCTGACGTGTTTGCCTGAGTAGCAACCGCCCGGCATCATCACCATGGACGTTTGGCGTTATGCTTTGCACGAACAGCGCATAGAGGCCTCGAGGCGGTTACCGCGATGACCTTTCGATGCGAGACTTACCGCCCGAGAACCCGAGACCGGCAGATCGAGGCGCCGGGGGCTTCCGCTCGAGCGATCAGGCGGTCCCGGCTCTTTGCGTCAGGGAGTGTCGCTGTCACGCCTGAGCCGCGCGTGATGCCGTTGGCAACCCGGCGGGCGGGGCTTCAAGCCTCGCGTCAGCGGGCGAGGATGGCGTAAGAGCGGGCGAAATCGTCCAGCATCAGCGACAGGGTGAGGGGGCGGCGTTGGGCGTTCTCCATGTCCACCGACAACGCTTCACCGGCGCTGAGGATCGCGATGAGCCCGTCGTTCAGCGGCAGCGCGGCATAGCAGCCATCCGCCTCGCAGGTCTGGATCTCAAGCAAGGCCACCTCGTCGCCGTCGATGGCAAGACGCAGGCCCGCGGGCAGATAAAGGCCGAGTGGCAGTGTCAGCGCCATCTCCGGCGTGGCATCGCCCGCGCCCGCGCCCGGGCGCACCGTGGCGGTCAACAGGCGTGCTCCCGTGGCCGTGAGCACCACGCTCTGGCTCATCACGCAGCGGAGGATGCCGTCGGCGCCGGTGTTGGTGCATTCCACCAGCCAATTGGGGACGCGTTGCGCATCCGCGGTGGCGTCACCCCCGCCCGCACCGGGCGCCGCCGCACTCGCCTCCGCCGCGGCGCTAGCCTCCGATCCGTCCTCCGTCGCCGTCTCCTGGGCGCGGAGCGCGCCGGCGGACATGGTCAGAGCGAGGGCGATCCCGGCGGCGAAAAGGCCGCGTATGATGGCCGGGCCACCGGGCTTCTGGAAGATCGTCATGGCTATCCTCGTCCTCTCCGATTGCCCTGCTGCGCCAGGGGCACCCCACGGCATCAGAAATCGATGCCGAACCGCAGCGTGGCCGCATGGCTCTGCGAGCGCGCACCGAACACGCCTTCATACCCCAGGCGCATGCCGATGCCTTCGCCGAGATCGCGCACTACGAGCCCGGCCGCCACATCGGCTGTCACCTGGTCGATGCCGACGGTGTTCGTGAAAGTGCCGGCCGAGGCTGGAGCGCCGATGAGCGCCGCCTCGCTCTCCATCTCGTCGGTACTCCGCCAGGTCACGCCGCTCCTCAGGAACGACCCCATAGTCATGCCGTCAGCCACCTCGAAACGGGCGCCTGTCTCGATCCCCGGCCGAGCAGAGAACACGAACTGCCCATCGCTTTGCAGCGCCGCACCGTTGGGGCCGAGGCCTTCCTCCTCGGCCGAGCCCGAATGCACATAGGCGACGTCGAGATCGAGCGTTGGCGTCGCGTAGAACCAGGTCGAGGGGATGGGCAAGTCGTAGCCGGCGTTGAGCCGCAGGCCAGCGGTGTACAGGGTCTGGTCCGAGGTGCCATCGTCGATGGCGAAGGGCCGGTCCTCGGCGATGAAGCCCGAGACACCCACGATGCGCTCGTTCTCAGTGGTGCCGACCGACCCGCTGAGCCCAATACCCAGATCGAGCGGGCCGTCCTCATACAACAGCGCGGTGCCGAAATGGGCACGGCGGCCGTCGCTGGTGAAGCGGGCTCCGTAGTTCAGGTTCGAGCGGCTATAGCCCGCGGCGAAACCCAGACGCCAGTTGGCGTTGATCGGCAGTTCCACTCCGGCCGAGACGTCGTAATCGCGGCTCTGGATGCTGTCGAAGGCGGGGCCGTCATCCTGGTCGAAGGCCACGCCTTCAAAGCGGATCCAGGTGCAGACACCCTCGTCCACCGCGCCCTTGGGCGTCAGGGAGAGGCGCTCACAGTCCATCTGGTCATCGGCGAAGCGATCGGCGGCCAGATAGGCATTTAGGCGGAGCGCGGCATAGGCGTCCGGGCTCAAGCGGTCGATGATATCGATCACCACCGCCGGGTCGGTCTGATTGCCGATGAAGGCGAAGGTCTCGCCGAGGGAGGCGGAGCCGTCGGTGGTCAGGATCGCGTTGATGTGGTCGCCAAGCGCCCTTTCGTTGCTGTCCATGCCGGCAATCGAGAAGTCGGGCATCGCGATCAGATCGACGGTGGATCCATCGCCCGTCGGCCCGTTCAGGCCGATGGAATAATCGACCACCACCGTGTCGGTCAGCACAGCACCATCGTCGGCCGTCGCGCCGCCGGCATCGATGAAGGTCAGCGGCAGCGCACGCTCGTAGGTGAGCAGTGTCGGCGTGATGGCACCCCCCGCCGTGGCATCGCCGCTGGCCAGGAACAGGTCGCTGTCGATCCCCGCCTCGCCGCTGACGCGGAACGAGACGTCGAGAAGGGTGAGACCCGGCTCACGCAGCGTGATGGAGCCATCGAGCGTGGTGATCTGCGCGCGGTTGTTGGCAAAGACGAATTGCTCGCGCTCCGGGTCGGTCCCAAATGGCGTCGCGGGGTTGCGATTAAAGCCGCCGGGGACCAGCAGGCCCTCGTTCGTCAGGAACCCGTCTGGACCGAGATCGATGCTGTCGAGGGTAACCAGCACGCCGCCTGCTTCGTTGGCAAAGCCGTTGGTGCCGCCGACGGTGCCGGCATCCAGGTCTATATTGCCGAAGACTGTGCCGCTGGAGCGGATGGTGTCATCGCCGCCCGTGCCGATGAAAGCCTGGTCATTGAGTGCATAGACGAAGGCCCCGGTACCGAGAGTGACGGTGTTGGAGGCGCCGCCGTCGAGCCTGATCGCCGCCACGGCCTCAACCGTGCCCGTGCCGCCCTTGATGACGCCATTGGCCGATAGCGCGATATCGCCGCCCGTGCCCGCGGCGCCCGTCGATTGGGCGAACAGCGCGATGCCGTCCGCACCATCCGCAATGACGTCGCCGGTACTGTCGAGCGTGATCGCGCCGCCCAGACCCGTCCCGCCGGCCGAGCCGGTGAGGCCGCCATCCACATGACCGCCACCGCCCCCGAGGGACTGCGCGAGCACGCCGAATACCGCGTCGCCGGCGAGGAACAGGTTGCCATCGAGCGCCAGGGTAAGCGCGCCGCCATCGCCTGCGCCTGTCTCGACGAAGGCAGTATCGGGCGTCTCGACCCCGTTTAGCACGGCGCCGCCGCCACCGCCGATGGACTGCGCCACGACACCATGGGCGCGTGCGCCCTCGGTGACCAGATCGCCCGTCAGCGCGATGTCGATCGTCCCGCCATCGCCCGTCCCACCGCCGAGGGAGGCGTCAAGATGCTCCGCCCCGTTGGTAATGACCGCGCCGCCACCGCCGCCGATGGACTGGGCGAGAACGCCGCTCGATCCGTCGCCGCGGGTCGCGACATCGCCCTCGATCACGGCCGAGACCGCACCACCGGCCGCTGGGCCCGTTGCCCCGGCCGCACCCAACAGAACCTCGATATCCGCGTTGGGCCCGGCGCCGGGCGCTGCGAGATCGGCGAAGGAGGCCAGGCCGCCTCCGCCACCCACGGACTGCGCGACAAGACCCGGCGCCGCGTCGGCCAACGTGACGATACCGCCCGTCTGCTCGAACGCCACCGCGCCGCCATCGCTGCCCGCCTCGCCCGACGTAGCACCTAGCGTCATGCGCGCGGCACCGAAGGACTGGTTGCGCCCATCGATCAGCAGGGCCGAGCGACCGCCGCCCCCACCGACCGACTGTGCTAGCGCGCCGAAGGAAAGCGCGCCCTCGGTCATCAGCGTGCCGGTATGGCCAACCGTCACCGCACCACCAGCATTGCCGCTGCCGCCGCCGCTCGCCCCCAAGAGGAGATCGACTGCGGTGAAATCGTCCAGCATGTCCTCTGCGGCGAAACTCAGCGCGGTGAGCTCGCTGCCGCCGCCACCACCGACCGAGGCCGCGACCAGTGCCGCGGAACCCGCGCCAAGGGTCATGAAGTCGCCGCTGGTGGTCGCGATGGCGGGCGCGCCGGTCTGGTCGACCAGCGCCGCGGTCGCGCCGAGGGTGCTCTCGATCACAGTGCCATCCGCCATCGCGGCCACGTCCTCGACGCTCAGGAAGGCCGCGGCGTTGCCTTCGGCGGCAAGGCTCTCTGCCTGGGGCGCAACCGCGAGAGCATCGAGCGGCAGGACGTCGCCGGCATCGGCGAGAAAGCCTGGCAGGCTCTGCAGCGCGTCGCCGATCAGGAAGCGCGAGCCACCGCCGCCGGCGACCGTCTCGGCCTTGACCGCCTCGGCGCCGAGACCGGTCGTGACGATCGTCCCGTCTTGCTCCACGCTCACGGTGCCTGTCTCACCGATCGAGCCTTCGCCTGCCGCGCCAGAGACCACGGGCAGGAGCGAGGTCAGCACCGAGTTCACCGCCCCGCCGATGGTCGGTGCGACGCCGATGCTGACGCCGGCATTGCCACCGCCGCCCGAGATGCTTTGCGCCAACACGCCGTGGGCCGCGTCGCCGCGGGTCACGATGGTGCCCGTGTTGACCACGGTCACGTCGCCCGCATCGCCGCCACCGCCGCCAGACCCGCCGAGCGACACGAACGGATCGAGCGCGCGGCGCGCCAGCCGGGCATTGGCGAGGACGGCAAAGCCGCCATTACCGCCGCCGCCTGCCACCGACTGGGCGAAGATGCCGTGCGCGCGGTCGCCATCGGTGTCGATCTGGCCGGCATTGTCCACGCGCACACCGCCCGCATCGGTACCATCGCCGCCCCTGCCGCCGACGGCGATGCCGCCGGTGATGGTGCCGCCGCTGCCGGTGGCGCTGGTCAGGCGTGCCGAGACGACGGTCGAGCCGGTGCCGCCGCCGCCGCCGACGGATTGCGCATGAATGCCATAGCTGTCCTCACCCGTCGTCGCGATCAGGCCGCCGCTGCCGGTGGCGTCGAGCCGATTGATCACCGTCACGGCCGCGCCCGTGCCGCCCGAGCCGCCATCGCCGCCGATGGTCATGGCAAAGCTCTGGTTGTTGCCGCGCACGGCGAACTCGCCGGCCACGACCATGCCCGCATCACCGCCCGAGCCGCCGACCGACTGGGCTGAGATGCCGGGCGCGCGGGCACCGGCGGTGATGATGGTCCCCTCGTTCAGCACGTCGACCAGGCCGCCGATACCGCCATCACCGCCCGCACCGCCGACGAAGACGCTGAAGGTGTTGCTGTTCCCGCTCGCCGCGTTGAACGAGCCGCCGACCGAGATGCCGCCATCGCCGCCGCCACCGCCGATGGACTGGGCGCGCAGGCCGTAAGCGCCGTCGCCGAAGGTGGCGATCGTGCCGGCGTTGGTGGCCGCTACCACGCCACCATCCGCACCCAGGCCACCCTCGCCGCCGACGGTGACACTGGCCACGGTATTGCCCTGCCCGGCGCCGCCGAACAGGCCGAAGGCTGCGGCATAGGCCAGGCCGCCATCACCGCCACCGCCGCCGACCGACTGCGCCCATAGGCCGTGGGCCCCCTCGCCGAGGGTGGCGATGGTGGCGGCATTCTCCGCCGTCACGCTGCCCCCGGCACCGCCGATACCGCCTCCGCCGCCGACCGAGACATTCAGGGCATTGGTGGAGTTGAAGTTGATCGACCCCGCCATGCCGCCAGCCCCACCGCCGCCGCCGACCGACTGGGCGAAGACGCCGTAGGAATCGCGGCCATCGGTTGTGATCATACCGGCCGTCGATGTCTCCACCGCGCCGCCGACACCGCCCGAGGCGCCGTCGAGGCCGACCGCCAGGTTGAGCCCGTTGCTCTGCCTGCCACCGCCCTCGGACAGGCCGATCTGGGTGACACCGCTCTTGCCGCCGCCGCCGCCGACGGACTGGGCCGTGACCGCGACGGCGCTGTCCCCATCGGTGGCGACAAGGCCATCCACCGTGAGGTCGACCATGCCGGCATCGCCGCCGGTGCCGCCCGTGCGCCCGATCGAGACGCTGATCGAGCTTTCTGAGAAGAAGTCGACCAGCGTGTTGAGCGCCGTGTTACCACCGCCGCCGCCGACCGATTGCGCAAAGATCGCATCGCCGCCGTCACCGCGGGTCGTGACCTCGCCGGTATGGGTGACGGTCACGTCGCCGCCCTCACCGCCCTCACCCGTGCCGCCGCCGACGGCGATGTTGAGGGCGTTCACATCGCGCGAGATCGGCGCCGCGAAATTGAGACCGGCATTGCCGCCGCCCCCGCCGATGGATTGGGCGATCAGGCCATCGCTGCCCTCGCCCTCCACGGCAATGGCGCCCAGATGTTCGACAACGGTGGCACCGGCATCGCCGGCTGCGCCACCGGTACCGCCGACAACCATCGTGATCGCGGCCGTTTCGCCATCGGCGCTCGGCAGGCTGTCCACCGCCGTCACCAAGTTGAAGCCGCCGTTGCCACCGCCGCCGCCGACGGACTGCGCGAGAAGCCCGGTCGATTGCTCGCCGAAGACCTGGAGCGTGGAGGCTGCGTTCTCGTCGAGACCACGGCGCACCGTGACATCGCCGCCATCGCCGCCGGCGCCGCCGCTCCCACCCACACCGACGACCATCACCTGGTCGCTGCGCGGGGCGATGAGACCGGTCGTGTTGACGCCGCCCGTGCCGCCCCCGCCGCCGATGGACTGCGCGAGCACGCCCTGACCCCGGCCGAGAAACCGCGTGTCCGCGTCGATGGCATCGCGATCGATGTCGCTGTCGTCCGGCAGATCGTCGATGGAAGCCACCCGGGCGTCGACGAGGATCGCGCCCTCGCTGGTCAGGTCCACCCTGCCGGCATCGGCGCCCGTGCCGCCCGAGCCCCCTACGCCGATCGCGGCAGATGGGTCCTCGGAAAGGTCGAGCACGCCGGTCACGTTCAGCCCACCCGCACCACCACCGCCGGCGATGGACTGGGAGAGCAGGCCGATGCTGTCCGCTCCCTCGGCCAGGATGGTGCCGATCTGGTTGCCCGTGACATCGCCACTGACATTGCCGGCGCCGCCAAAGCCGCCGATGCCGAAGGCGAGGCTCGGCACGATGCCACCCCGGGGCCCGTTGATGCCACCGGTGACGTTGATGCCCCCATCGCCGCCGCCGCCGCCGATGGACTGCAGCGCGATGGCGCGGGTGCTGTCTCCAGCGACCGCGACATTGGCGGCGATGGTCGCGGTGACGTCGCCGCCGCGCCCGCCGTCACCGCCAAAGCCGCCGAGGCCAAGGGTCAGCGCGCCATTGCTCGAGATCCCGTTGGAGACGTTGACGCCCCCCTGACCGCCACCGCCACCGACCGATTGCGCGAGAACGCCGCTCTCGCCGTTACCGAGCGCCGTGTTCACCACGTCGCCGGGCGCGCTGAAGTTCAGATCGACCAGGCCACCGTCGCCGCCTTCGCCACCAAGCCCGCCGATGCCGATGGTCACGCCGGCCGCGCGGCTGCTGGAACTGAGGGTTGCGGTCAGGCTGCCCGAGACGTTCACGCCGCCTTGGCCGCCGCCACCGCCGATGGACTGGGCCACAAGCCCGCTTGAGCCGCCCTCTAGCACCCGTCGCAGCACGCCGTCATCGACGCGGAAACTGTCTTCGCCGAGGCCCGTGGCGAGCCCCGTGGCCGCGAAGCTGCCGTTGACCAGGGCGGTCACATCCCCGCCGTCGCCGCCAGCGCCACCGAAGCCGCCAAGGCCGATCGCCCCGCTCAACGCGGTCGACGCGGAGGTGAAGGCGAGGCCGAGCGAGACATTGACGCCACCGCGCCCACCGCCACCGCCGACCGACTGCGCGAGCATCGCGTCGGAACCGCCGCCCATCGTCAGGGTATCGCCGGTGCGGATAAGCGTGACATCGCCGCCGTCACCCCCACCGCCGCCAAACCCTCCGATGCCAAGGGCGAGCGAGCCGGCTGGGCTGCCGAAGGACACCGCCGCGCCCGTCGAGGCGTTGAAACCGCCGGTGCCACCGCCGCCGCCGACAGACTGGGCGATGATACCCGCGGCATCGGTGCCCATGGTGGCGAGCGAGCCGTCGATCTCGGCCGTCACGCTGCCGCCGTCGCCGCCATCGCCACCCACCCCGCCGATGCCGATACTGGCGGCACCGCTCGCTGCCTTGGTGATCGAGAGAGCGCCGTTCATGGTGAAGCCGCCATCGCCGCCACCGCCACCGACGCTCTGCGCCAGCACGCTGGTGGACGCATCGCCCATGGTTGCGAGGACGCCCGTATAACCGGCCGTGACCGTGCCGCCGTCGCCCCCACTGCCGCCGACGCCACCGACGGCGATGGCCGTCGTGCCCGCCACGGCCTTGGAGATGGCGAGCGCGCCGCTGAACACAAAACCGCCCGTGCCACCGCCCCCGCCGAGCGACTGCGCGATCACACCGCTTGAGCCTGCGCCAAGCGTCGATAGATCGCCGGTGATCGTGGCGCTCACCGTGCCGCCATCGCCGCCCGCGCCGCCCGCGCCGCCAACGCCGATGGCCACAGCGCCGCTGCCTCCCTTCGACAGGCTGGTGGTGCCGGTGATGACGAAACCGCCGACGCCGCCCCCGCCCCCAAGCGACTGTGCGACCACCGCATCGGCATCCTCGCCGAGGGTGCTGAAGGCGCCTTCCTCGCCGGCCTCGAGCGTGGCGAGCACGGTGCCGCCATCGCCGCCGCCGCCGCCGAAACCACCGAGCGACAGCGCGGTGGCGAGGCTGCCGGCTCCGCTCAGACTGGCGCCGCCCTGCAGGACGAAGCCGCCAGTACCGCCGCCACCCCCTGCGCTTTGTGCCAGCAAGCCGGTCGCGCCGTCGCCGCGCGTCAGCAGGGTGCCCGTGAGGTCGGCGGTGACGGTATTGCCGGCTCCACCACCACCGCCGAACCCGCCGATGCCAAGCGACGCGGTGCCTGCGACCGAGCCCGAGACACCGGTGCTGCCCTGCACCAGAAAACCGCCATCGCCGCCCCCGCCGCCAATGGACTGCGCCTGCAGCCCGATGGCGTCATCGCCCTCGGTCGTCAGCGCGCCGGTGAACGCGGCCGTCACAGTCCCCGCATCGCCGCCGTCGCCGCCGAAACCGCCGATGCCGACGGCCGCATTGCCGCTGACGGTCTTCGAGGCCGAGAAGCTGGCCCCGACGTTGAAGCCGCCGGTGCCACCGCCGCCGCCGATGCTCTGCGCCTGAAGGCCCGTGCCACCATCCCCGAAGGTCAGCACATCGCCCGTGACCGCGACATCGACGCTGTCGCCGTTGCCGCCACCGCCTGCAACGCCGCCCACACCGATGGCGAGCGTGCCGGCCCCGGTCGTCGCGCCCGTCAGCGCGCCACCGGTGGTAAAACCGCCCGCGCCGCCGCCGCCACCCAGCGATTGTGCCTGCAGGCCGAGTGCGTCCTGGCCGAAGGTACGGACATCGCCGGCGACGGTGACATCGACCGTGCCGCCGGCACCGCCGGTGCCCCCCGCGCCACCGACACCGATCGAAACAGCCCCGGCCACATTGCCCGACGCGCCAAGTGTGCCGCCGATGCTAAAGCCGCCATTGCCGCCGCCGCCGCCGATCGCCTGGGCCTGGATCGCGGTGGCGCCGATGCCGCCAGTCTCGGTGAAGCCCGTGCGCGTGACGATCACGCCGCCCGCATCGCCGCCACCGCCACCGAAACCACCGATGCCGACACCAAGGCTACCGGCCGCCGTGCCCGAGGCGGTGAGCGCGCCGACGATGGCAAAGCCCGCCTGGCCGCCGCCCCCGCCGATGGATTGTGCCTGCAGGCCCACCGCCCCGTCGCCATCGGTCAACAGGCGACCGTTCAGCGTGGCCTCGACCAAGCCCGCATGACCGCCGCCGCCGCCAAAGCCGCCAACACCAATGCCGACGCCGCCCGAGGCGAGCGTGGCGCCGCTCACTTCACCGCCGATGGCAAAGCCGCCACTGCCGCCGCCACCGCCGATGGACTGTGCCTGCATCCCGAGCGCACGCTCGCCAAGGGTGGCGAGATCGCCCTCGACGCTTGCCGCAACGGCGCCGCCGGCGCCTCCATCGCCCCCCGCACCGCCGACGCCGAGGGCGAGCGTTCCCGCGGCCTTGCCGCTGGCGGAGAAGCCGCCGGTGACGTTGAAACCGCCGGTACCGCCGCCGCCGCCGATGCTCTGCGCGGCGAAGGCGGTACTGTCGGCGCCCGTCGTCGCCGCATCGCCGGTCAGCGCTGCAATCACTGTCCCGGCTGCACCGCCGCTACCGCCCACACCACCGACGCCGAGCGACACAGCACCGGTCGCGGCTCCTGCGCCCGAGACCGCGCCATTGACGCTGAACCCGCCGGTTCCACCGCCGCCGCCAATGCTTTGCGCCACGACGCCGTCCAGGCGGTCGCCCTGGGTCATGACAGTGCCATTGGCGCTCAACATGACCTCGCCGCCGCTGCCGCCGCCCTCTCCCGAGCCGCCGACACCAATACCGACGGCGCCGCTGGCGGTGCTCGTGCCCGACAACGTGCCATTGACCGCAAAGCCGCCCGCGCCACCGCCGCCGCCGATGCTTTGCGCCAGCAGGGCGGTCGCTTCGCTGCCGACGGCGTTGATGGTACCCGTGAAGCGGGCATCGACCGTGCCGCCGTCCCCCCCGCCGCCGCCGGCTCCGCCGACACCCACGTTCAAAGCGCCGCCGATGGTCGTGGAGACATTCAGCACGCCCCCGATGCTGAAGCCGCCGTCGCCGCCACCACCCCCGATGGATTGGGCAACTAGGCCATCGCGCCGGGCGCCGTCGACCATGACGTCGGCCTGACTGATGACGAAGACAGCGCCGCCATCGCCAGCCCCGCCACCGGCGCCGCCGACACCCAGCAGGATCGAGCCGGATGCCGCGAAAGACTGTGGCGCCAAGGCCGCCGAAGCGCCGCCGGAGAGGACGAAACCACCCGTGCCACCGCCGCCGCCGATGCTTTGGGCGAGGATCGCTGCGCCGTTCTCACCGCTCGACATGACCGCGCCGCCCTGGGACAGATTGACCGCGCCCCCGGTGCCACCACCGCCCCCGGTGCCTCCAACACCCACGCCGACCGTGCCGCTCGCATTGGCCGAGACGGCAAGGCTGCCGGTCAGCGCGAAACCGCCCGCGCCGCCACCGCCGCCGATGCTCTGCGCGACGATACCGCGGGCGTCCTCACCATTGGCGGCGACATCGCCGAAGGCGCTGAGCGCCACGGTGCGGCCACTGCCTCCACCCGCGCCGCTGCCGCCGATGCCAAAGCCGATGACCCCGTTCACGCCCGGACCAAGCGTGGTCGAGGTGACACCCGAGGCGCCGGCCGTGACGTTGAAGCCGCCCGTGCCGCCGCCCCCGCCGATGGACTGGGCTAGGATCGCGGTGGACTGCGCGCCATCGACGGAGACCGCGCCGTTGAAGGTGGCGTCGGCCACACCGCCATCGCCTCCGCTTGCGCCGGCACCGCCGACTCCGATGCCGAGCGTGCCGCCCGCGGTCGTGGCGACGCTCAGGCCCGAGGTGATGTTGAACCCGCCAGCACCGCCGCCGCCACCTATCGACTGGGCCACGACGCCGTCGGACTGATCGCCCGTGGTGGTCACATCTGCTCTCACGTCGATGGCCGCGGTGCCACCGTCCCCTCCGGCGCCACCCGTCCCGCCGACGCCGATCCCGATCACGCCCGAGGCGACGACCCCGGCCGAGAAGCCTGCGGTGACGTTGAAGCCGCCCGTGCCGCCACCGCCACCGACGCTTTGCACCAGGATGCCCGTCGCCCGGTCGCCAGCGGTGGTGACGCCGCCGTCGACAAGGCCGATGGCGCTGCCGCCATCCCCGCCATCACCCCCGGCGCCGCCGATACCGAGGCCGACGACCGCCGGCCCGCCACCGCCGAGCGCCAGCCCGCCGCCGAGCGTGAAGCCGCCATTGCCGCCGCCACCGCCGATGCTTTGCACCACGATGCCGTCGGCGTCCTCGCCCGTTGTCGCAACGCTACCGGTCACCTCGCCCAGCGCGAGCGCGCCGTCGCCGCCACCGCCGCCCACACCGCCCACGGTGACAGGGGCCGCGACGGCGAGGCCGGTGCCGACCGTCGCCACGGCGGAAAGCGAGAACCCTCCTGTGCCGCCACCGCCACCGATCGACTGTGCGACGAAGCCATCGGCCGAGGCGCCGGCGGTCTCGATAACGCCGTCGAAGGCCGCGTTGACATCGTCGCCAGCGCCACCGTCTCCGCCCGCGCCGCCCACGGCGATGCCGGCGGCGAAGGCAAAGCCCGTGGAGCCCGCGAAGGACGCAGCGACCGAGACACCGCCCGAGCCGCCGCCGCCGCCAACCGATTGCGCCAAGAGGCCGGTGGAGCGATCGCCCACCGTCCGGATGCTACCGCCCGTGTCGATCGTGACCGCACTGCCGGCGCCCCCACCGCCCCCGGTGCCGCCGACACCGATTGCCGCAGAGACCGAGGCGAGCTCAGAGAAGCTGAGCGCACCGCTGGCCGCGAACCCGCCATCGCCGCCGCCTCCCCCGACCGATTGGGCCTGCAGGCCAGCGGCGTCCTCGCCGGTCGTCGCAATATCGACGCGGCCGCTCACATCGACGGTGCCGCCCAAACCGCCCGAGCCGCCAGCCCCGCCCACCGCCACGCTGACGGCGGCGAAGGGAGAGCTGGTGATCTGGACGGTGCCGCCGGCACGCCCCCCACCGCCGCCGATGGACTGCGCCATCAGGCCGGTCGCCCGCCGGCCGCTTGTTGCGATGGAGGCGTTGGTGGTGCCACCGGCGAGGGTGACAGCCACGGCGCGTGCATCGCCGCCGCCGCCACCGCCGCCACCGACACCCACGCCGATCCCGGCCGAGAAGGAGAAGGCGCCGCCGGCCGAGCCCCCACCGCCGCCGACCGACTGGGCGAAGATACCCAGCGCGTCCTCGCCGCCCGTGGTGATCGCGCCGGTATGGAGCGCGGTGACACTGCCGCCGGCGCCGCCCGATCCGCCCGCGCCACCGACCGTGACGAAGACGCCACCGGTCGTGCCGCCATCGCCGCCACCGCCGCCGATCGATTGCGCCTGCAGCCCCGTGGCAAAGCGCCCGCCAGTGTTGATCGTCCCGGTGTTTGTCACAGCCACCAGGCCCGCATTGCCCCCGGCGCCCGCGGCGCCGCCAATGTTGAACAGGCCGCCGGCGATCCCACCCGTGCCGCCACCACCGCCGATGCTCTGGGCGAGGACTCCACGGGCGCGCTCGCCCTCGGTGATGATCGTGCCGTTGTTGGTGGCGGCGACCGTGCTCGCATTACCACCCGCGGTGGAGGAGCCTCCGATGGCCGCCGCGCCGCCGGCATTGCCGCCCGCGCCGCCACCGCCGCCGATGCTCTGCGCCAGGATGGCGTCGGCCCTCTCGCCCAGAGTGACGATGCTGCCCGTGTTGCGGGCGTCGACCACGCCGCCATCGCCGCCCGCGCCGCCCGCGCCGCCAAGCGCATAGGCGCCACCCGTATCCCCGCCCGAACCGCCGCCGCCGCCGATGGACTGGGCGAAGACACCGCGCGCCGCCGTGCCCTCGGTGACGATGCGGCCGACCATGTCGACCTCGACCCGGCCGCCATTGCCCGAGGCATTGCCCGAGCCGCCGACGCCGATCACGCCGCCGCCGACGCCGCCCGCGCCACCGCCGCCGCCGATGCTTTGCGCCAGGATGGCATGGCCGCCGCTGTCGCGCGTGACGATGTCACCGGTGGCTGCCGTGGTCACATTGACCGCGCCGCCATTGCCGCCGCTGTCGCCACTGCCACCGATGCCGATGATGCCGCCGCCAAAGCCAGCCGAGCCGCCGCCACCGCCCACCGACTGGGCAAAGATACCAAAGGCGCCGGTGCCCTCTCCCGCTGAGGTGCCGGTCTGGATCAGGCCACCGCCATGGGTAACGGTCACGGTGCCGCCATTGCCGCTCGAGCCACCTGACCCGCCAATGCCCACGCCGCCCACGGTGCTGCCGCCATCACCACCACCGCCGCCGATCGACTGCGCGAACAGGCCATGGGCGCTGGAGCGGCTGGTCGTCACATCGCCGGCATTGTTGATGGTGACGGCGCCGCCGTCGGTCGCACCGCCGCCATTGCCGCCCACGGCGATGATCGCAGCGCCCGAGCTGCCGTCGCCCGCCCCCGCGCCGACGCTGGCAGCATAGATGCCATGCGCCCCGATGCCGGCTGTGGCGATGGTCCCGGCATTCGAAACGGTGACATCCCCGCCCTCGCCCGCATCGCCGCCATCATCGCCGAGCGACAGGCCAGCGACACTGTCGCCACCGGCACCGCCATCGCCGCCCCGGCTGATCGCCTCCACCCCGAAGGCGCGGGCGGCAAAGGTCTCGATCGCACTTTGTCCGCCAAGGCTGACGGCAACGTCGCCACCATCCGCGCCGTCGCCGCCCGCGCCAGGGTCGGAAAAGGCGGCGAAAAAGCCGCCGCCATCGCCGCCCGATCCACCCCGACTGAACGCGCGCACCCCGGCGATGTCGGGGGCGCCGCCCAACACGGTGATCGCCCCATTGCTGTTGACCGCGACCGAGCCGCCATCGCCGCCATCATCACCATCCTCGCCGATCTCGCCGATCAGGATGATGTTGATCACGCCGCCATCGCCGCCGTTGCCGCCGAGGCTCTCGACCACGATCCCGCCGGCACCGGTGGTCGCAAACGACGCACCGCGCCCATCACTAGCGTTGTTGTTGAGCGTCAGCGCCGCCGTGACCGAGGTGCCGGTGCTGGTAACGATCCTCGCCAGCAGAAAATCGCGGAGCGCATCGGTGTTGGCCAGCGTCACCGTTCCGATCCGGAAGGTGCCATCGCCGTTGGCCACCAAGAAGTCGCCCTCGATGGTGAGCGGTGTGCCGTCGCTGCCGGCCAGCACCTCGACGGGCGGGGTCATCGGGTCGTTGTCGTCATCGACCGGGAGCGTCGCAGCGCCATCCAGATCGCCCTCGAACGCCACCCCCCCGGTGCCGTCGAGACCGGTCTGGCGAAGCAGGATGCCAGTGGTCCCCGGTACGACCGCGGTTGAACCCGGCACAGCGTCACCAACGCTCACGGTGGTGGGCCCGTTTTCGAAAGCAATCCCCCCGGCCGGCATGTCGGAACACACGGCGCCAATGCATTGCGCCCGGGCGACGGTGGTTTGAAGGGGTACGAGAGACGTGGTGGAGATCAGCGCAATGACAGCACGGCGTGAATAGCGGGGCAGCATGGGCGTCTCCGGCAAACAATGCACGAACGGTCAACGGGCTTAAACACCTCGTTCGGATACTCTCGCGAGCACCGCAAACGCCTTGAGACTGCACAATCGAGCCGAGTGCTTTGCTCTCCGAGCTCCCGCCAGAAGTGTTGTTACGGGACAGTGTTGCACAGACGCCGCAGCTGCCACCAACAACGGTCACACTCTGCGCGCCGGATAGTCCGGCTCCGCGGCGCGCACCGGGCTAGGCAATGAATGACGTAAGGTAGTAATTGGCTCTGTTGCACACTTCGCGTGAGGGGGTGGTACCCAGAAACCAGCGTGGTAGCCCGCCGTTGTCAGCGGGCGCCCTGCATGGTCCGCCACGGCTTCTTCAAGAAGGGCGAGATTGCCGACATCTGCGCCCGCCATCTTGGAGCGGAGGGCGAGATGACGACGCGCGAGATCGCCGAGTGGGTAATGGTCGGGCGGGTGATGGCCGGGCGGGTGATGGCCGGGCGGGTGATGGCCGGGCGCAAGCTCGACAGCTCGGACACCACGCTCAGGAACTCGGTCGTCTTCCAGAGCGTCCAGGGGCAGAGGCACGGCGCAAGCGGTGCCGGCTCTTGCGGATGGTCAAGAAGCGCGAGGAGATGTGCGTCTGGGCGCCCGGCGAGGCGTCGCGGCTCACGCGTCGTTGCCAACATCCCTTCGAGTTCCGGCCGACAGGAGCGGCGAGCGCTCGGCCAATGAGGCTATCGGCCAGCCGCCCGTTGCTCTCTGCGCGATCATCCTCGAGCCAGGCGGCATGCGGGGCATAGGCGTCGATAAGCCGGCTACCCACCTTGTGATGATGGCCGGCGATCATCCGCCTCAGCCGGGAGAAGAAGCTCCAGTCCATCTTCGTGTGGAGCTGTCGCCGCTCTAGGCCACGGAATGGAGGTTGCGGCTGACGTCGAACAACGGCTCGAGAAGGTCCCACCGCGCGACTTCGTCGACCCATAGCGTCGATCCCGGCGCGATGCGTTCGCGGGCGAAGCCGACGCCCTCCGTCTCGCGGAGGAACCTCCGCTTGAGCATGCGTCCGCCGCGCTGACGCAGCGCCATTACGATGCGCCGTTGGGCAATGCGGTGCTTCGGAACCTGGCAATCAACGCGATTCTTGCGCCGCTTGACGGGGCGGAGATGGCCGCCGAATGCCGCGCCATGAACCTCCACCTCGCCGCAGAGCTACGCATCGCCGCTGCCAGTGCCTCGCGGAGCTTGTGCATCAGCACGAAGGCCTTCTTGTGCTGGACATCCAGGTCTCGCGAGAATCGTGCTGCCGAGAGCCCTTTGGAGGCGTGCATATACCGGCAGATGGCGCCGAGCCACCGCGCCGATACTCGTATTATTGCCTACCTCTCTCAGCGGTGCAGGCGTCATCTGCTCTCTCGATATCCTAACAACGTCAGATACTTATCTCAATCTTGGTGCATCTACCACCTAGGCCTGAGTGCCTGAATGCATCCTGGTTCCTGTGCATGGGCGACGCGTGCGCCAGCATCGAAGCACGGAGTAGCGACGACAGCCAGCTGCGAACCCACGCGGCGCTCGGCGGCTTGACCCCAAACGAGTTCGCCGACCAACTGAATCCAGCCTGGAAGTTTGCAGAATGCCCGGGCCAGCAACCGGGCCAGCAACCGGGCCAGCAACCGGGTCAGGTCCCGGGTCCCTATCCACGAACACTCGCCATGGATCCGCGACATGGGGCCGGGGTTGTGGCTTACGGTGCTCAGGCCATGCCGGTTCGCAAAAAGACAGAGGCGAACCACGTGACGGCGAGACCTGACACGAGCTGAAGTGCGGGGAGGGTCACGGCCAAAACTCCGAGCCTTTGGGAGGCGGTCCGTGTCAGTGCGCGCGCCGCGACGCTCGAGACAGCGACCAATCCGGTGGTCGTGGCAGTTCCGAGACCCATCACCATCACGGCCGCTGCTCCGGCCGCAGCGATGTCCATCTGCCAGGCGATGACCAACAGGAAGAGCGCGCCGGTACAGGGACGTATTGCTATGCTGAATACGAGGGCCACAGTGTCGCGAAAGGACGCAAGCCGCGTGATTTCCGCTGTGGAAGGCCCGTGGCCGCCATGGCCGCCGCACCCGCAAGACTGGTGGGCATGCGAGGCAGATCCATCGCTCGAGCGC
This sequence comes from Pseudomonadota bacterium, assembly GCA_039027855.1. Taxonomy (GTDB): domain Bacteria; phylum Pseudomonadota; class Alphaproteobacteria; order Rhodobacterales; family Rhodobacteraceae; genus Thermohalobaculum. Next base: position 6,307 of record JBCCJI010000031.1, on the reverse strand, counting down.
CACAACGCATGGAGACCTCGCAGGGCAAGGAGCGCGCCGATCGCCGCAATCGCACCGTGGCTCGCCGGTGCGAGATAGCGCTCCGACAGGCCGATAAGCTCCGCAGCGGAAGCCTCGAGAAGCCAGAAACCACCATAGACGAGGACGATTGCCCAGGCCGCCTGAGCAAGGCTGGAGGCTAGCGCGACCCCCCCGAGGCGGGCGCCCGATACCGGCGATGCGAGCCCCACACCGGCGATCAGAAACTTGCCATGGCCCGGGCCGATGGCATGCACAAACCCGTATGTGCCGGCTGCCGCCATAAGGGGAAACCAGGCCCAGATGTCGCCGGCACGGATCGCGCGGACGGCGAGGGCCATGTCGTTCTGGAGGACCCGCTGCTCGGCAACGACCCAACGGGCGAGATCGCCCCAGAACGCTGCATGGGCCAAGCTCGCCGCGAGCAGAGCGATTGCGAGGAGAGCGGCGACGTTTGGGAAAATCATTCGCATGATAGCCTGATCCGGTCGGCAAAGAGGGCTCCGATATCCGCGATCGGCGGCAGCTCTTCACGGCTGAGACTGGCCAGCGATGCCCGGATCTCTGCCGTCTGGGTATGCGACTCGAAGGGGATCAGAACCGCCGCGCACCCACGGGCGTCGCCGAGGATCGTCGGCGGCGCCGCCACCGAGACGGCGTGGTAGTAGGAGCTGTCAAAGACAGAGATCTCCGCGGAGAACTCGGACAGGGCGGCCGGCTCTGCCAGGGCGCGGCTGAAGGTGATCTCGAGCCGGTCGCCGATCAGACGCGCGCCGACATCGCTCGGCATATCCAGCGCCACAGGCTCATGCGCGAGCGAGAGCTTCGCAAAGCCGTCGAAGTCTCGCTGCCAATCCGTATAGGACCGCGCGAGCTGCGCCCGGGCGGGTGCATCGAGCGTGCCGGCCGGAGACGGCGTGATTCCGTCGAAGGCGAGGATGTAGAGCGTGTGGAACGCATCGAAGAGCCAGGTGACCCGGATTGCCTCCAGCCTCGCCTTCTCATCCACGACCAGTCCGATGCGGGCATCGACAAAAACATGGGGATGCGCCGTTGCGGGCAGCGTCGAAAGACCGATTGCGGCCGCGGTGAGGAAGGTCCAGATCGTCATGGGTCTGATCTCAACTCCTGTTGGTGGCGTTGGGCGGGAATGGCGCGCGGCGGTGCATCGGGGGCCACACGGTGTTCATGTCGCCGACCGCCGGAGGTCGCTGGGGCCGGTGTGCCAGAGACGGACGGGCTCTGCGCGGCCCCGGACGTGCTCGGTCTCACCCGGCTGAAGACCCGGCAGGCTCTGACGCGGGTCGGCGCCGGCGCGGATCGCGGCCTCGACGAGCGGCTCTGTCGTGACGATCGGCGTGTCGAGCCTGCGGGTGAGCGTCTCAAGTCTGCTGGCGACGTTTACGGTATCGCCGAGCACCGTGTATTCGAGGCGCCGCTCGTCGCCGATATTGCCGACAACGACATCGCCGTAGTGAAGGCCGATGCCCATCCCGATCGGCTGCAGCCCGGCTTCGGCGCGGGTTTCATTCCAGCTTTGGATCGTGGCGCGCATGGCCGCTGCACAGCGGAGCGCGCGTTCTGCATCGTCTGGCGCTGGCTCGGGCGTGCCGAAATGGACCATGATCGCATCGCCGATATACTTGTCGATGGTGCCGCCGTGGCTGAGCGCGACGCGCGCCAGCCTGCCGTGGAAGTCGCGGAGCAGCGCGATGAGTTCGACCGGCGCCAGTTTCTCGGAGAACGAGGTGAAGCCGACCATGTCGGCGAAAAGAACCGCGACGGGCTGCACCTTGGGCTCGCCGAGCGACCGGCCGCTCGCCGTCAGTTCCTCCACAAGGTTCGGAGAGAAATAACGCGACAGGGCCGAGCGCTGACGCTCCGACGCAAGCTGCCGCCGCACAAGTTGGCGCGAGCGCCAGATGGTGAGGGTCAGGATGAGCGTCACGGCGACCAGAAAGACGATCTGATTGACGAGGCGCGCATAGCCGACCGCATTGGGATCGAGCACCCGGTCGAGTGCCGCCTCGAGGCTCAGCCCCGCATCGATCACGTCCCGGGAGGAGAAGAAGCGCGTTTCCGGCAGGCTGATGACCCAGAGATAGCCTGCGCTCCAGGACAGGACCGCCGCGATCCCCGCCCATATCACCAGCGCCGGTTTGTAGCTCAGCGCCATGTAGGCGAGAAACAGGCCGAGATAGAGAAACCCTGGCGCACGCAGGTTCATCTGCGGTGACCAGCCTTCGAGGCCGTAAGGGTTCGGGACGATCAGCAGATAGCTGAGGACAGACGCATCCAGTGCGAGGAAGACGGGCACGGTCAGTGCCCCGCCATGCCCGCGGACCGCGAGCGCGTAAGGGATCGCGCCAAAAAGAAAAAAGAGTGCCAGAACCGAGAGATAGGCCACCGACCGCTCCGCCGGCAGGGAGACGATCACCCAAATCGCGAGCAGCGTGAGGACGACGAGCCTGCCCCGAAACATGTACGTGAGGCTCGACCGTTCCTCCTGCGCGAACTCGGCGTCCCACTCGCGGTCCATAGCTGTCGACCTGTTGCGTGATCGGGGCTTGGCGTGATGCGAACGCCGCTCAGTCGCTTCTGGCCTCAGCCACCCGGTAGCTGCCCGTGGTGCTCACATAGAGCAGGCAAGGCACGGTGCCGGTGCAGGCCAGCGCGTGGCTCACTTCGCCCTCGGACCCGATATAGCTCCCCGGTGACAGGGTCTCGGTGGGGGAAAGATCTCCGGCCTCATGGGTCAGACTGCCCTTTATCAGCACGGCCTTCAGCGCATCCGTTCCGGTCATGAGACGAGCGCCCGATCCGGCGGGAAGCCGCAGGAAGGTGCCGTTGCGCTGCCCGCTGGCCGGCTGCCCCCAGAGGAAGGCAACCTCCGGGCCCGCCTCGGCGCCGTCATGCTCGACCCAAGAAAGATCGGCCGCCGTGAGCCAGACGATGTTGCGGGCTTCTACGTTGATCGGTCGATCGCCATTGTCGAAGGCTTCCTGGGCGGGGCGGACCAGATAGGGACCGGATTCGATATCGAGAAAGGCCAAGCCGCCGCCGGGGCCAACCGAGGTGATGTGCGTCTCACCCGCCGGCTGGGTCCAGAACGAGCCGGGCTCCATCCATAGGTTCTCTGCATCCGGATCGTCGTTGTGAACCATGCCTTCGAGCACCACGGCACGATAGGTGATGTTGTGGATGTGGGGCGGTGAGGCGAAGCCGTCGGCAAACTGGATCAGCGCACCCGTCGCCACATCGGCGCGCAGATCGCCCCAGAGCACGCCAGCTTTGGGGCTTGCATCGCCGCGCAGCGGATTGAGCGGGATCAGGCTGAAGTCGTCCCGGGTGACGACCTCGACCGTCGACTGGGCTTGGACCGCTGACGCCACTATCGCCGCGCCCATCGCAAGTAGGGCGAGTGTCCCTCGCATGACCGCATTCTCCCGTTCTCTCTGGACAGTTTTCTGACGTGGACTTAAGGCGTCTCATGGCGGGATAATCGAGAGAGAAGCGGATACACTATCCGCTTTTGACAAATAATGGCCCTAGATCCTAAATCGCTCGAGCTGTTCGTCCGCGTTGCCAAGCTGGGGGCCATCGGCAAGGCGGGCGCCGAACTCGGCCTGTCGCGGACGGCCGCGACACAGAGGGTCCAGGAGCTCGAGAGCGCGCTCGGGGTCCAGCTGCTGCATCGCACGACGCGGACCGTGGCCCTCTCGGTGGATGGCGAGATCTTCCTGGGCCATGCCAAGCGCATCCTGGACGATATGGAAGATGCGTTCTCGGATCTCCAGCGAGACCCGGCGACGGTGAGCGGCGAGTTGCGGGTGGCGAGTTCTGCCTCCTTCGGGCGCAAGCATATCGCCCCGCATATGGCCGAGTTTCTGGCGCTCTACCCAAAGCTGTCGGTGCAACTCCATCTCAGCGACAGCGCCTTCGACATCGTCGAGAACGGGTTCGACCTGGCCGTCCGCCTCGGAGAACTGTCGCCATCCACCCTCAAGTCACGGCGCATCGGCGACAGCACGCGTGTCGCGGTGGCATCGCCCGACTACCTCGCGCGCCGAGGCATCCCGTCGGTGCCGGCGGATCTGCGCAGCCACAACTGCCTGATCCGATCCGACATCCGCACCTGGACGACACGCGGGCCGGGCGGACAGATCGAGGATGTCCGGGTGTCCGGCAATTTCTCCACCAACCTAGCAGAGGCCGTCACCGAGGCCGCGCTCTCGGGGATCGGCATTGCGCGGAAATGCAGGTGGGAGATCGCCGAGCATCTCGAGAGCGGCGAACTCACCGTTGTGCTCCCCCACCACAGGGTTTTGCCGGAATGGGGCATCTACGCCGTCCGACCGCCATCGCGCACCCAATCGCCCCGGGTCCGAGCCTTCACCGATTTCATCACCGCAAAGTTCCAATCCATCGACGCGCTCACCCCCCAAGTCGAATGAGGGCGCCGAATGAATGCGCCGACGGGAACCCAGGCTGTGGATCGGCCTGCAATGAGGACCCGCTCTGAGAGGTGATCTGCGTCCATTGGCTCCCATGGCGTTGGGGTCCACGGTGTTCCCGAGGTTATCGGGGGCCAAGCGTGGGATGCCGGTCGTGGAGACGATCGCCAAGATCCTGCGCGCGCGCTTTGTCCAGTGGAGGTCGATCAAGCCGATCTGCGGGTGTCTCGGAAGACGGTGCATGAGGTAATCCGATCGGAGGAGACCGCATTGACCTACGGGCGAAGCTCTCAGCACCAGCCGAAGGCGAGCCATCGAAGGCGCCATCGGGGCACCATCGGGGCACCATCGGTTCAAACCTGATGGCGAGCGCCCTGGCGCGAGGCGCTGGATGGGCTGTTTGCGACGAACGCGGCGCGGTCGAGCCGGGAACGGCTAACGCTGACACGGGTCTTCGAGGAGCTCGGCGGGCTCGGCTGCGGCGGCGGCTATGACGTGGTGCAACGGTACGTGGCGGTCTGGAAGCGTCGGTAGAGCCGGGCGACGGCGGCGGCCTTCTTCCCGCTCAGCGTCGCACCAGGCGAGGCAAACACGTTCAATTGGAGGTGAGGGGGACCAGCGAACGGTCCAGTGGATCTTTTCCTAGACCAACGGGTCGTCGTCATCGATGGGGTCACGACGACCGAGAAGGGGGCGCGTATCCGGCTCTGTCACAGCCGGATGACGGTCGTGCGGGCCGGTCCGAGCAGGGATCAGAAACCCTCCGGGCCTTGCTCAGTTTGAAACGCGCCACTGGCGCCTTTCATCCGGGCATGCCCGGACGACGACGCAGGGGTGTTCGACGCCCACGACAGGGCTTTTGCGTTCTTCGGCGGCGCTTGCACGCGCCCGACCTATGACAGTGCGCTATGGTGCCGCCATCGATGCGAGCCCGTTGGCGGATGAAGTGCGCGCTGGACGCAATCTTCTTGGGCAAGGAACGCGGTTACGACCGCATGCGCCAATGGTCTCTCGAACCGCGTCTGGAAGGGGCCTTGGCGAGAGGTTTGGTTAGGTTTGGTGTTTTGGTCGGTCGCGGCCAGGGTTACGGCGTCTCGTCTTTGGCGTGAGCTGCCGCGCGCGCTGGTGACGTCCGCCGGTGGCGTCGGATCCCGATCCCGGTCAATGGCGCGCGATCAAAGCCGCTCCGGTCCGAACAGGGTGTCCCTTCGCCTTTCTCACCGCTTTTGTGCCATCCCGTCACCGAGCGCCTCACCGGCTTTGGGCCGCCCGGCGTGCCCGGCGCCGATCTGATGGCGATCTGATGCCGTCGGGCAGTGGTCGGCCGGTAGCTGTCACCGCTGCGGATGAGCGCCTAGAAGAGTTGGGGCCATGCGCGCGGCCAGCGCGACGGCGACGCGCTTGACGGGATTGCGCGCGAGCATGCGGTCGAGCCAGTCGGGGCTCAGTCGGGGGCTCAGTCGGGGGCCCAGTCGGGGGCTCAGTGGGGGCCCAATGGGGGCGCTGTTGGAGGCGCTGTTTGCGGAGGCAGCACGACGGCCCCGCCTTGCGCTTACCCGCGCCGTGGCGCCGAGGTAGCGCAGCCGGCGCGAGTAGCGGTTCCCTTCCTTGGAGATCCGCCTTGGAGATCCGGCCCAGACGATCCTTGCCGCCTGAGGGGTGAGCGCGCGGCGTCAGCACCAGCCCCAGCACCAGCCCCTGCCCCTGCCCCTGCCAAGCCGCGTTCGCCATCGGTCTCGAAGGCATGGCGACACGATGGCTCACCGCGGGCGGAGCAGAACGCCTCGGCATCCGGCGTCGTGGCTGCGAAGGCCGAGGACGCGATTGGCCCCAGG